>CAZPVG010000082.1:0-17180 GCA_964589945.1 uncultured bacterium
CCCAGCGCCCAGATGTCGCTGCGCGCGTCGGCCTCCTTCCCCTCCAGCTGCTCGGGGGACATGTACTGGAACGTCCCGACGATGGTTCCTTCCGCGGTCAGCGGTCCCGCGACGGTCGGCGATTTCGTGAGCGCCGCGTGCGTGAGGCCGCTGCCCGAGGCCGGTCCCGCCAGCCCGGTCGCGCGGGCCAGGCCGAAGTCCATGAGCTTGGCCCCGCTCTTCGTCAGCATCACGTTTCCCGGCTTCAGGTCCCTGTGGATGACCCCCGCCCGATGCGCCCGGTCCAGCGCGTCCGCGACCTGCGCCCCCAGCCTCAGCACCTCCGATCGCCCCAGGGGGCCCTTCGCGAGCCGCTGGGCCAGCGTTTCGCCATCGACCAACTCCATCACCAGGTAGTCGGTGTCGCCTTCGCGACCCACGTCGAACAGCGTACAGATGTGCGGGTGGTTGAGGCTCGAGACGGTCCTTGCCTCGCGCTCGAAGCGCGCGCGCACCTCGGGGTTGCTGGAGAGATGCTGGGGCAGCACCTTGACTGCGACGTCTCGGCCGAGGCGAGTGTCCGTGGCGCGGAACACCTCGCCCATGCCGCCCGCGCCGAGCGGGGCGACGATCTCGTAGGGGCCGAGGCGGGTGCCGGGGGTGAGTGGCATCGCCGGAAACTACTACAGTGCTCGAGGGGCGCACCACGCGAATGTGCTGCGTGGCGGAAGTGGTCCTGGCCAGTCGCCGGGCGAGCGTCTCGCCTTCGATCAACTCCATTACGAGTCAGTCGGTCTCACCCTCGCGACTGCTCCTCCGTGAAGCGCGGCGACCGGAGTACAATGCGGCCCGACCAGTCACGAAGCGCCTCTCCCGTCGAGGGCAGGGATGGAATTCAAGGACTACTACGGGATCATCGGAGTGCCGCGCGACGCGACGCCCGAGGACATCAAGCGCGCCTATCGCCAGCAGGCACGCAAGCATCATCCCGATGTCAGCAACGATCCGCAGGCCGAAGCGCGTTTCAAACAACTGGGCGAGGCCTACGAGGTGCTCAAGGACCCGGTCAAGCGCGCGGCGTACGACCGCCTGGGTGCGGACTGGAAGGACGGGCAGGATTTCCGCCCGCCGCCCGACTGGAACTTCGGGTTCGAGACCCCTGGCGACGGCTTTGCACCCGGCGACACGGCGGACTTCAGCGACTTTTTCGAAACGCTGTTCGGGCACGGCTTCAGTGGCCGAAGCGCGGGCCGCGCCTCGTTCCATGCGCAAGGCGAAGACCGTCACGCCCGGGTGCTGATCGATCTGGAAGACGCCTACCGCGGCGCCTCGCGCCGCATCACCCTCCAGGTACCCGAAGTGGACGCTCAGGGCCGGGTGTCCATGCGTGAGCGCACACTCAACGTGACGTTCCCGCGCGGCATCCGCGCCGGACAGGTCCTTCGCCTTGCGGGGCAGGGTGGCCCGGGCCTGGGTCAGGGAAAAGCCGGCGACCTGTACCTGGAGGTCGAGTTCCGCCCGCATCCGCGCTATCGAGTCGAGGAGCGAGACGTGTATCTGGATCTTCCAGTCGCACCCTGGGAGGCCGCCCTGGGCGCGGCGATCAGGGTGCCAACCCCGAGCGGGATGGTCGAGCTCAAGGTTCCCGCCGGTTCGACCGCGCGAAGCAGATTGCGGTTGAGGGGCCGCGGCATCCCTGGAAGCACGCCGGGCGATCTGTACGTCCTGTTGCAGATTGTCCTGCCTCCCGCGGACGGCGAAGCCACCAGGGCCTACTATCGGGACATGGCCGAGAAGTTCAGTTCGTTCGACCCGCGCGCCAAACTGGGAGTGTAGACATGCCTCGAGAGGACAGCCTGCCGCAACGCGCCGGAGTCGTCCCGGAGCTGCTGACCGAGCTGACGCTGGCCGACCTGTGCCGCGCGTGCGCGGTGCGGACCGAGTTCGTGGTCGAGCTGGTCGAGGAAGGCGTGCTCGAGCCGGTCGGCCGAGAGCCGCAGCGCTGGCGCTTTACCGACGCCCATCTGCGCCGCGCCCGGATGGCCTCCCACCTTCAGCGCGACCTGGGCCTCAATCTCGCCGGGGCCGCCCTGGCGCTGGAACTGCTGGAGGAGATCGAAGCCCTCCGGGCGCGCCTCCAGGTGCTGGGCGGCGACTGAATCGACGGGGATGGCCCCGGGCCAGGGGACCCCGAGGGCGGCACTTGCTCGAAACGCAGGCCCACTCTCATTCCGGTGGCGCCACCGAGCCCGAGTAGAAGGGATCGCACGGCCCGGAGGGGAAGAGGGCCCTCGTTTGTCTGTACAACTTGAGCACCGGCCCCGCGAGGGACCTGAGGATGCGAGGCTTCTCCACGAGCGGGGCCGCGAAGGAGCCGCTGATCACCTGCCGCACCGTCGCGCACCCGTTCGCGTCGATCACCGCCACGGTAACGTCTGCGAACCGCTCGTTGACGAAGTCGAGCCCCCCTTGAAGCGCAATCCGGTTCTTGCGGGTCGCCAGCGCCACGTCCTGCGACTCGGCGATACCGCGCTCGATCTTCCATTCGGAAACGAGGGTCCCGATGCGGCTATTCCCGCCGGAGCCCCGAAAGAGGCTGGCGAAGTCGTAGCCCTTCGTGACGGCGACGCCCAGGGGACCTGCGAGGAAGACGGCGCCGACGTCCACGAGATTGAAGCTCTGAGTGGCTTCAAACCGTGAGAGGGTGAGGTCGAGGTCGTTGTCCACGAGCAGAAGATCACGGCCTCGCAGGGAGATCTCTCCCGCCGCGGTCTGCACCAGCTGACTCATGGTGCTGCCCTGCATCGAGAGGTTCGCGGAGAAGTCCATCGCGCCTTCCACGGCCCTCTTCGGAGACAGGGCCTTGAGGAATTCCTCGATCCGGAACTGCGGCAGGGAGCACTGGAGCTGACAAGCCGGAACCGGACCGGAGAGATCCGCCTGTGCGGCCGCCGTCATCTGCCCGCCGAAGGCGACCATCGTGATCGGTTCGAGCTTGAAGATCCCGTCCTTCCCTTCGACCGAGATCTTCAGGTTGGACACGGAGTAATCGACCGCCCGGACTTCTCCACAGGCGAGTTCCGCCTTGAGTGAAAGGTCCCTTCCGGGCCGCGGACCCTTCCCCCCCGCCAACTGCATGCGACTCACGTTCAGGTCGAGGCCCGTGGCCTCGATCGCTGCCCCGGATGTCCTGTCCGAGTAGCGCAGGGTGCCACCCGAGATCGACAGGCGCGCTCCATCCAGAGCGCCCAGCAGCGCTGCGTCCTTCACAAGCCTTTCGATGTTGCTCCGTCCCGCGGAGTCGACCTCGACGGAAAGCAATGGCTGCCGAAGCTCGACCCTGCGCAGACGAATGTCCCTGCGGAGCAGCGGCAGCGGATTGATCCAGAAGCCCGCCCGTTCCACCGAGGCGATTGCCACTCCCTGCTCGCCGAGGATGCGGACACCTTCTGCGGTCACATGGGGGCTCGGGAAGAAACCCATGCTCAACCGTCCCCCGATGCGGACGTCCATTCCCACGGCGTCGGAGGCAGCCGCCTCCAGCCGTGGCTTGAAGCGATTGATGTTCACGAACAGGGGCACGACCGCCAGCACGAGTATCAGGAGCGCGACGGCGCCACCGATGATGAACAGGATGCTCCTGAGCGAGCGCGACATTGGCCACCCTCCAACTTGAGGCGCCGCGTGATGCCCTCGGACTGCCCGTGAATCCAGGTTCGCGCAAGGGCTACGGCAGCGCCTTGCAGAACTCCTGCGCTTGCTCCCGTGATGCTCACGAAGCTGGGCGGGCGCCCGAGAGCCGGCACGACGGCGGTCGTCCAGAGCACTTCTTCACCTCGCTTCCAGGGATCCGGAAGGGTGGACGGCGGGGGCCGTCCACCGGTCGGATTGCCTACACGCCGGGCACATTCCTGGAGCCCCGGCCCTTCTTGAGCGCGCTCAGCTCCGCACGCAGAAGCTCAAGCTCCAGCAGTTGTTTCCCGACCAGCACCTGGAGCTCGCGGATGTAGCGGGCCGTGCCCAGCTTGCTGACCGGAAGTGAGCGCCCGTCCGCAACGCCGGTGACCGCGCCCGCATCGGGCATCAGCCGCTTCCAGCGATGGAGCAGGCTCGGTGCGATGCTCAGCTTGCGACTCAGCTCCGCGACCGTCAGTTCGCCGCGCACAATCCTGGCGATCTGATCCCGCTTGAACTTCGCCGTGAAGATCCGCCGGCCGTCCGATTTGGTTGGGATGCGTGACATCGGGCGCCTAGCGCCGTACGGCGACGGCCTCGGAGGTCGTGAACGTGAGCGCGATTCCTGGCTTGAGCACGACCTGGTATCCGTCCGAGGCGGCCACGACGCCGGTCGCAGCACCCGCGCCGATCAGTCCACCGACGATCGTTCCCTTGTCCGAGCCTCCGACTTGATGGCCGATGATTGCGCCGGCCACGGTGGCGGCACCGATCGCGCCGAGGTTCCGAGCCCGCGTCGAGCCGGCGATGATGGCCTCCGTGCTGCCATGCACCACATACCTCTGTCCCCCGACGTTGATCGAGGTCAGCCCGAGGTCGAGCATGGCGCGATCGCCCTTCTTGGCTGGCTTGACCGAGGTGACGGTCCCCGCGACTGAGCTGCCGGCGGGAATGCCTTCTCGGCCATTGAGGACCGTCCCACTCCACGCCGTGCCGGCGTTGGCGGTTTCGGACGACAGCGCGGTGCCGAGCGTGACCTCGATCGAGGAGCCGGAAGGCACGGACACGGAGTTGCTCGTCTTGTTCGCCCCATTCTGGGGCGCCTGTTGTTCGTTGCATCCCCACAGGCCCGCCGCTGCGACCAGTGTGACCATGAGGATCCAGTTTGAATGACGCATGATTGACTCCTTTGGCCTGGTGCGGACCTGCCGCTCAGCGGCGGTCGCCGGCCGGTAGACATGAGCAGGATCTGGAGCGCGACGTCGTTCTGCTGAATCGTCGCTGCGCGCGGCCTTGAGGGAGGCCGGTGTCCAACCGAGGCGGGTTGGTCAAGCGATTCGTGGCTCGCGTGCGGTGTGGGGGCCGAACCTCGGGCCGCCCCGTGCATCGAGCGAGTGCTGAGGTCACCGTCTGCTCATGCGCGGCACATAGCAAGGCAATTCGCGAGGGACAGTCACGATCGCAGCGCAACATGGTCATGCACGCAGACTTGAAGCCAACGTTCCGGCCAACGTGGAAGGCTGACAAAGGTGTGGGTCCGCCATGGAAGCGGTTGCGGATGCGTCGTGCTCCCGGTCCGTGTCGGCGCAGGTGGACGGGTCATCCGGTCGCCGTGGCTGCGACGGTACTGTCCCATGCGGATCAAGAACCACACGGCCGAACGGATCGCCCATCCGTGCGCGGCGCCACGAGTGGCGTCGGCCAGGGTTCGCAAGGAGACATGCCCGCCGGTCGTGAGCCCGGCTACCTCGCGAACAGCTCGCTCGCGTCGAAGCCCAGGCCGAGAGTCAGGTGCACGGTCGTGAGCCGGAGTCCGTCGGGCAGGAGGCGCAGTGCGGCGTCGGGCAGCGGCTGTTCGGAGGGCGCCCGGTAGCGGATGGCCGACCAGCGGATGTGCTGCGCGCTCAAGCCGCCGAGCACGCGCACGCCGCGGTGGACGCGCCAGTCCAGCATCAGCGACGCTTCCGGCGCCATCGCGCGCTCGGTGTTGAAGCGCACCAGCGTCGTGTCGGAGCGTCCGTTCGCGTCGCTCAGTTGGACCATGGCCGCCCCCAGGCCCGCGTACCAGGTCAGCGCGCGCGGCGCCCGCCACAGGGTGAACGGGCCGAAGTACGCGGCGGCGTAGAAGCCGCCCACCGGGAACGTCGAAGCCAGCGTACCCGCCGAGCCGCGCAGGTCCACCCGGTAAGTGCCCGAGTACTGGTAGCCGACCGCGAGCGAGATCCAGCCGTCGCGCCCGGGAATGGTGTGGCGGCTGTACACGGTGCGAACCGAACGCATGGTGTCCGCCCGGGTCGCGCCCGGCTCCCGGGCCGGACGCTGCTTCCACTCCACCGACGTCCTCACCGAGTCGAGCGTCACAGTCGTGTCGGGCTGTCCGCCGAAGGGCCCGTAGAGCGCCGCGAAGCCGCCGCGCACGATCGGATGGCGGTCGCCGAGGTAGAACCGTTCGGGGTGCCGCGTGTCGCGGTAGCCGGCCGATCCCCAGATGAGACCCCCGCTGAGCTTGCTGAACGCGGGCCCGAGCGCGTCGAACTGGGCGTGCGCCGGCGGTGCCGGGGACGCCAGGACGAACAGGGCCAGGAGGATTCCGCCGCGCGCAACCATTCGCTTCATGCCAGCCTCCGTTCCCTGCGCGAGACAGTAGTCCCTTCGCCACCGCGTGGCGAGACGAACAGGCCGTCCGGACTCCCGCCGGGCTCACGAGGCCGCGCCGGATCCGGTCCGCGAAACGGCCGCGAGCTTGTGACGCCGCAGACCCGGCGACCTGCCGGTCGTCGGTCCCGACCGCAGTCGAAGCGTCAGTGCGATCGACTCGCAGGATCGATCTTCGGGGGTGATCAAGGGCTCGCGGCGCTCGCCCCGGTTCTCGTCGTGGCCACAAGTCTGTCGCAAGCGTCAAGTTGGAGTGCCGGGGTGACTGTCTCATCGGAACCCATTTGTGGCCTACCGCGCAGGGGCATACGATGCCGCTGTGAACGCACTCCTTCTCTATCCCGCGTTCGCGGACACCTTCTGGAGCTTCCGGCACGCGCTCAAGTTCGTGGGCCGGCGCGCGGCGCTGCCGCCGCTCGGGCTCGTCACCATCGCGGCGATGCTGCCGGCCACCTGGCGCCTGCGCGTCGTGGACACCAACGTGCGGCCGCTGTCCGCTGCCGATCTCGAGTGGGCCGACATCGTCCTGCTGAGCGCGATGAACGCCCAGCGCCGTTCCGCGAAGGAGCTCGTCGCGCGGGCGCACGCGGCGGGCAAGACGATCGTCGCCGGAGGGCCGCTGTTCGACGCAGAGCAGGCCGCGTTCCCGCAGGTCGATCACTTCGTGCTGGGCGAGGCCGAGGCGACGCTCGCGCCGTTCCTGGACGACTTCACGAACGGTCGCGCGCGCCGCGTGTACGTCGGCGACGGGCTGCCTGACCTGCACCAGACGCCCGTGCCACGCTGGGACCTGCTGAAGCTCGGCGACTACCACTCGATGAGCCTGCAGTTTTCGCGGGGGTGCCCGTTCGACTGTGAGTTCTGCGACATCACCTCGCGGTTCGGGCACCTGCCGCGCACCAAATCGCCGGAACAGATCATCGCGGAACTGGACGAGCTCTACGGCCTCGGCTGGCGGGGCTCGGTGTTCTTCGTGGACGACAACCTGATCGGCAACAAGCGTGCCCTCAAGACCGGGCTTCTGCCGGCGCTGGTCCGCTGGCGCCAGGGCAGGCGCGGCATGTCGTTCTACACGGAAGCCTCGATCAACCTCGCGCAGGATGCGGAACTGATGGCCTCCATGGTCGAGGCGGGGTTCGGCACGGTGTTCATCGGCGTCGAAACGCCCGAGGACGCGGGCCTCGCCGAGTGCAACAAGCGCCAGAATCGGGGCCGCGACCTGATCGCGGACGTGCGCACGCTCCAGCACGCGGGCCTGCAGGTGATGGGCGGATTCATCGTCGGGTTCGACAGCGACACCCCGTCGGTGTTCCGGCGGATGTCGGAGTTCATCCAGGCGAGCGGCATCGTCACGGCGATGGTCGGCATGCTCAGCGCACCCAGTTCCACGCGGCTCTACGACCGCATGAAGCGCGAGGGTCGGCTGCTCGGCGAGATGTCGGGCGACAACACCGACGGCACCACAAACATCCGGCCCCGCATGGGCGTGGAGGCGCTGCGCGAGGGCTATCGCAGCATCCTGCGGGGCATCTACGCACCCGGTCCCTACTACCGGCGCGTGCGCACGTTCCTGCACGAGTACCGTCCGCGGAAGTTGCACGCCGTGGTGGACTGGCACCACATCTGGGCGCTGCTCTACTCGATCGTGCGGCTGGGTGTGATCGGGCGCGAGCGCTTCCACTACTGGGGCCTGATCGGCTGGACGCTGGTGCGCCGCCCGAAACTGATCCATGCGGCGGTGACCTTCGCCATCTACGGGCACCACTTCCGCCGGGTCTGCAAGGGGCTCGGCGCCTGAAGCGCGTGCGCGCGTGATGCCGCCGGCCGGGCCGGCGTTCCGTGTGTTGCGCCTGACCGCGATCGAGGGGTAGCGGCGCGAGTCGAGCGGCCGGGGACCGGCCGCGGGCGTCAAGCGAGCAGGACGCGCCCGCTCGGACATCGTGGAGTCCCGCAGGGCCGTGACGGCCCTCGCAGGCCGGCTCCGCCTGCGAAGTTCTCGCATGCCGATCCACGCGATGCACGCGAGCTGTGCGGCTACCTGTGGGCCGTGCTGCATCCAGCGGCGCAGGCGACACGGCCGAAGTCGGCGTGAAGCCCACGACGCAATCGAGGTGAGGAGGACGGATGAAGGTCGGCACGATCCGGAGGTCGCGCGACTCAAGTATGCGGTACGGAGGCCCCGCCTCCCGAACCCGCGATCCTGGAGAGCGGTCCCTCCCGACGGATCACAGTCCTGCGGCTCTGGCCGGGACGCCGGTTCAACCCGCGAAGATCAGTGTGACTCGTCGTCGAAGCGCCCGACCTTCTCCGTCCGCCTCGTTCACCACCCGACACAACGACCCGCGGCCGCCCCGACGGGCGGCCGCCAGGAGACCGACTTTCGCGTTGACCTAGGGTCGCTCCATATCACTCGACCACCACCACCCGCGTCGCGCGCGAATCCCCGCCCTGGGTGAGCCGCACGAGGTAGAGCCCCGGCGACAGCCGGCCCTCCATCGCCACGACCACGGTGTGCCGTCCGGCGCCGAGCTCGCCCATCTCCTGCCCTCCGACCCGCCGCCCGGCGACGTCGAGCAACTCCAGTCGCGCGGGGCCGGCGACGGGGAGCGTAAACGACACCGCGAGGCCGGCGCCGCGCGAGGGATTCGGGCTCATGCGCTCGAGGAACAATCCGGTCGGATGCCCGTCCGTCACTGCGGTGGTTCCGCCCGGCGTGGTGATGCTGGCCAGGTTGGAGTACGAGCTCAGGTTGCCGATCGCGTCCTCCGCGCGAACGCGGTAGGTGTACGTGACGCCGGCGGAGCCGGTGGAGCGATAGGACGACGGCGGCACGAGGGGCGCCTGCGCGTGTCCGGCTGCGTCGACGAGGTAGAGCACGGCGTCGCCGGAGAACGGTGGTGTGAACGCGCGGGCCGACGAGCCGGCGGGCACTGCGACGCCGGAGGTGGTCGCACCGGTCGCCGGGTCGAACCACTCCACATTCAGCGTGCGAGCACTCGACATCGCCGACAGGTCCACCGTGAACCCACCGCCATTCGGTGCGTACACGAGGTACTCGGCGCCCACGGCGGGCGTCTGTGCGAGGCAGTTCGCCGTGGACGCGAGCGAGGCCCGCGGGGCGACGCTGGCGAGGTTCAGCCTGCGCGAGTAAAGGAGAATCCAGCCCAGGTTGTCCCGAAAGTTGTTCCAGCGCGGGTCGGGGCCCGTACAGACGCCGTTTACCGGGGAGGTGCACAGGTTGCGCGACTCACGCGCGTAGTCGATGACGTACGGATCCATGAACGCGACATGGTTGCCGTTCGTGAAGTTGCGCCACGCGTAGTTCCGGTTCGCCTGCGCCGTGGCGTTCCACATGCCGAAGTAGCTGTGGTCCGAGTCGTTGATGTTGACCTTGCACGTCGGCGTACTGCTGCCGCAACTGGTCACCGGCGACAGCGGCGCGTACGGACAGATCCAGTCGGCCGCACTGTTGTTGAGGATGGTGTCGTCCGCGTTGTTGAAGACGCCGAGGCCGATCGGGTGATGAAACGGCCTGGTCGCCTCGTAGGCGCGCAGGTGCGCGATCGTGTGCGTGTGCCACCAGAGCGAGGTGGAGGGCGCTTCCTCCGAGACGATCCACAGCACGTTGGGCAGGTCGTTGAGGAGGTCCACGACCTCTTCGACGTAGGCATCCTGCAGTGCGGTGATCGCGTTGGGTGCGGTCATCGTCATGGAGCCGGGCCCGCCCCCGTCGTCGATGCCGTTGATGTTGTTGCCGGCCGTGAAGGGATAGCCGTCGCTCGCGCAGCGGAACGCGGCGAGCCACTCGCCCGTGAACAGGTAGACCCCCGCGTAGATGCCCGCGGCGTTCAGCGCCTGCGTGCGCACGCGCAACCGGTCAAAATAGGCCGGGTCCCACTTCGTGAGGTCGAACTTGAGCCCACCGTCGCTCGCGGTGCCCGGGCCGGTGCGCAGCCACGGGTGCGGACCGGCCGTGAAGTCCGGCGGCGTGCCCGTGGTCGTGGGAAGCCCGCAGAAATGCGGAAGCTCGGTGCACCAGAGGTAGGTGAAGTTGTGCCCGTGCGAAACGAGAAAGCTGACGAACGCGTTGAAGTCGAACGGCCGCAGGGTGCCGTTCGTGCCCCAGTCCTGCAGGCTGTTCCACGTGTGCGAGCCGCTCAGCAGGATCGGCGTGCCGCTCGCGTCCTGAAAGTAGTTGGGGTTCGCCGACGCGACGAGCGACGACGGAATGGCGATCGAGGCGGTGTCGACAGTCCCGATCTCGCCGAAGTTCGCGCACCCGGCGCCCGCGCAGCGTTCGACGCGGTACTTCGTCACGCCGACGTTGTCGGTGGACGCCGTCCAGCGCAGGTCGAGCTGGGTGCCGCCCGCCGCGGTGGGGGTCAGGTTGGAAGGCGAGCTCGGCGCCTGGGTATCGGCGTCGGCGGATCCGGCGGCATGAAACGTCGCCACCGCGGCGGCCCAGTTGTCGGAGGCGTCGAGCGTGCCCGTGGCCGTGACGGCTCCCGCGGTCACAAGGATGCGGTCCTCGACGACGAGCTTGGTGAGGGGCGCGCCCGGGACCTGCGGGCCCAGCGTGAATCCGCTTCCCGCGGTGAAGGATCCGGCGCCGGCGCGCGACAGCACCCCGAGCGCCAGGTCGCCGTCCGCGGTCGTGGTCACGCTGCCGCTGCCGGGCGTGGCGCTCGTGCCCTGCGCCGCCGCGACGAGTCCGAGCGAGTTCGCGGTGGCGACGCCCGAGTACTCCAGGATCGAGAGGCGCAATGTGCCGCCCGAGATCGCATCGGAGACCGTAACGATGTTCGCGCCACCCGCGACGTTTTCGGCGTAGTGGAGACCGAGCGTGGTGTTGTCGCTCGTTTCGTCGAAGCGCAGCGCCTGCCGGTACGTGTTGCCGCGCGTGTCGGTGACCGTGAACACCTGGCCGGACTGCCCGGCGCGGACCGCCACGGCGATCCAGTTCCCCGCGACGTTCGCGGAGGGAAACGCCAGCGAGGCGGACGTCGTCGTGCCCGCATCGGCTCCCGCGTGCTGCACGAGCGCGACAGGGGCGGCCTGCGACTTGACCGGCCGGACCCCGAGGCCCGCGCACAGCAGGCCCAGCGCCAGTGCCGTGCTGCGGAGAAACCGTCCAGGGCCTGAGACACTGCGCAGTCGATGCATGACGAACGATCCTTGTCGTTGTTGGAATAATCGGGCCAGAACGGCAATCGCCGACGCGGCCTGCGTCGGTCGGTAGGCGCCCGGGCCCCGGGTGCGCGACGGCTCCGGGCCTGGGGCGACACGCGTCCCGGTCACGCAGGTTCGGTGCCAGCCCGGGGCCAGGGCGCGCAGGCGCGAAAGGCCACGGGATGGCACGATGTCGCGATCGTGAGACCGGGCGGAACCCCAAGGGGCGGTCTTCGACGCCGGCAGCAACTACAACACGAGGACGGAGTTTCAAACCGCGTTGGGGATCTTCACGCGGTACGGAATGGAACACGGCGTCGAGCCCGAGGGCGACCGTGGGGCCGGGTGCGACCGACGTGGTCTCCGGGGGGCGATCCGGGCAAAGGCGCTTTCGTTTCCGTTCCGACCCACCGCCGAAAGCTCGTAGTCGCCGCCCGGGACGGCAGGCTCGACGTACCCCGTGTCGGTGGTCGTGGCGACGATCTCGCCGGAACCCGGAACGAAATCGGCGCTCGTTCCCCGGTACGGGCGGAGTGCGGCGAAATCCCCCCACTCCGCTCCGCAGGCTCCGCCTCGGGCACGGCTGACACCGCACACGCCCTGCCCCCTCCCGCTCCCCCGCTTGACGGCACTTCGCCGTGGCTACTACACTTCGCCACGTGACGAAATGACTATCGGAGACCGTCCCGTGCGCGATTTCGAACTGGCCCTGAAGGCCGTCGGCGACCCGACCCGCACCCGCATCCTGAAGCTCCTCGAGGGCGGCGGACTGTGTGTCTGCCAGGTACAGGCCGTTCTGGGGCTGGCGCCCTCCACAGTGTCCAAGCACCTCACCACGCTCAAGCTTGCCGGCCTCGTGGAAGACAGGCGCAACGGAAAATGGATCGAATACAGGCTGCTCCGCGAGTCCCACAACCCGCATGCCGCGAAAGTTCTGCAACTCCTGCGGGCCGAACTCGACAAGGACGCGGCCGTGATCGCCGACCGCAAGCGCCTGCGGGAGATCAAGGCCATCCCGCTGGTCGAGCTCTGCTCCCTCCCCGCCTCGAAACGGCCCATGCTGCGCCGACCCCGATCGCCGCGGCGACCCTGAGGGGCACCGGCTCATGAGCATCGGCACCCATCCCCCGACGACGGCAGTGACCCGCCGCCACCTGCCGCTGACCCGGATCGTTCCACTCGGGGTCGTGGTGTGGCTGCTGGTCTTCCTGCAGCTCGAACGCCTTGCGACATGGCTGACGCACGAGCTGATGCGCCTCCCGGCCTCGACGCACCTGGGCAGCGCCATCTCCTTCTTCATCTTCGAGGTGCCGAAGGTCCTCCTGCTCCTGACCCTCGTCGTCTTCGGCGTGGGCGTGGTGCGGTCGTTCTTCACCCCCGAACGCACGCGGGCCATCCTCGCGGGCAAGAAGGAATCGGTCGGTAACGTGCTGGCGGCGGCCCTCGGCATCGTGACACCGTTCTGCTCGTGCTCGGCCGTGCCGCTCTTCATCGGATTCCTGACGGCCGGCATTCCGCTGGGTGTGACGTTCTCGTTCCTGATCTCCGCGCCGATGGTCAACGAGGTCGCGCTGGCACTGCTCTTCGGGCTGTTCGGCTGGGAGGTGGCAGCGCTCTACCTCGGCACCGGTCTGGTCATCGCCGTGACCGCGGGCTGGGTGATCGGCCGGCTCAAGCTCGAGCCTCACGTCGAGCCGTGGGTTTACGAGCTTCAGGTCGACGCGGTCTCCGGAGTCGACGAACGCCTCGATTGGGAGTCACGCCTGCGGCAGGGGCTCGACGCGGTGCGCGACATCGTCGGCAAGGTCTGGCTCTACGTCCTCCTGGGCATCGCCGTTGGGGCCGGCATCCACGGATGGGTTCCGGAGAACTTCATGGCCTCGATCATGGGCAAGGGGGCGTGGTGGTCGGTGCCACTGGCGGTCCTGATCGGCGTGCCGATGTACTCGAACGCCGCGGGAATCATTCCAGTGGTCCACGCGCTCCTCGAAAAGGGCGCGGCGCTCGGCACCGTGCTCGCGTTCATGATGGCCGTGATCGCGTTGTCCCTTCCCGAGACCATCATCCTGCGCAAGGTCCTCAAGCCGACGCTGATCGCGGTGTTTCTCGGCGTGGTCGCGGTCGGAATCGTGGTCGTCGGCTTCCTGTTCAACTGGCTCATCTGAGGGCCGTTGCTTCGGCCCACATTGTGACCAGACTCAACCTGGAGATGACTCATGACCCACATCGAAGTGCTCGGATCGGGCTGCCAGAAGTGCCAGGCGCTCTACCAGCACGCCGAGCAGGCCGCAAGGGAACTCGGCATCGAGTTCGAGATCAGGAAGGTGACCGAAATCAGCGAGATCATGGGCTATGGCGTCATGTCGACGCCGGCGCTCGTGGTCAACGGCGAACTCAAGCTCTCGGGCCGCGTGCCCTCGAGCGAGCAGCTCAAGGGGCTCCTCTCATGACGTCCGGCACGTCACTCCGCCGCCCGCTCCCGGGCGATCACCTCCTCTGGAGCATCGTGACCCTCGCGACCGCGGTTGTGCTGCTGGCGATCGGGTACAGCTCCGCGCGCGCCGCCGCCGAACGCAAGGTCGCCGGGGACGCTGCCGCGAGCGGGGCCCCGACCCTCGTCGCGCCGAGCGTCCAGCCACACCGCGTCATCGCGTACTACTTCCACACCACCCAACGATGCGCTTCGTGCCGGGCGATCGAGGCGTACTCCCGGGAAGCCATCGAGAACGCGTTTCCCGACGAGCTCAAGGATGGACGGATCGTCTGGAAGGTGGTCAACATCGAGGTCAAGGGCAACGAGCACTTCGTCAAGGACTACGGGCTCTACACCAAGTCGCTCGTGCTCGTGAACGAAGTCAGGGGAAAGCCGGCCGAGTGGAAGAACCTCGAGAAGGTCTGGCAGCTCCTGCAGGACAAGTCGAAGTTCCTGCGATACGTCCAGGACGAGACTCGCGCCTACCTGACCTCTCGGACATGATCGAGCTGCTTGCCGGCATCGGCTCGGCGCTGTGGCTGGGGATCCTCACGTCTATCAGCCCCTGCCCGCTGGCCTCGAACGTGGCGGCCGTCTCCTACGTCGGGAGCCACGCCCGGAGTCCGGGGAGGGTGTTGCTGGCCGGACTGGTCTACTCGTTCGGTCGCGCGGTGGCGTACGTCGTCCTGGGCTGGCTGGTGGTCGCGAGCATCCTCTCCGTCCCGAGCGTCTCGTTCTTCCTCCAGCAACGCATGAACCAGATCCTGGGCCCCCTGCTCGTGGTCATCGGCGTCGGGATCCTCGGATGGATCCCGCTGCGCCTGCCGGAGCCGGGCATCGGGGAGGGATTCCGCGAGCGCGTCGCGCGGCGAGGCCTGCTCGGCGCCGGCGGGCTGGGCGTCCTGTTTGCGCTCTCGTTCTGCCCCGTCTCTGCGGGGCTGTTCTTCGGCGGTCTGATTCCGCTGGCGACGAGCGCCCGCTC
Organism: uncultured bacterium; assembly: GCA_964589945.1. Classification (GTDB taxonomy): domain Bacteria; phylum Eisenbacteria; class RBG-16-71-46; order RBG-16-71-46; family RBG-16-71-46; genus CAIXRL01. Next base: position 14,934 of record CAZPVG010000082.1, read on the forward strand.
GTCCTTCGTCCTGCCGGCGGTTTACGGGCTCGGCACCGGCCTGCCGGTGGTCGTCTTTGCGGTGCTGATCGCGCACGGGGCGCGGGGCGTGGCGAAGGCCTTCGACTCCCTCAAGGGATTCGAGCGCGTCGCGCGCGTCACCACGGGCAGCATCTTCATCGGGGCCGGCGGCTACCTGAGCCTCACGCACCTTCTGGGCTTCGGAGTCTGACCCGGCGAAGGAGCGAACGGTCGCCGGAAGCGCTGCTCTCGATGGCGAGGCCCCGGCAACCCGCCGGCGCCCCGCACCGGCCTGTCGGCCAGCCCCGCGCGGGACCGGCCGACCGGGCCCCGCCCCCGGCGGGTGGGCGCGGCCCGTCGCCGGCCGTTCAGGAGGCGCTCCGGGGACCGCAGGCCGGTCCCTATCCCCGCGCCGGAGCAGGAAGGCGACGAAGCAGGGCCATCCGACCGTCTTCGAAGAGGGAATAGAGGACGGGAACGTAGACCATGGTGAGAAACGTCGAGACGATCAGCCCGCCGATGGCGACCACCGCCAGCGGGCTGAGCCGCTCCAGTCCGATGGCCCATTCCGCCGCGATCGGGATCATGCCGACCGCGGTTCCCACCGCGGTCATGAGGATCGGCCGGGTTCGGACGCGCACGGAGTTCACGAGGGCGTCCCGGAGGCTGGCGCCGCCGGCTCGTGCCGTCGCGATGAAGTCGATGAGCAGGATCGAGTTCTTCACGACGATGCCGGCCAGGAGGATCATCCCCATCATCGAGGGCATGCACCCGTGCTTGCCGACGATCAGCATGCTCCACGCGGCGCCGATGAGCGCCAGGGGAATGGCCGACATGATCGTCAGGGGATGGATCCACGAGCGGAATGCGGGAACCAGGGAGAAGTACAGCAGCACCAGGCCGAGCAGCAGAGCCTGACCCAGACGCCCAAAGGACTCGTTGATCTGCTTGACCTCTCCTTCCTGGCTGATGCGGTAGCCGGCGGGTATCTGGATTCCGGCCAGCGCGGCCTCTACGTCTTCCTGCATGTGGGAGATCGGGCGGCGGGACCGGTAGAGTCCAATGTCCAGCGTGCGCTGCAAGCCCTGACGCGTGATCGCGGAAGGCGAGACCTGACGTTCGAGCGTGCCGAGTTGAGCCAGTGGCACGGGCCCCTCGGGAGTCTGGATGGCGTACGTTTCCAGCTGAACCGGGCGCTCACGCTGGTCCGCTCCGAGCTGCATCCAGATGCTCAGCCCGTCCTGGTTCGGGATACGGAACACCGAGCCGGGCATTCCGCGGATCGCTCCCTGAAGCTGCATCGCCAGCACCGATGGAGACAGTCGGTACAACGCCAGCTTCTCCGGGTCGGCGCGGAACCCGACCTCCTGACCGTCCAACGTCCATGAACGCGAGATGGACGTCGCCCCGCGGACTTTTTCCCGAAGCCTCCGCTCGACATCCTTGCCGATGCGGTCCAGGACCGTCAGGTCCGGCCCCGAGATCATCACGTCCACCGGGTTGCGGATGCTGGACAGCGGCGTGGCGCCGAAGTCGTAGACGTCCACGCTCTCCAGCCCCGGAATCCGATGAAACTGCGCCCTGAGGTCGTTCTCCACCTCCCAGATGGTCCGGTTCCGGTGGAACCGGTCCAGCAGGTGCACCGTGAGGAGTCCCTGCTGGACGAGTCGGCCGGCGCCGAACGAAATGACGGCGGGTTCCGATCCGATGACCGAAGAAACCGAGACCACGTCACTCCTCGTGCGGATGATCTTCTCCATGCGGGTAAGCGTCGCCTCGGTTGCCGCCAGCGAGCTGTTGGCGTCGGTTTCGAATGAGACCTTGATGATGCCGGTGTCCATGGGAGGCATCAGGTCGCGGCCGATCAGCCCCATCTGCCGCCCGGACACGATCAGCAACACGAGGCCGGCCACCAGGAACGGGGCACGGTGCCGCAGCGCCGTGTCGGTGAGTCGGACGTAGAACTCGCGAACGGGTCCGACCACGAGGCGGTCGAAGCCCAGCAGCAGCCGTTCGAGACCGTTGCGCCTCCGGCCTTCACCCCTGCGCAGCAGGTAGGGGGCCAGCAGAGGAATCACCGTGACCGACACCACGTACGATGCGATGAGCGCTACGGTCAGCGAGACCGAAAGGGGCCGAAGGACCGTCTGGACGAAGCCGCCGATGAAGATGATCGGGAGCAGCACCATGACCGTGGCATACGTGCCCGAGAAGATCGCCAGCATGACCTCTTCGGTCCCGCCGACC
>CAZPVG010000083.1:0-5960 GCA_964589945.1 uncultured bacterium
CAGAGCGCGCACGGGCAGGCGATGATGTGCACCGCCACCGCGTTGACCTGGGCGAGCGCAAGCCGCGGCTGCGGGCCGATCGTGGCCCAGACCACGAAGGTCAGGACCGCGATGAGCACGACGGTGGGCACGAACCAGCCCGAAACCACGTCGGCCAGCTTCTGGATCGGCGCGCGGCTGCGCTGCGCCTCGGCGACCATCGCGACGATGCGCGAAAGCAGCGTGTCGGCGCCCACCTTCTCGGCGCGCATCACGAGAGCGCCCGTCCCATTCAGCGTCGCGCCGACCACGCGGTCGCCGGTCTGCTTCTCGACGGGGATCGGCTCGCCCGAGACCATGGATTCGTCGATCGCGCTCGTGCCCTCGAGCACGACACCGTCCACCGGGACCTTCTCGCCGGGCCGCACGCGCAGCCGGTCGCCGACGTGAACGGCCTCGAGCGGGACGTCCTCCTCGGAGCCGTCGTCCGCGATGCGCCGCGCGGACTTCGCGGCCATGCCGAGCAGCTTCTTCACGGCCGCGCTCGTCTGGCTGCGCGCCCGCAGCTCGAGCACCTGGCCGAGCAGGATGAGCGTCACGATCATGCCGGCGGCCTCGAAGTAGACGGCGACTTCGCCGCCGTGGCCGCGGAAGCCGGCGGGGAAGATCCCGGGCGCGAGCGCGGCCACGAGGCTGTAGACGAAGGAAACCGAGACTCCGAGGCCGATCAGCGTGAACATGTTGAGGCTGCGGTGGACGAGCGACGCCCACGCCCGTTCGTAGAACGGCCACGCCGCCCACAGGCAGACGGGTGTCGCGAGCGCCAGCTCGATCCACGTGCGCGCCCGCGCCGAGATCAGCCGTGAAACCGGCGCCCCCGGCAGCATGTCGAGCATCGCGATCAGGAGGAGCGGCACCGTGAGTGCGACGGAGATCCAGAACCGGCGGCTCATGTCGTCGAGCTCCGGATTGCGCTCTTCCTCCGCCGCGTCCACCGTCCGCGGCTCGAGTGCCATGCCGCACTTCGGGCAGCTGCCCGACGCGTCGCGCACGATCTCGGGATGCATCGGGCACGTCCACTCCTGCCGTCGTGCGGGCACGACGGGCGTCACGGGCTCGAGCGCCATCCCGCACTTCGGGCAGCTGCCGGGCCCGGCGGCGCGCACCTCGGGATGCATCGGGCAGGTCCACGTGGCGCCGGCCGCGGGCGCCTCCACCGCCGGCGCCGCGTCTTCCTTCGCGAGCCACCGGTCCGGATCCGCCACGAACTTCTCGCGGCAGCCCGCGCTGCAGAAGCGGTACGTCGTCCCGCCGTGGTCGGCGCGATGGGGACTCGAATCGTCCACGTCCATTCCGCACACCGGGTCTTTCAAGGCCCGGGGCGATTCGTCCTCCGTCCGTGGCGGCCGCACGGGATCCGCTCGAGTGTGCATTTCCTGCCTCCTGCCCGGCTTTCGATGCGCCACGCTCAAGATGGCTGCGCGCGAGCCTGCGCCACGTACTTCGCTGGGTCCTCGAGGAACCGCTTCCGGCACCCTTCGGAGCAGAAGTACCAGGTCGTTCCCTCGTACTGCTCGTGGGCCGCGGCCTGCTTCTCGTCCACCTGCATTCCGCACACCGGATCCTTCAGCATGATCGAATCCTCCTTCCCGGCCCCGCCGCCCGCGGGCGCCCGGCCGGAGCCGGGCGTCCGCGCTTCCGCGGCGGGCGCCGCGATCAGCGGTTGGCTTCGCTTTCGTGGTGCCGCTTGTGGGCCGGGTCACCCTGCGCGGTGGCCCCGGCGGACTGGACCAGCGGACAGGACTCCATGGACTTCATCATCCCGGCCATGGTGCCCGACTGCATGTGGGCCAGCATGTGCTGCATCATCCGGGGCTCCATCGCCATCATCTGCCGGCCCGCCTGCTCCTGGTCGGAGACCAGCTCCGAGATCACGGCCTCCATGGCGTCGAGCCGCGCGGAGCCCTTCGCGGACTTCATCCGGCCGACGAGCTCGTTCAGCTTCGAGTCGTCGGCGTTGAGCGTGCCCATCATCTGCTGGCGTCGCGCCATCATGGTGCGGTCGGCGGCCATCATGTGGCCGTTCATGCCTCCCATCATGGCGCCGCCTCCCATCATCCCTCCGCCGCCCATCATGCCTCCGCCCATGCCGCCTCCCATGGTGGACATGGAGGACTGCCCCATGTGGCCGGAGGCCGGATTCCCCTGCGTTCCGTTGGTGGAACGTCCCTGCGCGTAGGCGCCCACGGCGACGACCAGGGCGACGACCACGGCGACGAAGATGACGTTGCGTCTCATGACTTCACTCCTTCCCCGGCGAGCTGCCGGTTCGGGGAACCGCCGATGCGCGCGATTCCCGCGACGTTCGATGTCCAGACCGATGCGGCCTCGTCTGCTCCGCGAAGGTCCGGCGGGCCCGCGCGCGAACGGCACCGCGGCCGTCGCGTCGAGCGCGGGCGCAAGACCGGAGCGGGCGTCACCCGCCGACCTCAGGCGAGCGGAGGCGCGCGGACGCCGGTGGCGTCGAGGAAGGAAGGTGCGGGCGGCGAGACTCCGGGTTCGGCGGGCGCTTCGAAGCTGGGCGCCGGGGCCGGCGCGGGAGCGACGGTCGGCGCGAGCGCCGGGAGCGTCGTCACCGCGGCGGTCGCCGCCGGCGGGGCGAGCTGCGGCACCGGAGCGATCGTGAACGACAGGCAGCACGGCCGGACGCAGTTCGCCGCCGCGTCATCCGGATGGCCCGCCGCCGAGCCGTGGTTCCCTGCCGCGGCGCCCTGGCCGCTGGCGCACGTGCCGTTCGCGAGGCAATGCTCGAGGCCGCCTGCCTGGACGGGCGCGCAGGTCACGAGCAGGCAGACGTCGCTGCTCGTGAGCAGCAGCGCGACGCCGAGCGTCGCGATCACCTTCGTCACCTCTGCTGGCCTCATCACCCGACTCCCGGGGACCGCGGTCCGGTTCCCTGTCCCCTCACGAGCCCGACCGTACACCCGCGCGGTGGGCGGCGGGCTCGCGGAGCGGCAGTCCTGACAACTTCGTCACGACGAGTCGCTGCTCTCGACGCGGACCTGACATGCGCGGCCCCTGGGGAGCGGCGTTCGTTCCGCGTTGCACGGGCCGCACGAAGGCGGACGTGCAGGGGAGAGAAACCCTACATGGACCAGTTCACGATCGGCAGGAACTTCATCTTGCCCTGCTGGATGACGTTCCCCACCCCGACCTGCAGCCCGTGCATCGTCTGCGTCATGTTGACGACGCCGACCTGCACGCCGTGCATGTGCTGCGTGACGTTGACCAATCCGAGCTGGAGCCCGTTTCCCTCTTCCGCCTGGTTGAACAGACCCCAAGCGAAGCCGGTGAACTTGCCGTTGGTGATGTTGATCCAGCTGTTCTGGTAGCCGAGAAAGTCCTTCTCGACGAGGTTGACGCCCCCCCACATGAAGGCCGTCTCGCTTCCATGGGTGTGGTTCACGAGCCCGAGGTCGAGGCCTTGAACGTCCTGGTTCGCGCCGTAGATCAGGTTGAGCCTGACGCCCGAAACCGACTCGGACTCGGGGACGATCTGCACCGGGTTGAAGAGGGAGAGCTGGACCGGCTTTCCACTCTGCGCGCTCGCGGGGACGGCGGCGAGGGCGGCGAGCAGCGCAGCGGCGACGAACACGACGCGTGAGCGATTCATGGCTCCTCCTGAGTCGGTGGCGGTACCCGCCCGCAACGGGGCGCCGGCACGCTAGGCCGGGTCCGGGTGCGCGTCAATCCCCCCGGATCCGCGCTCCATGGCGTCGCCCCTTGACATGCGGTTTTCGGCGGAGTCGTCCCCGGCGCGCGGACACCCTCAGCTCATCCGAGGAGGCCTCCGTGACCCTGACACGCTCGCCACCAGGCGGGGATCGTTCGGCACCGGTGACGGCCGGTTCAACAGCCCGGAAGGCATCGGCATCGACAGCGGGGGCGCGACTTGCATCGCGGGCGGCCAGGATCGCCGTGCGCAGAAGCTCACGCTGCAGCGGCGGCGCGGCCGGCGGGACCGGGCCGGCGCCCGGCGCCAGCCGGGACGGTCAGGGCGCGAACCACCAGTTCACCTTCGCGAGGAAGATGTCGTCGGGCCGCGTGTCGAAGAGCGCCGAGCGGTCGCGCGCGAACACGAAGTCGCCCACGCCGAGGGCGGGGTCGAAGCGGCTCTGCTGCCACGCGAGGTACAGCGTCGAACCGGCGCGCCACTCCCAGCGCAGCACGGCGTTGCCGCGCAGCGAGCGCAGGTTGAAGTCCAGGTCGGGCACGCCGCCGGCGTAGGGCACGAAGTCGTAGGTCCGCGGGGCGACGAGCTGGATCGGGTCGCCGTAGTCGGCGCTCGAGAGCAGCGGCTGCGCGTAGATCTCGAGCGAAAGGTCGGGAGTGAAGGTCACGTTGAGGCGCGTCTCGAGCCCCACGGACGTCTGCGCGAGCGGCGCGAACACGTAGCGCTCCCCGTACGTCTTCGCGTAGGCCGGATCGGGCACCGTCGTCACGTACTGCGCCGCGACGTGGGAGCGGCCCACCTCGGGGCTCAGCGTCAGGTTCCACCACGTGGAGCCCTTGAGCGAGACGCCCACGGCGGTGCTCCAGTTCCAGCTTCCCGATTCGTAGCGCTCGCCCGAGAACGTCACGCTCCCGACGACCGGCCTGCGACCGTCCGAAGCCACCGTGGCGTTGCCCGACCACCAGGCGGGCCGGATCGCGAGCGGGCCGCCGCGCGTAAGCCGGTCGTCGTACGCGCGGAAGAAGCGCGTGAGGGAGCCGTTCAGCGTCCAGTAGCCCGTCGTCTGTGCCACGGGCGTGAGCGCGACGAAGCTCAGGATCGGCGTCCACTCGTAGTTGCGCTCGAGCCGCCCGGTGCCGCTCACGCTCCAGCGTCGCAGGAAGCGCTGCGGGCGGTTCTCCAGGTAGCTGAGGTCCGCCTCGAAATCGCGCCGGTCCGTGCGGTAGGAGAACCCGAGGTCGTTGACCTCGTACTTCGGGCTCGTGAACGCGCTGCCCAGCTGCCCGCGCCAGTGCTCCCCGGACTGCTTTGCGAGCTGCAGGTTGACCGAGTAGCCGTCGAGCGACGTCGCGCTCGTGTCCACGCCGAGGTACGTCGCGTCGGGCCGCTGGAAGTAGTGGTTCGACCGCCGCTGCGTCGCGGTGACGGCGCTGCGCGAGCCCTGCACGCGGCTCGCCTCGGCATCGCCGAAGACGGCCCACGCGCGGTCGGCCCACTCGTGGCGGAAATCCACTCCGCCGGCCCATGCCGCCGAGTGCAGGGCCGCCTCCAGCGCGTCGGTGGAGAGATCGCGCTGCACCGAGGTCAGGATCCCGCCGAGGAACGAGCGGCCGCCGCGCCACTCGCGCCGGGCGCGCCCGGCGAAGTAGCTCGAGAGCGGCTCGACCGCGAAGCGGCCATCGGCGAGCGTCGCCGTCCGGTAGCGGGCCTCCTCCTTCGCGGTCACCGCTTCGATCGCGCCGACGGACCAGCCCCCGACCTTCCCCGACAGCTTGCCGGCGCCGAGGATCGTGGTCTCCTCCGGCACGTGGCTCGCCGCGTACGGCGCGGAAAGGCTCGGGGCGCGGCCGATGCGGCGGCTGTAGAAGATGCGGCCGCCGCTCGTGCCGTTCGCGCCGAACTGGAAGATCTCGCTCCCCTCGACGAAGAACGGACGCTTCTCGGCGTAGAACGTCTCGTACACGCCCAGGTTGACGACGGCGGGATCCACCTCGACCTGGCCGAAGTCGGGGTTGAACGCGGCATTGAGCGTGAGGTTGGAGCCGAGCCCGTAGAGCAGGTCGAGGCCGGCGGCCGCCGAGTTGTCGGGCAGCTTGCGGAACGGGTCGGTGCCCGGGTCCACGTACGCCGAGCGGCCGCGGACGTAGGGCAGCAGCTCGAGCCGCAGGCCCGAGTGCAGGTCGGTCAACCCCTCGAGCGGGCCGTAGAGGGGCACGCCGCCGCGCACGGACTGCGGGATGAACGTCGA
>CAZPVG010000083.1:6060-7231 GCA_964589945.1 uncultured bacterium
CGGCGGTCGTGGTAGCTGTCGAGGAAGACGCGGAACCAGTCCGAGTCGCCGGGGTCCATGTCGCGCCGGCCGAGGCGGCCCGTGACGGCGCCTGTGTCCGAGAGCCGCGCGCCGATGTAGAGATAGCGGTCATCGTAGAGCACCCGCACCGCGGTCGGCTGGCTCGCGGGCCGGCCCTCGTCGGGTACGACCTGCGTGAAGGAGTCGGTCGCAGCCGCGCTCGCCCACTCGGGCTCGTCCAGGCGGCCGTCGAGCCGGATCGCGTCGTGGATGCGGGTGGCGTGACTGACCGGCGGCGGGCCTGGGCCGACTTCCGCCGGGCCGGGCTGCGCGAGCAGCAGTCGCGGCGCCAGGCACACCAGCGCGCCGACGGGCCAGACGAGTCGTATCACGATCTTCCTCGGGGGGGAGCGCGTGGCGCAGGATGGAATGCAGTGTGCATGGCGAGGGTAGCATGGCCGCCCCGCACGGCTCCGGATCCCGCGCACCGCGCGGCGGAGGAGGGGCGGCGCCGTGCGGCGCGCTCCAGGGGCGGAAGCCCTCCTAGGTGAGCACCCCGCGCCTCTTCAGCGCTGCCGCGTACACGACCAGCAGGGCCGCGACGAGGAAGATCGCCCCGGTGAACAGCAGCGGGCCGACACCGCCGATGACCTGCGCGCCGTTCGTGAGCACGAACTCGTAGAACATGGTGACCAGCAGGCCCACGAGCGAGACGACGTAGACCCAGAGCGCGACCGCGCGCCGGAGCAGGAGCAGCAGGCTGCCGAACACCCCGCCCCACACCGCGATGGCCCATCCCGAGACGACCCAGGCGGGGAAGCCGTAGAAGTATGCGAGCTGCTCGGGCGTGAACTGGCCCATGTACGCCGAGTTCTTCGTCTGCGTCATGAGGTAGTCGAGGGCGCCCATGCCATCCCACAGCAACGCGAGGATGCCGACGACCCAGAGGTGCCAGGGCGTGCGGGGACGGGTGGCCGGTGCGGTCGAGTTCACGGTTCCTTCCCTCCTGCTCGAGGTGGCGATGCGGGGCTGGGGCTCTTCCCGCGCGAACGCGTTTCTGGCCGGGCATGATGCCAGATCGTCGCCGGTGCGCGCGCCGGAAAACCGCATTCGAAACCGGATTCGCCTGAGGCGGGCCGGCTCGCTCCTTCGATCGTGCTCGCGCTCAAGA
>CAZPVG010000083.1:7331-15992 GCA_964589945.1 uncultured bacterium
CGGCGGCCCGCGAGGTCGAGTACGTCGAGCCGCGCGTCGTTCACGTCGTTCGCCAGGCTGAAGGCGACCGAAGTGGAGGCGAAGAACGGGTTTCGCCCCGCGCAGCGCAGGCCGGGCGACGCAAGGCCCGGAGCCTCCGCCACCGCGTTCACCGCGGCGCAGCGCAGGATCGTGACGTAGTTCATGGTGTCGCCGTCGGCGTCGCCCGTGAATCCCCCGCCCACGGCGATGTCGTCGCCCCACGGGAACAGCGTGTAGACCGACGGCGCGCTCGACCAGGTGAGGTCGGGGCCGACCTGCTCCCAGTCGGTGCCGTTCCAGCGCGCGACCTGCCACTTGTTGAAGTTGGTGCCCGGCTGCTGCAGCCATCCGCCCGCGATCAGCTCGTTGTGCGACGTGACCGCCAGCGCCCAGACCGCGCCGCCGCGGCCCGTCTCCCACGCGCTGCCCATCGCGTGCCAGGACGTGCCGTCCCAGCGCGCCACGCGAAGCGCGCGCACGCCGCCGGCGGTCTCGAAGCTGCCGCCGGCGATGAGGTCGCCGTTCCAGACGGTGAGCGCGAACACCCACGGCGGCGCGCAGTCGCTCAAGCCCGTGCCGTGCCCGCCGTCCATGCCGCCGCCGAAGGGCTGCCACGACGTGCCGTCCCAGCGCGCGATGCAGTGCACGCTGTCGCCCGAGGCCGTGAGCGAAAACGAGCCGCCGGCGATGAGGTCGCCCTGGTACTCCGTCAGGGTGAAGATGCTCGGGGTAGACGCCCACTGGCAGGTACCCGGCACGCTCGCCAGCGTGTCGAGCCCCGCGCCGAGCGCGTGCCAGTTCGTTCCGTCCCACGCCCCGACGAGGCCGACGGCCTGGTCGCCCGCGCGCGTGAACGTCCCGCCCACGATGAGCGAGTCGCCGCGGACGATCGAGGTGTACGCGTAGCCGTTCTGGATGTCGCTCGGCCGCTGCAGCCCCTGGTCGGCTCCGAGCGGCTGCCAGGCGGCGCCGTCCCAGCGCGCGGCGCGCCAGGCGACGTTGGGCCACGCGTACTGGAACTGCCCGAACGCATAGAGCGTGTCGCGGAAGAACCGGAGGCTGGACACGGTGCTGCTGAAGCCGCCCCCCATCGGCAACCACTGCGTGCCGTCCCAGCGTGCCGCGTCGTACGCCGTCACGCCGCCGGCGCTCGAGAACGACCCGCCGGCCACGAGGTCGCCGTTCAGGATTGCGAACGTGCGCGCCGAGGAACCGCTCCCCGACGTGAAGAGGCCGGGCTGGCCGATGAGCGGGTCGTAGGCCCACGAGCAGGTGGCTGCGCGTGACGCGGGCGCGGCGAGGACGAGTGCCACCGCGAGCGCGGCGGCGGGCATCGGTGCGCGGGGCGAACGAAGACGGGCGCGCGGGCGCATGGCAGACCTCCGGGAGTGAGGGAAATGGAGCCTCTCTCTCGGGATGCGTCGATCCCGGGGAGGTCGCGCAGGAAGATCCTCGCGACGCGCCCCGGCCAGCTCCGCTAGGCGGCCTCCGCCCCCGGCTCGTCCCCGCCTTCCGCCTCGCGGCGCTCGGCGACGAGCCGTTCCATCGGCTCGTTCAGCCCGCTGGCGCGGATCGGCCTGCTCACGTAGGCGTCCATGCTGGCGGCGAGGCAGCGCTCTCTGGACGAGGATCGCGCGGTTCGTCTGGTTGTCGTCCACCACCAGGACCGGCAGTCCGCGGAGCGCGCCGGCCGGGATCGGGGAGGGCTCGGCCTCGACCTCCTGCTGCAGCCCGAGGCGCGTGGTGAAGTGGAACGTCGAGCCCCGGCCCGGTTCGCTCTCGAGCCACAGCGAGCCGCCCATCAGGCGGACGAGCTGGGCGCTGATCGCCAGCCCGAGGCCGGTGCCGCCGTAGCGGCGCGTGATCGCGCCGTCGCCCTGCGCGAACGCCTCGAGGACCTGGGCCTGCTTCTCGGCCGGGATGCCGATGCCGGTGTCGGCGACCTCGAAGTGAAGCGACACCGCGTCCGCGGCGTCGCCTTCCGCCCGCACGCGCACCGCGATCTCGCCCTTCTCGGTGAACTCGATCGCGTTGCCCACGAGGTTGACGAGGATCTGCCGCAGGCGGCTCGGGTCGCCGAGGATCGCATCCGGCGCGCCCTCCTCGACGTCGAGGAGCATCTCGAGCTGCTTCTGGTCCGCGCGCACGCTGAGCGGCTTGAGCGTGATGCCGAGGGTGCCGCGGAGGCTGAAGGAGATGTGTTCGAGGTCCAGCTTGCCGGCTTCGATCTTCGAGAAGTCGAGGATGTCGTTGCTGATGCTGAGCAGCCCTTCGGCGCTCGCGCGGGTACAGTCGGCGAACTGGCGCTGTTCGAGAGTCAGGTCCGTGTCGAGCAGCAACTCGGTCATGCCGATCACGCCGTTCATCGGCGCACGGATCTCGTGGCTCATGTTCGCGAGGAACTCCGACTTCGTGTTCGAGCGGGTGGGCGCCGCGTTGCGCTCGCGGCCGTCGTAGAGCAGCGCGCCCGGATCGGTGCCCTCGCCGTCGTAGATCTGCAGGTCCAGGCCGGCGGGGATCTCGGCGCCGATCGCGCGCACGAGCTCGGCCACCTGGATCGGGGCGGCCGCCCAGCCCTGGATCGATGCGCGCCGCTCGGCGCGCGTCCAGTGGGCCTCGCCGTTCCGGTGGATCGGCAGGCAGAACAGCACCTCTCCGTCCCCGGCGGACTGCGGCAGCGATCCGAGATCGCCCGAGAGCTGCGGCCGGGATTCGTCGCGGGACTCCTCGAGCGTGCGGCGGAGCGCCGGATCGGCGGCCAGGTCGAGGCCGAGCATCTCGGGTTCTGGCTGGCCGGCTCGACGAAGTGGACGATGAAGCGGTCGCGTGGCCGGGACTCACCTGCGCCTTGAAGTCCGGAGCGCCGTCGGCGCGCGCGGTCTTCTCCTGCTCGGCGAGACGGTTCGGGGGCACGGCCGCCAGGTAGGCGAGCCCCCTCATGCCGGGGTAACGCTCGCCGAGCGACAGCCCGCTGACGAAGGTCCGCCACTCGTCGCGCTCGACGGAGTGGCTGGCGGCATACAGGCTGCGCGCCCCGCTCAGGACGTACTCGTACAGATTGAGCCGCTCGCGGATCACGAGCCTCGCGTGCTCGGCGTCACGCTCGAAGCGGCGTGCCGGGGGACCGCGCGACGCCGGCGATCCCGATGAGGGCGGTCCTTCGGAGCCGGCGGATCCGGCCGCGGTCAGGCGTGCGCTTCGATCCAGGCGTAGGCTTCGGCGAAGGCGTCCTCAAAGGCCAGAGCGCGGCCCTCGGCATAGGCTGCGTCGAACGTCGTGTTGCCGAGCGACTTCTTTCCCGCTTCGCGCTGTGGGCCGATGAACCCGAAATCGGCCGGTTCGCGCCGGGCCCCGGTCCGCTCGTACACCAGCTCCACGGCGCCGAAGAGACGCGCGCCGAACCGGGGATCGCCGGCCAGGACGGCCATGGCCGCCGTCGTGTCGATCGTGGCGCCGGAGACCCGCCGCGAACGCGTGTTCGCGGCGTTCGCCGCTCCCTCCTTCAGGTCGCGCAGGGCGCCGGGCAGGTCGCCCAGGCTCGCGCGGATCATGGACAGGTTCTGTAAGGTGATCGCGAGGGTCTGGGCTCCCCGGCTCGCCCGCACAAGCGGAATCAGCTCGTCGTAGACCCTCAGCGCCCCTTGGAGGTCCCCTTCGGCACGGAGGATCTCGCCCAGGTAGGTCAGCGAAGCGGTCCGCTCCCTCGTCTGGTCCGCCTCCCGGGCCAGGGCCACGTAGTCCTCGCACAGCCGGCGGGCCTCCTCGACCTCGCTGGCGGCGTACGCGGCCGAGCTCGTGGCGTCGAGCGCGGCCAGCAGCACCGTGGCATCGTCGAGCGTACGGGCCATGGCGAGCGCCGCGCGGCCCTCCGCCAGCGCCTCGGCGTAGGCCCCGCGGAAGTAGAGCAGGTTGGACTTCGCCGCCAGCGTCATCGCGCGACCCGCGGACACCGCCCGGGCGTCGCCACGCGCGAGCGCTTCCTCGTTCACCCTCAGCCCCAGGTCGAGCAGACTGCGGTCCGAGAAGAAGCGGTGGAGCAGGCCGACCAGCGCGAACCCGCGCTCCGCCCCGTCCGCGGCGTGATCGCACCAGGTGTGCGCGGCCAGAATGTTCTCGAGCTCGCGGTCGATCCCCCGGAACGCGTCCTGGGGCATCTCCCGCGCCTGCCGGTCCTGCTCGGCGACGAAGTGGATGAACCGGTCCAGGTGGCGGTCGCGCACCCGGTCGCGGTCCGGCGACACGTTGAGCACCTCGAGCGCGAACTGCCGGACGGTCTCGAGCATCGCGTAGCGGGCCTCGCCCCCGGCTTCGCGGTCCACGTTGACCAGCGACTTGTCCGCGAGACGCGTGAGCCGGTCGAGCACCTCGAACTCGTCAGCGTCCTCTCCCGCCACCGCGACCGCGTCGGGCAGCGTCCAGCCGCCGGCGAACACCGCGAGGTCGCGGAACAGCTCCTGCTCGCCGGGATCGAGGTGGTCGTAGCTCCACTGGATGGTCGCGCGCAGCGTCTGGTGCCTGGGGATCGCCTTCTGGCCGCCCGTGAGCAGCCTGAAGCGGTCGTCGAGCCGCGAACGGATCTGCTCGACCGTCAGCATCCGGACGCGCGCCGCGGCCAGCTCGATGGCCAGCGGCATGCCGTCCAGCCGGCGGCAGACCTCGGCGACCGCCTGGGCGTTCGCCGGCGACAACTCGAAGCTGCTGACGCTCTGGCGCGCGCGGTCCACGAACAGCCGCACGGCGTCGGATTCCTCGATCGCGTGCAGGTCGCCCTGCGCGGCCGCGCTCGGAACGCCCAGCGAGCGGAGCGCGAACACGTGCTCGCCCTCGATCCCGAGCCCCTCGCGGCTGGTCACGATCAGCCGCAGGTCCGGCGCGGCGGAAAGCAGCGTGTCCACCACTTCGCCGGTCACCGTGAGCAGGTGCTCGCAGTTGTCGAGCACGAGCAGCACGCGCCGGCTCGCGAGGTGGCGACCGATCGTCTCGACCAGCGGTTGTCCGCTCTCCTCTTCGATCCCGATCGCCGCGGCGAGCGCGAGCGGCACCCGCGATTCCTCCGACACCGGGGCGAGGTCCACCCACCACACGCCGTCGGGATGCGACCCGAGCAGGGTCTCCGCGAGGCGCAGGCCCAGGCGGGTCTTGCCGCAGCCGCCCACGCCCGTGAGCGTGAGCAGCCGGGTCTCGCCCATGAGGCGGGCGCACTCCGCAAGTTCGCGGGTGCGGCCCACGAAGCTCGTGCGCTGCCGCGGCAGGTTCGACGGCGCCGACGCCTCGCGCGCCTGCGGCGCCGGCGTCGGCGTACACGCGCCGGTCGTCGCCATCGCCAGCGCCTCGGCGAGACGCGCCATGCTCGCATAGCGGTCGGCCGGGCTCTTCGCGAGCGTCTTGTCGATCACGCGTTCCACCGCTTCGGGCAGCCCCGGCCGCGCCGAGCGCAGCGGCGGCACCGGGTCCGACCGGTGTCGCGCCTGCAGGGCCTGTGGTGACGAAGCGGTGAACGGCGGGTGGCCGGCGAGCAGCTCGTAGAGAACGCACCCGAGGCTGTACTGGTCCGCCCGCCCGTCCAGGGCGGGATCGCCGGCCGCCTGCTCGGGGGCCATGTACAGCGGCGTGCCGAGCGTGAGTCCCGCGCCCGTCGCGGCGTGGGTCAACCCGGTCGCCGTGACGTCGCTCGCCGCGGCGCGGGCGATGCCGAAGTCGGCGACGAGCGCGATGCCGTCCGAGAGCAGCACGTTCTCGGGCTTCACGTCGCGGTGCACGAGACCCTGCGCGTGCGCGTGGCCGAGCGCCGAGCAGATCTCGCGCCCGAGCCGCAGCGCCTCCTCGAGCGGAAGCTGCCGCTCGCGCTCGAGCCGGGCGCGGAGCGACTCGCCCGCGACGCAAGGCATCACGTAGTAGAGCTGGCCGCCCGCGGCGCCGGAATCGAAGAGCGGGAGGATGTGCGGATGGGACAGGCGCGCCGCGATCTCGATCTCGCGCAGGAACCGGTCGTGCCCGATCGCGGCCGCCATCTCCGGGTGCATGACCTTGATCGCGACCTTGCGCCCGTGCTTGAGGTCGTCGGCGAGCAGCACGGTCGCCATGCCCCCGCGCCCCAGCTCGCGCTCGATTCGATAACGGTCCGACAGCGCGGCGGTGAGCGACTCGAGTGACGCGGACACGGGGGACTCCGGGCGATCGTTCGGGCTGTGGCGATGAGGTGGTTCGGGACGCGGTCCGCACGGCCGACGGCGGGAGGCCGCCCGTCGCCCTGCGCCGGGCGGGCCGCGCGATGCCCGCAATCTAGCGAGTCCGACGCGCCGAATCCACGTGGAACCCCCGGGACGCTCGGCGATTCGGGACCGAGGCGCCGAGCGCCGGCTGCGCCGGGATTGCCCGTGGCCGCTTCCATCCCTACGCTGCCCGCGATCGCCGAAGCGAGTTCCCCGCCACCGGGCCCCCACGCCGAGGAAGCCATGACCCTGGTCGATCGTCTTGCCGCCCTGCCGGAGCTCGCCGGCGTCCCCCGGGAGCAGCTGCAGTGGCTCCTCGAGCACGCCGAGCACCGCCGCGCCGACGGCGGCACCACCTTTCACGCGTCGGGGCAGGACGTCATGGGGTTGTACCTGCTGATCTCAGGGCGCCTCTCCGTGCGGGTGGACCAGCACGGGGTGACGCGCGAAGTGAGGGAGGTGACGCCGGGCCGCTTCACCGGGCTCCTGCCGTACTCGCGAATGGCCTCCTCCCCCCGCGGGTACGTCGTGGCGGACGGGCCGATCGAGTACCTGTGGATGGCGCAGGAGCACGTCCGCGAGCTGACCCGCAGGTGCTACGAGATCACCGAGCTGTGCGTGCACGAGATGCTCGAACGCGTCCGCACCTTCAAGGCGGAGGACAAGCAGCAGGAGAAGATGGCCGCGCTCGGCCGCCTGTCCGCGGGGCTGGCCCACGAGCTCAACAACCCGGCGTCGGCGGCCGCCCGCGCGTCGCGGGAGCTGGATGCCGCCCGCGCGGAGGTGGTCGCCGCGTCCCGCGCGCTCGGAGCCGCCCGTCTCGAGGGCGAGACGCTTCGGACGCTCGAGTCGCTGGAGGCGGCGGCCCGGCGAACGCCCGGCGCGTCGCTCACTTCCATGGACCGGGCGGACCTCGAGGATCGCATTCGGGAGTGGCTGGTGCGCCACGGGACCGATGCCGACCTCGCGTACCCGCTCGCCGGGAGCGGCCTCACGATCGCCGACCTCGAAGCCGCGACTCCGGCCCTCGCTGGCACACGGCTCGCGCTGGTCCTCAAGAGCGTCGCCGCCGACGCCGCCCTGCGCGGCCTGACGGCCGACCTCGTGTCGGCCGCCGGGCGGATCCATGCGCTCGTCGCCGCGGTCAAGAAGCACACGCACATGGATCGCGCTCCCACGCCCGAGCCGATCCATCTCGAGGAGCATCTCGGGGACACGGTGGCGCTGATGACCTCGAAGGCCGCGCTCAAGGGACTTTCGCTGGAGTTGAGCGTCGAGCCCGGCCTCCCGCCCGTCGAGGGAACGGTCGTGGACCTGAACCAGGTGTGGCTGCACCTGATCGACAACGCGATCGACGCCGGGACGGAGTCGGGCCGCATCGTCGTGGACGCGGCGCGTGACGGCGAATGCGTCGTCGTGCGGGTCACCGACGACGGGCCGGGGATCCCGGCCGGTGACCAGGAGCGGGTCTTCGAGCCCTTCTTCACGACCAAGGACGTCGGCCAGGGGCGCGGGCTCGGGCTCGACATCGTGCGGACCGTGGTGCGCAGCCACCGGGGCGCGGTGGACGTGACCTCGCGGCCCGGCCGCACCGAGTTCCGGGTCGTGCTGCCGGCGCTCGGGAGCGGCGCGGAAACGTAGCGGACCGGAGAGATCATCGTTCGCGTCCGTTGCCTGCTGGGGTAGATTCGCGCGACGCCGTTCGCATCCGGAGTGCGTCCCGGCGCCGCAGGGAATCTCGCCGGCGGAGGAGGCAGGCCCCTCGTGCGTGCCGCACGGGGCTTGGCCGCGACCCGCCCGACGATCCGGCGCACCCCGCCCAAGGAGCCCTAATGAACCTCGCCACCGGAAGCTCGCTCGCGCACTACCGGCTCGCCGACAAGCTCGGCGAGGGCGGCATGGGCGTCGTCTGGCGCGCGCACGACACGACCCTCGGTCGCGACGTCGCGCTCAAGGTGCTGCCCGACGTGTTCGCGTCGGATCCCGAGCGGCTCGCGCGCTTCGAGCGCGAGGCGCGGCTCCTCGCCTCGCTCAACCATCCCCGCATCGCCGCGGTCTACGGCTTCCACGCCGAGGGCGAAGTGCGCTTCCTCGCGATGGAGCTGGCCGAGGGCGAGAGCCTGGCGCAGCGGCTCGAGCGCGGCCCGCTCGCCGTGGACGAGGCGATCGCCGTGGCCCGGCAGATCGCGGAGGCGCTCGAAGCCGCGCACGAGCGGGGGATCATCCACCGGGACCTCAAGCCCGGGAACATCATGCTGGCGCCCGACGGCGGCGTGAAGGTGCTGGACTTCGGCCTCGCCAAGGCGCTCACGCAGGACCCAGGCCCCAGCACCCAGGACCTTTCGCAGTCACCGACCATCACCTCCCCCGCCATCACCCAGATGGGCGTGATTCTGGGTTTCTGGCAATTGATCTATATCCCGGCGGC
>CAZPVG010000084.1:0-15855 GCA_964589945.1 uncultured bacterium
GCGCGCTGCCTGAAAGCGCGGCGCGGCGCCCCTGCAGGGCGCCGCGTTCACACTCGCCCACAATCTCCGCCGCACAATCAACGCGAAACGGGCCCGCGGCTGGCACAACTCCGCGGGCCCGCTCTTCGGATGAAGACGAGCGACCCCTACTCGATCTTCATCACGCTCGTCGCGACCTCGCCGGCGCCGATGCGGCCGCGCACGAAGTACATGCCGGGACGCGCCCGGCCGCCGTCGAGACCGCGGCCTTCCCACTGCACGACGTGCGTGCCCGGGTCGAAGTGGCCGCGCGCGAGCGTGGCCATCCGGCGGCCGGCGACGTCGAACACGCTCACGTCCACGTCGGAGCCCGACGGGTCCGTGACCGCGAACGACAGCCGCATCGCGCTGTGGAACGGGTTGGGCATCGCGACCGGCGCCGGCGCGACGCTCGCGTCCACGAGCCCCTCCGAGCCGAGCGCGGCAGCGGCCGACGCGTCCTCGGCGTCGTTGTCCGTGTTGTCGTTCGGGCAGCTCACCGCCATGCCGCGGCCGTGACCGACCGCCCACGCCTGGGCGTGGATCCGCATGTACTCGGCGCGCACGCCCTTGTCCTTCAGCGAGGCGCCCTCGAGCGAGAAGAGTTCGTAGCCGACGGTCTCGACCCACGCGCCCACCGTCGTCGTCGTGCCGTCCCAGGTGAACTTCGCGTCGGCGCCGAGGCCGAAGTGCTGGCCGTTGCGCCGCACGAGGCCCTCCTGGGCCGCGCACATGTTGGCGAGGACGGCAGCGTACTGGCGCAGGGTCAGGTCGCGCAGGTCCATGCGCCGCTCGATCGGGCGCAGCGTCGCCTTGAGGCCGGTGTAGGCGTTGGGCCACGTGAACAGGCTCGTCCGGCCGTCCACGCACTGGGCGAGCGACGCCAGTGTCGCGTTGTTGAGCTGTTCCTGGCGCAGTCCGTCATGACGGAACAGGTGCATCCACCAGCCGGCCGGCCGCGGGCACGCCAGCGTGTCCAGCGTCGGCGACGAAGGAGGAGGCGGAGGAGGCGGAGGCGGGTCGGTGGCGCACGACTCCGGCGGCGCGGCGGAAATCGTCTGCGTGCACGGTCCCATCCACGCACCGTTCATCAGCTCGTACAGCGAGTAGTCGCCGGGGAGCGTGACGACGAGGCACTGGTCCTGCGAGATGACGTTGCCGTCCGCGTCGCACCAGAAGTACCCGCTCGCGGGCGCGCCGCACAGCGTGATGCTGTCGTCCGGACAGACGACCGTGCGGCCGGTGATCTGGCACTGGGCCGCGGCAGGGGCCGCGTAAGCCATGCAAGCCACGGCGAGCAGGGCACCACCCACCGATGAACGAAGGATCGACATCTCGCAGCCTCCTGCACCGGCCGAACGGGTCCCACCCCACGCGGGATCGCCGGTCGGTGTACCGCGGACACGCGATAGCGTGGCTTTGCAGTGGAAGAAACGGGCCAGCGGGACGTTCCGGAAATCCGTCCCGGGGCGGCCCCGCGCGCGTCGTGCGAAATGCGAAATCCCGGCCCGGGAGGCGGTGAACTGGCGCATCGCCACGCAGTCACCGGGACTTGCGCCCGTCACGGCCGGGGCGGCCCCGCCCACCTCGTCTCCGGGGTCGTCGTGCCCGATGCGCGAATCGCCCGTCGCGATCGTGCGGGATGCGTGATCGGATCGGGTCTTGACCACGGCGCGCGGCACCCGCGAAACTGCGGCCGCACCGGGCGATGCGCATCGAGAGGCACCCGATGGCCGCTCCTCTCTTCCTTCTGCTCCTCGCCGCCTCGGCGGCGCTTCCGGACTCCGCGGCGGTGGACTCCACAACCACGCCCCGCATCGTCCGCTCCTTCGAGCCGATCACCGTGGTCGGCGACCGCTTCTCGGATCCGCGCTCGACCGAAACGGTGCAGCACGTGCCGCCGGGGTCGCTCCGCCTTCTCGCCGTGGACCGCCTCGTGGACGCGGTCGGCCTGCAGGCCGGCGTCGTGGTGACCGGTGAGGACCTGCACGTGCGCGGCGGGCGCACGGGCGAGCTGGTGACGAGCGTCGCCGGCGTCCCGCTCAACGAACCGCGGCGCGGCACACCGATGGAGGTGCCCCTGTTCGCGGTCCGCTCCGTCGACCTGCTGACCGGCGGGCTCGACGCCGACCACGCCGGCTCGCTCGCGGGCGAGTTGGACCTCGAGACCGAGCGGCCCACGGCGGAGCCCGAAGCACTCGTCCGCTGGACGAGCGACGCGCACACCAGCACCGGCTACGACGCGCTGCACGCGCGGGTCAGGGCCCCGATCGCCCGCACCGGCCTCGGCCTCGCGCTCGCGGGCGAAGCGCGGCTCGACGACCTCGGCCTGCCCGTCACGCGCTCGCGCGGGACCACCGAGGTGCTCGGGACGAAGTTCGGCTGGCGCCAGGACAACCACCTGCTCGCGTGGGCGAAGCTCGCGCCGGTCGCGGGCCCGCAGCGCTTCTCGCTCGAGGTGCTCGGCAGCCGCGTCGTGCGCCAGCCGTACGACCCGATGTTCGACTTCGACGGCTGGGTGTCGTACGAGCCCGACACCGTGGGTCGCGGCGGCTTCTACAGCGGCAGGCCGCTCGGCACCGCCGACCGGCAGCTGGACTCGACCTACTTCCGCTATCGGGCGGGCGACCACTTCGCGATGACGGACGAACGCCGGCTGGCCGTGATCGCAACGCTTGCCGGGGGCAGGGCCCGGGCGTCGCAGCGCCTCTCGCTGGGCTGGTCGCGGGTCTCGGAGCTGACGTCGGTCGGGCTGCGGCACGACCCTGGCTACATCAACAAGTACAACCGGCCGACCTTCGGGCCCGAGGACTACGCGTGGGCCGATCCCTTCCACTCGTACGACGGCGAGGAGCCGTACTTCCGCGACAGCGGCTCGCAGACCTGGTTCGCGCGCCTGGACGCTGCACGCACGATCGCGCGGCGCCACCGCGTACGCCTCGGGGCGGGTTTCCAGTACGAGAACGTGCGGCTGTACGAGATTGACCAGGCGGCCCCGGTGATTCCTGGAGTGGACAGCCTGCGCACCTACAACGCCTTCGCCCCGAGCGTCTTCGCCTACGTGCAACACCACTGGGAGTTCGGCGGGCTGTCGTGGAACGGGGGATTGCGCGTCAGCTCGTTCACGGCCGGGCCGCAGGCGCACGGCGCTCCCTACCTGCTGCCGTACCAGCGCACCGACGAGCCCTACCAGGCCCCGACGATCTGGTCCTGGTCGCCGAGGTTCGGCTTCGCCTACCCCGTGTCGAATCGCGACATCTTCTCGGTGTCGTACTCGCGCATCTTCCAGGACCCGCCGCGCGACCTCTTGTACGACAACCGGACGTTCCTCTACGACCGCCACCCTTACGGCAACGGGACGATGATTCCCGCCGAGGTGATCTCGTACCAGGCCGCGCTCAAGCACATCCTCGACCCCCGCTGGGCGCTCCAGCTCGCGGTCTTCTACAGGGACTTCTCGTCCCAGCCGGGCACGCGGGTGACCGAGCCCAGGCTGTACTACGACGTGCTCCAGTATGAGAGTGCCGACAACGGCCACGCCTCGGGGTTCGAGGTGACCCTCACCCGCGAAGAGCGTGGCCGCGGGCGCTTCGAGTTGTCGTACACCTACATGAGTGCGTGGGGCACGCAGTCGAACCTGGAAGGACTCGTCTACGGTCTCAGCCGTGGCTATCGCCCGGCGCCGGTCGGTGCGCACCCGCTCGACTGGGACGAGCAGCACGCGATCGCCGCCTCGCTGCTCACCGAGCCGTGGCGGGGACTGTCGCTGTCGTGGAGCACGCGCGTCGCGAGCGGCCTGCCCTGGACGCCGCTCGATGCCGAGCCGGGCAGTTCCAGCGAGTACCCGCCCGCGTACTCGGACGAGCTGTCGCTCAACTCGGCGCGGCTGCCGTGGAGCGAGAACACGAACGTCGCGCTGCGCTACGGCTCGCGCTACCTCGGGCGGTTCACGGCGATGCTGTCGGTGACGAACCTGTTCGCGAACCGCACCGACCGGCTCACGACGATCACGGGCTACCCCAACCCGGTCATCAACACGCTCTACGACGAGTACGGCGCCTATCGCACCCAGACCGGCCTCGGCGGCGGCGCCTACTGGAACGACCCCGACGGCGACGGCGTGCGCCAGTGGATAGCCGTCCACGACCCGCGCCTGGCAGCGCCTCCGCGCACGGTGCGGCTCGGGATCGAGCTGGCGATCTGACTCCACCACGAAACGACGGCGCCGGGGTCTCGGGCCCCGGCGCCGCTTCTCCGATCCCCCGGGTCACCCCGGAGGCTCGTTCCGCCTCGCGGCGGGTGCGTCAGTCGGACTTCGTGCCGTCGTCCTGCGGCTGCCCCCGGCGCATCCCCATGCCGCGGCCCGGGCCGGCCGGGCCCGCGCGGCGCATGTCCTGGAGCTGCTTGCGCTGCTCGGGCGTGAGCACGCTGCGCGCCTCGAGCATCGTGGCCACGCGC
This sequence comes from uncultured bacterium, assembly GCA_964589945.1. GTDB lineage: Bacteria > Eisenbacteria > RBG-16-71-46 > RBG-16-71-46 > RBG-16-71-46 > CAIXRL01. Next base: position 4,477 of record CAZPVG010000084.1, read on the forward strand.
GCTTTCTCCATGTCGGCGCGCATGCGCGCGAGCTTGTCGATCTGCGCGTTGATCGCCGACGTGCTCGGCTTGTCGGCACGCATCAGGTCGCGCAGGTCCATGCGTGCGACCTGCAGGTCCGCGCGCGCCTGGATGTTCTTGCGGGCCTGGCGCTCGTGGATCGCCTGGATCTTCTCGCGCTGGGTGTCCGTGAGGTCGAGCCGCGCGAACGCCCGCGCCATCCCCATGCCGCGGCCCATGTGGGCGCCACGACCCATGCCCGGGCCCATGCCGCGCCCCGGGCCGCCGCGATGCATCCGCTGCATCCACCGCATGCCCTGCCCACGACCCATCCCCTGCCCCATGCCCGGGCCCCCGCCGGGACCCGCGCCGGGCTGCCACGCGGGGCCACTGTCGTCGTCGCCGAACGCGAGCGGGCCGAGGTCGTCGCCGCCCTCGTCCCACGTCCACGCCGGGCCGGACCCCGTGTCACCGGGCGCCACGTTCGGGGCCGCCTGCGGCGCCCTCTGCGCCTGCGGCTTCGGCTGGTCGGCGGCGAACGCGATCGCGGCCGCCAGCAGGCCGATCATCGCGAGCGTCGCCACGCTCCACCTGGACTTCATCTCGAATCTCCTTCGTCTCCGGGTTGCGCCCGGTGCGCGCGGCCCGCGGGGCCGCGTGGTTCGCCAGGGACTCCTCGTCTCGCCTCGAGCCGGCGCAAACGGTCGCGCTGTTCGGGCGTGAGCACTCGGTCGATGCGCGCGCGCAGGCTGTCCCGCGCCGCGCCCATGGTCTGGTGGGCCTCGTCGATGAGCGGCCGGATCCGGGCGACCTGCGCGTCGGTCAGGTCGAGCGAGTCGCGCATGCGCCGCAGGATCCGGGCGCTCCGCGCCTCGGCGCGGTCGCCGCCCGGCGGGACCGCGGGCCGCCCGCGATGGAACAGGCCCGAGCCGCGGCCGGACTCGACCCAGAACGGCACCGGAGGGCGATGGCGCGTCATCGAGAACAGGATGCCGCCCATGAGCCCCAGCGACGCGCCGATGAGGAACGTCGCGACGAGCGCGATGACGATCGCGGTACGGCTCACAGCGATACCTCGCCGCTGTCCCCCGAAGCGGAGCCCGTGGGGGCCGTGGTGGCGGTCGTGACCGGCAGGCCCAGGTCCTCTTCGCCGAGCAGCGCGGCGGCCAGCGTCGTGGCGTTCCCCGTCGTGACGGGCCGCTGTGCGAGCGTGAGCACCCCGGCCACGCACAGCGCGAACAGCGCGCCGGCGCCCGCGAGTACCGCCGGCCGCGCGAGCCACAGGGCGAGGCGAGGCGCGTTCGGGCGCGCCGCGAGCCTCGAACGGGCCCGCGCGAGCACGGCGGGATCCGCCACGGCGCGCGTGGCGCCGATCAGCCGCGACAGGCGTTCGTCGTCGAGATTGCGGGGAGTCAGGGGCGTCATCGTTCCATTCCCTCCAGCGAGGCGCGCAGCGCCGCCAGCGCGCGCGAGAGTCGCGACTTCACGGTGCCCTCGGGCACGCCGAGCGCCTCGGACATCTCGGCGTGCGAAAGTCCCAGCCGGTGCCGCATCACGACCGCCTCGCGCTGGTCGGGCGGGAGGGCGGCGATGGCGCGCTCGAGCCGCCCCGCGAGCACGCGCTGGTCGAGGTCCTGGTCCCAGCCCTCGACCGGCTCGAACGCCAGCCCGGCCGGCGCGAGGTCGTCCACCGTCCCCGCGACGAACTTGCGGCGGCGCAGCCGGTCGCGGCACAGGTTCGCGGTGATGCGCAGCACCCAGGTGCGCAGCCCGCGCTCGCCGCGGAACGCCGGGGCGCCGTCGTGGATGCGCAGCAGTGCGTCCTCCACGACGTCGTCCGCCTCGGTCCGGTCGCGCAGCATGCTGGCCGCCAGGGTGGTCATCGCGTCTCCGTAGCGCCGGAACGTCTCCGCCAGCGCTTCCATTTCCCGGGCTCGCAGCCGGGCGATCAGGTCTCTTTCGTCCGTGTCGGCCAGCGTGCGTGCCCGCCTTTCCATCCCTATGGACGAACCACCCCACCGGAGGTTCCCGCCCCGGGGCGGGGGGCCGGGGAACCCGTCGAATCCGGCAAAAGGCCCGGGTCTGCGCGCTCCCCGCCGCGCGGCGGGACGGGCGACAGTCTATAACGCTCCCGTCCAGTCCGATGCGGCGACGCGCGTTGACCCCCGCCGCGCGTGCCGCGTAGAGTCCGACCGCTTCCGCATCAGGACTTTTCAAGCTGTTTTCCCATGGAGGCCGGCGTGGCCGTGCGAGGCATCGGCGTGGACATCTGCAGGGTGGAACGCATCGCCGACTCCCTCCACCGCTTCGGCGAGCGCATGGAGAAGCGCCTCTTCACGCCCGGCGAGCAGGCCTACTGCCGCCACTTCGCCGACCCCGCGCCCCACCTCGCCGCGCGCTTCGCGGCCAAGGAGGCCGCCTCGAAGGCGCTCGGCACGGGAATGGCGGGCGGTGTCGGGTGGACGCAGATCGAGGTGATCCAGCCCGGCGGCCGCGTGCCCACGCTGCGCTTCACCGGCGTCGCGCTCGAGCGGCTCCAGGCCATGGGCGCCACGTCGTCCCATCTCTCGATCACGCACGACGGCGGCTTCGCCGTCGCGTGCGTGGTGCTCGAAGGCTGAGCGGCGGTGGCGAAGCGCCTCCAGCGCGTGCTCATCGCGAACCGCGGCGAGATCGCGGTGCGCGTGCTGCGCACACTGCGCGACGAGGGGCGGCGCTCGATCGCAATCTTCAGCGACCCCGACCGCATCGCGCTGCACGTGCTCATGGCCGACGAGGCGTACGGCGTCGGCCCCGGCCCTTCGCGCGAGAGCTACCTGAACCTCGAGCGGGTGATCGAAACCGCGAAGCGCGTCAAGGCCGACGCGATCCACCCCGGCTACGGGTTCTTCGCCGAGAACGCGGAGTTCGCGAGAGGCTGCGCCGACGCCGGCATCGCGTTCCTCGGCCCCTCGCCGCGCACGATCGCCGCGCTCGGCGACAAGCTCATGGCGCGAGAGGCCGCGGTGCGCGCGGGCGTTCCCGTGATCCCCGGCTCGCCCGGTCCCGTGGACGCGCTCGAGGACGTGAAGCGCTTCGCGAAGGACATCGGCTACCCGCTCATGCTCAAGGCCGCGGCCGGCGGCGGCGGCAAGGGCATGCGCGTCGTGCGGAGCGACGCCGAGCTGGACGCCGCCTGGGAGCTGACGCGCGGCGAGGCGAAGGCCGCCTTCGGCGACGACCGCGTGTTCGTCGAGCGGTTCATCGAGCGCCCGCGCCACGTCGAGGCGCAGATCCTCGCCGACTCGACCGGGCGCGTCGCGTTCCTCGGCGAGCGCGAGTGCTCCGTGCAGCGCCGCCACCAGAAGCTGCTCGAGGAGACGCCGAGCCCCGCGTTCGACGCGAAGACGCGCAAGGCCTTCGGCGAGGCGGCCTGCCGCGTCGCAAAGGAGGTCGGCTACCTCTCGGCCGGAACAGTCGAGTTCATCCTCGACGAGCAGGGGCGCTTCTACTTCCTCGAAGTCAACACGCGGCTGCAGGTCGAACACCCCGTGACCGAGATGGTGACCGGCCTCGACCTGGTGTCCGAGCAGCTCCGCGTCGCCGAGGGTCTGGCGCTCTCGTTCGGCGACGAGCCGCCCGCGCCGCGCGGCTGGTCCATCGAGACGCGCATCATCGCCGAGGACCCCGTTCACAACTTCATGCCCAGCGTGGGCCGCATCGAGCGCGCCCGCTTCCCGCAGGGCCCCGGCGTGCGCAACGACTCGGGCGTCTATCGCGGCTACGAGATCCCGATGTTCTACGACTCGCTGCTTTCCAAGCTCGTGACCTGGGGCCGCGACCGCGACGAGGCGCGCCGCCGCATGCTGCGCGCGCTGGGCGAGATCGTGCTCGACGGGCCGCGACACAACGTGGCGTTCCACAAGTGGCTCTGCGCGCACCCGGCGTTCGCGGCGGGCGACCTGTCGACCCGCTTCCTCGAGGAGCACTTCAAGCCCGAGATGCTCGCCTCGGGCGACGAAACCGGCGAGGTCGCGGTGCTCGCGGCCGCGCTGCACGCGCACGACCTGCACCAGCGCACCGCCGTCGTGCGCCGCGAGGGCAACCGCGCCGGCGACTCGTCCGTGTGGAAGTGGCGCGGCCGCGAGCGGGGCGGACGATGAAGGTCTGGGTCACGCGCGACGGCCACGACGCCGAGGTCGAGTTCACGACCGTCGGCGGCCGGCTCGTGCTCGAGGTCGAGGGCAAGAAGCTCGACGCCGACTTCGTGCGCCTGCCCGACGGCCGCGTGTGGTCGCTCATCGTGGACGGCCGCTCGTACGAGGTGAGCGTCGTCGAGGAGGAGAGCGGCGAGCTGCGCGTGACGTGGCAGAACCAGACCGTGCCCGTCGAGGCGCGCCACCCGCTCGAGAAGCTCCTCCTCCAGCAGGCCGGCGCGCGCGCGAAGACCGCCGGCGAGACGATCCTCGCCCCCATGCCCGGCGCCGTCGTCGCGATCCGTGTAAAGCCCGGCGACGTCGTGCAGCCCGGGCAACCCGTCGTCGTGCTCGAAGCGATGAAGATGCAGAACGAGCTGACCGCCCATTCGGGCGGCGTCGTCGCCGAGGTGCTCGTCGAGCAGAAGGCCGCCGTGAGCGCCGGCCAGGCGCTCGTCCGCCTGCAGCCGGAGGGCACATGAGCAAGGCGAAGCGACGCCCTACCACCGGGGGGAGCCGGCGGCCGGGCGAGGTCCGTCGCAGTGGGGCGAGAGCGAGTGGAAGCGGCGGCGGAGGAGGTGCGGAGCGACGGGGCCCCACGAGGATAAGGCTTCGCCCGGCCGCCGGCGGGGGGGCCAACGCCCAGCCGGATGTCCCATCGCGCGCAACGCCCAGCGAGATCAGCGTCCAGCCGGTCTACTACCCCGCCGACCTCCCGCCGAACCTCGCGAAGCGCACGCCGCCGCCCGGCCGCCCGCCCTACACGCGCGGCATCCACCCCGGCATGTACCGCTCGCGGCTGTGGACGATGCGCCAGTACGCCGGCTTCGGCAGCGCCGCGCAGACCAACGAACGCTTCCGGTTCCTGCTCGAACAGGGCCAGACCGGGCTCTCGGTCGCGTTCGACCTGCCCACGCAGATGGGCTACGACAGCGACCACGAGCTGGCGCGCGGCGAGGTCGGCAAGGTCGGCGTCGCGATCTCGTGCCTCGCCGACATGGAGACGCTGCTCGACCGGCTGCCGCTCGACCGCGTGACCACGTCCATGACCATCAACGCGACCGCGCCGCTGCTGCTCGCGTTCTACGTGGCCGTGGCCGACGCGCGCGGCACGGGCCGCTCGAAGCTGGGCGGCACCGTGCAGAACGACGTGCTCAAGGAGTACATCGCGCGCGGGACCTACATCTACCCGCCCGAGGCCTCGCTGCGGCTCATCACCGACGTGTTCGAATTCACCGCCGAAGAGGTTCCGCAGTGGAACACGATCTCGGTGAGCGGCTACCACATGCGCGAAGCCGGCTCGACCGCCGTGCAGGAGCTGGCGTTCACGCTCGGCAACGGCCTCGCCTACCTCGGCGCCGCGAAGGCGCGCGGGCTCGATCCCGCGCGCATCGCCCGGCGAATGTCGTTCTTCTTCAACGCGCACAACCACCTCTTCGAAGAGGTCGCGAAGTTCCGCGCCGCGCGCAAGCTGTGGGCCGAGCTGCTGCGCGAGCGCTTCGGGCTCGCCGACTCCGAGGCCCTCAAGCTCCGCTTCCACACGCAGACCGCCGGCTCGATGCTCACCGCTCAGCAGCCGCTCAACAACGTCGTGCGCGTGGCCGTGCAGGGACTCTCGGCCGTGCTCGGCGGCACGCAGTCGCTGCACACGAACAGCTACGACGAAGCGCTCGGGCTGCCGTCGAAGGAGTCCGCGCTGCTCGCGCTGCGCACCCAGCAGGTGCTCGCGCACGAGAGCGGCGCCACCGACGCCGTGGACCCGCTGGCCGGCTCGTACTTCGTCGAGGCGCTGACCGCCGACCTCGAGGCCCGCGCCCGCGCGCTGCTCGCGCACGTGGACCGGCTGGGCGGCATGCTCCCGGCGATCGAGGCCGGCTGGGTGCAGGAGCAGATCCACCTCGCCGCGTACCAGTGGCAGCGCGACGTCGAGAACGGCTCGCGCGTCGTCGTGGGCGTCAACCGCTTCGCCGACGACGAGCCCGTGCCGCCTCCGCCCTTCACACACGACCCCGACGTGGAGCGCGAACGCGCCGCGTTCCTCGCCGACTGGCGGGCGTCGCGATCGGCGAGCGAGTGCCGGACGGCGCTCGAGCGCGTGACCGCCGTCGCGCGCGGCACCGGCAACCTCGTGCCGCCGATTCTCGAGGCGCTCAAGGCGCGCGCCACGCTCGGCGAGGTGTGCGACGCGATGCGCGACGTGTTCGGCGTGCACCGCCCGGGGGACCGGCTGTGAGCCACCGCGAGCACGGCTGGCCCGGGGAGCCGCCGCCGGCGGACGAGCCCGCCGCTCCCGTCGCGGGACTCTCGCACGTCGCGATCGCAACGCCCGACGCCGACGCGCTGGCCGCGACGCTCGCCGCCTCGCTCGGCGCGACGCGCGGCGCCGAGGAGGTGCTCGACGGCGGCGGGCTGCGCGTCGTGTTCGTGCAACTGGGGCCCGTGACGTTCGAGCTGCTGCAACCGCTAGCCGACACCCACACGGTGGCGAAGTTCCTTCGCGAGCGCGGACCGGGTCTTCACCACGTGAGCCTCGAGGTGCGCGACCTGCCCGCTCGGCTCGCCGCCGCCAGGGCCGCCGGCGCGAGGCTCATTGACGAGACCCCGCGTCCCGGCGCCCACGGCTCCCGCGTGGCGTTCCTTCACCCGAGGAGCTTCGGCGGCGTGCTGCTGGAGCTCTGCGAGGAGAAGCGCCCCGAGTAGCACGCCGCGCCGGCGAAAGGCCCGCGCGGCGTGGACGACGGTCAGCGTATGACCACCGCGGCGGCGGCGCAGCCGACGCCCTCGATCCAGACGTTCTGCACGCCCGGCTGGTCCGGATCCAGGTCGTTCGCCGAGAGGATCAACTTCGCCCGCAGCGGTGCGGCGCCGCCGTCGGCCGAGTCGCGCCAGAACTCGGCCTGCATGGCCAGCGTCGAGGCGTCCGTGGCGGCGAGCCCGGGAGCCTCGCCCGCGGCGCCCGTGTGCGGGAAGGACAGCGACGGCAGGACGTTCGCCCCCTCCCAGCGGCCCCGCTCGCCGCCCCGGCAGCCCGCGAGCGGTCCCTGCGTGACGTCGCCCACGCAGCGGAAGGTGCCGCTCACCAGCAGCAGCCCCGAACCGGGGTCGTACGTGCCGCTCCCCTTCAGCCGGACCTCACCGCCGGCATCGCTGCGGACGATCGCGTCGCGGAGGGAAACGGAATGGGTGGTGTTTCCGGCGTCGGCCGGCGTGAGGCCGGCGAGCATGGCGCCGAGCGTCAGGACGATGGCCAGGGTCTTCATGGTCCCTCCCGGTGGGGTGGTCTCGGTGCGGCACGCCGGTGCGCGTGCCATCGGTTCGTGCCGGCCGGTCCTCCCGGTCCGGCGACGGCAATCTGCACGAGGCCCCTGCCCGCGCACCCGTCCGCACATCCGGAAGACTTTACCGATCGTCCGGGCACGGGCTCGGAAGGTGCATGTGATTCCGGCGGATTGACACTGCGGGCGCTACGGTGCTCCCTTTTCGCGTTCAAGACGGCGTCCGGACCGTTCACTGCAACGAGGAACGTCGCTTCCTGACCCCCGCCGCTCACGCGGAATCCGCGCCCCTTCCGGCCGGCCGCACCGCAATGGAGGACCCGATGCGCGAGTACCTCACGGAGGCCATTGGCACCTTCTTCCTCGTCCTCACGGTCGGGCTGACCGTGGTCGGCGGCACGCCGATGGCGCCGCTGGCGATCGGCAGCTCGCTCATGATCATGGTGTACATGGGCGGCCACATCTCCGGGGGCCACTACAACCCGGCCGTAACGCTCGCCGTGTGGATGCGGGGCAAGCTGGAGCGCAGGCAGGTGGTGCCCTACTGGCTCGCGCAGCTCTCGGGCGCGATCCTGGCCGCGCTCGTCGTGCGGCTCGTGATGGGCCGCACGTTCGCCCCGGAGCCCTCGATCCACGTGTCGGCCTTTTCGGCGCTGCTGGTCGAGTTCCTCTACACGTTCGCGCTCTGCCTCGTCGTGCTGCAGACCGCGACGTCGGCGAAGACGGCCGGCAACTCGTACTACGGCCTCGCCATCGGCTTCACGATCGCGGTCGCCGCGTTCGCGGGCGGCCCGATCTCGGGCGGCGCGTTCAATCCTGCCGTCGGCACCGGCCCGTCGCTCGTGCAGGTGCTGATCGGCCGCGGAACGCTCTCGCACCTGTGGCTCTACATCGTCGGCCCGCTGCTCGGTGGCGCCGCCGCGGCGTGGGTGTTCCGGGCACAGGGCGGGGACGAGTAAGGGGCGGCAACTCCCGGACGTCCGCGAAGTCGAGCCTCGCGTTCCGGGCGGTCGTCGCCCCTGCGGTGAGGATTCCCTACAGGTCGCGCTCGATCAGCGTGCGGGCATCCCTGTGAAGTTCAGCGCGACCATGTAAAGGAGCACAGCCAGACAGGCGAGCAATAGCTTCCTTGCCATCGCAACCTCCCGACGACTGCGGCGCCTTCACTGGCCCGCCCAGCGAACCCGCCGCCGGTCCGAGGCACGGTACTGCGGCCGGGTTCGGATGTCTTGCGCGAACGCGCGCGGGCCGCTGCCGGTGCCATGGTCCGGGCGGATACCCCCGGGCGCGGCCGGTCAGGCGACGCGCATGCGCTCGAGCAGGGACGTGAAGCGCGGGTGACCGCGCAGCGGCGCGAGGAGGAAGGACCCCCTGACGCCGCTGATCGCGCCGTCACGGTGCTCGTAGGCGCGCTCGAGGCAGACCATGGCGCGGTCGAACTCGCCGAGCCCCGTGTAGACGTAGGCCAGGTGGTAGGGCGACGCGAGGCTCGGCCGGGCGAGATCCTCGAGCCGCCCAAGCATCTCGCGGGCCTTCGCCATCTCGCCGGCGAGGGCGAAGGCCTGCCCCAGCTGCGCGAGCCGAAGTCGAGCATCTTGAGGCGCCCCTCGGGCGTGACCCGGACGTTCGCCGGCTTGAGGTCGCGGTGCACGACGCCCCGCTCGTGCGCCGCCGACAGCGCGTCGGCCAGCGGGATCGCCAGCTCGAGCAGACGCGCCACGGGAAGGCCGCCCGGGCGCACGAGCCGGCTCAGGTCGCCGCCCTCGACCAGCTCCATGGTGAGGAACCGGATGCCTTCCTGCTCCTCGACCGAGTGGAGCACCACGATGTCCGGGTGGTTGAGCCGCGCGACCGTGCGGGCCTCGCGCTCGAACCGCGCGAGCCGGTCCGGCTCGCCCGCCACTGTGCCCGGCAGCGCCTTGACGGCGATCTCGCGTCCCAGGCGCGTGTCGGTGGCGCGAAACACCTCGCCCATGCCGCCCGCGCCGAGGAGCGCGACGATCCGGTAGGGCCCGAGACGGCTGCCGGGAGAGAGAGGCATCGCGGGACTATGGCGCAGAGTGGTGGCGACTCGCGGAGCGTCGTGAGGGCGGCGGGCCGGGCCGTTGGCGGGCGAAGCGACGGGACCCCGGCGCGCACCCGCCACATCAATCGTGCGGTGCGCGGGGACACGAAGGCTTGACTTGACGCGTTCCGCGACGCGGGGACCGAGCGTTCGGGCCAGCGCTCCAGCGGCGGGCGCCCGAGTGCCGTGGGCCGGCGCACGCGGGCAAACGCGAGCCGGATTCGAGAACTTCGCCCCCCCCCGGCGCCGCGAGGCGCGGGCGGACGTGCACGGCGCTCGAAATCCCGCGTGCGAAGATGCGCGCACCGTCCCCGCGACACCCGCCCCCGAAGCGGAGTCTCGCGATGCACGACTTTTCGCTTCGTCACCTGTCGGATGCCGCCGTCGAGCAGGAATTGTCCGCCGCCACCTCGGCCGACCGCCGCTCGATCGTCGTCCACCTGGCCCGGATTGCCGAGTTCGATCACCGCCGGCTCTACCTCGCGAAGAGCTGCGCCTCGATGTACCGCTACTGCGTCGATCGGCTGCGAATGTCGGAAGACGCGGCGGTCCAGCGCATCCGCGCCGCGCGCACTGCGCTCGAGTACCCGGCGATCTTCTCCGCCATTGCGGACGGGCGGCTGAACCTCTCGACCGTCGTCCTGGTGAGCGGCCGGCTCACGCAGGCCAACGCGGCCGAGTTGCTGGCGGCGGTCGAGCACAAGACGTTCAAGCAGGTGCGCCGCCTGCTGGCCGACCGCTTCGGCCATCCCCGGCCGACGTTCTTCCCCTCGGGCACCCCGGCGGCCCGGGCGGCTGCGGGCGAGTCGGTCGCCGCCGGAACGGCCGATTTACCCGTTGCGCAACGGGTAGAAATTCAGCCCCATCCGTCCGCCATATCGGAAGCGCCGCTGCCGCAGTCGCCGGTCGAGGGGCCGGCAGCCGGGCCGCCCTGGCGCCGCGCCCGGCTGACGCCCGTGGGGCCCGGTGTCTCGGAGCTGGTCGTGCTTCTCGGCGAGGAGGCCTGCGCGCAGCTCGAGGCCTCGCGCGACCTGCTCGGTCACGCCGTGCCGTCGGGCGACCTTGCGGAGGTGCTCGAACGGGCGATCGCACTTCAGTACGCCCACCTGCGCCGGCGCCGCTGCGGCGCCAGCAGCCGGTCGGGCGCGGGCGCCGGCAAGGGCGCGAGGGCGGTCGAGAGCTCGAACGACGCAGCGCCCTCCGTCCCGAGGGACCCGCGCCACGTCCCAAACGCCGTGCGGCGCGAGGTGTGGGAGCGCGATGGCGGTCAATGCACGTTCGTGGACGCCGACGGGCGTCGCTGCGAAGAGCGGTTTCGGGTCGAGCTGGATCACGTCGTGCCCGTGGCTCGCGGCGGCTGCTCGACGGTCGAGAATCTCCGCCTGCTCTGCCGCGCGCACAATCAGCTCGCCGCCGAACGCGCGTTCGGACGACAGCGCGTTCGCGCCCGCAGCGAAGCGGCGCAGCGCGCGCGAATTGGGGAACGCCTTCGCAGGCAGGCCGAGCGCGAGCGAGCGGAACACCGCAAGCAGGAGATCGAGCGGCAGCGCGAGGAGCTGGGAGAGGCGTTTCGCCAGCTCGGCTACCGAGGCGCGGACCTCGAGCGCGCCCTGGCCATCTGCGCGAGCCGGCCGGAGGCGCCGCTCGAAGAGCGGCTCAAGCACGCGCTCGGCTGCATGGCGCCCAGAGTGCGAAAGGAGTCTCCCGCGCCGAGTGAACAGTCGCCGCAGACCTCGAACGAGGCGGCGTGACGCGGGGGCCGCGTTGTTGGCAGGACGGCCTCGTTGGCAGTTGAGGGATGGCGGTGGGTTGGGAACGTTCTGCTTGCTTCGCGTTCCTCAGCCGCGTGCGGGCGGCTCAATCA
>CAZPVG010000085.1:0-15510 GCA_964589945.1 uncultured bacterium
GCGGACATCCTGCAGATCCCGGCGTTCTTGTGCCGCCAGACGGGCCTGCTCGCCGCCGCCGCCCGGACGGGCCGCGCCGTGAACGTGAAGAAGGGGCAGTTCCTCGCGCCCGAGGACATGAAGAACGCGATTGAGAAGATCGCGGGCGCCGGCGGGTCGAAGGTGCTGCTCACGGAGCGCGGCACGACGTTCGGCTACGGCGACCTGGTCGTGGACATGCGCGGGCTCGTCGTCATGCGCGAGCTGGGCTGGCCCGTGCTCTTCGACGCGACGCACAGCCTGCAGCGGCGGGGCACCCACCCGGAGGGCGGGTCCGGCTCCGAGACCGGCGGCGACCGGCGCTTCGCCTTCCCGCTCATGCGCGCCGCGGTGGCCTGCGGCGTGGACGGGCTGTTCTTCGAGTCCCACCCCGACCCCGCGCGGGCGCTGAGCGATGCGGCGACGCAGCTGCCGCTCGAGCAGGCCGCGAGCTTCCTCGACGAGGCGCGGCGCGTGCGCGAGGCGGTGACGGAGGTGCCCCGTGCCTGACGCGCCGATCGCGGCGCCGGTCCGCATCCTGTTCCTCGACCTCGACGGCACGCTGACCGACGGGGTCATCGGCTTCTCGCGCGACGGCGACTTCCGCAACTTCTGGGTGCGCGACGGTCTCTCGCTCGAGTGGGCGCGCGACCTCGGCGTGCTGCCCGTGGTGATCTCCGGCCGCATGTCGCTCGCGGGCCAGGCGCGCATGCACGACCTGAAGCTCGAGCACTACCTCGGCGCGCGCAACAAGGTGGCGGTGGCCGAGAAGGTGCTGGCGCGCGAGGGCGTCGCGTGGGAGGAGTGCGCGATGATCGGCGACGACCTGCCGGACGTGCCGCTCATGCGCCGCGTGGGCTGGCCCATCGCGGTCGCCGACGCGAGCCCCGAGGTGCTGCCGTTCGCGAAGACGGTGACGGCGGCCCGCGCCGGCGCGGGAGCCGTGCGCGAGGCCGTCGAGACGATCCTGCGCCACAACGGCGTCTGGTCGAAGATCCTCGCGCGCTACGAGGTCTCCTGATGGCCGCGGACCTGCTGTCGCTGGCCCGCCAGGTCGTCCGCATCGAGGCCCAGGCGGTCGCGGCGCTCGAGCAGCGGCTCGGGCCCGAGTTCGAGAAGGCCGTGGCCACGCTCGCCGCGTGCCGCGGCAAGGTGATCGTCTCCGGCGTTGGCAAGAGCGGCCTCATCGGCCAGAAAATCGCCGCCACGCTCACGAGCACGGGCACGCCGGCGGTCTTCCTGCACCCGGCCGACGCGATGCACGGCGACGCGGGGTTGTTCGCGCCCGGAGAGGTGGCCCTGTTCGTCTCGAAGAGCGGGGCCACGGAGGAACTGCTGGCGCTGATGCCCTACCTCGAGCGCCACGGGATCCCGATGGTGAGCATCGTCGCGGCGCCCGGTTCGCCGATCGAGCGGCACAGCGCCGCCTGCCTCGTACTGGGCCCGCTCGTCGAGGCCTGCCCGATGGACCTGACGCCGACGACGAGCGTGACGCTGACCCAGGTGATGGGCGACTGCCTCGCCGTGGCGCTGATGGAGCTGCGCGGCTTCGCCCCGGAGGACTTCCGCTTCCTGCACCCGGGCGGCGTGATCGGCCGCGCCGCCGCGCGCCGCGTGCGCGAGCTGATGCACGCGGGGGAGGCCCTGCCGAGCGTGAAACGCGGAACGGGGCTGCGCGACGTGATGCTCGAGATCATGAACAAGCGCCTCGGCATCACGGCGGTCGTCGACGACGGGGGGCGGCTCGCCGGCGTCGTCACCGACGGCGACTTCAAGCGCATCCTCATGCAGCACCGCGACCCGTGGCCGCTGACCGCCGGCGACGTGATGTCGGGAGCCCCGAGCACGATCGGCCCCGACGCGCTCGTGGCGAGCGCGGTGCGCGCGATGGAGGAGCGCCCCCAGGGCCCGATCACCGCGCTGGTCGTGATCGACGAGCAGCGCCGCCCGCTGGGCATCCTGCACCTGCACGACTGCCTGCGGGGCTGAGCGGCCGGGCGGAGCTCCCGGACCGGACCTAGCGCTTCAGGAACGCGAGCACCTTCGGGTTCACGAGGTCCGGACGCTCGATCATCGCGCCGTGCGAGGCGCCCGGCACGATCCACTCCTCGGCGTGCGGGATCGCGCGGGCAAGCGCGTCGGTGTGCTCGCGGCGGATCAGGTCGTGCTCGCCGGCGCAGATCAGGCACTTCGCCCGGATGCGCCCGAGGTCCGCGGCGGTCCAGCGCGGCAGCGTGCGCCACATCACGAGGATCTTGTCCATCGCCTCGGCGTAGTGCTCCGGCTGCGGGTTGAGCTTCGTCCAGCCCTCGCGCATCCCGGGGCCGAAGCTGTCGGCGGTCGCGGACGCGTTCCACGCCATGTCCTGGGGGCTCACCCCGTCCGGCCGGAAATTCGCCCCGAAGGTGACGAGGTGCGAGACCCGGTCCGGGTGGTGCATGGCCATGTCGAGCCCGATGTTCCCGCCGTCGCTCCAGCCCATGACGTCCACGCGCTTCAGGTGCAGCGCATCGAGCAGCGCGATCATGTCCTCGGCCATTCCGTGGTAGGTGAGCGGCCCGGGCCGGTCGTTCGTGCGGCCCTGGGCGCGGCAGTCGGGCACGATCAGCGTGTGGGTCTTCTCGAAGTCCGGCACCTGGTGCTCGAACTGCATGCCGTTCCCCGCCCCGCCGTGGATCAGCAGCAGCGGCGGACCCGAGCCGTGCAGCTCGTAGTACATCCGCAGCCCGTTCACGTCCGCGTAATGCCCGGCCGGCGTCGCCGCACCGCGCGCGGCCGTCGCGGACACGAACACGAGCACGATCGGCAGGAGGAAGGCGAGAGCCCGTCGGGCTGGGTCGAGCATGACCGGCACGATATCATGCGCGCATGTCCGCCACGCGCCTGCTCACGGTCGGCCACTCGAGCCGCGGCTTCACCGACTTCCTCGCGATCCTGCACGCGCACGGCGTGGCGCACGTCGCCGACGTGCGCGCATTCCCGCGCTCGCGCCGGCACCCGCAGTACGACGGGGCCGCGCTCGCGGCGGCGCTCCGGGAAGCGGGGATCGCCTGCACGCACCTGCCCGAGCTGGGCGGGCACCGCACGCCGCGGCCGGATTCGCCGCACGTCGGACTGGCCGACGGCGCCTTCCGCGGCTATGCCGACTACATGGAGACGGCGGCGTTCGCGGCCGGCCTCGAGCGGTTGCTCGCGCTCGAACCCGCCGGCGCGGTGGCCGCGATGTGCGCCGAGGCGCGGCCCGCGGACTGCCACCGCTCGATGCTCGCCGACGCGCTCGTGGCGCGGGGCGTGGCCGTGGAACACCTGCTCGACGCGGCGACGCGGGCGCCACACGCAATGAGCCCGCTCGTGCGGCGCGAAGGCGCACGGCTCGTCTACGCCGGCCCGCAGGAACGCCTCGGGCTCTGACGCGGTCGCCGGTGCGGGCACTGGGCGCGTGGAGGGGCCCGCCGCGGACCGCCGGCGCACCGGCCCGCGCTGCGCGGCATCCGAGTGGGCGAGACGCCGACGGCGGAGTCACTCGGTGTTCAAGTTCCGGCGGCCAGCGCCCGATAAACCCAAGGTGGGGGCCGGGATCACCGATGGCACACACCGTGCTTGCCACCTCGAGACCCGCTTGCTAGCGTGGCTCGAACGCAACAGGGAAGCACGCGTCGTTGCCCCGATGCAGACCGGACGACCCATGAGATTTCGCCACCGAATCCTGCCCCGAGCGGCCGTGGTCCTGGCCGCCGCCCTCGCCGCCTTCGCGGGGGCGGGGTGCAACGATCTTCCCAAGGCGAGCGTCACGGGCAGCAGCGGGGAGATGCCCGACCAGGAGGTCACGGACTTCGTGCTGACGGAAACGGACGCCGGACGGCCGCAGTGGACGCTCTACGCGAAGTGGGCGGCCACCTACACCGCGAAGAACCTCGTCATCGCGCGCGACATCCGCGTGGACTTCTTCGACGAGCAGGGCAAGCGCACGTCCGAGCTGAACGCCCGCGAGGGCGAGATCCAGCAGCTGACGCGCGACATGACCGCGCGGGGGGACGTCGTGCTGACCACGACCGAGGGCACCCGGATGACCACCGAGGAGCTGCACTTCGGCAACCGCGAGCAGCTCATCACCTCGGACCGGCTCGTGCGCGTCGAGCGCGCCGGCGACACCCTCGAGGGCATCGGCTTCCAGGGCGACCCCGAGCTGAAGCACTTCGAGTTCCGTTCGCGGGTGAACGCGACCGTGAAGGGCAAGTCGGGCGAGCTCCTCGAGCCGAAGCCGGAGGGACAGTGAGCCAGGTCGAGATCGAGGCTCCCGTAGAGCCGACCGTGGACACCCCGGTGTCCACCGACGGGCTGCTGGCCGAGGGACTCGAGCGCTACTATGGCCGCTGGCGCGTCGTGACCGACGTCTCGCTGGCCGGCTGGCGCGGCGAGGTCGTGGGCCTGCTGGGGCCGAACGGCGCGGGCAAGTCCACGACGTTCCACATGATCGTCGGGCTGCTGACGCCCAACGCCGGCCGGATCCTGCTCGACGGACGCGACATCACGAGCGAGCCGGTCTACCGGCGGGCCCGGCTCGGCCTGGGCTACCTCGCGCAGGAGCCGAGCATCTTCCGGCGGCTCACCGTGCGCGAGAACGTGCTCGCCGTCCTCGAGACCATGAAGATGACGAAGGCCGATCGCGAGGAGCGGCTGGCGGGACTTCTCGACGACCTCAACCTGACCCACCTGGCCGACCGCCAGGCCCACAAGCTCTCGGGCGGCGAGCGCCGGCGGGTCGAGATCACGCGCGCGCTCGCGCGGCAGCCGTCGTTCATGCTGCTCGACGAGCCGTTCGTCGGGATCGACCCGATCGCGGTGGAGGAGATCCAGGAGATCATCCACCGCCTGCGCGACCGCGGGCTCGGCGTGCTCATCACCGACCACAACGTCCGGGTGACGCTCAACACCACGGACCGCTCGTACATCATGTTCGACGGCCGCATCCAGCTCGCAGGCTCCCCGCAGGAACTCGCGGACAATCCGCTGGCCCGGCAGTACTATCTCGGCGAAGGCTTCACCCTCTAGGGACGGTCCTTCCATGGAAATGAAGCATTCCCTGCACCTGCAGCAGAAGCAGTCGCTCATCATGACGCCGCGGCTGCAGCAGGCGCTGAAGCTGCTCCAGGTCCCGACGCTCGAGCTCCAGCAGATCCTCAAGCAGGAGGTCCTCCAGAACCCCCTGCTCGAGGAGGTGGACGAGGTCACCGAGCAGGAGGACATCGAGAAGGAGAATTCGGCCGACGAGCAGAACAACGAGGAGGCCGAGGAGCCGGGCGAGGAGGACGCGATCGACTGGTCGGAGTACATGCAGGACGGCCTCGACCGCACCTACGTGCCCCAGAGCGAGACCAGCGTCGAGTTCCTCGAGAAGGTGCCGGTGACGCGCGCGACGCTCGCCGAGAGCCTGCTCGAGCAGCTCCACTTCCTGAACCTGCCGGCCGAACAGATGACGATCGCCGAGTTCCTCGTGGGCTCGATGGACGAGCGCGGCTGGCTGGTCACGCCGGTGGAGGCCATCGTCGAGGCGCTGGGCCGCCCGCAGGAAGAGATCGAGCGCGTGCTGGCCCTCGTGCAGGCGCTCGAGCCGGCCGGCGTCGGCGCGCGGGACCTGCGTGAGTGCCTCCTCATCCAGCTCGACGCCCGCGGCGACAAGGACACGATGCCGTGGCAGCTCATCCACGACCACTTCGACCACCTCGTGAACCGCCGTTTCCCGGAGATCGCGCGGCTGCTCAAAGTCTCGGTCGAGGAGGTGCAGTACGCGGCCGACGAGATCGCCACGCTCAACCCCCGACCGGGCACGGCCGTGTCGGCCGACGACCCGAAGTACGTGACGCCCGACCTCCTCGTGGAACGGGTGGACGACGAATACCTCGTGATGCTGAACGACCGGAACGTGCCGCGGCTGCGGATCTCCGCGGCGTACGAGACCGTGATCCGGGAGAAGAAGAGACCGGACGCCACGCCGGAGCAGAAGCAGACCCGCGACTACATCCAGGGCAAGCTCGCGTCCGCGAGGTGGCTCATCCAGACCATCGAGCAGCGGCGCCGCACGATGATCAAGGTCATGAACTGCATCGTCCGCGAGCAACGGGAGTTCTTCGACAAGGGCATCGCGTTTCTCCGGCCGCTGACGCTGGCCCAGGTCGCGCGCCAGATCGACATGCACGAGTCCACGGTGAGCCGCGTCTGCAGCGGCAAGTACGTGCAGACGCCCCGGGGCGTCTTCGAGCTCAAGTTCTTCTTCTCGAGCGGTCTCGAGACGGACGACGGCGAAGACGTGTCGGCGCGCACCGCCAAGGACATCATCAAGACGCTCATCGACGAGGAGGACAAGAAGGACCCGCTGTCCGACCAGCGCATCGCGGAGCTGCTCCACGAGCGCGGGCTGCGGATCGCCCGGCGCACGGTGGCGAAGTACCGCGAGCAGCTGAACATCCTGCCGGCGCGCTTCCGCCGGCGGGTGGCCTGAGTCCCGACCGCATCGCGACGTCGCATCCGTCCCAGAGTAAGGAGGAGCGCCGTGCAGATCACCCTCACCGCACGCCATTTCGAACTGACCCCCGGGCTGCGGCAGTTCACGCAACAGCGGCTCGAGAAGCTCCAGAAGTTCGCGAACGACATCCACGGCGTCCACGTGGTGGTCGTGCAGGAGAAGGCCCGTTACGAAGCCGAGATCACGATGAGCCTGAACGGAAGCAGCCTCGTGTGCACGGAAACGCACGGGGAGCCGGGCGCCGCCATCGAGCGCGCGGCCGCACGGCTTGAGCGGAAGCTGCGGCGGCTCAAGGATCGCCGGACGGATCACAAGGCGCCCAAGCCCGGCGCCGCCGGCGCCGCCCAGTCGGCGGCGGACGTCGACGACGACGCCTTCGCCGACGAGGACTGACCCGCCCGTGAAAGCGCTCGGCGTCGCCCGCCTCTTCGAAGACCAGCGCGAGGATCTCCAGCTGGAGCAGCTGACCGATTCCCTCGCCTCGAAGTGCGAGATCACGGTCAGCGACATCAACCGGCCCGGCATGGCGCTCATGGGGTTCGTCGAGAACTTCCTGCCCGAGCGCATCCAGATCATCGCGCAGACCGAGCTGACCTACCTCGCCACGCTCTCGCCGTCCGCGGTGCGCGAGGCGCTGGACCGGTTCTTCTCGTTCACGATGCCGCTTGTCGTCATCTGCAAGGCCCTCGAGGTGCCGCCCTACCTCGTCCAGCGGGCGAACGAGGTGGGCGTGCCGGTCCTGCGCACCCCGCAGAGCACCACGCCGTTCATCCACTCGCTCACGAGCTACCTCGATCACATGTTCGCGCCCTCGGTGAGCGTGCACGGTTCGCTCGTGGACGTGTACGGCTGCGGCCTGCTCTTCACCGGGCGCAGCGCGATCGGCAAGTCGGAAACCGCGCTTGACCTCGTCGAGCGCGGCCACCGGCTCGTGGCCGACGACATCGTGACGATCACGCGCCGCCACGGCGACCTGCTCATCGGCACCGGCAACCAGCTCCTGCGGCACCACATGGAGATCCGGGGCCTGGGCATCATCGACGTGCAGAGCATCTTCGGCATCCGCTCGATCCGCCTGCAAAAGCGGGTCGAGGTCGAGGTCAACCTGCGCGAGTGGTCCGACGACGAGGACTACGAGCGCATCGGACTCGACGAGCGTCGGACCGAGATCCTGGGCATCAGCATCCCGCTCGTGCAGGTCCCGATCACGCCCGGCAAGAACATCACGGTGATCGCCGAGGTCATCGCGCTGCACTACCTCGTGAAGGTGGTGGGCGGCTTCTCGCCGGCCGAGCGGCTGAACCAGCACATGCTCGAGGTGATGAAGCGCAAGAGCGCCGCGCGGGCCTGGGTCCGGGAGGACACCGAGTGAGCGCTTCGGCGGGCGGGCCGGCCGCGGGGAACGGGCGGGCGGCGGGAGGTCGGGTGCCGGCGCTGCTCGTGACGCACGCGGGCCTGGCCCCGGCGCTGCTCGAAGCGGCGAAGCGCGTCTACGGCCCGTTCGAGGGCGTGGAGATGATCTCGAACGAGGGCCTCTCGCGCGACGCGTTGCAGGAACGCATCGTCTCCATCGCCGGCGGCTGGCCCGCCGGCGGGCTCGTGCTGACCGACTTCTGGGGCGGCTCCTGCCACACCAGCGGCCTCGCCGCCGCCGGCTCTTGCCACGGGGTCGTTATCCTCTCGGGCGTCAACCTGCCCATGCTGCTCGACTACCTCCACAATCGCGACACGATGGACATCTCCACGCTCGCCGAGCGCCTGCAGCAGAAGGGGCGCGACAGCATCCGCGTGCAGCGCGGCCCCGGCGCATGAGCTGGCTGCTCCACCGCATCGACGATCGCCTCATCCACGGGCAGGTGCTCGTGGCCTGGGGGGCGCGGCTCTCGCCGGTTCGCATGTGGCTCGTGGACGACGCCGTGGCGGCGAACGACTGGGAGCGCCAGGTGTACGAAGCGGCCGCCCCCGGCATCGAGGTGCACGTGGTGGGCGTGGCCGAGGCGGCCGCGGCGTGGGCTGGCGAGGCGGCGGCGGCCGGCGGCGCGTTCCTGATCGTCCGCGACCTCGCGACCGCGCGGCGGCTCGTCGAGGCGGGCGCCCCGGTGGGCGAATTCAACGTCGGCGGCCTGCACTACGCGCCCGGGAAGACGAAGGTGGCCGAGTACGTCTACCTCGACGACGCCGATCGCGCCGACGCCCGCGCGCTGCTCGCCCGCGGCGTCACGCTCGAGGTGCGCGACGTCCCTGCCTCGCGGCGTCACGGCCTGCAGGAGATGGACCCCGGGGTCCGGCCGTGATCGGACGGGTCGCGGCCACCGCGCTTCTGGGGGGCATTGCCACGCTGGACGCCACGCCGGTGGGGCAGACGCTCCTCTCGCAACCGCTCGTGACGGCGACGCTGCTCGGGTGGCTGTGGGGCGACTGGGCGACCGCGCTGGCCGTCGGCGTCGTGCTCCAGATCCTGGCGGCCAGCACGCTGCCGATCGGCGCCCGGACGCCGGAGGACTACGCCTCGGGCGGCGTCGTCGGTGCCGGCGTGGCGCTGCTGCTCGCGCCGCATGGCGACCTGCAGCCGTGGCGCGAGGCGGCGCAGCTCGTCGGGGTCCTCACGGGCCTCGTCGCGGCGGCCACCGGCGTCCCGCTCATCCGCTGGCAGCGGCGGCGCAACGAGGGACTCGCGCGCTGGTGCGAGGCCGAGGTGCGTGCCGGGCGCGAGAACGCGCCGGGCATCGCGAACGCGGCCGGTGCGACGCTGTCATTCGGCGTCGGCGTCGCGTTCTGCGCGCTGTGGATCGCCGTGGCGGCGCTCGCGCTGCGGGGCGTCGTGGAGAACGAGTCGCTGCGGCTCTCGCGGGCCTGGACCCTCGCGCAGCCGCTCTGGATGGGGTTCGGCCTCGCGCAGCTCCTTCACGCCTTCGTGCAGCGCCGCCTGACCCGCGCCGGCGTCTTCGCGGCGGCGATGATCGGCGCGTGGCTCACGCTCGTGATGGGCATGCCGTGAGCGGACGCCTCGGATTCCGGGTGTTCTGGCGCATGGCGATGCGCGCGAACCTGCTGCAGGCGACGTGGAACTTCGAGCGCCAGCAGGGGGTGGGCTGGGCCTACGCGCTGCAGCCGGCCCTGCGGGCGCTGTACGCGGACGCCGACGAGCGCCGGGAGCGGCTCGCGGAGCACACGGCCTACTTCAACACCCAGCCGACACTCGCGTCGCTGGCGCTCGGCGCGGTGGCGCAGCTCGAGGAGCAGCGCGCGGCCGGCACCGGCCCCGACGCGGCGGCGATGGTGCGCATCAAGGCGGCGCTGGGCTCGACGCTGGCCGCGCTCGGCGACCGGCTGTTCTGGTTCTCGCTGCGGCCGCTGGCGGCGGTGGTGGGCGTGCTCTTCGCCCTGGCCCGCCCGGACACCGCGTGGGGTGCCGTCGCGCTCTGGCTCTGCTACGCCTCGGTGCACCTCGGGGTGCGCTTCGCGGGCGTGGGCCTCGGCTATCGCGGCGGACCCGCCGTACTGGGCGGGTCGCTTCGCTCTCGGCTCGAGAAGTCCGTCGTGTTCCTCGCGTACGTCGGCTGCATCGTCGTGGGCGTTGCGGTCGCGTGGGCGCTGGCGCCGGGAGGCGCGCCGAGGCCGATCGCGGTACAGTCCGCGCTCGCTGGCGGCCTCGGCCTGGGCCTGCTCTCCGCGCAGCGCGCCCGTCCCTCGCCCACGCAGTGGGCGCTCGGCATCGGGGTGCTCGTGGTGATCGCCGCCTGGCTGCACCGCTTCTAGAAGGGTCAGGGAGGACCGAATTGCCCGATCTGCAACTCGTGATCCGCAACCAGCTGGGGCTTCACGCACGCGCCTGTGCGCTCTTCGTGAAGACCGCGTCCCGCTTCCGCTCCGAGATCTTCGTCTCGCGCGACGACCTCGAAGTGAACGGCAAGAGCATCATGGGCGTCATGATGCTGGCCGCCGAGGAGGGCGCGACCATCACCGTGCGCACGGCGGGACCGGACGAGAAGGAGGCCCTCGTGGCCATCCGCGACCTGGTGGACGGCAAGTTCGGAGGCGAACCGTGAGGCTCGCCGGCATCCCCGCGTCGCCCGGGCTCGCGAGCGGCCCGATCTTCCGCTTCGAGCGCGAGGAGCTCGCCGTGCGCGAATCCGCCATCGCACCCGGGGACGTGAACCGTGCACTCGAGCGCTTCCACGAGGCGCTGGCCGTCGCGCGCCGGGACCTCGTCGCGATCCGCGACGGTATCGCGGCCGAGCTGGGCGAGCACGACGCGCGCATCTACGAGGCGCACCTGCTCATTCTCGACGATCCCGAACTGATCGACACGGTCGAGAAGGGCGTGCGCGAGATGCTGCTCGACCCGGCGTACGTCTTCCGCGCCTACATGTCGCGCGTCGCCGCGGCGTTCGACAAGCTCGAGGACGAGTACCTTCGCGACCGGCGGGCCGACATCGTGGACGTCGAGCGGCGCGTGCTGCGCGAGCTGCTGGGCTCGGGCACGCGCGAGATCGAGGGGCTGGACGCGCCGGCGATCGTGTTCGCGCACGACCTGGGACCGAGCGAGGTCGCGATGCTGCCGCGTGACCGCGTGCTCGCGTTCGTGGTCGAAGTCGGGGGTCGCACCTCGCACGGCGCCATCGTGGCGCGCGGGCGCGGCATCCCGGCCGTGGTCAGCGTCCGCGACGCGCTCTTCCACGCGAAGCGCGGCGACTACGCCGCGGTGGACGGGTACGAAGGGCTGATCGAGATCAATCCCGACGAGGGCCAGCGCGGGGAGTTCTCCGCACGCGTCGAGCGGCTGGTGCGGAAGTCGCAGGCGCTCGCCGAGCTGCGGGCCGAGCCCTGCGAGACGCGCGACGGGCGGGCGATCGAGCTGGGCGCGAACCTCGAGCTGCCCGAGGACGTGGACGGCGCGGTGCAGTTCGGCGCGCAGTCCATCGGGCTCTTCCGCACCGAGTTCTTCTACATGAACCGCGTGGACCTGCCCGGCGAGGAGGAGCAGTACCGCGCCTACCGGCGGGTGACCGAGGGCATGCAGGGGCGTCCGGTGCTCTTCCGCACGATGGACCTGGGGGGGGACAAGGTCGCCTCGTATCTCGGCATGACCCATGAGACGAACCCGTTCCTCGGGCTGCGCGGGATCCGGCTCGCGCTCTCGAGCCCCGAGATGTTCCGCACCCAGATCCGGGCGATCTACCGCGCGAGCGCGCACGGGCGGGTGCGGCTCATGTTCCCGATGGTCTCGAGCGTGGAGGAGTTGCTGCGCGCGCTGTCGCTGCGTGACTCGGCGCTCGAGGGGCTGCGTCGCGACGGCGTGCCGTTCGACCCGGACGTCGAGACCGGAATCATGATCGAGACGCCGAGCGCCGTGTGGATGGCCGACGCCCTGGCGAAGCACGCGCAGTTCTTCTCCATCGGCTCGAACGACCTCATCCAGTACACGCTCGCCATGGACCGCGACAACGAGCGGCTCTCGCACCTCTACGAGCCGCTCGACCCGGCCGTGCTGCGGAGCATCCAGCACACCGTCCAGGCCGCGCACGCCGCCGGGCGGTGGGTGGGCCTCTGCGGCGAGATGGCCAGCGACCCGCCCAACGCGGTCCTGCTGCTCGGCCTCGGCGTGGACGAGCTGTCCGTGCCGTCGCCGGACCTGCCGCGCGTGAAGCTCGCCATCCGCTCGGTGCGCTACGACGCCGCCCAGGCGATCGCGAGCGAGGCGCTCGCCTGCACGTCGGCCGCGAACGTGCGCCGGCTCGTGCGCCACCGCGTGGACTCGCTGCTGCCCAGCGTGCTCGTGCTGGACCGCGCCGGCGAGACCGCGGCCGGCGAACCGGCGGGAGGGGCCGGGGCGTGAGCCCCCCGAACGGCACGCTTGAACCGCCTTACGGGTCGCGCGACCCGCGCGGCATGGCGCCGCTCGTGGACGCGCTCCCCGAGCACGTCACCGAGGCGCTCGCCCGCACGGACGCGGCGCCCTGGGCGCTGCCGGTCGCCGATCCCGACCTTGTCGCCGTGGGGGGCATGGGCGGTTCCGCCATCGCTGCCGAGCTGACCGGGGCGCTCTACCGCGACACCCTGCCCCGGCCGTGGCTCGTCGTGCGCGACTACCGCTGGCCGGCCTGCGTGGGCCCGCGCTCGCTGGCGGTGCTCTCGAGCAACTCCGGCAACACGGAGGAGACGCTCGCGCTCGAGGCGCTCGCCGCCGGGCGGGGGGTGCCGTCGGTGGCGCTGACGAGCGGGGGAAAGCTGGGCGAGCGCGCCCGCGCGCGCGGCCTCCACGTCCAGGCCGTGCCCCCGGGCATGCCGCCGCGGGCGACGCTCTTCCACTCCTGGGTGCCGCTGACGCGGCTCGCGGGCGCTCTGGGCTGGGTGCCCGATCCCTCGCCGGCCTGGCGCGAGGCGGCGGCCCTGATGGCCGAAGCCCGCGGGCGGCTGGGCACGGCCGCGCCCGAAGCCGCCAACGAGGCCAAGCGGCTGGCGCGCGAATGCGACGGCCGGCTCGTGTTCCTGTATGCGACCACGGGGCCGGTCGAGGCCGTCGCGCTGAGGTGGCGACAGCAGCTCAACGAAAATGCTAAGCTTCCCGCCCATTCCGCGGCCGTGCCCGAGCTCAACCACAACGAGATCGTGGGCTGGCAGGCCGCCGGTCCGCTTCAGCGCGGCATCGCCGTCGTCGTGCTGAGGGACCGGGAGGACCCGGCTGAATCGGCCCGCCGGCTGGACCTCACCGCGGAATACGCGGCCCGCCAGGGTGCGGCCGTGCACGAAGTGCATTCGAGTGGCGAAAGCCGGCTGGCCCGGCTCGCGTCGCTGGTGCAGTTCGGCGACTACTTCAGTCTCTACCTCGCCCTTCTCGGCGGGGTGGACCCGGTGGACATTTCCAGTATCGACGAGTTCAAGCGCCGGCTGGCGGAGCACACCCCGTCCCGCTAGTCCGGTGCCGGCACGCCGGAAGCAGCCGCTCCGGCGCGTCGCAACCCCCAGAGGAGCCTTCGATGGCGTCGCGTCACCTCTTCACCTCCGAGTCGGTGACCGAGGGTCACCCGGACAAGATCGCCGACCAGATCTCCGACTCCGTTCTCGACGCCATGCTGGCGCAGGACCGGCGCAGCCGCGTGGCGTGCGAGACCCTGGTCACCACCGGCCTCGCCGTCGTCTCGGGCGAGATCACGACCCAGGCCTACGTCGAGATCCCGCAGCTCGTGCGCTCGGTGATCAAGGAGATCGGGTACCACGACGCCGAGTTCGGCTTCGACAGCCACACCTGCGCGGTCATGACCACGATCGACCAGCAGTCGCCCGACATCGCCATGGGCGTGGACACGGGCGGCGCCGGCGACCAGGGGCTCATGTTCGGCTACGCCTGCAACGAGACGCCCGAGCTGATGCCGCTGCCGATCATGCTCGCCCACAAGCTGGCCATGCGGCTCTCGCAGGTGCGCAAGAAGGGTGCGGTGGACTACCTGCGCCCCGACGGCAAGACCCAGGTCACGGTGGAGTACGAGGGCGACCGCCCGGTGCGGATCGACACCGTCGTGCTCTCGACCCAGCACTCGGACAAGGTCACGCAGGGGAAGATCCGCAAGGACATGATCGAGAAGGTCATCCTGCCCCTGCTGCCCAAGCGCCTGGTGAGCAGGAAGCAGCCCGTGAAGTTCCACGTCAACCCGACGGGCAAGTTCGTGATCGGCGGCCCGATGGGCGACTGCGGCCTGACGGGCCGCAAGATCATCGTGGACACCTACGGCGGCATGGGCCGCCACGGCGGCGGCGCCTTCTCCGGCAAGGACCCCACCAAAGTCGACCGTTCCGCGGCCTACATGGCCCGCCACATCGCCAAGAACATTGTGGCCGCGGGCTTGGCCGAGCGCGCTGAAGTGGCGCTCGCCTACGCCATCGGCGTGGCTGAGCCGGTCAGCGTCCGCATCGAAACCTTCGGCACCGGCAAGGTAGGCGACGCCAAACTGACCGAGTTGGTGCGCAAAAACTTCCCTCTCACCCCCAAGGGCATCATCGAGTACCTCGATCTGCGCCGGCCCATCTACCAGAAGACGGCGGCCTACGGACACTTTGGCCGCACCGAACCGGAGTTCACCTGGGAAGTCACCGGCAAAGCCGCCCAGCTCGCTGAGCAGGCGGGAGTAGCCGTTGCGGCGCGAGCAAAATAAACCAACGTCGGCCTGACGGCCAGTTCGCCCACAGCCTTGACGAAAGCACTTCTCCTTCTGCTGTATCCCGAAACTGTGTTCTCAAGTAGCGGTTCCCTTAAGGAAGCGCCACCTTCGACTGAGATCACAAGGGCTACATGTGAAGGAGAAGTGCTCCAAAGCGCAGAGCAGCGCGGCAGCCGGGGGAATTGGAAGCTTCGCTTTCTCCAATTCCTTCGTTGCTGCGCCTTGCAGATCTGCCTTTCAATTGGGCTGGTTGGCTAGCCCGCCAACGGGCTCTCCCAAACGCGAAAAAGGAGTTCTTTGAGCTGAGCGAAATCCTTGGGCCCAAGTTCGGCGCTCCATTCGCGTTCGATATCTTGAAGCACCTCCAGCGCCTTTGCGTACGCGGCGCGTCCGCGCTTGGTAAACCTGACAATGCGCGCCCGGCCTTCATCGGGCCCGTCGGAACGGACCAGGTAGCCTAGCCCTTCCAGGCTGCCCAGGATTCGGTTCATGGCCTGCTTGCTCATGCCGGCGCGCTCGGCTAGGATGCCGGGGCGGACTCCGTCGGGGCCCGGAAACCGGAAGATGGCCATGTGCGGCAGGGCGAGACCGTCGAAGCCCGCCTGGTTGAGCTCGCGGATGATGCGGCGGTGAATGGCTTCGGCGGGGACGCGCAGCAGCGCGCCGATGAGCATATCCCTGGTTTTGAGCGGCGAATTTTTTTGCAAAAAAACCATTGACAACCTAAGTAAACTTTGTTTACTATCGTCTCACGGTAAACAAAGTTTACCACAAAGGAGATCGATTATGACAGCACAAGGTTTGGTTGCT
>CAZPVG010000086.1:0-15322 GCA_964589945.1 uncultured bacterium
GCCAGTTGCGCAGGAACACCGCGCGGCCGTCCTGGAAGAGCCGCCGGCTCTCCTCTTCCTGGTAGGTCGTGACGCCCGGCGGGCTGATGGGATCGGGCCCGAGGCAACGCCGCATGAACGCGAGCGCGCGGGCCGCCTCCGGGCGGTCGAGACCCACCTTCAGCGTCGCCGGGTCCACCCAGAACCCGCCGCAACCGCGCAGCACCTCGAGGTAGTTGCAGACGAGGCCCTCGTACTGCTTGCCCTGCCACACGAAGCCCCAGCGCTCGGGGGGCGACTGCAGCGCGCGCGCGGCGGCGAAGAACTGGTCGAACGTCTCGGGCACCGCGAGGTGGGCCTGCGCGAGCAGGTCGCTCCGCGAGTAGAGCACGCCGACGTCGGTCCGCACCGGGATCCGCCACAGCGCGCCGTGCCAGCGGCCGGCGTTCAGGGCCGCGGGCAGCATCGCCCGCTGCTCCGTGGTGTCGAACGCCGTGTCGAGCGGGCGCAGCCAGCCCGCCGCGGCGAACTTGGCCGTCCAGATGACGTCCATGTAGACGAGATCGAATGTCGGGTCGCGGGCGAGCAGCGAGGCCGTGTAGAGGTCCTCGCGCAGGTCGGTGGACTCGGGGCCCTCGATCAGCTCGACGTGCACGCCCGGGTGCGCGGCCTCGAAGCGGTCGGCCAGCGGCTTCCAGAAGGGCCGCTCGCTCGCGGGCAGCAGCACGCGCACGACCGGCCCGGCTTCGCCGGCGCGGCCGCCGCCGCAGCCCGCCGCCGCGAGCGCGAGCGCCGCGGCCAGTGCCGCGACGACGGGCGCCCGCGCGATCCTCGGCCATGCCCTGCGCATGGCCGGACCTATCTCACATCCGGCGCGGGGCTCCCAGCGGGCCCGCGCGGCTCAGCGGTAGATCCTCTTCAGCCGCCCCCAGCTCGTCGGCAGCGCGGGCACGGCCATCCCGACGAATCCCTTGCACGAGGTGATGTCCACGCCGGCAGGAAGATCGCGGAAGCGGAGCACGCAGTTCGCCTCGGACAGGTGCGAGCCTCCCGGGGTGCGGGCCCCGTGCGACTGGATGCGAAGCCGCTCGGGCTGGCCGGCGACGATGGTGAACGCCAGCTGGACCACGTCGTGGTGATCGAGCCGGCCCGAGTAGAGATGATCGCTGTGCTGGACCACGAGCGAGTCGGTGCCGTGATAGAAGCGCACCCAGTAGTAACCACCGCACCCGCTGCCGCCACAGCCCGGGGTCCACACCGCGCCGTCCACCGTCAGCTCGGCGACCACGTTCACGGGAGTTCCCGCCGGCACGCCGGTGACGTCGAAGTCGTCGTACACGTCGCCGAAGAGCCCGCTGAGCGATCCCGCGGAGAAGAGGTACGTGTTGCCGACCGTCATGTCCCAACGCACCTCGCCCTGGTTGACCGCCGACGTGTCGAAGACCGCAGCGCTGCTGATGGAGCTGACGCCGACCCCCAGCGTGACGGTGCTTGCAGGACAGGACTGGGCGGCGGACGGCGGCGCGAAACCGGCGGCCAGGAGGCTGGCGACGGCCAGGGCGGCCAGGCGTGCGCAGGACGACATGACACCTCCCTTGCGGAGCGGCTGTCCGTCGGCGGGATTCCGCGCGGGCGAAACCGCGAAGCACCCGGCATTGTCCGACTCTCTCCGGCACTCTTCAAGACTTCCTCGCCGAGTCGGCAAGTCACTGCCGGCCCGGGACCTATTCCCCGGAGCCAATGGCAACCCCGGAAATGGGACCGCTGCAAGAGCTTTGTACCGCTCTTTCATCGGAGTCCACCCGCCCGCGACCCGCATCGAGTGCGCCGCGGACGGTGATCTCAACCGGTCGCGAACCGCGTCGCCGAAGTCCCGCGACGGAGCGGTTCGACTGCAGCCCCAAACTCCAGGAGAACGACCATGCAGAGAAGGATTCTCGCTGTCGCTGCCGCGCTCTCGATTCTCTCGTTGGCTGCCCCGGCGTTCGCCGCCGGAAAAGGCACCTCGCTCCTCTCGATCGGCCTCGGCCAGGCGTCGGCGGCGACCGGGTCGGCCAGGTCGGCGACCGGCTGACGGTCTTCATGGGCCCCGGGCTCGAATTCGCTTCGAGCAAGCAGAAGCTCGAGACGGCGGGACAGCCTGACGTCGAGACGAAGAACAGCACGTTCTTCGGCGTGAACGGCCGGATCGGCGGCATCATGAAGCTGTCCGACAACCTCGAGATCTCCGGCGAGATCAGCCACTCGTTTGGCTACGCCTCGGCCGAGGGCGACAACAACCCGGCCGGCACGGCCAAGTCCACGTGGACGACCGGCGACTTCAGCGCGTTCTGGGGCCTGACGTTTGCCTTCGGCGGCTCGAAGTAGAATTCCCGAGCGTCCCTGCGTCTCCGGCGCCCCGCCACGGCCTCGTGGCGGGGCGCCGTGCTTGCCGTCGCGGGCCCGTGCCGCACCGTTCTGTTGCCGTGATTTACCGTTCACATACTGAGCCCTGCGACGACCCGGAACGCCGTCCGACCCAGCGATGAGTCACCCGTTCTGACCGCCAAAGTAGACGGTTTCCTGACATCCCGCGCCGATTTATGCCTTGACCGGGCCCCGCACGCCCGCCGATATTGTGAACGGTCGTTCACATCGGAGGCGAGATGAAGCGGGTGCGGAAGAGCGGCGAGGAGCGCCGCAACGAGATCGCGAAGGCGGCGCTCGGCATCATCGACGAGCAGGGCTGCGGCGCGCTGAGCATCGCCTCGGTCGCGCACCGCGTCGGCGTCTCGCCCTCCGCGCTCTACCGCCACTTCCCCGACAAGGACGCGATGCTCGCCCACGTGCTCGCGCGGCTCGGCACGGGCGTTCGCGCGAACCTCGACCGGGCGCTCGAGGAGGCGCGCGAGGACGCCGTCGAGGCGCTCGGGGCCTTCCTGATGCGCCACGTCCAGTTCGTGCTCGAGAACCGCGGTTTCCCGATGCTCATCTTCTCGGACCTCGTCCTGCAGCATCCCGGCCGCCGCGCGCTCATGGCCGGCTTCCTCGAGCAGTTCCGCGGCGTGCTCGTGACCCTGCTCCGCGAAGGGCAGAAGCAGGGCCGCGTGCGCGCCGACCTCGACCCCGAGGCGGCGGCGTTCACGTTCCTCGGCCTCTTCATGCCCGCCGCGCTCGCCTGGCACCTCTCGGGCGGGCGCACCGACCTCACCGGAACCGTCCGGCGGACCTGGTCCATCTACGTCGCCGGCATCCGGACCACCCGCCGGCCCGCCCCACGCGCGCGCGTCCCGCGACGCGCCCACCGACAGGAGAAGCGCTCATGACCCGCCGCCCGCCGCCCCGGATCGTTCTCCCGATCGCGATCGTCCTCGTCGTCGCCGTCGCCGTCTTCCTGGTCCTGCGCGGCCACGGCGCGAACGGCAGGCTCGAAGCCACGGGAACCGTCGAGGCCACCGACGCCGCGCTGGGCTTCACCGTGCCGGGCCGGCTGCAGGCGGTCACGGTCCAGGAGGGCGACACCGTTTCCGCGGGCCAGCGCCTCGCGTGGCTCGACCGGTCCGAGACCGAGGGCCGCCGCGACCAGGCGGCCGCGCAGGTGACGGCCGCGAGGGCGAATCTGCTCCAGCTCGAGCGCGGCTCGCGGCCGGAGGAGATCAAGGCGGCGCGCGCCGCCGAGAAGGCGGCCGCGGACCGGCTCGCCGATGCCGAGCGCGACGCCGACCGCATGCGGTCGCTGCGGGAGCGCAACGTCGTCAGCCAGCAGGACCTCGACAAGGCGGTCACGGCGCTCGAGGTCGCGCGCAGCGCCCATGTGCAGGCGGCCGAGCAGCGCCGCATCGTCGAGATCGGGCCGCGCCGCGAGCAGATCGAGGCCTCGCGCGCCGAAGTGGCCGCGGCCAGGGCCTCGCTCAGGACGCTCGAGGCGACGCTCGCGCAGATGGAGGTGCGCGCCCCGTTCGCGGGCACCGTGACGGTGCGGAACCGCGAGCCGGGCGAGATCCTCGCCGCGGGCTCGCCGGTGGTCACGGTCCTCCACCGCGACGACCGCTGGGTGCGCATCTACGTGCCCGAGAACCGCATCGCCGCCGTGCGCGTGGGCCAGCACGCCGCCATCACCTCCGACACGTTCCACAACCGCCGCTACGGCGGCCGGGTGATCGCCATCGCTTCCGAGGCCGAGTTCACGCCCAAGACCGTCCAGACCCAGGAGGAGCGCGTGAAGCTCGTCTACGCGGTCAAGGTGCGCATCACGGAGGACCCCTCGCACGACCTCAAGCCGGGCATGCCGGCCGACGTCGCGATCGAGGTGTCGGCGAAGTGACCGGCGACGCCGCCCTCGTCGTGCGCGGCCTCACGCGCCACTTCGGCGACCTCGTCGCCGTGGACGGCCTGTCGTTCGAGGTCGGGCGCGGCGAGCTCTTCGGCCTCGTCGGGCCCGACGGCGCCGGCAAGACCACGACGCTGCGCATGCTCGCGGGCGTGCTGCCGCCCAGCGCGGGCGACGCGGTCGTGCTGGGCACGAGCGTGGCGCGCGATCCCGAGCGGGTAAAGCACGATCTCGCCTACATGTCGCAGCGATTCGGCCTCTATGGCGACCTCACCGTGCGCGAGAACCTCGAGTTCTACGCCGACCTCTACGAGGTGCCCCGGGCGGAGCGCTCGGCTCGGCTCGAGCGGCTCTACCGCTTCTCGAACCTCGAGCCGTTCGCGGACCGCCTCGCCGCCCGGCTCTCGGGCGGCATGAAGCAGAAGCTCGGGCTCTCGTGCGCGCTCATCCACGAGCCGCGCGTGCTGCTGCTCGACGAGCCCACGTTCGGCGTGGACCCGGTTTCGCGCCGAGACCTCTGGATCATCGTCCACGAGATGGTCTCCCGCGGCGTCACCGCCATCGTGAGCACGGCCTACATGGACGAGGCCGAGCGGTTCGACCGCCTCGCCCTCCTCCATCGCGGCCGCGTCGTCGCGCTGGAGTCGCCCGAGGCCCTGCAGTCGGAGCTGGCGGGCCGGCTCGTGGGCCTGCGAGTCGACCGGGTGCGCGCCGCGCGCGACGTGGCCGTGCGGGTCCCGGGGGTCGTGCGCGCGACGGTCTTCGGCGAGTGGCTGCACGTCACGGTCGCCGACGGCGAGTCCGTCTCGACGCGACTCGAGCAGGCGCTGCGCGCGGCCGGTCTCGCGGTGCACGAGCGCCGGCCGCTCGATCCTTCGCTCGAAGACGTGTTCATGGACCGCGTGGCCGAGGCCGATGCGGTCGGCGCCCCGGGAGCCGCGTCGTGAGCACGCCGGCGGCGGGCAGCGTGACGGTGCCCGGGAACGGCTTCGTCGTCGAGGTCGAGCACCTCACCCGCGTCTTCGGCGCGTTCACCGCGGTGGATGACGTCTCGCTGAGCGTCCGGCGCGGCGAGGTGTTCGGCTTCCTCGGGCCGAACGGAGCCGGCAAGAGCACGACGATCCGCATGCTGTGCGGGCTGCTCCGGCCCACGCGCGGCACGGGCACGGTCGCCGGTTTCGACCTGCTCACGGGCACCGAGAGCATCAAGCGGCGCATCGGCTACATGTCGCAGCTCTTCTCTCTCTACGGCGAGCTGACCGTCGAGCAGAACATCGACTTCTTCTCGCGCCTGAACGGCGTTCCGCGGGCGGAGCGCGCGGAGCGGCACGACTGGGTCCTCGAGATGTCGGAGCTGCGCGAGCACCGCGGCCGCCTGACCGCCGACCTGCCGCTCGGGTGGAAGCAGCGCCTCGCGCTGGGCACCGCGGTACTCCACCGGCCACCACTCCTCTTCCTCGACGAACCGACCTCGGGCGTGGACCCGATCTCGCGCCGCCGCTTCTGGGAGCTGATCTACGACCTCGCCGACGCCGGCACGACGGTCTTCGTGAGCACGCACTACATGGAGGAGGCCGAGTACTGCCACCGGCTCGCGCTCATGAACCGGGGGCGGATCATCGCCCTCGACCGGCCCGCCGAGCTCCGCCAGGGGCTGAAGGACCCGGTCGTCGAGGTGCGCTCCGCGCACGGGCTCGCGGTGGTCGAGGCGCTGCAGGGCATGCCCGAGGTCCGCGCGGCGGGGCTCTTCGGCCGGGCCGTCCACCTCACGCTGGCCTCCGAGGCCGCGATGGCCGCCGTGCGCGCCCGCCTCGCCGAGCGTGGCGTGGCGTTCGGCTCCATGGAGCGCATCGAGCCCACCCTGGAGCACGTGTTCATCGCCGACGTGCAGGCGGCCGGGGGCGCCGTCGATGGCTGAGCCCCGGCCCCCCGCGATCGGCGAGGCCGCGCCCGCCGGCCGCCCGCACGGCGGGATCAGCCGCATGCGGATGCGCGCGGTCGCACGCAAGGAATGGATCCAGCTCCGCCGCGACCCGCGGAGCCTCGCGCTCGCGTTCATCCTGCCCATCGTGCTGCTGCTGCTCTTCGGCTACGCGATCACGTGGGACGTTCGCAACATCTCGATGGTCGTCGTGGACCAGGACCACACGAGCTCGAGCCGCGGCCTCGTGGACGCGTTCACGTCCTCGGGGTACTTCCACCTCGCCGAACGGCTCGACCGGACCTCGGAGATCGCGGGTGTGTTCGAGCGCAGCCGCGCCCGGATCGCGATCGTGATCCCTCCCGACTTCGACGCGAAGCTCGGCGGACCCGAGCCGGCTCCCCTGCAGGCCATCGTGGACGGCTCCGACGCGAACACCGCCACCATCGCTCTCGGCTACGTGCGGAGCACCGTCCAGCAGTGGGCGATCCGCGGCGGAATCGCGAAGTCCGCGCCCGCGCCGGCCGTCATCGCCCAGAGCCGCGTCTGGTACAACGAGGAACTGGCCAGCCGCAACATGATCGTGCCCGGGCTCGTGGCCGTGATCATGTCCATCATCGCCGCCATGCTCACGTCGCTCACGATCGCGCGCGAGTGGGAGCGCGGCACGATGGAGCAGCTCGCCGCGACGCCGGTCTCCCGCGTCGAGGTCGTGATCGGAAAGCTCCTCCCCTTCATGGCGATCGGGATGATCGACGTCGTCGTGACCTCCGTCCTGGGCGTGGCGCTCTTCCAGGTGCCGTTCCGGGGCGACGTGCTGCTGTTCCTCGTGCTGTCGTTCCTGTTCCTCGCGGGCGCGCTGGGCCTCGGCGTCATCATCTCGGCGGTCGCGAAGTCGCAGATGCTCGCGACGCAGCTCGCCATGATCGCCACGTTCCTGCCGGCGTTCCTTCTGTCGGGCTTCATGTTCTCGCTCGACGTGATGCCGCCGCCGCTCCAGGCGCTGAGCTTCCTGGTCCCGGCGCGCTACTTCCTCGTGGTGACCCGCGGGGTCTTCCTGAAGGGCGTCGGGGCCGAGGTGCTGTGGACGGAAGCGGTGGTCATGGTCGTCTTCGCGGTCGCCGGCGTGGGCCTCGCGGTGCGCGTGTTCCACAAGGAGCTGCAGAAGTGATGCGCGAGAGCCTCGAGCGCGCGCTCGCCATCGCGGGCAAGGAGCTGATCGCGATCAGCCGCGACCCGAAGCTGCTGCGGCTGGTGTTCATCTCGCCGCTCGTCCAGCTCATGGTGTTCGGCTACGCGGTGTCCACCGACGTGCGCAACACCCGCACGTTCGTCGTGGACCACGACCACACGGCCGAGTCCCGGGCGCTCGTCGAGAGCATGACGTCGTCCGGGTACTTCCGCGTCGTCGGCCGCTCCGACCGCCCGCGCGACCTCGTCGCCGCCCTCGACGGCGGCCGTGCCGTCGTCGGGCTGCAGATCCCGCCGGGCTACGCCGCCGACCTGCACCGGCCGGGGGGGGCGAAGGTGCAGCTGCTCCTCGACGGCACGAACTCGAACGTCGCCACGGTGGCGCTCGGCTACGCCGAGCAGATCGTGCGCACGTACGGCCTCGCGCACGCCACGGTGGCCTGGCACCCGCCCGTGGACCTGCGCGAGCGGGCCTGGTACAACCCCGCGCTGCTCTCGCGCATCTTCAACGTTCCGGCCGTGATCGGCTCGATCATGCTGCTCATCAGCCTGCTTCTCACGGCGCTGGCGGTCGTGCGCGAGAGGGAGATCGGCACCCTCGAGCAGCTCATGGTGAGCCCGGTCACGCCGCGCGAGCTGATCGTCGGCAAGACGCTGCCCTTTGCCGCGATCGCACTGTTCGACATGGCGCTCATCACGACCGTGGCGCTGCTCTGGTTCCACGTGCCGTTCACGGGCAGCTTCCTGCTCCTGCTCGTCGCGGCGCTGCTGTTCCTGCTCTCGTCCCTCGGGCTCGGGCTCCTGATCTCGACGATCTCGAGCACGCAGCAGGAGGCGTTTCTCGCGACGTTCATGCTCTTCATGCCCACGATGCTGCTCTCGGGATTCATGTTCCCCGTCTCGAGCATGCCCGTCGTGTTCCAGTGGCTCACGCTGCTGAACCCGCTCCGCCACTACCTCGAGATCGTGCGCGCGGTGTTCCTGAAGGCGGCCGGCTTCCGGGCGCTCTGGTTCCAGTTCACCGCGCTCTTCGTCATGGGCACGGTGGTCATGGTCCTCGCCGCCTCGCGGTTCCGGAAGACCGTGGCCTGACGCGGCGACGAGCGCGGCCCACGCGGCGACGAACCCGGGTCGCCCTCCCGCGCGCGCGTGCTAAGCTCGCGATTCTTCCTCGTCTCGGAGTCGTCCCCTCACCCGGGAGGAGCGCATGTTCAGTGCCGTCCGCTGGGGTCTCATCCTCGGCCTGCTCGTGGAAGTCTGGAACGCCGTCTACATCGTCGCGCGCTGGTACGAGAACCCGCTGACGATGCTGCTGTTCTTCCTCGTCATTCCGCTCGAGATCGTGCTCGTGGTGATCGCGCTGCGTGGGACCGCGAAGACGACCGGTTACGGCGGCCAGGTCCTGAACGGCGCGGTGTTCTCGGTCGTCGCGGCGGTTGTCGTGTTCGCGGGCGCCTACCTGCTCACGACGGTCGTCTTCCCGGGCTACTTCGAGGAGGCGCGCGCGGCCTACGGACGGATCCTCTCGCAGGCGGGCCGCACGCCGGAGCAGGTCACGGCCGACCTCGCGAAGGGCAGCGGGCGGTTCGACGCGTTCGCCAACGCTTTCTCCGGCGCGATCGGCACGTTCTTCACCGGCCTCGTGACCGCGCTCGTGGCGGGCGCGGGGCTGCGCCGGCGCCAGGGGGCCTGACGGCCGGCGGCGCGAAACGAAGCGCCCGCGCCCGGGGAAGGGCACGGGCGGTTCGCGTGTACGGCGGGGTCAGCGCAGCCAGGTGACGCGGCGCACGTCCGAGTGCCCGCCGGCCTTCAGCCGCACGAAGTAGAGGCCGCTCGGCACGCGGTGGCCCGCGTCGTCCCGGCCGGCCCACGCGACCTGGTGCAGGCCCGCCGCGAGCGTCCCCGAAGCGAGCGTCGCCACCCGCCGGCCCTGCACGTTGAAGACCTCGAGCGCGACCGGCTGCGCCGACGGCAGCTCGAACGAGAGCCGCGTCGTGACCCCGGCCGGGTTCGGCCATGCCGGCGAGAGCCGCGGGCCCGTCGCGAGCGGACCGCCGTCCACGGCGGTCGTCGCGCTCGTGTCGCCCCAGATGGCCTCGACGAACTCGGGATGGTCCACGAACGGGTTGCGGTTGCCCTGGAGCACGTAGATCGCGCCGTTGCGCATGCGCTCCTTCCAGCTCACGGAATCGGCCTCGGACCACGCGAGGTACTGGTCGCGCGCCCAGGGCTTCGGGTCGGCGCCGGTGAACGAGTCGCTGCCGGGCCAGCCCGCGTCGTCGCCGAAGTAGCAGGTTGCGACGTAGAACTGGCTGCGCGCGAGGTCGCCCTTGAACGCGTCGATCGGCTCGAACACGGTGCCCGAGAAGCCCGGCGAGACGCTGGGCCCCAGCTTCGAGCCGTTCCACGAGGTCACGGTCGGCGTGCCCACGTCGCCGTAGGCGTAGTTGGCCCGGTAGCCGTTCACCTTCGAGTCCGTCGGGTAGAGGATCCAGAGGTCCGAGTACATCGGCGAGGCGCCGCCGAACCACGACTGCGGGAACGAGTGCTCGCGGTTGTAGCCGAGGCCCTCGGTCGCGCCCTGGCCGGTCTGGCCGAAGACGTACTCGTAGGGCGGCGTGCCGCCGGGGACGTCGGAGTAGACGTCCCAGACCTTGCCGTTCCACTTGACGTCCGTGACCTGGAACGCGGTGAGCGCGTAGTCGTACGAGCGCACCGTGTGGTTGTGGATCCTGTTGTGCAGCGCGGCGCGCAGCAGCGAACCCTTGAGTCCGATCATCCCGTCGTAGTAGCCGGCCGGGATGCTCACGTTCACGTAGTTGAAGGCGCAGGTCGCGCCGACCGCGGTCGAGCCGCCGAGGTCGGCCACGCCGCTCACCGTGAGCGTGCGCGAGCCCGCGGGAATCCCGCGGACGATGATCGTCACCCACGACGTCTTGACCGGGTCGCGCAGCGCGCTCACCGCCACGAGCCCGTCCACGGAGTAGTTCGACGGCAGCTCGGCGCTGACCTGCTCGACGGGCTCGCTGAAGATGACGAGCAGCGTCGAGTCGCTCATCTCGCCCACCGAGAGGATCGAGGGCGGGTCGCCGCCCGCGCCGGGGATGCTGTAGCTGAGCGTCGTGGACTGCGAGTTCGCCGTGGCCCCGACCGCGCTCACGCGGTAGAAAACCGTCGCGCCCGGCGCCTGCGCGGGGATCGGCGTGTCGGTCGCGTAGGTGCTGTCGGCGACGGACGACATGGCGATGTGGCTCGTCAGCGAGCCGGTCGCGTAACCCCAGTCGAGCGTCACCGAGACGACCGCCGCGCCCGAGGTGTCCACGACGTCGGCCTGCACGTTCACCGGGTCCGTGGACGAGGGCACCGACGGGAAGATCATCACGTTCGAGATGAGCGGGCCGCCCGCCGGCGGCGTGGAGCCGTTGTGCGAGCCGGGGCTGGCGTGGTTCGCCGAGTCCACCGGCGTAATCGTCCACTCCGAGGCCACGTACGAGGTGCTGCCCGTCACGACGTCGGCGTTGCGCACCATGTCGGAGTTCGCAAAGAGTGTCGCAGACGCGACCACCTCGTCCACGATCACGTTGCCGGGCGCGACGAGCCGCGCGCCGTCACCCGTGCCGCCGTTCCAGTTGTAGGAGCCGGCGCCCGTGACGAGCGTGTTCCACCCCGGGTTCGGGAAGTTGACCACGAACGGCGCTGTCGTCGTGCTGTTCCCGCAGACGCGCGCCTGCCCGGCAGGCAGGGTCCCGGACAGGTTCCAGGTGACGCCGGTCGTCGTCGCCCCGTTCGCGATCGGGACGACGGACCAGCCGGTGAGGTCCACGTCGCCGGGGCCGGTGTTGAAGATCTCGATGAACCGGTCGGTCGTATACGCGTACTGCGGGTCACACAGCTCGGACAGGATGACGTCGGAACGGGCGGGGGCCGCGACGACGACGAGCGTGGCGAGCGCGGCGAGAAGCGGGGCAAGGAGCTTGCGCACGGACGGGGGCACACCTTTCCAGGGTCGGAGGTCACGGGCCCGCGACAGGCGGGCCGGGGAAATTCAGGAACGATTGTGCGGGTCCCGGCCGCTGCGCACAAGGCCGCGGACGGGCAACCGACGGCCCACCGGACATGGCCCCGGTGGCACCAGAATGACACCGCTCCCCGGTCGCCACATCCGGCCGTCAGGCTCCGCCCGTGGTTCGCGCGGCTGGCCCCGCCGCGACCCGGCGTCTACGTTGCGGGCGACCGGAAAGGAGGACACATGAAGGCCCGCCCGTTCGCCATCGCACTCGCTGGGATCTCGCTCGCCCTGGCCACATCCGCCCCGGCGGACCCGGCGGACCCGGCCGCGCAGGAGGTCCGCGTGCCCATCCACCTGCGCAACCACAAGGTCGAGGTGCCGGTCACGCTCGAGGACTCGACCCGGCTCCGGGTCGTGCTCGACTCGGGCATGGCGTTCGAAGGGCTGCTGCTCTACGACAGCGCCCGGCTCGACTCCTCCCTGCGGCTCCGCGCCGGCCGCGCCCGCGTCGGCGGCGGCGGGAGCGGCGAGCCCTCGACCGCACTGGTCGTGGACTCGGCGAGCTTCAGTGTGGGCGGCGAGCGCTTCACCGGCCGGCTCATCGCGCTCGAGAACAGCCCGCTCCGAAGCGTGTCGGACGACGGGGTGTGCGGCTACTCGCTCTTCGCGCAGCACGTCGTGGAGCTGGACTACGACCGCATGGAGCTGGTGCTGCACGCGCCCGGGAGCTTCCGGCCCGACTCCGGCTGGGCCTCGGTCCCGCTGAGCTTCCGCGAGAACCGCATCCCCTGGCTGGACCTCGAAGCCGGCGTCCGCGCGGGCGACAGCCTGTCGCTCGCCTGCTACGTAGACCTCGCTTCGAGCGAGACCGTCGAGTTCCTCACGCGGGACGGGATGCGCTTCCGGCTGCCCGACAGCCTGACCGACGTGCTGCTCGGGCGCGGACTGAGCGGCGACATCCGCGGCAGCCGGGGCCGCATCCCCTGGGTGCGCCTCGGGCCGTTCCGCGTGGACGACCTCGTGGCGGCGTTCACACCGGCCGCGGTGCGCTCGCGCCAGCCGGGCGCGGACGCGGTCGTCGGCAACGGGCTCCTCGGACGGTTCCACTGCGCCTTCGACTACGCGGCGGGCCGCCTCTACCTGAGGCCCTCCGCGACCCCCCCGCGCTGAGCGGCCGGACCGCCCTGCTTCGCACCGGCCCGGCGCTGCCCTAGAATATCCGGCGTCACCGGATCCTCAGATCCCCCTTCACGTTTCCGGGAATCCTTCATGCGCCTTCGCAGGCTCGCTCTCCTCTTCCTCCTCGTCCTCGCCTCCACCCCGGCGGCCCGGTCGGCTCCGCTGGACGGGCGCGACGTCCGCGACGACATCTTCTACCAGATCATGCCCATCGCCTGGCGGGACTCCGACAACGACCCGCAGCGCTTCGGAGACTTCGGCGGCATGACGGCGAGCCTGCCGTACCTCCACGACCTCGGGGTCACGGCGCTCTGGATGAACCCGATCTTCACCTCGCCCGCCTACCACGGCTACCAGCACATGCCGGCCAACCAGCTGAACCCCTGGTTCGGCACCGAGCCGCAGTTCCTCTCGTTCGTGGGCGCGGCGCACGCCGACAGCATCAAGGTGCTGCTCGACTTCGTCGCCTACCACGTCTCGCAGAACAGCGTGTACTTCACCGACTCGTACCACAACCCCTCGTCGCCCTACTCGAGCTACCTCGCGTACACGAACGGCTCGAACACGTCGTTCGACGGCGGCTCGTTCACGACCTGGAACGGCAGCACGGTCGGCTTCATCAAGTGGCGGCTCGACAACCCGACGGTGACGGGCCTCATCGACGGCTGGTGCCAGCACTGGATGGACCCCAACGGCGACGGCGATCCCTCCGACGGCATCGACGGCTGGCGGCTGGACCACGTCCTCGCCGACGAGGGCTGGGGCTACAACACGGCGTGGTGGGACCAGTGGAACGCGGCGATCCGCGCGAAGAACCCGGACGCCTTCACGGTCATCGAGCAGGCCGACTGGGGCTCCTACGGCGGCAACCTGCTGTCGTCGCACGACGCGGCGTTCACGATCCCGTTCATGTTCGCCGCACGCTCGGCGATCGCGTCCGAGTCGGCCTCGGGCCTCTATTCGTCCATGCGCTCGACAGTCGCGTCGCTGCCCGCCGGCAGGACCTACGTCGCGGTGATCGGCAACCACGACGTGGACCGCTTCTCCTCCACGACCGGCGACGTGGCCGGGCGCAACCGGGTCGGCGCGGCGATCCTGATGACGCAGCCCTTCCCGCCGTGCATCTACTTCGGCGACGAGCTGGGCATGCGCGGCACGAAGGGCAACTGGGGCACCGACGCGGTGGACATCCCGTTCCGCGAGCCGTTCAAGTGGAACGCGGTCGCCGGGCCGCCGATGTCGAACTACTTCGTGCTGAACACCTCCGCCTACAACAACCGCTTCGAGCGCGACCACGACGGCCGCTCGGTCGAGGAGGAGCAGGGCGTTCCCGGGTCGCTGCTCGAGACCTACCGCTCCCTCATCGCGCTGCGCCGCGGCCACGAGGCGCTGCGCCGCGGCGGCTACGCCGAGGTGCCCGCCACGAGCGGCGCGGTGTGGGCGTTCGTGCGCCAGGCCGACGCCGAAACTCTCGTGGTGGCGATCAACCTCTCGGGCTCGTCGCAGTTCCTCTCGCTCGACTTCACCGGCTTCGAGATCCCGGAGGGCGGCACGGGCGTGCGCGACGTCGTGAGCGGCGCCTCGCTCGCTCCGCTCACCGCCGCGAACCTCTCGGCCTGGCCCGTCACGCTTCCCGCCTACTCGTGGCTCGTGCTGGACGCGAACCTCGCGCCCGGCCCGCCGCCTCCACCCTCGCCCTACGACGGCCGCGCGATCCCGACCGACTTCGCGAACGCGCCCGTCGTCTCGACGCAGACCGCCCCGACGTCGCTCGGCGACAACGTGAACGAGCTCGACCGGATGTTCCTGCGGCCCGCGGCGGGCGGGCTCGCGGTCGGGATCACGGGCAACGTCGCGACCGACGGAACCGGGCTCGCGCTGCTGCTCGATACGGCGACCGGCGGACAGGACGTGCTCGACACCTCGTCGTTCCCGCAGCCGCCCTCGGGCCCGCAGGGGCTCGCCGGGCTCGCGTTCGACACGGGCTTCGCGCCCGACTGGCTCCTGTGGACGAACTTCTACGCCGGGAACCTCTACGTGGACCTCTACTCGCTCGACACCGGCGGCGGGGGCTCACACCGCTACGTCGGCTCCTCGCTCGTGAACGCCGGCGGGATCGACCTCGCGGGCGGCTCGAACCCGAACGGCCTGCGCGCCGCCTACAGCGACAGCAACACCGCGGGCGTCACCGCCTCGAGCGCCGCGGGGGCCGCGACCGCCACGTACGGCTTCGAGGCGTTCCTGCCGTGGGCGGACCTCGGCCTCGGCGGCCCCGGCAGCGACGTGCGCGTGCTGGCCGCGATCGTCGGCACTGACGGCTACCTCGGGAACCAGCTGCTGC
The DNA here is from genome assembly GCA_964589945.1 of uncultured bacterium. Lineage (GTDB taxonomy): Bacteria > Eisenbacteria > RBG-16-71-46 > RBG-16-71-46 > RBG-16-71-46 > CAIXRL01. The sequence continues at coordinate 14,930 of CAZPVG010000086.1, forward strand.
CGCCGCTCGGCCCGGGCGTTCCCGATCCCGGCGTGCCGCCGTTCTCGCTCGCCACCGTGCCGGGCGACCAGTTCGCGACCGTCGCGACGACGACCGCGGTGCCGCCCGCCGTGCCCGCGGCCTCCGCGGAGGTGCGCGCGGCCCCGAGCCCGTTCCGCGATTCCACGACGCTCCGCTTCACGCTCGCGCACGCCTCGCGCGTCGCCATCGACGTGCTCGACCCGCACGGCCGCCGTGTCCGCGCGCTGGGCCCGCGGCTGCTCGACGCCGGCCCGCAGGTGATCCGCTGGGACGGCCGCGACGACGCGGGGCACGCGGCGGCCCCGGGCCTCTACTTCGTGCGGATCGCGGGCCAGGGCTTCTCGGCCTCCGCCCGGCTCGTGCGCGTCCGCT
>CAZPVG010000087.1:0-15232 GCA_964589945.1 uncultured bacterium
CGTCGAGGTGAAGAGCGGCTACGGGCTCGCGCCCCGCCGCGAGATCCGGATGCTCGAGCTGATGGCCGGCGCCGCGATCCGCGTGCCGGTGCGCGTCCACCGCACGGCGCTCGTGCTGCACGCGCTGCCCTCCGACTACGAGGGGCGCCGCGGGGAGTACGTCGAGGAGGTGCGCACGGAGCTGCTGGCCGAGATCCACCGCCGGGGCATGGCCGCGGCGATCGACGTGTTCTGCGACCCGATCGCGTTCACGGTCGAGGAGTGCCGCGCCGTGCTGGGGCGCGCGGTCGAGCTGGGCCTGCCCGTCAAGCTCCACGCCGAGCAGATGGGCCGCTTCGGCGGGGCGAAGCTGGCCGCCGAGCTCAAGGCGCGGAGCGCCGACCACCTCGAGAGCGCGATCGAGGAGGACTGGCGCGCGCTGGCCGAGGCCGGGACCGTCGGTGTGCTGCTGCCCGCCGCCGCGCTGACTCTGCGCCAGCGCCTGCCCGAGGCCGCCATGGTCCGCGCGAGCGGCGCGCGGTTCGCCATCGCCACCGACTTCAACCCGGGAACCGCGCCGGCCCAGTCGCTCATGGAGTGCGCCGCGCTCGCGGCGCGCCTGTGCGGCTTCGACGCGAACGAGATCCTGCTGGCCGTGACCTGGAACGCGGCGAAGGCGCTCGGCGCCGAGTCCGAGGTCGGCCACCTCTCGCCCGGCGCCTGGGGCGACGCCGTCGTCTGGGAGTGCGAGACGCTCGAGGAGCTGCCGTACTGGATGCCCGCCGTCCGCCCCGACACCGTCTTCATGCGCGGCGCCGACCTCGCCCTGCCCGCCGTCGAGCGGCGCGTCTGGCCGTAGCCGCCGGTCCCACGTTCCTGTCAACTGCCGACCCACCGATCCGCCGGAGACCGCCCATGTCCCGCCTCGTCGAATGCGTTCCGAACTTCTCCGAAGGCCGCCGCCGCGAGGTGGTGGACCAGATCCTCGCCGTCATCGCCGCCGTGCCCGGGGTGACGCTGCTCGACTCCGAGATGGACCCCGACCACAACCGGTCCGTGCTCACGTTCGCGGGCGAGCCCGAGCCGGTGATGGAAGCGGCGTTCCAGGCGGTGAAGCAGGCCTCGGAGCTGATCGACCTGAACCACCACTCGGGCCAGCACCCGCGCATGGGCGCGACCGACGTGGTGCCGTTCGTGCCGGTCGAGAATGTGACGCTCGACGATTGCGCCGAGATGGCCCGGCAGGTGGGCCGGCGAATCGGCGAGGAGCTCTCGATCCCGGTCTTCCTCTACGAGGCGGCGGCCTCGACGCCGGTGCGCACGAGCCTCGCCGACGTGCGGCGCGGGCAGTTCGAGGGGCTGCGCGACCTGATCGGCAAGGACCCGGCGCGAAAGCCCGACTTCGGGCCCGCGAAGATCCACGCGACGGCCGGCGCAACCGCCGTCGGGGCAAGGCGATTCCTCGTCGCCTTCAACGCGAACCTCAACACTTCCGACGTGCGCGTGGCCAAGGCCGTGGCGGCCGCCATCCGCGAGCAGAGCGGGGGGCTCAAGAACGTCCGCGCGCTGGGATTCTCGATCGAGGGCGGGCGGCGCGCGCAGGTGAGCATGAACCTCGTGAATGTCGAGGCGACCCCCATTCACCGCGTGCTCGCGCTCGTGCGCGACGAGGCGGCGCGCCACGGCGCGGCGATCTCGGGCTGCGAGGTGGTCGGGCTCGTGCCCGAGGCCGCGATGCTCGGCGCGGCCGAGCACGGGCTCCAGCTCGAGGGCTTCAGCCGCGACCAGGTGCTCGAGTTGCGGCTTCGCCGGCCGCCGCTCACCGAGGCGGTTCCGGTCTCGACCTTCTTCGAGCAGGTCGCGGGCCCGACGCCCACCCCGGGCGGGGGCACGGTCGCGGCCTTCGTCGGGTCGCTGGCGACCTGCCTCGCGACCATGGTGGCCAACCTCACCCTGGGAAAGAAGAAGTACGCCGCTTCCGAGCAGGCCATGACCGACCTCAAGCGCGACGCAGCGGCGCTGCGGGCCGAGCTGCTCGGCCTCGGGCGGCGCGACAGCGAGGCCTTCGACGCGGTGCTGCGCGCGCGGCGGCTCCCGCAGGCCACGCCGGACGAACAGGCCGCCCGGGCGGCGGCGCTGGCGGCGGCGGAGCTGGCCGCGGCCCGGGTCCCGCTCGAGACCGTCCGGGCCTGCACGAAGGTGGCGGACCTCGCCGGGGTCGCCGCTCGTCATGGAAACGTCAACGCCGTCACCGACGCCGGAGTGGCCGGGCTGCTTGCCCGCGCGGCCGGTGAAGGGGCTGCCCTCAACGTGGAAATCAACCTGAAGTCACTGCCAGACGGGGCCGATAAGACAGCCGTGGCAGCGGACCTCGGGTCGGCGCGCGCCGCGCTGCTCGCCTCGGGCGAGCGGTGCCTGGAAGCCGTTCGATCCGGCATGAGCGCTTGATAGGGACAGTCCTGCAACCGGTCGGCGAAGGGTCGGCCGGGGAGAATCGGCCAACTTGGAAAAGGCGATCGAGATCAAGCGACGAGCTCAGCGCTGCATCCAGAACGGCGATCTGGACGGTGCGTTGGCCGAGTATGAGAAGCTCGTCGGCTTCGAGGACTCCGACCCCTACAACTACGTGCTCCTGGCGGACCTGCTCTTCAAGAAGGGCGAGCAGTCCGAGGCCGCCGAGCGCTACCTCTCCGCCGTCGCCGCCTACGAGAAGGCGTCCCTCTACAAGAACGCGATCGCCGTCTGCAAGAAGATGACGCGCCTCTCGCTCTCGCCGGCGAAGGTGCTGCAGGCGCTCGCGAACCTGCACGCGCTCGACGGCCTCGCCGGCGAGGCGAGTCTCTACTACGTCCAGTACGCCGAGCACATGGTGCGCTCCAGCGCGCCGGCCGAGGCCGCGTCCGCGTTGCGCAAGGCCTTCGACGTCTGCCAGGACAACATCAAGGTTCTCGAACAGCTCTCCGAGGCGTGGCTGCTCGCGGGCGACCAGCACCAGGCGGCGCAGGCGCTCGTCGAGGCGGCGGGCCAGTACAAGCAGCGCGGCCAGGCCATGGACGAGAACCGCTGCCTGAAGCGTGCGGCCACGCTGGACGCCAGCGTCACGGGACCCGTGGCGGACGAGCCCGCGGGCGCCGAGATCTCGCACGACGAGACGCCGGCCGACGCCGACCGCTCCGCGATGCCGGCCGCGCACGCCCCGCCCGCGGAGGGGCTCGACAAGGTCGAGGCCGCCCGCGAGGAGGCCGAGCCCGCGCCCGGGCTCGAGATCGAACCGACCGCGCGCGGCAGCGTGATGATGGCCCGCCCCGATCTCGAAAAGTCCCACGAAGTGGAGGGCTTCGAGACCGGCCGGCATTCGACCGAGGGCAGGACCGCCGAGGCCCCGAAGGCGACCGAGGCCGCCGCGGAGGAGCCGGCCGGCGCCTCGCCGGACGACTTCGCCGTGAGCGAGACCGAGATCGAGGCGTATGGCGCGGTCGAAGCATCGGACGATGGGGAGGAGGAGGGAGAGGACGGCGACGTCCAGTACGTGATCGACGAAGACGGCGCCGACGGCGAGGACGCGACCGCAGCCGACGAGCCGGACGACACGTCCGAGGAAGAGGAAGGCGAAGCGGTTTACGAGATCGGCGAGGACGACGCCGTACCGCTCGCGGAGAGCGGCGACTCGTCCGAGGGCGACGGGAAGGATGCCGGGGTGGTCGTCATCGAGGACGAGGAAGCGTCCTCGAAGGCGGCGGCCGCCGCGGCACCGGCGCCGACGCCGAAGGATTCGAACCCGGCCGCGCCCCAGACGGCTCCGCCGGCGCCGGCCCCGGAGCCCGTGGGCACGTCGGCGCCCGGCCTCTCGTTCGGCTCGCCCGCGGCGAAGGAGCCCCGCGCGCCGCAGCCCGAGCCCGCCGCGGCGCAGGGCCGTGGCCCGACCACGCAGGAGATCGGGCTGCAGCAGGTCGAGGCGCTCCTCACGCAGGCCCAGGACCAGTTCCGGTCCGGCGAGCGCGAGCAGGCGTCCGTCACGCTCGCGCGCGCCGCGCAGGCGTACGAGGTGCTCGGGCGCTTCGACAGTGCCGCGACGATCTACCGGAGCCTTGGCCGCAGCGCGAACGTGGCGAAGTCGGTCCTCGAGCTGTGGCTCGTCAACTGCGAGCGTCGCGCCGACAAGAAGGAGGCGGCGACCGTCGCGTGCGAAATGGGCGACCGGGCGCTGAACGGGGGGGACGCGAAGGACGCGAAGCACTGGTTCCAGCGCGCCATCGGCTTCGACGCGCAGAACGAGATCGCGAAGCGGCGCCTGCAGCGCCTCGAGAACGGCGGCCCTCCCGGCGTTGGCGCGGGGGCGCTCGCCCCGACGGCGCCTGCCGCGACGCCGGTGGTGATGGAGGAGGGGCGCGTCGAGGTGGCCGTGGGCCGCGGCGAGGCCGTGACCTTCGACCTCTCGGGGCTCCTCTCGGAGTTCCAGCGCGGCGTCGAGGCGCAACTGGCCGGGGACGCGCAAAGCCACTACGATCTCGGCATGACCTACCGCGAGATGGGCCTGCTCGAGCAGGCGGTGGATTCGTTCCGCGTGGCGGTCGGCGACCCGAGGCTCGCGCCGCGCGCGCTCGAGATGATCGGGCGCTGCCACGCGGACCAGGCGCGCTGGGCCGAAGCCGTGGGCGAGTTCCGGCGTGCGCTCCAGCAGCCGATGGAGCCGGGTGCCGACGGGGAGTTGCGCTTCCACTACGCGCAGGCGCTCGTCGAGCTGGGCGAGACCGAGGCGGCGCTGGCCGAGTACGAGGCGGTCTCGGCGACGATGCCGGGATTCGAGGACGTGGACGAGCGTATCGCGGCCCTGCGCCGCGTCCTGGGACGGGCATGACGCCCGCGCGGCCCCCCCGGTCGGGCGGCCGCAGGGTCGATCTGCACGCGCACACGTTCTTCAGCGACGGCCAGCTCTCGCCCGAGGAGCTGGTCGAGCACGCCTGCTCGCGCGAGGTCGTCGCCCTGGGCATCACCGACCACGACACCGTGGAGGCCATGCCGCGCGCGCTCGCTGCGGGCGACGGCCGCCTGCGCGTGGTGCCGGGCATCGAGATCTCCTCGACCTACGAGGAGTGGGACCTGCACGTGCTCGGTTACTTCATCGACTACCAGAGCGAGTCGCTGCTCGTGCGGCTGCAGGCCTTCCGGGGGGAGCGGCGCCAGCGCGCCCTCGCGATCATGCAGCGGTTGCGCGAGCAGGGCGCCCCGGTGGACGAGAAGGCGGTCTTCGCGTCGGCCGAGCCCGGCGTCGTCGGGCGCCCGCACGTCGCGCAGGCGCTCGTGCGCGCCGGCCACGTGCCGAGCGTCGAGGCCGCGTTCCAGCAGTACCTCGGCTCGCGCGGCAGCGCGTTCGTGCCGCGACCCTCGTTCGCCTCCGAGGAGGCGATCGCCTGCATCCGCGACGCGGGCGGCGCGGCCGTGCTCGCGCACCCGGGCCCGGTGCTGCCCGAGCTCATCGTCGAGCGGCTGAAGGACGCGGGGCTGGACGGCATCGAGATCTGGCATCCCATGCACGGCGCGCCCGCCGTACGCCGGTGGCGCCTCGTCGCGAAGCGGCTGCGCCTCATCGAGTGCGGCGGCTCGGACTTCCACGGCACGCACCGGGGCGCCGGCCTGGGCGACATGCCCGTGCCCGAGCGCACGATCGACCTGCTCGAGAACGCCACCCGTCGCTGACCGGGCCGCGGCGGCGCGCTTGCGGTGTGCGAAGGGCCCACGCTAGGCTGCGGCCCGCGCAGCTCCCCGATGCCCACCCCGACGGAGTCGCCGCCATTCGCCGCTCGCTCGCAGCGCTCGCCATCATCCCGCTCCTTGCCGCCCTGCCGTCCCGCGCCCTCGCGGCCGACCCGCCCGCGGGCCTCTCCACCGACCCGTTGCCGGCCTGGTGGGCCTCGCCGGGAAGTCCGGGATGGACGCCCGACGCCGCGTTCTCGGGCGGCCTGCCGTGGGTCGCGGCCGGGCTCGCCTACGGCGGCTTCGCGCTCCGGGACCCGGTCGCGCCGGCGACGCTGCCGCTGCCCGGGCTTCCCGAGGCCCAGGCCCCGCTCGCCTGGTACGACAGCGCCACGGTGGTCGTCGGCGAGGGCGCCGGATGGCGGGGATTCGACGCCGCGCTCGTCACCGGCACGGGGATCCTCGTGCCGCCGGCGAGCCGCAAGCCGCGATCGGTGTGGACCGTCGTGAACGGGAGCAACGCGATCGACGAGAACGGCCTGTTCGTCTCGCGCGGTGACCGGCGCTCGTGGCTCCACGGAGGCGCCATCGCGCGCACCCGCGGCGGGCTCGGCGACCTCGACCTGGCCGGGAACCACCTGTGGACGGCCGGGGTCGGAGCGCGCCGCGGACCCTTCGTGATCGAGGGCGGGTTCGCGCAGCGGGGCGTGGCCGATCGCGAGCGCCGCGGCTTCGGGGAGGCCGGCCGGGGGGAGACGGGCTGGGGCGCCGTGGGCTGGACCGACTCGACGAGCCGCGTCTCGGTGCGCTTCACGCGCGGCCAGGACATGCGCGAGCTGCTGGACACCGACTTCCCCGTGATGTACGCGCGGCACGACGCGCAGGTGAACATCGGGGAGCTGTCGGCGACGACCCGCCGGGGCGAGACCGAGTACGGATTGCGGGTCGAGGGACGCGAGGGCCTCGTGTCCGGGTGGTTCGTCGCGAGGCCGGTCGCGGACCGGTGGCGGGAGCGGTCGGTGTGGGTCGCGGCGCGGATGGCTCGCCCGCTCGGCGCCGGCCGGCTCGAGGCGGCGCTGGGTGCGGGCCGCCACGACGCGCCCGAGCGGCAGGCCGAGCGCCTGCAGGCCGCGCCGTCGGTGACCTGGCGGATCGCGAAGGACGGACGGTCGCTGAGGCTCTTCGGCGAGCGCATCGTGAACCCGGTGTGGAGCGACCTCGCACCGGGCACGCCCGCGTTCGTCCAGGACACCTGGGTCGGCGGGATCGAGGCGCGCGCGGGCGGCAGCGCGGCCGGCGCCGGACTCTCGGTGGCCGGCGGTACGACCGGCAACCGGGCGGTCCTGCTGCGCCATCCCATCCTGGCGCTCGCGGAGCTCTTCCCGGGTTGGGTGAGGGAGGCGACGCGCTATTCGTTCACGCTCGCCCAGGCCGATGCCCGGGCCGGCGGCGGGCCCGTGGGTGTCGAGGCGAGCGGCTACCTGCTCGCCCGCCAGGGCGATTCGGCGCAGCCGCGGGTCGATCCCTCGGTGGGCGGACTCGCGGCGGTTCGCTCGCGTTTCCGGCTCTTCACGGGGGATCTCGGCGTCGGGCTTCGCGCGCAGGTCGCCTGGATCGGCCCGCGCGCGACCGACCGCACGGCGTTCGGGAACGTGAGCGACGTGAGCCTTCCCGGCTACGCGACCGTCTCGGCGATCGCGCACCTGACGCTGGGCGATGCGACGTTCGTGCTGCGCGCCGACGGCCTCGAGGACGTGCGCCACGAGGAGACCTGGCCGGCGAGCATCGACACGCCGGACGTGCTCGCGCGGGACGCCGGGCGCACGTTCCGCCTCGAGATGACCTGGCCGCTCTTCAACTGAGCCCCCGGCAGCCGGCCACCCGCCCCCGCGTGAGAGCGACGTGTTCGACCTGACGCCCTCGGAACGCCGGGGCGCGCTCGTGCTCCTCGCCCTCGTGGTGCTCGGTGCGCTGGCCGACCTGGTGCGCCTCGCGCCGGTGCCCGCCCCCGAGCCGGGCGAGCCCCCGCCCGCGGCCACGGCACCGGCCCGGACCGGCCCCGGAGCGCGGGAGGCGGGCGTCGCGCCGCGGACCGACCTGAACGCGGCGGGCGAGGCCGAACTCGACCGGCTGCCCGGGATCGGGCCGGTGCTCGCCGCGCGGATCGTCGCGCATCGCAGGACGCACGGCCCCTTCCGCCGTCCGGAGGAACTGCTCGCGGTACCGGGCATCGGGCCGCGGCTTTTCGGGCGGCTCGAGCCGCTGGTCGAGACCCGCGAGTCTCGCGATTCGACCGGCCGGACCATGCAGAACGCACGGCATCCAATCGAGTGACCGTGCAGTTTTCTCCTCACCCTCTGGGCCCGTCCTCCCGATAACCCGTGCGGGTCGTGCCGCTTCGTGACTTGCGTGCCGTTTCGGCGGGCAGGTTGCACGGCACGTCGCTTGCGGGCGGCTGCGTGGCTCGCGCGCAAGTGCGTTCCCAATCGACGGCTACAGGCTCGCCGTTCCGCCCACCTTCGGGGTACCGCACGTGGTCGAAGACATCGGTCAGAAGCTTCTCGAAGCGCGCCTCATCGAGGAGAACGCGCTGCAGAAGGCCGCTCTTCAGCAGAAGACCGGTGGCGGCTCGGTCGTGGGCAATCTCGTCAAGATCGGCGCGATCAGCGAAGAGACGCTTCTCGACTTCCTCTCGAAGCTCTACAACTGCCCCGCCATCGACCTGAAGGGCTTCGAACCCGACGCGAGCCTGACGCGGCTCATCCCGGGCGACGTCGCCACCAAGTTCATGGCGCTGCCCGTCTCGAAGAACGGCCGCAAGCTCGTCGTGGCCATGGCGAACCCGTCGAACATCTTCGCCATCGACGACATCAAGTTCATCACGGGCTACGAGGTCGAGCCGCACGTCGCCTCCGAGTTGACGATCAAGAAGGCGCTCGACCGCGCCTACGACTCGGCCGGCACCATGGCCGACGTGATGAAGGGCATGGAGGAGGAGCTCGACGTCGTCGAGGAGGAGGCCGAGGCCGACGCCGGGATCGGCCAGGTCAACGACGCCCCGATCGTCAAGCTCGTCAACTCCCTCATCGCCGACGCGGTGCGCAAGGGCGCCTCGGACATCCACATCGAGCCCTACGAGAAGACCCTGCGCGTGCGCTTCCGCATCGACGGATCGCTGATGGAGATGATGGCGCCCCCCTACAAGTTCAAGGCGGCGATCACCTCGCGCCTGAAGATCATGGCCGATCTCGACATCGCCGAGCGCCGCGTGCCCCAGGACGGCCGCATCAAGATCAAGGTTCTGAACCGCACGATCGACCTGCGCGTGAACTCGCTGCCGACGATCTTCGGCGAGAAGATCGTTATGCGAATCCTCGACAAGGCGAACCTCAACATCGACCTCGAGAAGCTCGGCTTCGAGCCGCCGGCGATGAAGGAGTTCCTCGCCGCCATCCTGAACCCCTACGGGATGGTGCTGGTCACGGGGCCCACGGGATCCGGCAAGACCACGACGCGCTACTCGGCGCTCTCGCGCGTGTACACGCCCGAGGTGAACGTCATGACCGCCGAGGACCCGGTCGAGTACAACCTGGATGGCATCAACCAGGTGCTCGTGAACGAGAGCGTCGGCCTCACCTTCGCCGCGGCACTCAAGGCGTTCCTGCGGCAGGACCCCAACATCGTCATGGTCGGCGAGATCCGCGACATCGACACCGCGAGCATCGCGACGAAGGCCGCGCTCACCGGCCACCTCGTGCTCTCAACCCTGCACACGAACGACGCGCCCGCGACGATCGGACGACTGATCGACATGGGCATCGAGCCGTTCCTGGTGGCCTCCTCGGTGAACCTGATCCTCGCGCAGCGACTCCTGCGCAAGGTGTGCTCGAACTGCAAGAAACCCGTGAAGCTCACCGACGAGGTGCTCAGCGAGCTGCAGATGTCCCCCGAGGACGCCGCCAAGGCCACGGTCATGCAGGGCCAGGGCTGCGTCGAGTGCAACAACACCGGCCACCGCGGTCGCGCGGGCGCCTACGAGGTCATGACCATCAGCCCGGCCCTGCGCGACCTGATCCTGCAGCGCGCCTCGGCCCTGGAGATCAAGCGGCAGGCCATCGCCGGCGGGATGCTGACGCTGCGCATGGACGCCCTGCAGAAGCTGAGGCGCGGCATCGTCTCGGTCGAGGAAGTGCTCAAGGAAACCGCTCCGGACAAGCTGTGATCCGGCGCCCCGAACCCACGAGGAACCCATGGCGGAACTGACCCTCCGGCAACTGCTCGAAGACATGGTGCAGCGCAAGGCGTCCGACCTGCACATCACGGCCGGCGTTCCGCCGGAGCTCCGCATCGACGGTTCGGTCACGCCGACCGAGTACGAGGTGCTGTCACCCGAGAAGTGCGCGTCGCTCGCCTACAGCGTGCTGTCCGACGAGCAGCGCAAGCGCTTCGAGACCACGAAGGAGCTCGACTTCTCGTTCGGCGTGAAGGGGCTGTCGCGCTTCCGCGCGAACACGTTCCTGCAGCGGGGCGTTGTCTCGATGGCGATCCGCCAGATCCCCTACGAGATCCTGCCCATGGAGAAGCTCGGCCTGCCGCCCGTGGCCCGCGAGTTCACGAACCGGCAGAAGGGCCTGATCCTCGTGACGGGTCCCACGGGCAGCGGCAAGTCCACGACGCTCGCCTCGATGCTCGACCGGATCAACGGGACGCGGCAGAGCCACATCATGACGATCGAGGACCCGATCGAGTACATCCACCACCACAAGAAGTGCATCGTGAACCAGCGCGAGGTCGGTGCCGACACGGCGTCGTTCCCCACCGCGCTGAAGTACGTCCTGCGGCAGGACCCGGACATCATCCTGATCGGCGAGATGCGCGACCTCGAGACGATCGAGGCGGCGCTGACGATCGCCGAGACCGGCCACCTCGTGTTCGCCACGCTGCACACGAACTCGACCTACGAGGCCGTCAACCGGATCGTGGACGTGTTCCCGTCCGACCAGCAGAAGCAGATCCTGACCCAGCTCGCGTTCACGCTCGAGGGCGTGCTGACGCAGCAGCTGGTGCCCCGCAGCCGCGGGGCGGGCCGCATCATGTGCGCCGAAGTGCTCGTCTGCACCCCGGCGATCAAGGCCGTGATTCGCGAAGGCAAGATCCACCAGATCTACAGCCTCATGCAGGCGGGACAGAAGTTCGGAATGCAGACCATGAACCAGGCGCTGCTCCAGGCCGTGCTGGACAAGCACCTCACGGCGGAGGACGCCCTTGAGCGCAGCACGGACCGGGTGGAGCTGGAAGGCATGCTCCAGAAGGTCCTGCGGGCGGCGGCGTAGGAGGAGACGATGGCGACTTACGTCTGGAAGGGCCGCAGCATGGCCGGTGAGGCCCAGAGCGGCGAGATCGAGGTCGGGCGCCAGGAGGAGGCGCTCGAAGTCCTGCGCAAGAGGCGCATCCTCGTCACGTCCCTGCGCCCGAAGGGCGCCGGCTTCACGATGCCCAAGCTCGGCGGTGGCGTCAGCGTCTCGACCAAGGACCTGGCGATCTTCACCCGGCAGTTTGCCACCATGATCTCGGCCGGTCTGCCGCTCGTGCAGTGCCTCGACATCCTCGCGAAGCAGTCGAGCAAGCCCTCGTTCGGCAAGGTCATCACCGAGGTGACGCGCGAGGTCGAGGCCGGCTCGACGCTGTCGGACGCGCTCGGCAAGCACAAGAGCGTCTTCGACGACCTCTTCCGCAACATGGTCGCGGCCGGCGAGGCGGGCGGCGTGCTGGACGAGATCCTCCTGCGTCTCGCGACCTACATCGAGAAGGCCGACGCGCTGAAGCGCAAGATCCAGAGCGCCATGGTCTACCCGGCCGTCGTGCTCACCGTGGCGCTCGGCGCGACCGCGTTCATGCTCATCTTCATCATCCCGACGTTCGCGAAGATGTTCACGGACTTCGGCGGGGAGCTGCCGCTGCCGACCAAGATCGTCCTCGCGCTGTCGGACTTCCTGCTGCACTACTGGTGGGTGATGATCCTCGTGATCGTCGGCATGGTCGTGGCCGTCCAGCGCTACTACGCAACGGAGAACGGCCAGCGCAACATCGACGGGATGATGATCAAGCTCCCGGTGCTCGGCGACGTGCTCCTGAAGGGCGCGGTCGCGCGGTTCACGCGGACGCTGGGGACGCTGATCTCCTCGGGCGTGCCGATCCTCTCGGGCCTCGAGATCACGGCGCGCACCGCGGGCAACAAGGTGATCGCCGAGGCGATCATGAGCGCCCGCGCCTCGATCCGCGAGGGCGAGACGGTGTCGGCGCCGCTCAAGACCTCGGGCGTCTTCCCGCCCATGGTCACGCAGATGATCGCGGTCGGCGAGCAGACCGGCGCCCTCGACGAGATGCTGACGAAGATCGCGGTGTTCTACGAGCAGGAGGTCGACACGGCCGTCGACACCCTGACCTCAATCATCGAGCCCGTCATGATCGTCGTCATGGGCGGCATCGTCGGCGGCATGGTCGTCGCGATGTACCTCCCGATGTTCAAGCTCATCAGCGTCGTGGCGGGCAGCAACTGACGATGGCCGCCACGGCCGGCACGAGCCTGCGTCTGGCGCCGGGCCTCGAAGGCCCGGGAGCCGGGGACCTGGGCTGGAACTCACTCCAGCACCTGGTCCTCGGCCGCCTGCTCGTGGCGTCGCTCGCGCTGCCGTTCGGCCTGCTGCTGCGCCCCGACGTCACGGACCACCCGGTCTCACTGCTGTGGGCCGCGCTGGTCGTGCTCGGCGGACTCTCGGCGGTCTTCGCCCTCGCGGCCCGCACTCGGCGGTTCCACGGCGTGCAGACGTTCGTGCAGATCGGGGCGGACCTCGCGTTCATCACCTGGCTCGCGGCCTCCACGGGGGGCCGCGAGAGCCAGTTCGTGCTCTTCTACGCGCTCGTCGTCATCACCGGGGGTGTGCTGGCCCGGCTGTTCGGCGGCCTGTTCGCCTCGGCGGGCGCCTGCGCGGGCTACCTCGCGTTGCCCTGGATGGCCTCGCGGCTCACCGGGCTGCCGCCCGTGCCGAACGGTGACCTGCCGAAGCCCGAGCTGCTCGTGGCGTTCCTGACCATGGTCGGCGTGCTTTCGGGCGTCCTCGGCGAGCGCGTGCACCGTACGCGCGGCGACCTCGAGCGCACCGCCCGCGAGCTGGATCGCGTGCGCATCGACAACGACGTCGTCCTTCGCCACCTCGCGACGGGCGTCTTCACCGTGGACCATCACGGCATCGTCGGATACCTCAACCCGGCCGCGGAGCAGGTGCTCGGCGTGCGCGCGATCGAAACCCGCGGCCGTCACATGAGCTACGCGCTGCCCGAGCGGCTGGCGGGCCTGCGCGACCTCGTCCTCGAGACGCTCCGCAGCAAGCGGGGGCGCGCGCGGGCCGAGCTGAGCCTCCAGGGGCCGGGCGGCGGGAACCTGCCCGTCGGCGTCTCGACCAACGTGCTCAACCACGAGGGCGAGATGACGGGCGTGGTCGCGGTGTTCCAGGACCTCACCGAGGTGCGCGAGATGGAGCGCCGCGCCCGGCGCAACGAGACGCTGGCCGAGGTCGGCGCGCTCGCGGCCGGGATTGCGCACGAGCTGCGCAACGGCCTCAAACCCATCGCGGGCTCCGTCGAGTACCTGCAGCGCGAGCTCCGGCTGCAGGGTGAGGAGGCCCAGCTCATGGACCTCATCGCGCACGAATCGGGCCGGCTCAACCGGTTCGTGACCGAGTTGCTGTCCTATTCGCGCGAGCGCGACCTCGCGGTCGAGCCCGTGAGCCTCGACGACCACCTGAGCGAGTTCGTGAGCGTGCTCAAGCACGATCCGAGACGCGCCGAAGGCGTCGAGATCCGGCTCGAGAAGGACACCGGCGACGTGCGGCTCCCCATGGACCGGGAGCAGATGCGCCAGGTGTGGCTGAACCTGGCCGCGAACGCCCTCGAGGCGATGGGCGAACGGGGAACGCTCCGGATCCGCTGGCAGCGGACGGAGGGGGGCGGGGTGGCGGTGGAGTTCGCGGACGACGGACCCGGCATCGCGGCAGACGACCTTCCGCGAGTCGGCGAACCCTTTTTCACGACGAAACGGGGAGGCACGGGCCTGGGGCTCGCGATCGCGCAGAGGATCGTGGAGCGTCACGGCGGCGTGCTGACCCTCGAGAGCGAAGCCGGCCGTGGGACGGCCGCCCGGGTGAGCCTGCCCCAGGTGGTCGAAGCCGCGGTGCAGGTGGCGTGATCGGGACCCTACGGATACCGAGACGAGGTGAACCAGATGGCTGCTGAGAAGATTCTGGTCGTCGACGACGAACAGAGCATGACCCAGTTCCTCGGCATCGTGCTGCGGAAGGAGGGCTACCAGGTCACGACCGTGAACAGCGGCCGCGAGGCCCTCGACCGGGTCAAAGCCGAGAACTTCGACGTCGTCATCAGCGACATCAAGATGCCGGGGATGGACGGCATCCAGGTCCTCCAGGGCATCAAGAAGCACGACGTGAACATCCCGGTCGTGCTCATGACCGCCTACGCCTCTCAGCAGTCCGCGATCGATGCCGTGAACCTGGGCGCGTTCCAGTACCTGCTCAAGAACGCGAAGAACGACGAGATCAAGCTCGTCGTGCGCAATGCGCTCGAGATGCGCAAGGTGCGCACCGAGAACCAGTTCCTCAAGCGCGAGCTCAAGCGCGGGCACGAGGAGAAGGCGATCATCGGCTCGTCCGAGGAGATGACGCGGGTCTTCCGGATGGTGGACAAGGTCGCCGACAGCGAGGCGACGATCCTGATCCAGGGCGACAGCGGCACGGGCAAGGAACTCATCGCCCGCGAGATCCACTACCGCAGCCGCCGTGCGAACGGTCCCTTCGTGAGCATCAATTGCGGGGCGATCCCGCGCGACCTGCTCGAGAGCAACCTGTTCGGGCACATCAAGGGCTCGTTCACGGGCGCCGTGAAGGATTCGCCGGGCCTGTTCCAGGTCGCGGAGGGCGGAACGTTCTTCCTCGACGAGGTGGGCGAGATGCCGCTCGCCACGCAGGTGAAGCTGCTCCGCGCCCTGCAGGAGCGCGAGATCATTCCCGTGGGCGGTACGCAGTCCATCAAGATCGACTGCCGGCTCGTCGCCGCGACGAACGTGGACCTCGAGCGCGAGGTCGCCGAGGGCCGGTTCCGCGCCGACCTGTTCTTCCGCCTGAACGTGATCCCGCTCCGGATGCCGGCGCTGCGCCAGCGGCGCGACGACATTCCGCTGCTCGTGGACCACTTCCTGAAGCGCCAGTCGAAGCAGGGTCCTCTCAAGACGGTGAGCAAGGAGGCCATGGACCTGCTCATGAAGTACGACTGGCCGGGCAACGTCCGCGAGCTCGAGAACGTGATGGAACGCGCGCTCGTGCTCGACGAGGGCGGCGTGATCGGGCCCGAGGACCTTCCGGACAAGATCCGCTTCGGGCACAGCCAGAAGGGGAGCCTCGTCATCGACTCGCCGAACATGACGCTCGAGGAGCTCGAGAAGGAGTACATCCTCAAGGTCCTCAACTACACGCGCTGGCAGAAGAAG
>CAZPVG010000088.1:0-14995 GCA_964589945.1 uncultured bacterium
GCCTGCGTGATCCCGCCGATGTGTGCCTGTCCTGCTATTTCCAGGATTTCGCCAGTTATCACAACTATGCCTATGACCTGGTGCACCTCGGCCAGCATTATCGCCAGTATCAGCGCACCATGATCCATTTCCGCGATACGCTTGAGGTGCCGATGTACGAGGTACAGTACGAATCCCTAGTAAATGATCCGGTGACCAACATACGCCTGCTGCTTGAGAGCTGTGGACTACCATGGGACGAGCGCTGTGTGCGCTTTCATGAGTCAGAGCGTAAATCAAAGACGGCAAGCTATGACCAGATCCGCCAGCCTATCTACCGGCGCTCGGTTCGGCGCTGGGAACATTACGAAAAATATCTGCAGCCCCTGTTTGCTGCACTGGGATCTGCGCTATGAATATTCCTTGAATGCGAAGCTGGTATCTGCCTGCTGAAACGAGGAGCCTCGGCATCTCGCATAGCGGGAAGCATCTGGGAATGAAGTGGCCGTCGAAGATGGTTGTCGGCAGTTATAATTTGTAGTGATTGTGACCAGAATTGAGCTACTACAAATTAGAACTTGTTCACCACTGTGGTGCAATTGCACCAATGCCGCCACATCTCACGGTATGCACCCTCAAGTGCCTCGGCAAAGCGAGCCCCATCACACAAGGGAGATCTACGTATATTCTCCCGCAGGTTCGTCCTAAGCTGCTCGAGGTATTTCGGATTATCCGCAATTGATGATGCGATCTCGACGTACTCCTGCGGTGTGCGCGCAATCAAGCGATCGAGACCTACCTGTCGGAGGACACTTGCAACCATGCGTCCGGCATGCCGGCAACCATGTAATGTGATAACTGGCACTCCCATCCACAAGGCTTCGCAAGTCGTGAAGTGACCTGTCCATGGAAATGGATCAAGCGCCACGTCAATCTCGTTGTATATATTCAGGTGTCCCCGGCCAATCGCCACTTCAGAGACAAGTTCCAGTTGATCCTGTTCGATACCATGCTGTAGAAAACGGCCGCGGATATCCTTCTTTATTTCGGGGGTAAGGAGATCACGACAAATCAGCAGTCTTGCTATGGGGACACTATTGAGCACAGAACTCCAGAGGGCAATTACCTGATCATTCAGCTTTGAAAGATTATTTAGAGACCCAAAGGTAATATATCCATTTCTCCGAAGTGGCAGAGGACCAACATCTGGCGCATCATATGATGGCTCGAAGCAAGTAAATCCAGTATTCAAATAGACTAGTTCCTCGCTGTGATAGCTTCCACCATCCAGTTCAGGAGGATCTGCGACTTTGTCAGTCAACCAGTAATCTATTGCCCTCAGGCCAGTCGAATTGGGATATCCCATGTATGTTACCTGGATCGGCGACGGTTTCCTTACAAAGACACCCAGGCGACCGCGTGAAGTATGTCCTGCGAGATCGACAAGAATGTCTATGTTATCCTGACGAATGAGTTTCGCTACATCTACATCATTCATGCCACCAGTATTTCGCCAGACTGTACAACGCTGACGGAGTTCCTGTGTCATCGAGTCCGGGCGAGATACATCCGAGTAACAATATGATTGAACTTTTGTACCGTTGTGGAATTTCAAAGCAGGGGCGATCAGGTGACCCACCGGGTGGGTGCGAAAATCCGGCGACACGTAGCCAACCTTGAGAATACGGTCGGGATCAGGGGCGTTACTATACTCATTCGGCAATGGAACCCTAATCCCGTGAATCTCATCCCATCGTAGATGCTCCCGATACAGGGTTTCAGTATCCTGATCAGGGATGTAGTTAAGAATGAGTAACATGTTCGAACGGACTACGGCATTGTAAGGATCAAGTTCCAGCGATCGACGGAAACTTGATATAGCCTCGGTAAGCTTGCCTTGATATGTTAGTGCGTTAGCCAGGTTGTAGTGCAAAGCGGGAATGTTTTGATTTATAGCAATTGCGCGTTTGAAGCAATCGGCTGCCTCAGCAAGAAGTTGTTGCGACTGAAGGATGTTACCTAGGTTGTTGTAAGCTTCAACGTAGTCCGGTTTCAGCTGAATAGCCAGACGATATCCTTGCACAGCTTCAGTAATTCGTCCTTGTTTTCGTTCCAGAGTAGCGAGATGGAATATTGCCATGACATTATCTGGCGACAGGTCCAACGCATGTTGATAGCATTCGCGAGCCTCATTGAGGTGCTCTTGATGCTGAAGCGCTATGCCTAAATGGATGTAGCTCTCAATGTTATCGGGAACCAGAGTATTAAATTGACGGAGAGCAGTTACTGCACCAGGAAAGTTGCCTCTCTGCAGATTAGTCAACCCAAGCATTCGCCATGCTTCGGGCAAGTCTGGCTTGGCATCGCACGCATATTCAAATGCCTCTGCTGCTTCATAGTATTTTCTTTGCTGCATTAGCACGATCCCACGTGCGAGGTGGTCATATGCGGAGTTTTTCTCCAAGTTGATGTCCCTCTCTATTCAGTATTTCATTATGTGAACTTATTCTGTTAGCCACAATTCTGTGGCGAAGCGGCAATGCCCGCCTGGATATGACTTTTTTTCAAGGACATATCTAGATAGTGTATTAGTCCGTTCTGGTGGGTAACCCCAGCTTATTCTGGCAGAATAGGAGAAGTATAAATGAGCTGTCAACGTGATTCACCGATAGCTAACATGTAGTGGCTTAGTCAATTATTGAATATTCAGGCTTGAACAGGAAAGACTATAAAGTCACTCTTAGCCTGGTTGTCAGGCAAACATAATATGCTGGGTTGAAGATATGGAGTCATCGTTAAAGAAGGCCCAGAAACTACAAGCTGCTGGAGAAATTGCGGCAGCCGAAGATGCCTATCGCCAGTTATTGAAAGTATCAGGCGATGATCCAAAAATATTGCAACCCTTGAGCCAGATCTGTTATCAGCGTGGGAACTTTATCGATTCAATAGTATTTTTGCGTCGACTCTGTGCAGTGGATCGGAAGAATGCACTTAATTATTTTAGCCTGGCTGGTGTATGTAAGGAAATTGGCAGGGTAAGGGAGGCGATTGAGAACTATCAGCAGGCTATTTCTCTGAAACCAGACTTCGTCAATGCCTATACAAGCCTTGGTGTCCTCTACTATGAGCTGCTGGAATACCAAAGTTCGATTGCTTGTTATAATAACGCCCTGTTGATCGCCCCGAATGATATTAAGGCGCGCTACAACCTGAGTTTAAGCCAGGTGCGAATAGGTCTGGTCAGAGAGGCGATAAGTAATATATGCAAAGTACTGGAATTAAGGCCCGATCTTCATAATGTACGTTCAAGTTATTTATTCAATTTGCATTATCTTGCGGATATAAATGCTGAAAGGTTAAGCGCTGCACATGTGCAGTGGGGTATCCTGCATGCAGAGCCACTTTATCCCATAAATCCACCTCTGCTGCATGAGCCTTCGCGGGGAAAGAAAATTCGTGTTGGTTATGTCTCTCCTGACTTGCGTAGACATTCGGTAGCCTATTTCATGAGCTCGATACTAGAAGGGCACGATCGATCGACGGTTGAGAGCTATTGTTATTCCGACTCTGTCAAGATTGATGATTTTTCAATACTACTCAAAGGGTCGTCGGATTATTGGCGAGATACAGCAAGTTGGAATGATGAAAATCTTTATCAGCAGATTCGCGCGGACAGAATAGATATTCTGGTTGATCTTGCAGGGCATAGCGCTCGAAATCGATTGCTGGTATTTGCAAGGAAGCCTGCTCCGGTGCAAGTTTCATACCTGGGATATCCAGACATCACCGGCTTGTCCAGTATCGATTTTCGTCTAACGGATGGGTGGGCAGACCCGATTGGCGAGCAGATGCACACCCATGGCGAGAGACTTGTTCGATTGCCTGGCGGGTTCCTGTGCTACGATCCTATCGATACTGCACCGATGGTTTCCGAACTCCCCGCATTGACAAGTGAATCGATAACCTTTGCTTCCTTTAATAATTTACCAAAAATCAACGAAGAAGTTATCGCAGTCTGGGCTGGTATTCTTAAAGCCATTCCGCTGGCAAGACTGCTCCTAAAGTCCAGGGGGCTCGGAGATGAGCTCGGTCGCAGAATGGTCTATGACGGCTTTGCCGAGCATGGCGTGGATACCGGCCGGATTGAATGTGTCGGCTTTGTCCCCGAAATAAGTTCACATCTGGAACATTATCGAAGAGTAGATATTGCGCTCGATACCTTTCCCTATAATGGAACTACCACCACCTGTGAAGCAATGTGGATGGGAGTTCCTGTTATAACCCTGGCAGGTAAATGGCATTCCGCAAGAGTGGGTGTAAGCCTGCTGTCCGCGGTGAATCTGGAAGACTATATTGCTGTTAACCACGAGGAGTATATTGAATGCGCGGTGAGAAAAGCAGCAAATCCTGGAATGCTGGCAGCTCTCAGGCGAGAGCTTAGAATGAAAATGAAGGCATCGCGCTTAATGGACAAAATGTCGTTCGTGAACGGACTCGAGAAAGTGTTTCGTGAAATGCTGGCCATTAAGTAATGACCGTTGCTCTATAAAATGGGCTGATTCGATATCCTATTGTTGCATTGACGCAGCCTTCTGCGCTAAATCACCTATATCCGACCCTGACCGAGTTTGGGGACACGGTCATGGGCTGCTGGATCCGGGGCAGCTCATTCTGATTCTCTTTTCAAACCTGGTCCGGTTTATACCCGAATGCCGAGAAAATCGGCGCGCATTCCGTCTCGATTGCGCGGATTTCTCCGGGCGTAAGCAGCTCCTGGTAGCGGCCTACACGACTGGTTGAGACTCCCTTGCCATAGAGTTCATTGATATAGGGATCCCCCGATTCATGATCGCTCCGGAAGTCGCGGCCGCCACCGGCCCAGAATTCGGCCGGGTTGTAATCGTCCAGGGCCAGTCCGGTAAACGCCCGGATGCGATCGATCTGTGTATCCGGTTGCTGAACCAGGTCCTCGTAGCGCACGAACAGCACCTGGTCCCGGAAGCGCGGGTGCTGGAAGGTCATGGATGGCAGATAGTAATGCCGGTTTTCCTGCGATAACCGGGTGACATCGCGCGGGAAGCGTATGTTCTGTCCCTGTTGGCGCTGCTTTTCTCCGACCTCGATCTGCGAGCAGGCGATGTCGCGCGGGTCACGCACCGAGATCAGAAAGCGCGCCTCCGGCAGCAGTTCGAACACGGCAGGAAACATGACGCTCATCAGAAAGCTTTTTATTACCAGGTTGGTGGCGGGAGCATATCGTGCTGCAAGTTTGTCGAGGAAGGCCTGGACACAGCTGGAGGAGAATTGTCGCAGGTCCTCGAAATCACTGAAATACTGACTTCCCTCAAGCGTATTGAAAAGCTGCTTTCCCTGTCGGTAGGACTGCACCATCTCGCGCAGGTAATGCGCCTCACGTAATGTCGGGTTGGTTGTGCGGTCAGAGCAGAGGATGCTTGAGAGCAGGGTTCCGCCTGAACGGGGTGCTCCGCCAATGAAAAAGCAGGTCATGTCGTGTTTGTCGGTTTCATGATTTCATTGTTCTGGCCGCGAGTTGAGTGCTGACAGATTCAAGTACCCTCGTCCAGTCTCCACTGTCGGGTTGGTTGAAGAGTCGCACACTTGGATACCAGTATGTACCGGTTGCATCCGCCTCCCAGCGCCAGTCTGAATCATACGGCAGCAGGCCCCAGGTTTCGACGCCGAGCGCACCGGCCAGGTGCAGGGTGCTGTTGTCCACGGTTATCACGAGATCCAGCGCCATCAGCAGGGCGGCAAATCCGTCAAGGTCGGTCATGGCATCCACGCCGTCGATCGACCGGATTTCCATGCCGGACCTGTGAGCTGCCTCGATTTCCTCACGCTGGTCACCGTACTGGATGTTGATGAAAACGGCGGGGCTGGTTCCGAGCACTGCCTGCCAGGCTGTCAGCGGGATCGATCGCCTCGAACGGGTGCGCAGATCCTTGCCGCCGCGCCAGGAGATACCGATCTTCATCCCGTCACCCAGGCTGGCAAGCCTGTTGTGCCAGTGGGAGACCAGGCCGGCGTCAGCGATAAGATAGCCCGCATTCAGGGGGAATGCCTTCCGGTCGCGACGAAAGATCCGTGGCAGGCTGCCCATCGGAATCTGGCACTGGATCGGCGACCGGCACTGTGCCAGCCGCTCATCCCAGGCGCCGCCGTGAAAGCGGATACCAGGGAAAGACCGTTCGAACAATGGCACAAGACGTGGTTCGCACTCGACAATCGCGCGACTGCCCGTGGCAAGCAGGTCCGGCAGGCAGGAGGCAAACATGATCTGGTCGCCGAGGCCTTGTTCCATGTATACCAGCAGTGAATTGACCGGGCGCAAGCCACGCCATGCCGGATACGGTGTAGGCCGCTGCATCGCCTTCTCGAACCGCCAGCGCCATTCGAACTCTTTCCAGCCCCGTTGGAAATCGCCGGTTTTGAGCAGTGCCAGCGCCCGGTTCCAGCGGGCATCGGTATTTTCCGGGTCAATCAGCACGGCGCGTTCGAAGGCATCGAGGGCATCCACGTATTTCCCCAGTTCCCGGTAGGCGATCCCCAGTGTGTTGATGGCAGCCACCGAGCGCGGGTCGAGTTCGATCGCTCTGTTGCAATATTCCAGCGCGCGTGCCGGGTTGCCGGATTCCAGCCAGGTTGCGCCGAGATTACCGAGTACGGCGGGTGAATCGGGTTCGATGTCAAGCGCTGCCTGGTAGGCAGACACGGCGTCCTCCCATCGATGGAGATGAAAGCAGGCGAGCCCGAGGTTGTACCAGGCCTGTACATGGCGCGGCTCCAGTTCCACGGTACGTTGGCAACCTTCGACAACCTCATCGAGGCGGTCAAGGCTTGCACTGAGTCCCGCGAACAGGAACCAGGTTTCCGCATCATCATTATCCGCCCGGCATGCCTGTCGCAGCAGGTGCCAGGCGGCGTCAGTGTTGCCTGCTGCGAGCAGTGACCGGGTGCGGAGTTTGATCTCCGGTTTGATCTGACCGTTATCGAATGAATCCGCCATGCTATTCAGGTTTGATCCGCTTCCGGCAGGACAAGCTCATTCGGCAGGGGAATCCGGACGCGATTGGCGAATATGGTGTTAGCAGCCCACTGCAAGGCGCTCTCGAGTTCCTCGTGGTGTCGCTCTGCAATAGCCTCGGTCTGATGCGCGATTGCCTGGTCACCGACCGTTTTACCGCTTTTGGAATGTTGCTGGAAAACCGGCCCTGCAAGGACCTGCTCGAACTGTTGCTCTGAAACCGGGATATCGAAGAAGCTGAAAACCTCTGGGAACCATCCCGATGGGGCAGGTATATGCTCGAGTGAAATCATTACGATTCACATGTCCTATTTATGGACTTTCCCTTTATTATGAATTATGAAAACTTGTAATACGCCCGGGTGCCGGGCTGGAGAGTTAATTATAATTCCAGCGTCGCACGTTTGTCCGGTAATTTACGGTACGCGTCTAATCACACAG
Source organism: uncultured bacterium (assembly GCA_964589945.1). Classification (GTDB taxonomy): domain Bacteria; phylum Eisenbacteria; class RBG-16-71-46; order RBG-16-71-46; family RBG-16-71-46; genus CAIXRL01. The sequence continues at coordinate 7,466 of CAZPVG010000088.1, forward strand.
AAACATACCACCAAACCAGGGTGAATTGGCATGTTGAGCAACAAGTTTGACGTGGGGCGGCTGCACAAGGAATTTGCTCGCAAGAACCGCATTCTGGTCAGGAATGTCTTATAAGGAAGAAATTGCGGGAAACGTCCTTCGGTCGCTGGAATCGGAGAACATGTGGTAGACGGAATACATGGAAATTGGCTCACCCCGTGTGTCCTGCTGAGGTGCAATTCGGTCCATGCCCCCGCTACGCATCACCGTTTTGCTATATGTGAAGGATGGCGCCGACCTGGCTAAATTTTCGCCGCAATCCCATGACCGCCGTGTTATGGTTTCAATAACGCTTCCGAGTTGATAGAGTTGATCTGCTGTGCTTTGGTAACTGGTGTCGATACTTCGCCATCTCATGCAGGACGTGAGCAGTTTGAGATCGAGAGAAATCAATAATTATTATGTGTTACAACGAGTTGGTATCGTCCAGCAAGAGCTATCAGGGCAATAGAGCTAGTTGTGCCAACATGGGATCATGACCCCGTCCGAACTGGCGGAGCCAGGTGATTAAAATTACTAGCAGTCAATTGAACCGGGCTTTTTCACTTGGCAGTTTGACCTTACTCTGAATCCGCAGCAGTCGCAAAGGCCATGTCATTATGCGATTCCGGCCGGTTGGCCAAGGTGTGCGCCACCGTGTCGGAAGTGCTCCGGATGGAGACAGGCAATATGCTGGCGTAGCAGGTTCCTGTTCAGGTCGAGTTGTCACAGCGTTGAATCGATGACGAGTGAACTCATGACGCAGGCCTTGACCTTCCTTGCTACGGATCGTGCCGGCGATCCGGTTGCATTTGTTGATTCCTGCATTGAAGCGTTCATGGCCTATAATACCTTCGAGCAGATTCTTGCTCGGTGATTTGTTCACCAATACCGGCATCGGCGATCTGGCGCCGATATCCCCGTCCTGCACCCGCGCGTTGCGCAACAGCGGACTGATGAGCTTTTCAATTGAACGTTCGAACGATGAGTGGCCCTACTCCATGTACTCAACAGGTCGCTATGCACAGAGAGCGAACTACATCGCAGGGTTGGCCAAGGCATCGGGATTCTGTGTGCTTGAGGTGGAGGACATCATTCTGAGAGGGGAATTTGGTGATAGCAGTACGGGCAGGTGTATGTCCTGGCTAGGGACTCGGACATGAAGTAATGGAATACTCACGAAAAATCATAGAGATGGTTCAATCCGGGCAGGCCGGTGAGGCGCTGCGATTGTGTGAGCAGTATTGCCGGGAACAACCGAAGCTGGCCGATGCATGGTTTCTGCGCGCCAGTGTACAGGCACAGCTCGGTGGGCTCGAGGAGGTCGTGGCCTGCTGTCGAAAGGTGGTGGAACTGGCGCCTGGACATGTCGGCGCGTGGTACAACCTTGGCGTTGCACTGCAGGGCCTGCGCCTTTGGGAAGATGCTGTCAGGGCCTATGAACGCGCTATCCAGCTGAATCCCTCCTACATCTCTCCCTATACCAACATCAGTATCGTGCTGCGGCAGCTCGGTCGTTTTGCCGATGCGGTCAGCTTTGCGCGCGAGGTGGTGAGACTTGGCCCGGGCCAGGCGGCGTGCATCAACAACCTCGGGCTGATGCTGCTTGACAGCGGTGAAATCGATGAGGCCCTGGAGCAGTTCGAGAAGGCCATCCAGCTGGATCCTGATGCGCCCGGTACTCTGTTGAACAAGGGTCTGGCGCTGGACAGGAAAGGTGACCACGAAGCTGCTGTCAAGTGGTTGCGAGCGGTCGTTCAGCGTGATCCGGGCAATATCGATGCCTGGATCGAGATCGGCAATATCCAGCGCCGGCAGAACGACTTCGACGCGGCAATCGGTACCTACCAGGCTGTCGTTGAAAAGTATCCCGACCAACCGGTGGCGCGTAACCTGATCGGACTTGCCCTGATCGAAGCCGGTCGCCCGCAGGAAGCGATCCAATGGATCGAGAAGGCGTTGGAGATCCGGCCCCACTACGCTGATGCGTACAACGCGCTGGGCGGTGCCCGGCATGCGCTGGGCGACACGGCCAACGCGGTAAGTGCTTTTGAACGGGCGGTTGCGCTCGATCCGCAGTGTGCGCTTGCGCAAAACAACCTCGGATTGCTATCCAAACAGGGTGGCGATCCCGTTCAGGCGGAACAGAGATTCCGGGCTGCCCTGCAGGCCGATCCAGGTAACGGGGATATTGAAAACAACCTTGGCACGGTGCTCATGGAGCAAGGGCGCTTCGACGAGGCTATCGATATATTCCGCTCGGCTACCCGGCATGATGCCAGGCATGCGGCAGCCTGGAACAACCTGGGTAATGCATTGCTGTGTGTTGAGCAATTATCCGAAAACTTTCCCGAAGCCGAAGCTGCATACCGGCGTGCAATTGAGCTGAAACCCGATCTGGCCGAAGCATATTACCATTTTGCAACCTGTTTGCAGCAACAGGGTTATATCGAACAGGCATTCCAGCGCTTTAGTGAGGCGCTGGTGCTTCGACCGGATTACACCGATGCCTCGGCGGGGCAGGTGATGATGCTGGAGCGGCTAGGCCGGTTTCAGGAGGCAGAAGATATTTTACGACCCTTGCTGGAGGGTCACCGGGATAATATGCAGGTTGCGCTGGCATTTGGCGACATGGCGCGGCACCTTGATCAGCGCGAGCAGGCACTAGCGATGCTTGAAACACTGGATCCGCAGGGACTGCAGAAATGGGCACGCATTCAGCGCAATTTTGTAATAGGTGATTTGTACGATGATGCTGGTCAACACAGCAAGGCCTTTGCGCATTACCACGCTGCGAATGCCGAGGACCATCCAGGTTACAGTGTAACGCTGACCCGCCATCAGTACGCGTTGATGAAAGCTGCTTATAGCAGCGACAGGCAGGCATCCCGGCCAAGAGCGTCGAATCGATCCGGCTTGCCAGTGTTTATCGTTGGCATGCCACGTTCCGGTACCACCCTGCTTGAGCAGATACTGGCCAGCCACCCCGACGTGTACGGTGCAGGCGAACTCGAAGACATGCAACGCCTTTCACTTATGATGCAAAAGCACCTGAACAGCAAACTACCATATCCAGCCTGTATGGCGGATGCTACCACGGCGACGCTTGACCGGATTGCCGGCGAGTATCTGGAGCACCTCCAGGCGTACGCGCCTGATGCCAGGCGAATCGTTGACAAGATGCCCCATAATTACCAGGCGTTGGGGCTGATCGACTCACTGTTTCCCGGTGCTAGGGTGCTGCACTGCAAGCGCAATCCGATTGACACCTGCGTGTCAATCTACTTCAAGCATTTTAACTCCTTCCATCCCTATGCCAGTGACCTGAAATCGCTGGGCCTGTTTTACCGTCAGTATGAACAATTGATGGATTACTGGAAGCGGACGCTGGCTGTCCCGATTTTCGATGTCCAGTATGAAGAGGTCGTCGCAAACCAGGAGGAGATGAGCCGCCGGATCCTGGAGTTTGTCGGGTTGGAGTGGGATGAGCGCTGCCTGAATTACCATCAACACGAGCGTACTGTAATAACACCGAGCTACGACCAGGTCAGGAAGCCGATTTATACCGGCTCGGTGGGGCGCTGGAGAAGATATGAAAAGCATCTTGGTCCTCTGCTTGAGGCACTTGGTGATTGAGAGGGCGCTTGGCGAATCACACCGGACCAGGTAAAGAGGTCTTTTGGTATACTCATCTTTGATAAGCTGATCCATATCTGATGAGATGTCATTATTGCCTTACGCTCCATTTCGTTGTTAACAAGTTTCGCCGGGTCAAATCGTGACAACGTCACCATCGATTCACAACATGTACGTAACCCTGTATATCTTTTATCCTCTATGTGCAAAATGATATCCACCGCACTCTCAACTAGACCTAACCCCCTTGCCGGTGATCGACCGGCTGGTGAACATCGATCGGCATGGGTAGTGGCCGGAAGGATGGAGTCGCGCTCTGGTGGAAGGTGATGGCTAAAGCACCGTTTGGCAACATAAAATCGCCTGACGCTAGCTCCCGTGTGCAGGCATTGCTGGCATCCGGCCAGGTAAATGAGGCGCTGAAGCTATGCGAGCAATGCTGTCTCGACAACCCGGGTGACAACGACCTGTTACTTCTGATGGCAAGTATCTATGCCCGGCAGGGGGAGATTGGGCGGGTGGAGGAATGTTGTCGAAAGGTGCTGTCCGGTGCGCCGGATAATACAATTGCCTGGTACAACCTCGGTGTCGCGGCACAGCTGGGTGGTTGCCTCGCTGAGGCCGAGCAGGCATATCGTGAGGTGCTTGTACGGCAGCCAGACGCTCCATTAGCGCTGCCCAGGCTGGTTGCACTTTTGCGTAACAGGGGTGCACATATTGAGGCGCAGCAGCTCCTGCAGAGGGCTGTACACGATTCTCCCGGCAGTGAAATTGCCTGGTTCCTGCTTGGGCAGTGCCAGTCTGATGCAGCCATGCAAGATGCTGCATGCCACAGTTACCGTAAGGCGCTTTTGATCAGGCCTGATTTTCCGGAGTGTAGCTATGCACTGGCTCTGTTGTTGAGTGCTACTGGTGACTACGACGAGGCGCAGGAAATCCTGCAGGAACACCTGGCGCGTAACCCTGGCTCTCCGGATCTGGTCGCAGCCCTGGCAGGATTACACGAGTTCCGGGGTGACCGGGCGTCAGCCCTGAAATGTCTGCTGCCTGCATTGCAGGGTAACCAGGTAAATCTGAAACTGGCGACCGTGTATGCGCATTGCGTTCAAACAGATGAAGAGCGAAGTGCCGCGCTACAACTGTTGGGAGATGTCATGCAGCGGCAGGAATGGCCGGATATTGAACAACGTGATGCGTGCTACGCAGGTGCCGCATTGCACGACCAGCTGGGGCATTATACGCATGCGATGGAAATGTACCGGCATGCAAACAGGCTCGAGCATGCCGTGGTTGATATACCCGCAATCGAGCAGGAGTTCATGCGACTGCGTGCAGGTTTCCCGATCGTTCGTGCTGACGCGGTCGTTTATCATGGCAATACTTCCACCCTGCCGGTGTTCATCGTCGGCATGCCGCGTTCCGGTACCACGCTGGTCGAACAGGTGCTGGCCAGTCACAGTGAAGTTCACGGTGCTGGTGAGCTGAATGACATTGCCCGAATGGTTTCCCGCCTGGGACGGCACACTACTGATCCTTACCCCGAATGCCTGCGGCATTTGCCGTCCAGCACACTGGATGATTATGCATCTTCGTACATCGGCCGCCTTGCGGAGATCGGCCAGGGAGCATGTCGTGTGGTCGACAAGATGCCACACAACTTTCTTGCCCTGGGCCTGATTGACCTGCTGTTTCCCGGCACACGCATCATTCATTGCGTGCGCGATCCGCGTGATACCTGCCTGTCAGTCTATTTCCGACATTTCTCAGCAAATCACCCCTATGCCACTGATCTGTATGCGCTGGGCCGCTACTATCGCGAATACGCCAGGCTGATGCGATACTGGAAGTCTGTTTTGCAAATACCGATACTCGATGTTGTGTACGAGGACATGGTGGAGCATCCTGAGGAAGTTATCCGCAGCATGCTGCAATTCTGTGACCTCGAATGGCAAGACCGGTGTCTGCATTACCACCGGAACAGCCGTGTGGTGACGACACCAACATACCAGGATGTTCGCAAGCCGCTGTATCTCAGTTCCCTGGCGCGCTGGCGACATTACCGCGAATGGCTTGACGAATTACATGCAGGACTGGGTACGGAGTGGCCAGCGGAAGGGCGGGTTGAACCTGAGCGAACATGAAGATGCAGGTGCGGAGGATCAGGGCGCTCTTGAATCGTCGGTAAGTCGGGCACTGGCAAAATGTGCAACGGTTACCTGCAGTTGTGCAGCCATTTCGGTTATCCGGTACAGCAATGGGCAAGGACAGGTGAACACAGTTTTGCATTCTAATTGCTGGAACCGATCCAGCAGGTAAAATATGCACAGATAATCGCATAGGGACACTCTGAATTATTTGTTTCCCATAAAATCCGGTGCAAACCGGAATCCGGAAACCATATGGATTGTAACCTCTGGAATCCGGGTCTCCGCTGTGTGTAGCCTGTCCCAGCATAGGTCGGGACCTGGAATCGGAATACCCTTGGTTAACATATGGTTGTCGGATGCCATTGGTCCATAATGCAGCGTGTCAGGGGTTGTATGGAGACCTTACATGTTGGCCCTATACTGTTTACAAAGGGCTCGGGTAGCCATGCATGATGGACCGAAGTTCGATACCGCCACATACCACTACCCATTAGAATTACGGGTCATTGACCATGCAGACATCATGATTACCGGATTGCCGGGAACCACTCATCATGGCTGATTACAACCAGAAGCTGGCAAAGAAGAAATCAGGCGCATTCGAGGCATTCCACAGCGGAGACCTGACAAGGGCGCGCGAGCAACTTGACTGGGTGACGCGCAAGAATCCGCAGGACTGGGAGTCGTGGAACCTGTTGGGTGCTGTCAATGGCATGCTGGGTGACATGGTGGCCTGCGAACATTGTTGCCGTCAGGTTATCAAGGGCCAGCCGGATGCGTACACGACCTGGAACAATCTGGGTAGTGCCCTCAAGAACCAGGATCGACTCGACGAAGCGACTGCAGCATTTGGAAGGGCGTTGACCTTGCGTCCGGACTATATCGAGGCACGTAACAACCTCGGTGATCTGCTGCGTATGCAAGGTAACCTCGATGCTGCCGAGCAGACATTACGCGAAGTTGTAAGGGTAAAACCGGACTATGCAGCCGCTCACAACAATCTCGGTGTATTACTGCTGCGAACAGGAGACCTTGAGGAGGCGTACAGGGAGTTCCGGACAGCATTACAACTGGCGCCGGGGCAGCATGATGCGTTGTTCAACCTCGGCTGTGCGAGTATGTCACTCAGCCGTAACGAGGAAGCAGTGGGGTATTTCCGGAACTACGTTGCCAGCCATCCGGAATACATTTCAGCCTGGATATCACTGAGCACACTGCTTGTACAATTGAAAAGATACGAGGAATCCATTGCCTGTGGCAGAAAGGCCACTGAACTGAATCCCCGGGATGCCGATTCGCACTTTGTGCTCGGTTCTGCTTTCCAGGCAATGGGGCGGAATAACGAGGCATGTGACGAATTCGAACGCAGCCTGGAACTGGAACCGGCACATGCGGGTGCCCGGCATTTTCTTGCGATACTAATGGGTGAGACACCAGACGCCGCCCCGGAAAATTATGTACGCAAGCTGTTTGATGATTATGCGCACAGATTTGACAATGCGCTGGTGAAGAACCTGGGTTACCGTACACCGGAACATGTCAGTCGCCTGTTGCATGCTCGTGCTGCTGATACAGGTGGTGGTCTGTCAGTACTGGATCTTGGATGTGGCACCGGCCTGGTCGGTCCGCTGGTGCGTGATCTGTGTGCGAGACTGGTCGGTGTGGACCTGTCAACGAAGATGATCGAAATGGCGCGGCGCAAGGGAGTCTATGACGAGCTCATTGTGGG
>CAZPVG010000089.1:0-10427 GCA_964589945.1 uncultured bacterium
GGTCCACTTCGAGGCGGCTTCGCTCCTCGCAGCGATGGCCGTCGGCGCCCGTGAAAGCGCAGCGGCCGCCGTCGCGCTCCCAGACGGCGCGAAGCACGGCGTTGGGGATGCGGCGCGGGTTTGCGCGCGATTTCGGCGCCGAGGTGCCGGCGCCCGCGCCGGTGCACGAGCCATCGTTCGCGCCATCGGCGCCTGCCTGCGTGCGCGGCCGGTCGGTCGCGCCGCAGCGACGCTTGCGCAGCTGCGCGTACTGGAGCGCGATCGCACGCTCGAGCACCTCGGCCAGGTCACCGGATGGCACCGCGTGCGCGAGCAGGTCGCGCGAAGCCTCGAGCTGCGCACAGGCTTCGTCGCCGAGCAGCGCGACCAGCTCCGAGACGCCCGGGCCCAGGGGCGAAATCCGGGCGCGCGGCGATGCTGTTGCCGCGCAGCCCGTTGCCGGCACGCTCGCCGACCGAACTGGCCCCGGGGCCTGTTCCTGTGACATGGCCATGACATCGCCGGGCGCCGGGACGGCGAGGTCCCCGGCGTCCGCGGTCGCACCGTTGCCCGTGCCCGGCGCCGGCGTCAGCGCCGGGTTCGCCCCAGCGCCGGACATCAGCAGTGCCGGCGTTCGCGGGAAGCGCTCCGCCAGCAGCCGCTCGATCTCGCGACGGCTCTTGCGCTCGGCCGCGGCCACGAGCTCGTGCGCGTTCTCCCGCGTCAGGTGCGTCGCGAGCAGCGCGACACCGCTCAAGTGCAGCCGCCCGTCGGCGATCGCGGGAAGGATCGCCGGGCAGCGCCGCACCGCGCGGGCGGCGCGGACCCGCTTGTACGCGACGTCGGCGGACATGCGCAGGCGGTCCACGCAGTAGCGGTACATGGAAGAGCAGCCGTGCTCGAGGTACAGCCGGCGGCGCTGGACCTCGGCGATGTGGGCGAGCAGCCGGGCGTTCGTGAGCCGGTCGTCGTCGGCCAGGCGGGCGAGCCCTTCGAGCAGGAGGGCATCCGACAGGTGCTTCAGCGAGAAGTCGTGCATCGCGAGACTCCGCTTCGGGGGCGGGTGTCGCGGGGACGGCGCGCGCATCATCGCATGCGTGATTCCGGGCGCCGTGCGTGCCCGTGAACAGGCGCGCGTCGGTCGGGACGCGAAATCGCGGCACGCGACCGCACGGGTGCGCCTGCGCCCGCGCAGGACGAGCAGGCGTGCGAAGCTGTCCGGGCCGGCCGCCGGCTTCCTTCGAGCGTCGCGCAACGCGTCAAGTCAACTCGATGTGAGGCTCGTCGCGACACCGACGGCGTGCCGCGGAGCTTTCGCGCGAAGCGCCCCTCGCCCGCGACCGAATCGCCCGGACGAGCCGTCAGGCGGCGCGAATCCGCGAAACCCGACGTTGTCCTTGCCCGCGGCGACGAGCCCCGCCCGCGGCGGGCCCGCAACCGCCGGCGCCGGACCCGCCGCATGCCCCGCCGGCCCGCGCCCACCGCGCCATTCGCGCCATTCGCGCCTTCCCCTACCCCCATCGGCCCGCTCGACTCTGGCCCCGGCCCTGTGGTCAATTGCGGGGGTTCGGGCCCCGCGGGTCCGGACCCCCCTCACCAGCCCAGCGGCCACCGCTCCAGACGAGGACGTGCCCATGAAATCGACCGCCACCCTGTTCCCACGCGCCCGGATTCCCTACGGGACCTGGGGCAGCAGCTACTTCCCGGCCTGGCAGACGAGCGGCCTCGCCGAGGTCAACATCGGACAGTTCGCCGGCGAGGCCATGGCCCGCATCATGGGGCTGCGCCACGTGCCCAAGAGCGAGATCGAGTACCTGGTCATCGGCTCGACCATCCCGTGGCACTGGAAGTTCTGGACCGCGCCCATGGTCGCGAGCTGCATGGGCCAGCGCATCCCCGGCTACCACGTCGAGCAGGCGTGCGCGACCGGGCTGCAGGCCGTGATGCTCGGCGGCGCCGAGATCGAGACCGGGGCCAAGGACGTCGCCGGCGTGCTGACCTTCGACCGCACGAGCGACTCCCCCGTCGGCGTCTTCCCCGAACGGCGCGCGCACCAGCGCACGCACGCCATCGCGGACGTGTGGGACAACTTCGGGTTCGATCCCGCGACCGGCCGGGCCATGATCACCGCCGCCGGGATCACCGCGCGCAAGTACAGGATCGAGCGCCACGAGGTGGACGACATCGCCTACCTGCGCAACGAGCAGTACTGGAAGGCGAAGGACTCCGGCTTCCTCGACAAGGTGCTCGTGCCGATCGACCTGCTGAACGTCGCGGGCAAGCCGCTCGGCCGCATCGACGAGGACAAGGGCGTGCGACGCATCTCGCTCGGCTCGGTCCGCGCGCAGCGCGAGCTGGACACCTGCGTCACCGGTGCCGGGCAGACGCACGCCTCCGACGGCATGGCCACGCTGCTCGTGACCACCGCCGAGAAGGCGAAGGAACTGTCGAGCCGGCCCGAGATCGAGATCCGCTTCGTCGGCAAGGCCGAGGCGCGCACCGAGCCCAGCCTGATGCCCGAGGCGCCGGCGTTCGCGGTGAAGAAGCTGCTCGACCGCGTGGGGCTCTCGATGGACGACGTGAAGGTCGCGAAGAACCACAACCCGTTCGCCGTCAACGACGCCGTGTTCCAGAAGGTCACCGGCTACGACTGGAAGAAACTCAACCAGACCGGTTGCCCGCTCGTCTGGGGCCACCCGCAGGGTCCCACGCTGACGCGCGTGCTGATCGAGGCGCTCGAGGAGACCGTGCAGCTCGGCGGCGGGTACGCGATCGTGTTCGGCTGCGCCGCCGGTGACGTGGGCATCGCGGCGCTCTTCGAAGTCAGCGAAGGAGGTGCCCGATGAGCACCACGACCGGAACTCCCGCCACGGGCACGAAGGTCACCGCCCTGCGCCAGCCGACGCTCGAGACGCTCGGGCTCGGCACGGTGCTCGAGATGTTCCGCAACGGGAAGCTGCCGGCCGGCCCCGAGGCGCTGGTCGAGAAGGTGTTCGGGCCGAAGAACGACCGCGGCTCGCTCGTCATCTCGGGCGCCAACGGCATCGTCGGCGCCGGCAAGACCATGCAGCTCGGCTCGCGGCTCGAGCCCTACGGCGTGCGCGTCGTAGCGCTCGACTTCCCCGGCGCGCCCGACGGCATCGGCAAGCAGTACCCCGGCCTCGTCGCCGCGTTCGGGCGCGACGGCGCCGCGAAGATCATGGGCAACATCGTGCGGCTCACGTACGATGGCAAGACGCTGCCCGACGAGCTGAAGGCGCTCAAGCCGCGCTTCCTGCTCGAAGCCATCCCCGAGATCCTCGAGATCAAGCGGGCGCACTACGAGATCTTCCGCGCCGCGTTCCCCGGCATCGAGATCCGCTCCGTCACATCGGGCTTCCCGGCGAAGGAGCTGGGCGTCGGCATCGCGCACCCGGCGTTCCCGCACGAGATCAACAAGATGTGGGAGATCGTCGAGGACGAGCCCTCGGCCGTGACGCAGTTGCTGTGGGCGCTCGGCCTGGTGCCCGTGCCGGTCTCGGACGACTGGTCGTTCGTGCTCGACGTGCTGTTCTGCGGCGTCACGCACGCCGGGCTGCAGGTGCACCGGCGCACGAACATGCCGTTCTGGAAGATCGACAAGCTCGCGCGGAAGCTCATCGGGCCGAACCCGTTCCGCGCGCACGACGCGATCGGCTCGAAGGGCGCGGACTTCCTCACCTGGTCGTGCCTCGAGCACCTGGGCCGGCAGTACGGCGAGCTGTTCACGCCGACGCCCGAGCTGGTCGAGCGCAAGGAGACCGGGCAGGCGTGGTACCCGCCCGACCACTTCCGGCCCCTCGTGGACTGGAAGCTCGACGCCGCCGAGGCGGCCGAGTTCGACGCCGGCATGCTGGGACCCATCGTCCAGATGACGGCGCTCATGCTGCACGAGAAGCGCGCGCACCTCGCGCACATGAACGCCATCGGCGAGCTGTGCGCGCAGTTCCGGCGCGGCGCCGTGGCGATGCTGCGCGAGATGGGACCCGAGAAGGCGAAGACGATCGTCGCCGCCTACCACCGGCAGAACCCGGCGGCCGCGAAGAGCGCCTGGCACCCCGAGGCGCTCGCGAAGATGGACTCGCCCGAGTGGCAGCAGCTCTACGTGAACGCCGAGCACGACGGCAGCGTCGGCGTCGTGACGATTTCGCGCGAGAGCTACTGCTGGGACGTGGACCGCGAGATGAACCGCGCGCTCGACTGGCTGAAGGCCGCCGGCATCAAGAAGCTGATCGTGACCGGCGACTTCCACCTGAGCACGCAGATGGTCGGCGCCGACACGAGCGAGTTCTTCCCCACGCTCACGGACGTCGAAGCCGGACTCGCGATCACGAACGGCTGGTCGAAGACCGGCCGCCGCCTGTACGACGATTTCGAGACCAGCGTCGCGTTCGTGAACGGCAAGCGCTGCCTGGGCGGGATGTACGAACTGCTCATGCACGCGCACTACGTCGTCGCCGTGGACGACGCGCGGATCGGCTGGCCCGAGGTGAACCTGCCCGTCGTGCCCGGCATGGAGGGCTGCCACTGGCCGTTCCGCCGCGCGCCGAAGGAGCGCTGGCCGAAGATCACGCAGGCGCTGCTCACCGGGCAGGCCGTGAAGGCGAAGGACGCGGTCGGCTGGCTGATCGACGTCGCGGAGCCCATGGAGAAGGCGCTCGCCACCGTGTGGGGACTCGCGAACGGCCTGCGCAAGGACGTCGCGCGGCGCCCGCTCGATCAGGGCGCGCTGTCCGGCGTCCCGACTTCCTCCCGCGACGTGCCGCCGGCCGACGACCCGCTCGTCCAGGCCGGGCGCGACGGCATCGTGGCGTGCATGACGCAGTCGTGCGCGACCACCGCCGCCGAAGCGCTGCCGCTTCAGGCGAAGCTCGCCGCCGAGTTCCTGGCGTCGAAGCCCTGCCGCGACGGCCGCGTGGGCCAGGAGTACGCGCGCGTGATGGCGGTCTAGCTCACGCCACAGCCGCAACGCGAACGGCGGCGCTCCCGTCAGGGGGCGCCACCGTTTCGCTGGAACCGCGCTACTGAAGTTTCGTCGCCCGGGCGGTGCACACCTCGTTGCCGCGCGCGAGCCGCGCGAACAGGAGCCCCGGGCGCGCCGGGCCCAGTTCGGGCAGCTCCACGCGGTGCATGCCCGCGCCGAGCGCGCCCACGTCGCGGTGCGCCAACCGCCGGCCGCTGACGTCGAACACGTCGAGGGTTGCCGGGGCCGAGTCAGGGAGCCTCAGCTCGATCGCCGCCCGCTGGCCCATCGGGTTCGACAGGAACCCTCGCAGCTCGATCGCCCTCGCGGTGCGGCCCGGGGATGCCACCGCGAGCACCGGGGCCGCGTCGGCGAGGAGCTGCACGTAGATCGCGTTCGAGTCCGCGCCGGCGTCCGTCCACGCCACCAGCGCGCGGTCCCCACCGAGCCCGGCGAGCAGCACCGGGCCCATGGCCAGTTGAGAGAGAAGGATGCCGTTCGGCGACTGGTCCCACGCCGACCCGCCGTCCGGCTGGATGTGCTCGGCACGCAGCTCGCCGATGGCGCCACCTTCGTTCCAGACCTGGTAGAGCCCGCCCGCGTCGTCGCGCACGCGCCAGCCGGTGCGCAGGGCCGGAAGCGCCGGGCCGGGCCACAGCACCGTCGGGGGCACCGTCGCGAACGAGACGCGCTGCAGCCAATCGCCCCCGGCGTCGCGAACACGCATGAAGGCGCCGCCCTGGCCGTCCTCCAGCACCGGCAAAGTGAGGCTGGTGATGCCGCCTGCAGGCCACCCTGCGGCCTCGGCCAGGGACGGGACCTGCATGCGCAGGACGTGGCAGCTGCTGGAATCGGTCTGCCACCAGCCGATCACATCGTCCCCCGGCAGGACAGGTACGATGCCCAGATCGAGGACGGGTCCCAGGCTCTTCCCTTGCGGCAGACTGTCCCCGTCCCAGGAGGTGAACCACCCCCACCCGGTGGATTGATAGGCCTGGGCGACGGCACGTCCCGCGCTGACGAAGTCACTCCTCTTGGCCACGTAGTAGGAGTACACGGCATTCAGCGTGCCGAGGACAGGATTCGTGTTCGGATCCACGAGGGTCGCCCAAGTGCCGGTAACGTTGTTGATGTCATCGAAGTAGTCATAGTCCCAGGCGAAGTAGGCCCGGCCGGCGACATTCGCGAATCCGCCCCCGTTGAAGTTGTTCTCATAAACGAGACCTGTCCCCCCGATCGTGTTGGAAAAGCCTCCGGCCCCCTTGGGCCATCCGGGTTGCACGTCGCCCCCGGCGGTGAGGTGCCAGATGTACCGCTCGACCGTCAGGTTCCCCGGCCACTCGACTGGGTCAGTGGAGTGCCGACGCCCTTCGCAGAACAGGTACACGCCGCCAAGGCCATCGGACGCCGCGCCTCTGGGCAGATTGAGTGAATCGGGACGGGTGCTGTAAGCGGGTGAGGCGAACGCGAGCCCACCGGCAGGCCAACCGCTCGCCACCTCGCTGGAGGCGTCGAGTCGAACCACGCGAATCGAGTCGCCGGTGAACCGACCCGTCCAGACCACATAGGCCCCGCCGGCCGAGTCGGGAACCACGGACAGCAACTGCGCATCTCCCGCGACGCGGACGCCCCAGCGGGGCCAGGCCGCTTGCGCGACCGCGGCGGTGCTGAGCCATGCTGCAGCCAGCAGGAAGGCGACAAGAGAGCGAACGATGCGGGCGTTCATGCGGCCTCCGGCCCGGCGTTGCGGCGCCAGGCACTCCGGGAATCTCGTGCAAGGAACGGGCCGGGGGAGGATGTCGCGGGGGCGACAGCGAAAAGTCTAGGATTCTCCTACGCTCCAATCAAGGTCACGTGTGGATAAGCGTCTGAATTGCCGGCCGGTGGGCGGAAGCCACCGAATGAATCCAATCGGAGGGACCCACATGCCGCCCACTCCCGAAATCGAAGTCCGGGCGTTTCGCGAACTGGATCGCGAATGGGCCTCCGGCCTGCTGTCCACGCGCTGGGGCGGGACACGCATCGTCTCGCGTGGCTGCGTCCATGAGGCCACGAGGCTGCCCGGCTTCGTCGCGTGGTCCCGGGGCGAGCGCGCGGGACTGCTGACGCTCCACGTCGAAGCCCGGAAACTGGAGGTGGTCACGCTCGACAGCCTCGAGAGCGGCCGCGGCATCGGCGCCGCGTTGCTCGAGGCAGCCGTGTGCGAAGCGCGCCGCCTGGGCTGCCGGCGCCTGTGGCTCGTCACCACGAACGACAACGTCGCGGCGATCCGCTTCTACGAGCGCCGCGGCCTGCGCATCGCGAAGGTGCACGAGGGCGCTGTCGCGGAGGCCCGGCGGCTCAAGCCGGGCATCCCGGAGATCGGGGCGGGCGGCGTGCCCATCCGCGACGAGGTGGAGATGGAGCGCGTGCTGGAATCCCCGGCCACCGGCAGGCACGGGCCCGAGGCGTGACCCCGCGCTCCCCCCGCGCTACCCTGCGCAGCCTCGGTCCGCTGGCGGCACCGCCGGCGGGCGACGATCAGGCCGAGCGCAGGGAGAGCGACATGCCGGCAGTGCGGGTGGAGCGGCTCACGAAGGACTTCGGCGAACTGCGCGCCGTGAACGAGGTGACGTTCGCCATCGAGAGCGGGCGCATCTTCGGCCTGCTCGGGCCGAACGGCGCGGGCAAGAGCACGACGCTCGCCATGCTCTCGACCGTGCTCAACCCGACGAGCGGCGGCGCGTGGGTGAACGACTTCGACATCCGCACGCAGCCCGACCAGGTGCGGCGCTCGATCGGCATCGTGTTCCAGGACCAGAGCCTCGACGAGGAGCTGACGGCCCGCGAGAACATGGACATGCACGGGCGGCTCTACCACGTCCCGCGGGCGGTTCGGCAGCCGAAGATCCGCGAGCTGATGGAGCTGGTCGGCCTCTCCGACCGGGCGGACGACTTCGTGAAGACCTACTCGGGCGGCATGCGACGGCGGCTCGAGATCGCGCGCGGGCTGCTGCACGAGCCGAAGGTGCTGTTCCTCGACGAGCCGACGCTGGGGCTCGATCCGCAGACGCGCAATCACCTCTGGAGCTACATCGCGACGCTCAACCGCGACAAGCAGGTCACCATCATCCTCACGACGCACTACATGGAGGAGGCGGACCGGCTCTGCAGCGAGGTCGCGATCATCGACCACGGCAGGATCGTCGCCTCCGACACTCCGGAGGCGCTCAAGCGCGAGATCGGCGGCGACGTCGTGGCGCTGCGCACCTCGGACGACGCGCGCATGCTGCACCGCGTGCAGGAGATGCCGGCAGTGAAGTCGGCGGAGATGCGGAATGACGGCATCCTCGTGAAGCTGGAGGAGGCCGACCGGCACGTCGCCGGGCTCGTGACGCTCTGCAGCGAGCAGGGCGTGGGCGTCGCGTCGCTCGCGGTGCACAAGCCCACGCTCGAGGACGTGTTCCTGCACTTCACCGGGCACACCATCCGGGAGCAGGAAGCGAGCGGCAAGGACCGCATGCGCATGGCGCGGCGGCTCTGGAGGCGTTGACCGTGGACATCGTGTACACGATCTGGATGCGCAACGTGAAGCGCTACCTGCGCTCGAAGCCGCGCATCATCGGCAGCCTCGGGTTTCCGCTCTTCTTCCTCGTGATCCTGGGCTTCGGGCTCAACTCGGTCGTGAAGGGCCCGCACATGGGGCGCGGTTATGTCGCGTTCGTGGTGCCGGGAATCGTGTCGATGTCCGTGCTCTTCACCTCGATGTTCTCGGGCATCCAGATCATCTGGGACAAGCAGTTCGGCTTCCTCAAGGAGACGCTCGTCGCGCCCGTCTCGCGGCTCGAGATCATGCTCGGCCAGACGTTCGGCGGCGCCACGAGCGCGCTCATCCAGGGTTTCCTCATCCTGGTGATCTCGCTGTTCCTGGGAGTCCGGCCCGCGAGCGCGCTCGGGGTCGTCCTGGCGCTCGGGTTCATGGTCCTCGTCGGCATCACGTTCACCGCGCTGGGGATCGCGATCGCCTCGCGGCTCGACGACATGCAGGGCTTCCAGCTCATCATGAACTTCGTGATCTTCCCGATCTTCGGGCTCTCGGGCGCGCTCTTCCCCATCGACGGGCTGCCGGCGGCCATGCGCTGGCTCACGCTGATCGACCCGCTCACCTACGGCGTCGAGGGCATCCGCTACGGCCTGACCGGCGCCGCGCAGATCCCGCCGCTCGTGAGCCTCGGCGTGCTGGGCGGCTTCGCGGTCGTGATGGTGACGCTCGGCGCGCGGCTGTTCCGTGGGGTGCAGATCTAGCCGCGTTCAGCGCCCCTGGCCGGCCGGCGGCCGGTACCAGTCGTACTCCCAGTTCCACGGCAGGCGGATCGGCCCGAGGATCGCGCGCGCGAGGTCGGGGTAGAGCCGCTCGGCGCGCACGTCGTTCGAGAGCATCACGAGGCAGCGCCGGCCGTTCTCGAGCCCGATGGCCATGTTCCCCGTCCACTCGTTGTGCCCGCCCTTGAACCAGGCGGGTCCGCCCGTGCCGCGGAACGTCACGAGGCCGAGGCCGGCGGCGAGACCGATCGAGCGGTCGTACCCGCCCGTGCCCGCGCCGAACGTCGGGAACTGGTGCGCGGAGGTGATCGCCAGCTGCGGCCGCACCATTTCGGCGCGGAGCGAGTCGCTCAGGCCGTCGCCTCGCATGATCGCTGCCCAGAGCTTCGCCTGGTCCTCGATGTCGGTGTCCATCGAGCCCGCCGCGCTCACGTTGTCGCGGCGGTCGTGCGGCTCCTCCCTGCCGTCGATCCGGTAGCCGTCCGCCAGGTCGGAGGCGAAGTCGTCGCGCCAGGTCATGCTCGTACGCTCGAGGCCGAACCGGTCGAAGACGCGCGTCTGCATCGCCCGGCCCACGTCGATCCCGAGGCCCTGCTCGAGCACGAACTGGAGCAGGTAGAAGCCGTCGCCCGAGTAGGCGTAGCGCGTGCCGGGCGTGAAGTGGAAGTGGTGCTTCCGGTCCGGCTCGAGCCAGCGGAAGTTCGCGAGGCCGGAGGAGTGCGTCAGCAGGATGCGCGGTGTGAGCGCTCGCCAGCGTCCGTCGCCGGCGAGGTCGCGATAGTCGTCGTACTCGGGAAGCGGCTTCGGCAGCAGCTCCGCGATCGGCGTGTCCAGCGAGAGCAGACCCTCGTCCACGAGCTGCAGGACCAGGTCCGTGAAGGCCGTCTTCGTGAGCGAGGCGCCGTACATCACGGTCCGCGTCGTGAGCGGCAGATGCCGGGCCGCGTTGCGGAAGCCGTAGGCCTGCACGTAGCGGACCCGGCCCGAGTCGATCACCGCGAGCGCGAGGCCCTGCACGTGCTCGCGCGCCATGAGGCTGCGGGCCGCGTGGTCGATCGCGGCGGGCGCCGGAATCGCCTGCGGCGCGGCGGCTGCGCGGGCGGACGCCGGAATGACGGACAGCAGGAGAAGAACGAGTGCCGCTCTCATGGAGCCTCCCGGATGG
>CAZPVG010000089.1:10527-14948 GCA_964589945.1 uncultured bacterium
AACCACGGTGGCACTATCCGCGAAGCTCCGCGATCTGTTGGCTACGGGATCGGCGGGGCGATCCTCGTCGCCCTCTTCGGCATCCTCGCCATCCTCGTGCTCGAGTTCCGCACGTTCCGCTCGACGCTGATCGTGGCCTCGGTGATGCCGCTGGGCATCGCCGGCGGCATCGCGGCGCTGTTCCTGACCGGCCACACGCTGTCGTTCACCGCCACCATCGGCTTCGTCGCGCTGATCGGCATCGAGATCAAGACCAGCATCCTGCTCGTGGACCTCACGAACCAACTCCGCGAGCGCGGCATGCCGCTCGAGGAGGCGATCCGCAAGGCAGGCGAGGTGCGGTTCCTGCCCATCGTGCTCACCAGCCTGACCGCGATCGGCGGCCTGCTGCCCATCGCGATCCAGGGGACCGCCATGTACGCGCCCCTGGCATGGGTGATCATCGGCGGTCTCGTCTCGAGCACGCTGCTCGCCCGCATCGTGACGCCGGTCCTCTACAAGCTCGTCGCGCCCGCGATCGGCGAGGAGGAGCAGCCGGACGCCGTCGTCGAGGCGGCGCTGCCGGTGCACGCGGCCGTCTGAACTCGCGGGCGTGTCCCGTCCGCGCAACGGCCGCGGATCGGTTCGTGGGGAATGCACGCGGCGGCGCTCCGGAGGAACGGAGCGCCGCCGCGAGGCGTGCGACGCGAAGCGGGCACCCGAGCGCCGCCGGCGCGCCCGCGGCGGGAGCCGCTACGGGAGCGTCTTCTGCCCGAAGCGCCAGGCGAGCGACACCAGGAAGTCGGGGCTCGAGTAGTTGCGCCTCGCCCCGATGCGCTCGCTGAAGTCGCCCACGAAGTTGTAGCCGGCGCCGGCCCCGATCGCGAGCCAGGAGTTGAGGCCGAGCGTCGCTCCGAGGCCCAGCCGGCCGCCGAGCGCCGTCTCGGTCCGGTCCTCGACCTGCGTCGTCGAGCCGGCGACCACGTTCGAGGCGTGGCCGACGAAGGGTCCGACACCGACGGCCACATAGGGGCGCAGGACACCGCGTTGCTCCACCGCGGGGAAGAACCAGCGCATGCCGACGAGCGCCCTCGACACCGACGACGTCTCGACGAGGGCGTTGCCGCCGGAGACCGAAGTCGAGGCGTCCGCCGACAGGCCGCCGCCGCTCAGCGTGAGCGCCAGGCGGTCGTCGAGGCCGTACAGGTAGGTGACCGTGCCCATGAGCCCGCTGGCGTCGGCGCTGGCGACCACGGTGCCCCCGACGCCCACGGACGTGCCCGTCCGCGCTTCGGAGAGCATGCCGACACCGAGCTCCAGGCCGTGGCGATGGGACAGCGCGGGGTGCGACGCGGGATCGATGCGGAGCCGTGCCGCCCGGCCCTGAGCCGGCAGAAGCGCGGCGAGCGCGAACAGAAAGACGCTGAGCTTGCGCATGTCGACCTCTCCTCCTGGGGGGAGCTCGAGTGGGGGGGAGCGCGCGGTGACGGCCGGCGCGACGATCGACGCTCCGCGTGCGATGCCTCCCACCGGGCCGCGTGCGCGACGCTACACCCGCGGGTGCGCGACGCCGGACGGCGGCCGTCGGACGAGGGTCAGGCCCCGACGAGCGCCGTTCCTTCGCGGCCGAGCGCCGGGCGCGGAACGGGTGGCGCCGCTTTGCCCGCCTCGCCTATCCTGCGCGCTTCGTGACCCTCTCTCCCGGCACCCGGCTCGGCCCGTACGAGATCGTCGCCCCGCTCGGGGCCGGCGGCATGGGCGAGGTGTACCGCGCCCGCGACCCGCGGCTCGACCGCGAAGTGGCGATCAAGGTCCTGCCGGCCGAGTTCTCCGCCGACGCCGAGCGCATGCGCCGCTTCGACCAGGAGGGGCGCGCCGCCGGATCGCTGCGCCACCCGAACATCGTGACCGTGTTCGACGTCGGCACCGAGGGCGGCATGGCCTACGTCGTGCAGGAGCTGGTCCCCGGCGGCACGCTGCGCGACCGGCTGGCGAAGGGTGCCCTGCCCCTGCGCGAGACGCTTCGCATCGCCTCGGGCATCGCCGCCGGCCTCGCCGCCGCGCACGAGAAGGGCATCGTGCACCGCGACCTCAAGCCCGAGAACGTCGCGATCGCCGACGAGGGCCGCCCGCAGGTGCTGGACTTCGGCCTGGCGCGCGTCACCGTTCCGACGGACGACGCCGCGGTCACCGGGCGGCCGACCTCCGCGGGCATGGTGATCGGGACCGTCGGCTACATGGCGCCCGAGCAGGTGCGCGGCGAGGTCGTGGACGCACGTGCCGACCTGTTCGCGCTCGGCACGATGCTGCATGAGATGCTCTCGGGCACGCGCCCGTTCTCGCGCGGCTCGGCGGTCGAGACGATGCACGCGATCCTCACCGAGGAGCCGCCGCCGCTGCCCCCGACGGTTCCGCCCGGGCTCGCGCGCGTCGTCACGCGCTGCCTCGAGAAGGACCCCCGCGCGCGCTTCCAGTCCGCGCGCGACCTCGCGTTCGCGCTCGACATGCTCTCGGGCGTGGACACGCGCGCCCCCGGCGTGGTCGGGACCGTGCGGGCGCGCCGATGGACCCGCGTCCGCTGGCTGCAGGTCGCCGGCGCCCTCGTGCTGGTGGCGGCGGGCTACGTGGCGGGGCGCCTGACGGCGCCGCCTTCGGGCGAGAGCTCGATCCGCGTTTCGACGCTGTCGCAGGGCAACCGCGACACGCAGCCCGCGGTCTCGCCCGACGGCCGCCTGATCACGTTCAGCGCCGTGCGCCAGAACGGCCAGGGCATCTGGCTCATGGACATGGTCACCCGCAGCGAGGTGAAGCTCACGAACGAAGCCGACGGCCTGCCCCGGTTCACCGCCGACGGGGGCAGCATCCTGTTCAGCCGCGGCTCCGGCCCGCAGCAGGCCGTCTGGCGCGTGCCCGTCATCGGCGGCTCGCCGCGCCTGCTCATCGACCACGCGACGGACGCCGACGCGTCGCCGGACGGCAACCAGATCGCGTTCATCTTCGGCACCGGCGACTCCTCGGGAGTGCGGGCGCAACTGCTGCTCGTGAAGAGCGACGGCACCGGGCGCCGCGAGCTCTGGTCGCGCCCCTCGGTCCTGCTGTCCAACCCGCGCTGGTCGCGCGACGGCCGGCAGGTCGCGATGATCCAGAGCGGCAGCCAGAACGCCCCCAACGCGGTGATCGTCGTGGACGTCGCGACCGGCAAGGCCCGGGACTTCCCCGCCCCCAACGGCGCGGTGCTCTCCTCGCCCGCCTGGGACGGCTCGGGCAGCGGCATCATCGTGGCCGAAGGCGAAGGCATCGTGGCGGTCCAGCGGGGCTCCTCGGGCCGGTTGTACCGCCTCGACGTGCGCTCCGGCCGCTACGCACCGCTCGGGTGGCTCAACGACTTCCCGGTGATGCTGGACCTGCTCCCCGACGGCCGGCTGGTGCTCTCGAGCACGATCGCCCGGGAGAACCTTCGCGAGGTGGCGGTCGGGAACCGAACGATGGCGGATGGCCGCTTGCTCACGAGCGGCGTCGCGATCGACCGCCAGCCGGTCTACTCGCCCGACGGCAAGTCGGTGCTGTTCTCCTCGAACCGCGGCGGCACGCTGGACCTGTGGGAGGTGTCGGTCGAGAGCGGCGAGATGCACCGCGTGACCGACGATCCGGCGGACGACTGGGACCCCGTCTATTCGCACGACGGCCAGTCGATCTACTGGAGCTCGAACCGGAGCGGCGCATTCGAGATCTGGACGGCCCGGCGGGACGGCAGCGCGCCGCGGCAGGTTTCGCACGACAGCCTGGACGCGGAGAACCCGGGGATCAGCCCGGACAACCGCACGGTCATCTACAGCTCGTCGAATCCCGCCAAGGCGGGGCTCTGGCGTGTCCCGGCCGCAGGCGGCCCCGGCGAGCACCTGCTTCGCAGCGGGACGCTGATCCCCGACCTGTCGCCGGACGGCCGGTACGCCTCGCTCATCATGGACACGGGGACCCTCGCGGCGAATCTCGGGGTCTTCGACCTGGAGACTCTCAAGCCGATGCCTTCACCGGTGCCGCTCCAGGTCGCCGTCGGTACCGTGCAGATTGGCCGCTCGCGCTGGACTCCGGACGGCAGCGCGATCGTGTACGTCGCGATGCGCGACGACGGACACCCCGTGCTCCTGCGCCGCCCACTGTCCGCATGGCGCGGCGGGGGCGGCCGCACCGACACGCTGTTCGCCGGCTCGACCGACGCCGTCGAGTCGTTCGGGTTCTCGCCCGACGGCAAGCGGGCGACCGTGTCGATCGTGGACTGGCTCACGGGCCTGACGATCGCCGAGGGCGTGCCGGGAATCGTGCCGCCGAAGCGCAAGTAGCGCGGCGCGCGGCCGGCACACCCCGGCCCCGACATGCCGTACGGCATGTAGAGGTCCGGAGAATGACAACGCCGCGCGGCGGTGGGTTGGGAACGTTCTGCT
>CAZPVG010000090.1:0-11623 GCA_964589945.1 uncultured bacterium
GGCCGCCTCGGGCGCCGGCCCGGTGAACCTCCTTTCAGGTCTGGACGACGTAGGTGCTGGACACGAGGCCCGACGGGTACGAGTGCACGTGGGCGAGGCGCAGCTTGTGGCGCAGCGTGCCGGGCGGAAAGAGCGGGGTGCCCCCGCCCAGCACGACCGGGTGCACCGCGATCGTCATCTCGTCCACCAGCCGCGCGTCGAGGAAGGAACGGATCAGCGTCCCGCCTCCCACCACCCACACGTCGCGGCCCGGCACGGCCTCGACCTTCCGGAGCCAGTCCGCGGGCGGCTCCGCCGTGAAGTGCACCTTGCCGTCGTGCGGCATTTGCCCGCGGCTCGTGAACACCCACGTCGCGAGCCCGTCGTAGGGCCACTCCCCGAAGGACTTCACGACCTCGTAGGTGCGCCGCCCCATCGCCAGCGTGTCCACCTCGGCCAGGAACGCGTCGTAGCCGTAGTCGGAATCGCTGAACAGCCAGTCGAGCGACTCGTCGGGGCCGGCGATGTATCCGTCGAGACTCGTGGCGATGAAGAGGCGGACCCTGCGGCTCATGGTTGGGGCGTCTCCCTGAGGAATGCGGCCATGATGGACCAGAAGAGCGGCAGCGTCATCCCTTGACCCCCGCCCGCGACGGTGCCAACGTGCCTCGCGCGACCGGCACGGACGTCGGTGCGCAGGACCTACTGCACGGAGGCCGTACCCTGAGCTCCCTTCTCGTCGAAGGCGGGACGCTGGTGTGCATGGACGCCGCCGGCACCGTGACCAAGGGCGATCTGCTGGTCGTCGACGACCGCATCGCCGCGCTGGGAGCAACGGTTCCCGAGGCGCTCCGGGCCCTGCCCGGCGGCCGCGCCGAGCGCACGTTCGACGCCACGAACGCGCTCGTGACGCCCGGGTTCATCCACGCGCACGTGCACGTCTGCCAGACGCTGTTCCGCGGCCTGGCGGAGCAGAACGACCTCCTGCGCTGGCTCCGCGAGCGCATCTGGCCGCTCGAGTGGCACCACACCGAGAACTCGATCGCGGCTTCGGCCCGCCTGTCGCTGCTCGAGATGGTCTCGGGCGGCGTGACGTGCGTGAACGACATGGGCACCACGCGCCACACCGACGCGATCGGGCAGGTGTTCGCCGACAGCGGGATCCGCGCGACGTTCGGCCAGGCGCTCATGGACGTGGGCGAAGGCGTTCCGGAAGGCATGGCGCAGCACGCGAGCATCGTGCTCGCCCGCGCGCTCGCGGTGGCGGACCGCTGGCATGGCAAGGCGGACGGCCGGCTGCGCGTCTCGCTCGCGCCGCGCTTCATCCTCTCGTGCAGCGAGGGCCTGTGGCTCGACGTGCGCGACGCGGCGGCCGAGCGCGGCCTGATCGTGCACACGCACATCGCCGAGGCGCCCACCGAGGGGGCCGAGGTCAAGGCCGCGGTCGGCTGCCACGCCGCGCCCTACTTCGCCAAGCACGGGCTCCTCGGAGAGCGCTTCGTGGGCGCCCACGGCGTGCAGCTCGACGACGCCGAGATGAACCTCGTGCGCGACGCCGACGCCGCGCTCGTCCACTGCCCCGGCGCGAACCTCAAGCTGGGCTCCGGCATCGCCGACGTCGCGACCTGGCGCGAGAAGGGCATTCGCTGCGGGATCGGCGCCGACGGCCCGCCGTGCAACAACCGCCTCGACATGTTCCACGAGATGGGGCTCGCCGGCGGGCTCTCGCGCGTCCGGCGGCGCGAGGCGCCGATGAGCGCAAAGGACGTGCTCGCGCTGGCGACGATCGACGGCGCGCGCGCGCTCGGCATCGCCGACGCGACGGGCTCGCTCGAGGTCGGCAAGCAGGCGGACCTCGCCGTAACCGACATCGAGGGGCCGTACTCGGCGCCGTTCGCGGTCGAGGACCCGTACACGGCGCTGGTCTTCGGCGCCTGCCAGCGCGACGTGCTGCTCACGGTGGCGGCCGGCCGCGTGCTCTACGAGCGCGAAACCTGGCCCGGGCTCGACCCGAACCAGGTCAACTTCGACGCGCACGACGAGGGCCACAAGCTGCTGCGGCGCGCCGAAGCCTCGGGGATGCTCGGGTGATCGTCGGGCCCTGCACGATCGTGACGGGCGGCCCCGAGCCGCAGGTGTTCGAGAACGCCGCCCTGCGCGTCGTGGGCGCGCACATCGCGTCCGTCTCGACGCTCGGCGACCTCGCCCATTCCTATCCGGACGAGATGCTGTGGCACGCGCGCGGGCGCGTGCTCATGCCCGGGTTCGTGAACGCGCACGCGCACCTCGCGCGCCACCTCGCGCGCGGGCTGGGCCTGCGCGGTGCCGCGGAGTGGGACCGCTACGACCGCACGCTGTCGGCCGAGGACGTGCGGTGGGCCGTGAAGGCGGCGCTCGCCGAGGGCGTGCGCCACGGCGTCACGACCGTCGTGGACTTCCACCGTTCGGGCGCCTGCCTCGACCTGTCGCTCGCCGAGGTCGTCGGCGCCGCCGACGAGCTGGGCGTGCGGGTCGCCACCTGCTACGGCGCCGCCGAGCCCGACACGCCGCTCGAGCGCCGCGCCGCGATCGACGAGTGCGTGGGCTTCGCGCGCGACCTCGCGAAGACACGCCGCGGGCGGCTGCGGGGCATGCTCGGCGTACAGGCGACGAGCCTGAACGGCATCGAGACGCTGCTCGCCGAGGCGCTCGAGAGCGCCGGCGACTTCTCGGTGCACGTGGACCTCGATCTCGACCTGACGCCCGCCGAGCGCTGGAACCGCGGCGAAGTGCTGCCGGCGACCGCCCTGCCCGCGCTGTGGGCGCACGCCGAGCGCGCGCCGCGCGACCTGATCGGCGCGGTCCGCGAGCGCGGCGACTCGCTGTGCGCGACCGGCACCGGCGCCGCCACCCAGCTCGTGCGCGAGGCCCCGGTCGCCTGGGGCAGCGACGACGGAGCCAACGCGCCGCCGGTGCCCGACGGCCCGTTCGCCCCTCGCATGGCCGACGCGCACTACCGGCGGCTGTTCCTCGCCGGCGCGCACTGGGCCACCGACCACTTCGGCGAGGAGCTGGGGCGCATCCGCGCGGGCGCGCCCGCCGACTTCATCCTGGTGGACTACCGTCCCGCGACCGAGTTCTCGACGCAGACGCTGCAGGCCCACCTGTGGTCGGGGCTGCTGCGCGCGCCGGTCTCCGGCGTGGTCGTGGCGGGCAGCGTCGTGATGGACAACGGCACGCTGGTGACGGCCGACGAGGCCGAGATCGCCGCGCGCGCCCGCGAGTGCGCCGGCCGCGTGTGGCAGCGGGTGGGGTGACGTCCCGCGCCTTCGGCGGGCGAGTGGAGAAAAGGCGCTCGTGCCGGAGTAGAAGCCGCGCGTAGAATTCGGCCTTGCACCGCGGGACCCCACCCCGGCCGCCCGCTCACCCCCGAGAGATGCGCTCCGCAGCCGGTGCCGCCCCGCTCAACGCGCCGGAGCCGCACATGCGCAAGACCTTCCTGCTCACGCTCCTCCTGCTCGCCGCGCCCGCCGCGCCCGCGTCCGCCTCGGGTTTTTCGATGGCGTGGGACCAGTGCTTCGAGTCGGGCGGGGCGTCGCAGAGACTGTTCGCCTGCGACGCCGACACCGGCATGGACGTGCTCGCGGTCTCGGTGGTCCCGCCCGCCGACATGCCTCAGTTCATGGGCGCGTCCGTGATCATCGGCGTCTTCGTGACCTCGGGGGACCTTCCGCCCTGGTGGCAGACCGCCGCGGGGCAGTGCCGTGCCGACGCGATCGTGCCGAGCTTCGACCCCACGGCGTTACCGCTCACCCCGGACTGCCCCTCGCTCTGGGGCGACACGGTGCCGGTGCAGGGCTGGGTCATCCAGCAGGGGCTCGACGGCCCGGGCACGTTCCGGATCAACTCCGCCGCCTCCGTGCCGCCGGGGTACGAGCGCATGGTCTACGGCAACGTCGAGTCGTACCTCGTCGAGCAGGTCATCTTCCTGCACGCCAAGACCGTCGGTGCGGACGCCTGCGAGGGGTGCGGCACCGGCGCGTGCCTGAGGCTGACCGAGCTGACCCTGTCGCAGCCGGCAGGCGTCGGCGACTACGTCGTCTACAACGAGGCGTATCCCGGGTCGTCCGGGGCCACTTTCAACGCGCAGGGAGGCAACAACAGCCCCTGCG
Source organism: uncultured bacterium (assembly GCA_964589945.1). Taxonomy (GTDB): domain Bacteria; phylum Eisenbacteria; class RBG-16-71-46; order RBG-16-71-46; family RBG-16-71-46; genus CAIXRL01. Next base: position 4,131 of record CAZPVG010000090.1, read on the forward strand.
CGACCCCGACCGTCAACCGCACCTGGGGCGCGGTGAAGTCCCTCTACCGCTGAGCGGCGCGCGCAGACGCGGTCACTTCGCCGCGAGGTGCTGCGCGATCCACACGGGCAGCTCCGGCTCGGCGAACGCGGGGTCCCAGGCGTCGTGGTTCGCGTCGGGGAAGAACGTCGCGCGCACGAGCGTCGTGTCGAGGCCGTCGCGCTTCTCGATGTCGCGCAGCCAGCGCACGATCTCCCGGGTCTCGTGCGGGTTCACGACGTCGTCCTTCAGGCCCTGGAAGCACCACACCGGCAGCCGGCTGATGCGCGGCGCGACCGTGTGGGCGCGCGCGTAGCCGCAGATCGGCACCACGCAGCGCCAGCGGTCCGGGTAGCGCGCGGCCATCATCCACGCGCCGTGGCCGCCCTGCGACATGCCGACCAGCGCGACGCGGCGCTCGTCGAGGCGGTAGACGCGCGCGGCGTCGTCGAGCGCGGCGAACGCGAGGTCCTCGTGCTCCCACCACTCCTCGAACTCCGACGGCTTCTGCGGCATCACCACCACGAACGGCCAGCGCTCCGGATGCGCCTCGAGCGCGGGTCCCAGGCCCACCTTCGTCTCCTTCTCGCCGTCGGTGCCGCTCTCGCCCGAGCCGTGCAGGAACAGGATCGCGGGCCGCTTCGGGCCGTCCTTCGTGAACCCGGGCGGCAGCCACACGGCGAAGCGGTGCGCGACGCCCTTCACCTTCACGGTGCGGAACTCGAAGCGGCCGGGCGTGGCCGCGGCGGACCCGCCCTGCGTCAGGGCGGCGGCGACGGCGAAGACGGGCAGGGCGGCGAGAAGGGTGTGGAGGTTCATGGCGCGCAACCTTCCGGCCTGCGCGCCGGGCGCGCAAGCCACAGGGGCGATCGGGGCCGGCCGCAGGGCGGGCTCCGCGAAGCGACCTGGCTCGGCCCGCCCGGCCGCCCGGCGAAACCGCGGCCCCGGCGCGCGCGTACTCGGTGCACCCGCATCCTCCCGGAGGCTCCCCGTGCAGCTCGTCATCGAAGGCGTCGGCAAGCGCTACCCGGGCCGCGGCTGGGCCCTCTCCAGCCTCTCGCTCGAGCTCGGGCCCGGCGTGTTCGGCCTGCTGGGGCCGAACGGCGCCGGCAAGACGACGCTCATGAAGATCCTCGCCACGCTCGTGCGCCCCTCGGCGGGCCGCGTGACGTGGAACGGCACCGACCTCGCGCGCCACCCCGACGCCGTGCGCGAGGTGCTCGGCTACCTGCCGCAGGACTTCGGCGTCTACCCGCAGCTCTCGGCGGTCGAGTTCCTCGACTACCTCGCCGCCGCGAAGGGCCTCGATTCGCGCGCCGCGCGCCGGCGCATCGACGGGCTGCTCGAGCTGGTCAACCTCTCCGACGCGCGGAACCGCCCGCTCGGCGGCTTCTCGGGCGGCATGCGCCAGCGCGTCGGCATCGCGCAGGCGCTGCTCAACGACCCGCAGCTCCTCATCGTGGACGAGCCCACCGCGGGGCTCGACCCCGAGGAGCGCGTGCGCTTCCGCAACCTGCTCTCGGAGCTGGCGGGCGAGCGCATCGTGATCCTCTCGACGCACATCGTCTCGGACGTCGAGGCGGTGGCCTCGCGGCTCGTGCTGCTCGGTGACGGCCGCGTGGTGGCCGACGATTCGCCGGAGCGGCTCGTGGAAGCCGTGCGCGGTCGGGTGTGGGAGCTCGACATCCGCCCCGGCGACCTCGACGCCGCGCGCCGCAACTGGACCGTCGGCGCGGCGCTGCGTCGCGGCGCGGTCATGACGCTGCGCGTCGTCGCGGCCGCGGCGCCGCGGCCCGACGCCCGGCCGCTCGAGCCCTCGCTCGAGGACGTCTACCTCGCGCACTTCGCCGCGCGCCGCGAGGCGGCCGGCGCCGGGGCCGCATGAGCGCGGCGGTCGCCTCGCCGGACCGCGTCGCCCGCGGCGACGGCCGCGCGACGCCGCTCGGCGGGCTGTGGCGGCTCGCGTGGCCCGACTTCCTCGAGCGCGCGCGCCGGCCGGGCCTCGTCGTCTCGCTGCTCGTGATGGTCTGGCTCACGAACGGCATGCTCCCGCCCGCGATCGCGGGCTACCGCACGTACGTCATGCACGACCGCTTCCGTCCCGAGTACGGGCCCGAGTGGGTGGGCACGCTCGTGGGCATCCTCACGGGCCTGTACTTCCTGATCTTCGGCTTCTACCTGGTGCGCGGCTCGATCGAGCGCGACCGGCGCACGGGCGTCGGGCCGATCCTCGCCGCGGCGCGCGTGAGCCGGCGGCGCTACCTCGCGTCGAAGGCCCTGAGCCACCTGATGGTGTTCGTCTCGATGCTGCTCGTCGCGTTCGTCGTGGCGCTCGTCGCGCAGCGGCTGCTCGGGGAGAACCGCCGCTTCGACCCGCTCGCGACGGCCCTGCCGCTCTTCGCCATCGCGCTGCCCGTGGCGGCGTTCGTCTCGGCGGGGGCGGTGCTGTTCGAGTGCGTGCCGTGGCTGGCGGGCGGCGGCGGCAACGTGGCGTGGTTCTTCGCCTCGATGGGGTTGCTCGTCTCCGGCCTCCTCGGCACCCACGCGAACGCATCGGGCTCCCACGACCTGCTCGCCATCCCGAGCGTGATGCGCGAGACGTCCGTGCGCCTGCACGCGCTGCATCCGGAGATCCCCGTGGACTTCAACCAGCTCAGCCTGGGCGTGGACGTCTCGTCGCGCTGGCGCGGCGTCGCGCAGGAGACATTCCCCTGGCGCGGGTTGCGGTGGGACGCCGGCGCGCTCGCGTCGCGGGCGCTGTGGCTCGCCGCCGCCGCGGGGCTCGTCGCGCTCGCGGCGCTGGCCTTCGACCGCTTCGAGCGCCCGGCCCGCGCGGGCGCCGGCCGCGCCTCGCGCCCGTGGGCGTGGTTCGCGCGCACGCGGCCGGCGGCCGTGGCGGCGCGCCGCACGACGTCGGTGGCCGCCCTCGCGCCCGCGACGCGCGGCCTCGGCTTCACGGGCCTCGTGCGCGCGGAGCTGGCGCTGCTGCTCCACGGCCAGTCGCCGTGGTGGTACGCGGTCGCCGGCGGCCTGGTGATCGCCACGGTGTTCGCGCCGTTCGACGTCGTACGCTTCGGGCTGCTGCCGGTGCTCTCGGTCTGGCCCCTGCTGTTCCTGGGCGCGCTCGGCGCCCGCGACCGGCGGGACGGCACGGAACCGCTCGTCTTCAGCGTCGCCCGCCCGGTGGCGCGCCCCCTCGCGGCGGGCGCGCTCGCCGGGATGCTGCTCTATCTCGCGCTCGGGGCGGCGTCGCTGCTGCGCTTCGCCGTGACCGGCCACCCGGACTGGGCCGCCGGCTGGATGCTGGGGAGCCTGCTCGTGCCGGCGCTGGCGCTCGCGCTCGGCACGTGGACCGGGGGGACGCGCTTCTTCGAAGTCCTGCTGCTGTTCGCGTGGTACGTCGGGCCGATGCACCGGCTCGCGGGGCTCGACTACACCGGCGTGACCGCGCCCCGCAGCCCGCAGCTCTGGACGCTCGCGCTGGCGCTCACGGCGGCGCTGCTGGCCGCGGCGTGGATCGGCCGCGCGCGGCTCGTGCGCCGCTGAGCGCGGGAGCAGGGCCTCCCGCGAGCCGCCTCGCGATGCTAGCCTTCCCCGCATGAACGCCGCGCTCACGCTGCGACCTGCGCACGACGCCGACCTCGACGACGTCCGGGAGCTGTTCCGCGAGTACGAGGGCTGGCTGCAGGCGGACCTCTGTTTCCAGGGCTTCGAGCAGGAGCTGGTCGCGCTGCCCGGCAGGTACGCGCCCCCTGCGGGACGGCTGCTGCTCGCCGAGCTCGACGGCCGGCTCGCCGGCGTCATCGCCCTGCGCGCGATCGGCGACGGCGTGTGCGAGATGAAACGGCTCTACGTGCGGGACTTCGCGCGCGGGCACGGCGTGGGCCGCGCGCTCGCCGGTCGGCTCGTGGCCGAGGCGAAGGCCGCGGGCTACCGCGCGATGCGCCTCGACACGCTGCCCGACCGCATGGTGCCGGCGAACACGCTCTACGAGTCGCTCGGCTTCCGCGACATCCCCGCCTACTACCCGAACCCGCTGCCCGGCGTGCGCTACCTCGAGCTGGACCTCTCGGCGTGAGGCCCGCCGGCCGCGACAGGAGCGAGGGGCCATGCAGCTGAAGCTCTGGCAGGTGGACGCGTTCACGAGCACGCGCCTCGGGGGCAATCCCGCGGCCGTCGTGCCGCTCGAAGCGTGGCTGCCCGACGACCTGATGCTCGCGATCGCGGCCGAGAACAACCTCAGCGAGACGGCGTTCCTCGTAGACGAGTCGCACGGCTGGCACATCCGCTGGTTCACGCCGGCGATCGAGGTCGAGCTGTGCGGGCACGCGACGCTGGCGTCGGCTCACGTGCTCATGAACCACCTCGAGCCCGGCCGCGACGGCGTGACGTTCGCCTCGCGCAGCGGGCCGCTGGTCGTGACGCGCCAGGGCGAGCGGCTCGCGCTCGACCTGCCCGCCTACCCGAGCCGGCGGGTGGACACGCCGGCGCTCCTCGTCGAGGCGCTCGGCGCCGCGCCGCTCGAGACGTGGCTCGGCGTCAAGATGATGGCGCTGTTCGGGAGCGAGGCCGAGGTCGTGGCGCTCTCGCCCGACTTCGCGAAGGTCGCGCGCATCGAGGCGTTCGGCGTGATCGCGACCGCGCCGGGCGAGCGGAGCGACTTCGCCTCGCGCTACTTCGTGCCGCAGGCCGGCGTGAACGAGGATCCCGTCACGGGCGCCGCCCACTGCCAGCTCACGCCGTTCTGGGCGCAGCGGCTCGGCCGGCCGAAGCTGCACGCGCGCCAGGTTTCGAAGCGCGGCGGCGAGCTGTGGTGCGAGGACCGCGGCGGGCGCGTGACGGTCGCCGGCCACGCGGTGGACTACCTCACGGGCACGATCGAGGTGTAGCGCCTGCCCGACTGCCCCGATCCGGTCACGCGCCCTGCGGCCGGGTGAACCTCACGGTTCACCCGGCCGCGGCGTCCCGCGTCCGGGAACGGCCCAACTCCTTGCGCCGCATCACCGCGAGGCGGATCGGCCCGGGCGGCACACGGCCTGCAGGAGTGCAGCGGCGTCGCGGGCCGAGGGCCCGCAAACGCAGTGACCGACTCCCCAGGGCCACGGGGCCCACCGACCGAGGCGAGGCCTCGAGGAGGAAATCATGAAGGCGTTCCGAGTGCTGATCCTGACGCTGGCCGCGGCCATGTTCACCGCTTCGCTCGCCGCCGCCGGCACCGCCACGCCGCGCATCGATCGTCGCGAGGCGCGCCAGCACGTCCGCATCCATCAGGGCGTCCACAGCGGCCAGCTGACCCGCGGCGAGGCCCGCTCGCTCCGCGCCGGCCAGCGCCACATCCACCGCATGGAGTGCCGCGCAAAGGCGAACGGCAAGGTGACCGCCCGCGAGCGGATGCGCATCAACCGCGCGCAGAACAGGCAGAGCCGCCACATCTGGCGCATGAAGCACAACGGCGCCAATCGCCGGGGGCGTTGAGGTAACGGCGCCGCCCTCGGTGCCAGGGCAAGGGGAAACGGGCGGCGTCCGGGGCCCCGGGGGATTCGTCCCCCGGGGCGCTTCATTACGCCGCGCGGCCCCCCGCGGCCGCGCCGAGGACCCAGATCACCCACGGCGCTACGCGCGTCTCGCTGACCCAGGCGTAGGGCTCGTCCGCTCGCCCGAGCGGCCGGAACACGTCGAACACTTCGAGGCCCGCCCGGTGGTAGACCTCGCGGTAGCACTCGTCGGAGCAGCGGACATCGGCGACCGGACGCCGGTCCGCCACGTCCAGCATGCGCGTGTAGACCGTGTCGCCGTCCCGGGCCGTGAAGTTGCCCGCGAACTCGTGGGTCGAGAACGAGGCCCACTCGTTCACGTAGATGTCGGTCGAGGAGACGAGGCTCACGATGCGGCCGCCGGGCGAGAGGCGCCGGCGCAGGCCCGAGAACAGCGCGACCTTGCGCTCCAGCGTCGGCACGTTGTCGAACGCGAACACCGACAGGACGAGGTCGTACGCCCCGGCCTCGAGGCCGTCCGCGTCGCCGTCGGGGATCCGCCGGTAGTCCCCGTGCGGATCGGTCTCGCGGGCGCGCGCCAGCATCTCCCCGGCGATGTCCACGCCGGTCACCTCGAACCCGAGCCCGCGCAGGAACCTCGTCGAGCGCCCCGCGCCGCAGCCGAAGTCGAGCGCACGGCGGCCCGGCGCGAAGCGGCGGACGATCTCCGGCAGGTCGCGGTAGGCGAGCCAGTACGTGTTCGGGAACTCGAGCGACGCGTAGGCGCCGGCCCGGGTGTTGTCGTCGTAGACGTTGCGGAAGCTGTCGTCCATCCCCGCGGCCCTCTTCGGTCTCAGAGGAACGTCGCGATCTGCTCGAGTGGCTTCTTCGTGATCTCGGGAACGCGCGCGCCCTCCGCCGGGTAGCCGGTGACGAGCAGCAGGAAGGGCCGCTCGTGCGCCGGCCGCCCGAGGATGTCGTTCAGGAACCCCATCGGGCTCGGCGTGTGGGTGAGGGTCGCGAGGCCGCAGTGGTGCAGCGCGGTCACGAGCAGGCCGGTCGCGATGCCGACCGACTCCTGCACGTAGTAGTGCTTCACCTTCCGGCCGTCGGGCAGCACGCCGAACGTCTCGGCGAAGATCGCCACGAGCCACGGCGCGGTCTCGAGGAACGGCTTGCTGGCGTCGGTGCCGAGCGGCGCGAGCGCGTCGAGCCACTCCGGCGGCGCCCGGTGCTCGTAGAACTCGCGCTCCTCCTTCTCCGCGGCCTCGCGGATGCGGCGCTTGATCGCGGGATCCGAGACGGCCACGAAGTGCCACGGCTGGAGGTTCGCGCCGTTGGGCGCGGTGCCGGCCGCGCGCAGGCAGTCCTCGATCGCCGCGCGCGGCACGGGCCGGTCCGAGAACTCGCGCACCGTGCGGCGGCGCCGCATCGTCGCGAGAAATTCCGCGGCGAGCCGGCGCATCTCGTCCGGCGGCACGTCGCGACGGTCGGGAAGCGGGATGAAGCGCGCGTTCATGCATCCTCCGGTGCGGTTCGCCCGCCGGGCGCCCGCGCGCGGCCCGGTTGGCGACGCGGCTACTGGCCGCCCAGCAGGTACAGCGTGCGCCTCCAGCTCAGAGACACCTTCGCCGAGCGGTCGTTCGGGCCGAGCGGCCAGGCCACGTCGAGGCGCAGGAACGAGTCGGGCCGGGGGAGCCCGGGACGGTACATCACGGAGACGCCGGCCTCCGACATCCACTGCTCGCGGCCCGGCCAGTCGCGGGCCGTGAGTCGCGGCGCACCGGTCGCGGGATCGTAGCCCCAGCGGGCCGCGGTCGCGCCGAACGCGCCCACCTGGATCGGGAACGCGGAGTTCCGTCGCAGGCGCAGCACCTCGAAGAGGTCGTCGAGCAGGAAGACCTCGGCGTGGGCCACCGTGCGCCCGGTGCCGGCGAGCGAGCGCGGGTCCACGGTGATGAGCGAGTGCGAGCCGCCCAGGTAGAGCGCGTCCTGCGGCAG
>CAZPVG010000090.1:11723-14121 GCA_964589945.1 uncultured bacterium
GGACCGTTCGCCCACTGGAGCGACCCGTTCAGGCGCGCGGGCCCGAGGGCGACGGAGGTCCAGCCGCCATACGCCGCGGCGATGGCGCGGTTGAACTCGAAGAGCGGCCCGAACGTGAGCCGCGGGCGGCTCCGCAACGTCGCCCCGGGCGGCAGCGCGAGCCCCGCTTCGAGCGCGGAGTCGAGGCCCGCCGTGTCGGGCGGCTCGGCGGCGACCCCGAAGTAGGCGTCGGTCGAGTCCGTCATCGAGCGCATCCAGGCGTGCATCGCGCTGTCGGCCGGCGCCTCCTGCGCGCGCCCGGCCGAGGGCGCGGCCGCGACCGCCGCCACGCTCACGAGTGCGAGAACCGCGGCGCCAGGGACGCGCGGGCGGCTCATCGCGCGTCTCCCATGCGCTCCGCCCCCGCCGACGCCTGGAAGAGCGAATCGGGAAGGCCCGTGTTGAGCGCGTAGTCGTCGAACTGGAGGGCGAGATCGATGCTGGTGCCGACCTGCGGCAGCGGGATCGTCGTCCGCACGCGCGCGAGCACGCGCGACAGGACCCAGAAGCCGTCCACCTGCCTTCGCTCGACGACCATGCGGTCGATGCCGCGCAGGAAGAGCGGCACCGGCGACTGCCGGAACGTGATCTCCTGCCGCACGATCACGTAGTCGCGCGTGTCCACCCACACCTCGCCGCTCGGCTCCAGGAAGTCGATCACCGAGCGCGGCTCGAAGCCGAGCCGGTAGATCACGTGGTCGCCGAGCACCTGGCGGCCGAGGATGCGGTAGTCGAACTTGCGCCGCGCGGAGGGCTTGAAGGCGAAGTTCACGATGTCCTCGTCCATCTCGTGGTTCACGCTCACGTTGACCTCGCCGCGTGGCCCTGAGCGCTTCGGCGGTTTCGCCTGCCAGTGGCGCAGCTGGACCACGCGCGACTGGTTCGGGCGCCGCTGGTAGACGCGCGAGACGGTCTCCTCGACGAGTTTCGGCTCGCGGCGATCGGCCGAGTGGCCGACGATCCGGATCGTGAGCTGGTAGCTCTGGTCCTGGAGCAGGGAGTCGCGGCGCGCCTCGCCGGCGGCGACGCGGTCGAGGATCTCGCCCAGGGTCACCCGGGGCGCCCGCACGAACACCGGGGGCACCTCGGTGTGCATCGTGTCCTCGACGGCGAGCGCCGGCGGGGGCGCCGGGGACGGCGCAGCGGGCGCCCCGCGGGCGCCGGTGGCCGGCACGAGCGCGGCGGAGAGGAGGATCGCGGAAAGGAGAAGTCTCATGGGGCCTTACCCGGGAGGTTGCGGCACGCTACCCGGCGTGCGGCGGCCTCGCAACACCCCGCGCGAATTGGCAACGGGCTGACGGCGGTTCCGAGCCCGGACGGGACCGACTGCGCTAGGGTTACGCGCGCTGCGCGCACGGCCTTGGCGCCCGCCGCGCGGACACGGCACGGTGCGTGCCACGAAGGGCGACGGAAGACACCCCGGCAGCACCCCGTCGCCGGTCAGGAGGACATGCCATGTACGCCCGTCTCACCCGCATCGCCGCGCTCGGCGCGGCCGCGTTGGCCCTTTCGTCCACCGCTTCGCTCGCGGGCGCGCTCGCGCCGGCCCCCTCGGCCCTGGCGCTGCCCGACGCCGCTTTCGCACTGTCGTCCCTCGCCGCCCCGTTGACCCCCGAGGTGGCCGTGCTGCAGACGGCTGGCGTGCCCGAGGTCTCGGTGGACGGCGTCCACTACCGTCCGCGCCGCTCCCGCTGGAGCCGCGCGCCCGAGGCGTCGAGCGTGAGCCAGATCCACCTCGGCTTCTTCGATCCCGACGGCAACCCCGCCCGCCGCTTCCTCGTCGGCATCCGCGGCGGCCCGATGATCGACCGCCAGGTGCAGCTCGGCGTCGGCATCGACTGGGCGCACGATTCCGACAACACGTCGTCGGTGAGCTCGGAGACCACGGGCCCCGGCGGCACGCCGATCACGATCCAGCGCGACCTCTCGCGCGCCTCGACGGACCTGTTCCCGATCATGGCGTTCCTGCAGGTCTCGGCACCGGACAACATGAGCGTGGTGCCCTACTTCGGCGTGAGCGGCGGCTACCAGCTGCTCAACCTCTCGGCCGACGACTACCTGACCGGCGACAGCTTCGACGCCACCTACGGCGGCTGGGGCTGGCAGCTCTGGGGCGGCCTCGCCCTGCCGCTGTCGGGCCGCACGCGGCTGACGGGCGAGGTGTTCGTGAACGGCGCGGAGCTGAGCCGCGACGTGAACGACCCGTATTACGGCGCGTTCGGGTCGACCTACCGCGAGACGGTGAAGCAGGACGGCGTCGGCGCCCGCTTCGGAATCGCGTGGGGGTTCTGAGGACCGGGTCGGTTCCCTCGCGCGGCATCACGGGCCCCGCGGCGTTCGCGCCGCGGGGCTTCGTGTT
>CAZPVG010000091.1:0-13954 GCA_964589945.1 uncultured bacterium
GCGCAGGAATCCCGACCAGTAGCTCAGCCCGAAGCTCCAGCGGCCGAGCCACGGGTTGTAGCGCGCGTGGAACCCCCACGTCAGCGGTCTCGGATAGTAGTGATGCCGGCCGCGCCAGGCGCGGTAGTGGTAGCCCGTGCCGTAGACGACCGTCCCGCGACAGGGATAGAAGCCGAGATAGCCAGGCAGGTAGCCGACGGTGATGAACTCGGGCGTCACGCGGTAGATCTCGACGTAGCGCAGGTTGTAGACGGGGCAGCCGGGACCGAGGTCATCCAGTCCGAGCGGCCGCACCTCGCTCACGCTCCATGGCCCGATCGGGGCGTCCGCGACGTACCAGACGCCCTGGTCGCACAGGTAGTAGCGCCCACCAGCGGAGACAACCTGGGCATCGGTGTTCAGCCCGTACTCGAGCCTCGTGCCCTCGATGGCCTCGAACTGCGGGTCGCCGTCCCACTCGATCTCCACGTCTTGATCGTCCCGCGAGATGTCGCTGGTCTGCGGGATCGCGTTGTCGGCCACCGCGTCGTCCGCCGCGTCGGTGCCCGAGACGCTCGCGAGCAGGTTGCCCTTGGGCGAGTCCAACGGGATCTGCGCGAACACGTCCGGCAGCGCGTCCGCCGCGACATAGGTCCAGGGCCCCTCGAGCGACGGGGCCTCGTACCAGCGGCCCGAGAGCAGGACATAGACCGTCTTCGTCTTCTGGTCGCGCAGGATGTCGCTCTCGGTGTTCGTGACGTACAGGAGCCGGCTCCCCACGAGCGGCTCCATCAGCGGCTCGCCGTCCGTCACGATGAGCTCGGTGGGTTCGGTGGCGGTGATCACCTCGGGGGGCGGCCCCTCGACCTGGTCCGCCGACGACGTGTCCGCCGGCAGCATCTCCACCACCTCGCCCGGCGGGTCCGCGGTGACGCTCCAGGGTCCCAGGGGATTGCCCGCCCGGTACCAGAGGTTCGCGCCGTTCAGGTAGCAGGCGCCGGTGGCGGGATCGAACACCACCGCGTAGGGCGTGTTCGCGACGCGCTGGAGCCTCGAGCCCTCGATGGGCTCCAGCTGCGGGGCGCCATCGTAGGTGACGAGCAGCGCCCGATGCGTGGAGTGCAGGATGCGCGGAGGCGTGTGACCGAGATTCTCGACGCTGAGCCGCTCCTTGGCGCTCGCGGCGAGGCCGGCCTGCAGCTCGCGCAGCGAACCCGACAGGTCCCAACCGGTCGCTTCCGCCTCGACGAGGTGCTCGTAGCGTCTCGCCTCGGCGTCCGGAGTACCGGGCAGCCGGACCTTCGTGACGTCGAGGTCGGCTTCGGTGATGTCGGTGCTGTCGCGGTCGATCTGCACGTGCGCCTGGTACCAGAGCACGCCGAAGGTCGCGGCGGTCGAATCGTCCTTCTGCAGCGAGAAGGCCGCCCGGGCGGTGACGATGTCTCCCCGCAGCTGCTCGGGCTGCGGCTGGTAGACCGTGAACGTGCCGCTGGTCGTCTCGAACTGCCTCGGCCAGTCCCCGCCCTGCGCGCGCGCGGCGGGCGCGAGGAGCGCGGCGGACAGGAAGGTCACGACGATCGCGACGACGGTCTCGTTGCGACGGCGGGCGGAAATCGGAATCGACATGCGGGGCTCCCTCGGGACGGGCGCGGTCGCGGGCTTCGCGAACCACGACTCGCGCGTACGATACGCCCCGGCGCGGCCGGCGTCCCGGGACGTGAGCCCTCCGGCTAATTCTTCTCCTGGGCCTGGTCCCATTCCTCGCGGGTCTGCGCGTGGATCTCGGCGAGCTTCGCCGAGCGCAGCGCGGCGTTGGCCGCGGGCAGGTCCTTCGCGATCAGCGACTGGAGCGTGGCCTGAGCCTTCGAGAGTTCAGAGGCCATCCGCTCGGTGGCGGCCTGTTGCGACTCGGACGGCCGTCCATCGTAGCCGTTGACCTTGCCGTAGAGATCGCCCAGCTCCTCGCGCAGGCGCACCTCGCCCGTCAGCCGGCCGCCCTCGCGCGCGGCGACGATCGTGCCGCGATAGGCCTCGAGCCGGTCGGCGAACGCATTCAGCCGGCGGGCGGTCGCGTCGCCCTTCCGCCGGCCCTCGACGCGGGCGCGCGCGGTGTCGCGCAGGCTCGTCGCCGTCTCGGCCAGGTAGCTCAGGTCGCCGAGCATGCCGTAGAGGCGGTTCACGAGCTTCACCTGCGCCGCGCGGTCCTCGGGCGTGTGTGTCGAGCGGGGATCGGGAACGAGCGCGAAGGTGCTTTCGTAGGTCTCCTTGTTCTTCACCAGCTTCACCTTGTACTCGCCGGCGGGCGCGCGTGGTCCCACGAAGGCGTAGAAGTTGGGCACCAGGTTGGCCGCGGGGGGGATCTTCGGGCCCTTGAGCCGCATGGGCCATTCGACGCGATTGAGCCCCCGGCGGCGCGAGCCGTCGAGCCTGGCAAGGAACTTCCCGCTCGAGTCGTACACCTCGACGCGGAAGTCGCCGATCAGGTGCCGCTTCTTCAGGTAGTAGGTGATGACCGCGCTCTCGGGCACGTTGTCGGCCCGCCAGTCGGTGTCGCCGTCGAAGCGCTGCACGCTGCCGGGGATCGCCAGGATCGAGGGCCGGCCCGGCAGGAACGCGGCGTCGGACTCGAGCACCCGGTCGGTCAGTTCGCGCAGCGGCGTCAGGTCGTCGAAGACGTACAGGCCGCGGCCGTGCGTCGCGACGAGCAGGTCGCCCTCGCGCGGCTGGATCGCGAGGTCCCGTACCGCCGCGTCCGGGATGCCGGCGTGCACCTGCGCCCACTCGCCGCCGCCGTCGAGCGAGACGAACAGGCCCCATTCGGTGCCGAGGAAGACCAGCTTCGGGTTCACGGTGTCCTGCAGCACGACGTGGCAGTAGCCCGTGATCGCGTCGGTCGCGAGCGACCGGAACGTCGCGCCGTAGTCCGTGGTCACGAACACGTGCGGCGCCATGTCGCCCAGCATGTGGCCGTCGGCGGTCACGTACGCCGTCGCGGCGTCGTGCGGCGAGGCGCAGACGTACGAGACCCAGGTGTTCGCGGGCAGGCCGGGCAGGTGCTTCGTCACGTTCGACCACGTCCTGCCGCCGTCGCGCGTCACCTGCAGGTTGCCGTCGTCGGTACCCGCCCACACGACGTTCGCGTCCTTCGGCGACTCGGCGATCGTGTAGATCGTGCAGTGGTTCTCGGCGGAGGAGTTGTCCACCGACAGGCCGCCCGATTTCTCCTGCTGCTGCTTCAGCGGGTCGTTCGTCGTGAGGTCGCCGGAGAGGCGCTCCCACGAGTCGCCGCGGTCGCGCGAGCGATAGAGGAACTGGGCGCCGATGTAGAGCGCGCCGCTCGGTCCCACGTGGATCGGCGTGTTCCAGTTGAAGCGCAGCTTCGGCTCGCCCTCGAGGCGCGCCGGCTTGATGTCCTTGCTCTCGCCGGTCGAGATCGTCGTGCGCGAGATCTCCCCGCCCTGGTACTCGCTGTAGAGGACGTCGCCGTCCTTCGGGTCCACGAACGCCCACATGCCGTCGCCGCCGTTCAGGTTCTCCCACTGCCGGTTCGCGATGCCGCCGGTGGCCCGCGACGGGCCCCGCCAGGTGCCGTTGTCCTGCAGGCCGCCATAGACGTTGTAGGGAAACTTCATGTCGGCGCTCACGTGGTAGAACTGCCCGACCGGCAGGTTCTGCACCGCGCGCCACGTCGCGCCGCGGTCCACCGACAGGTACACGCCGCCGTCGGTCCCGAGCGCCATCCATTCGGGGTCGTCGGGGTCGATCCACAGCGCATGCACGTCGCTGTGGTAGCTCGCGCCCTGCAGCCGGCCGGCCGTGGAGCCGAATGTCTTCCCGCCGTCCTCGCTCACGGCGAGGTTGAGCCCGCCCTTGTACACGCGGTCGATGTGCCTCGGGTCGGCGACCACGTTCGCGAAGTAGAACGGCCGCCAGGTGACGTTCATGTTCGAGTCGTTGAGGCGCGTCCAGTGCTCGCCCTGGTCGTCGGAGCGGTAGAACGCGGTCTCCTTCGACTCGACCACCGCGTAGACGCGGCTCGCGCGCGCGGGCGAGACGGAGACACCCACGCGGCCCAGCTCGCCGGCGGGCAGGCCGTTCGTCATCTTCCTCCAAGTCGTGCCGCCGTCGGTGCTCTTGTAGAACCCGCTGCCGGGGCCGCCCGATGCGAAGGTCCACGGCCTGCGGCGCACCTGCCACATGGAGGCGTAGAGCACGTTCGGGTCCTGCGGGTCCATGGCGATGTCCGCTGCGCCCGTGTTCTCATCCACGTAGAGCACCCGCTGCCACGTCTTTCCGCCGTCGCGCGTGCGGTACACGCCGCGCTCGCCGCCCGGGGCGAACAGCGGACCCACCGCCGCGACGAGCACCGTGTCGGGACGCTTCGGGTCCACGACGATGCGGCCGATGCGCTCGGACTTCTCGAGCCCCATGCGCTTCCACGAGTCGCCGCCGTCGGTGGTCCTGTACACGCCGTCGCCCACGCCGACGCTGTTGCGCGTCCAGCTCTCGCCGGTGCCGACCCAGACCGTCTTCGGGTCCGAGGGCGCGACCCGGATCGCCCCGATGGACATCGCGTACTTGTCGAAGACCGGCTTCCACGTCGTGCCGCCGTCGCGCGACAGCCACACGCCGCCGCCCGCAGAGCCCACCCACAGCGTGATGCGGTCGCCCGGCACGCCGTCGATGCACGAGATGCGGCCGCTCATCACGCCCGGGCCGAGGTTGCGCGCGCGAAGGCCCTCGAACGTGTCGGAGTCGAGCTTGTAGTCGCCGGCGGCGCGGCCGGCGGCGGGCAGCAGGCAGCACAGCGCGAGCGCGAGCGCGCAGGGCGCGAAGGCGGTGCGCATGGCGGGGACCTCCGAGGCTGGGGACACGACGCCCCGCGCGGCGGCCGGGCGGCCGCGCGCGGGGCGCGGGCGGCTACTCGTCCTTCTTCGCGGTGGAGTCCGCCGGGGCGGCGGAAACCGGCATCACGAACGAGGCGTCTTCGATCGGGACGTTCACCTCGACCTTGTCGAACGTCATCGTCTGGCGGCGGTCGCTGCCCTTCATGCCCTGCGACATCGTGAACGGCACGAGCAGCCCGTCCACTTCCTTGTAGTCGCTCAGGTAGGACTCGCCTTCGATCTCGGTGCCGCGCACCTTGCGCTTCGCCTCCTGCTTGACCGTCAGGTAGGTCTCCGTGTCGAGCCAGGTGTACTCGACCTTCCCGTTCTTGCGCGTGATCTTGAGCTCGTAGGCGTCGGCGCCCTCGATCGGCTCGGTGCCGACCAGCTCGACGGTGTTGCCCTTGGCCTTGTAGTCCATGAGCGGCCCGTCGAAGTCGGCGTCCTCGGCCGCCTCGGCGTTGTCCTCGTCCGTGAACGGCTCGGGGTCCTTCGAGCCCATGAACGGCATGACCTGCCAGCCCTTCTTGCCGTCGAACGCCCGGATGCCCGTCATGCCGCTGAACGTGAACTCCATCCGGCTCTTGTCCGGGCGCTTGCGCTCCATCACGAACGGGGCCTCCATGCCCTGTCCGAGCGTCATCGTGCCCGTGAAGCGCCAGGTGTTGACGGCCTTGAGCTTCTCGACCCCGCCCTGCGCCTCGAAGTGCTTGGCGATGATCTCGTCCACGGACGGCGCGCTCGATGCGACGGCGGGAAGGACGAGTGCGGCGACGGCCACGGCCAACAGCTTGCGGAACATGCGGAGGACCTCCGGTTCGGGAGCGGGGGGCGACGGCCCGGTAAGACAACGAACGCTACGACCGCGCCGCCACGGGGGCTGCCGGGCGGGCACGAGCGCGGCCGGGACGCCGACCGGCGCGGTGCTGGCCGGGTCCGGGGCCGCATTATAGAGTGCGGCCCCATGTCGAGCACCGACGTTCGCCTCCCCGACCTGCGGTTCGTGCCGGTCGAATCGGTCTTTCCGCACGAGTTCCACGACCTGCAACGCACCCTCCCGCTCGTCGAGAAGCTGCGCGAGTCGGGCGTGCTGCGGAACCCGCCGATCGTCACCCAGGTGGGCGACGGCCAGCGCGTGGCGCCCCGCTACGTCGTGCTCGACGGCGCGAACCGCACGACCGCCGCGAAGGCCGCCGGCTGGCCGCACATCGTGGCGCAGGTCGTGCGCTACGAGACGCCGGGCGTGCAGCTCTTCACCTGGTACCACGGGCTGACGCGCGCGGCCCGCGAGGACCTCGAGCCCGCGCTCGGGCGCATCGCCGGTCTCGCGGTGAACCACGAGAGCCACCTGCACGCGCGCGCCATGCTCGCGCGCCGAGAGGCGCTCGCCTGCGCCGTTCTCGACGAGGGCGACGCGCTGGTCCTGCGCGGCGGCGGCTCGCTGCGCGATCGCAACGACCTGCTCAACGAAATCGTCCGGGTGTACCAGGACAAGACGCCCTACATTCGGGTGACGACGGACTCGCTGTCGCAGGCGCGCCACGAGCACCCGGAGATCTCGGCGCTCGTCGTGTACCCGCGCTTCGATCCCGCCGAGGTGATCGAGCTGGCGAGCGCCGGCGAGCACCTTCCGGCCGGCATCACGCGCCACCTCATCCAGTGGCGCGCGCTGCGCCTCAACGTTCCGCTCGAGAAGTGCATGGACACCGCGATGCCGCTCGAGCGCAAGAACGAATGGCTGCAGTCCTGGCTCGCCGGCCGGCTCACGACCCGGCAGGTGCGCTTCTACGAGGAACCCACCGTAATGTTCGACGAGTGACGCGATGAAAGCGACGTTCTTCCGCCGCCACGGCGGACCCGAGGTGCTCGAATACGGCGACCTGCCGGACCCCGTCCCGGGGCCGGGCGACGCGCTCGTCCGCGTGCGGGCGTGCGGCATCAACCACCTGGACCTGTGGGTCCGCGCCGGCCTGCCCGGCCTGGCGCTCGAGATGCCCCATGTGCCCGGCAACGACGTCGTGGGGGAGATCATCGCGCTGGGCGAGGGCGCCGAGGGCCCGGCCGTGGGCTCGAAGACGCTCGTCCATCCGACGCTCTCCTGCGGCAGTTGCGACGCGTGCGCTGCGGGACAGGACAACCTGTGCCGCCGCTACGACGTGCTCGGGCGCCGGCGCAACGGCGGCTACGCCGAATACGTGACCGTGCCCGCGCGCAACTGCCTGCCCTACCCCGAGCGGTTGCCGTGGGAGAAGGCCGCCGCCGCGCCACTCGTCTTCCTGACCGCGTGGCACATGCTCGCCGGCCGGGCACACGTGCGGGCGGGCGAGGACGTGCTGGTGATCGGTGCCGGCAGCGGCGTGGGCAGCGCCGCGATCCAGGTGGCGAAGCTTCACGGGGCGCGCGTCATCGCCACCGCGAGCGGCGCGGCCAAGCTCGAGCGCGCCCGCGCGCTCGGCGCCGACGAGACGATCGACCACGCCGCCGAGGACATCACGGCGCGCGTGCGCGAGATCACGAAGAAGAAGGGCGTCGAGGTCGTGCTCGAGCACGTCGGCGGCCGGATTTTCGAGGCCGGCGTCGCCGCGCTCGCGAAGAACGGCCGGCTTGTGACCTGCGGCGCGACGAGCGGCTCGAAGGTCAACGTGGACGTCAACGTGCTCTTCGGGAAGCACCTCACGCTGCTCGGCTCGTGGATGGGCACGCGCAACGAGATGCTCGCCATCCTCTCGGAGCTCTCCGGCGGCCGGCTCGAGCCCGTCGTGGACTCGGTCCGGCCGCTCGCCGAGGCGCGCGCCGCCCACGAGCGGATCGAGTCGCGCGCGCACTTCGGCAAGCTCGTGCTGGTGCCGTGAAGCGCCGCCGCGGCCCGTTCGCCTTCGAACACCGACGCGACAAGCTCGCGCCCGTGCGGGTCTACCGCCGGCGCCTGCTGCACAGCGGCGCGGTCGCCCTGGGGATCATCGCGTTCTCGCTGGCCATCGGCGTCGTGGGCTACCGCGTCTTCGGGGGGCTCGAGGGCTGGGTGGACTGCCTCTACAACGCCTCGATGATCCTGGGCGGCATGGGCCCCGTGGACGAGTTGAAGACCAACGCGGGCAAGGTCTTCGCCTCGCTCTACGCGCTCTACAGCGGCGTCATCCTGATCGCGAGCGTCGGCGTGCTGATCTCGCCGGTGCTCCACCGCATGCTGCACCGCTTCCACATCGAGGCCGACGAGGCCGCCGGGGATTGAGCGAAGGCCCGCGCATCCGCCACCCTGCGGCAGGCCTTCGCTTCCCTGGAGCCCCGGACTCCCGTGACCGCCACCGTCGCCGCGCTCGTCCTTTCCGCCGTCGCCTCGCTGACCCCGACCTGCCGGCCGACGTCACCGACCGACGACCCGACTTCGACCTGGCGCAGCACGTAGGCGATCTATTCTTCTGAAAACTCCGAGCGCTTCATCGATCCCTTCCCTCCAGGTTGGGGACCTCGAAGCGGCCAGCCCACTCCAGTCTACAACTGCCATTGTCTTCGGGGCGGACGTCAGGCCGAGGCGCTCGAGTTCCTGCAACTCGGGCTCGCCGACGGGGCGGAGACCGCGACGCCGGCCATCGCCAGGTCCGTCATTCCCGGCGCGCGTGCCGCGGACCCGGTCCTTCGGGCGCACCCGGACACTCCAGGTCCGGAATGAGCCCGCCCACCCGCGTCGACTGCCCTTCCGTTCGGAGGAACGGCACATGAGCAACTCGAAGGAAGGACAGCGCGCGCTGCTGCTTCGCGTGGCGCGGAAGGCCATGGCCGAGCGCGGCCTGGAGCCGGAATTTCCGGCGCCGGCGCTTGCCGAGGCGCAGCGGCTCGTCGCGCCGTCGGCGCCGTTCGACGCCGAAGTGCGGGACCTGCGGTCGCTCGCCTGGTGCTCAATCGACAACGACGACTCGCGTGACATCGACCAGCTCACCGTCGCCAATCCCGTGACCGGCGGCGGTACGCGGATCATGGTCGCCGTCGCCGACGTCAGCGCTTCGGTGGCCCGCGGCTCGGCGATCGACGGGCATGCCGCCGCCAACACCACCTCGGTCTACACGGCGCCGCGGAACTTCCCCATGCTGCCCGAGCGGCTGAGCACCGACCTCACCTCGCTGGGCGAGGGTAGGGACCGCCTGGCGATCGTCGTCGAGACCGTGGTCGACGGCGAGGGCCCGCACGAAGAGGCGAACATCCACCGAGCGCTCGTGCGCAACCAGGCCAAGCTCGCCTATTCGAGCGTCGGCGCGTGGCTCGAGGGGAGCGGCGCGATGCCGCCGGCAATCGACGCGGTGCCGGGACTGGCCGACAACCTCCGGCTCCAGGACCGGGCGGCGCAGCGCCTCAAGGCGTGGCGGCACGAACACGGAGCGCTCGAGCTCGAGACGTCCCAGGAGAGCGCACGCTTCGAGGGCGACACCGTCAGCGGCCTCGTGGCGCACGAGCGCAATCGCGCGAAGGAGATCATCGAGGACTTCATGATCGCTGCGAACGGTGCGGTCGCCCGGTTCCTGGCGACGCGCCGTTTCCCGGTGATGCGCCGGGTCGTGCGCTCGCCCGAGCGCTGGGCGCGCATCGTGGACATCGCGGTGCACCTCGGCGATCGGCTGCCGGCCGCTCCCGACCCGGTCGCGTTGCACGAGTTCCTGCTCCGCCGCCGGGCGGCGGACCCGCTGCGGTTCCCCGACCTCTCGCTCTCGGTGATCAAGCTGATGGGCCGCGGCGAGTACGTGGCGAGCTTCCCGGGACAGGAGGTGACGGGCCACTTCGGGCTCGCGGTGAGCGACTACACGCACTCGACCGCGCCGAACCGCCGGTACCCGGACGTCGTCACGCAGCGACTGGTGAAGGCGGCGCTCGCGGGCGAGGCGGCCCCTTACGCGCGCGAGCCGCTCCAGGCCCTCGCGGCGCACTGCACACAGATGGAGGACGCCGCGCAGAAGGTCGAGCGGCTGCTGCGCAAGGCCGCGGCCGCCTGCCTGCTGAGCGACGGCATCGGCCAGGAGTTCGACGGCATCGTGACCGGCGCCTCGCCCAAGGGAACCTGGGCTCGCGTCTTCGACCCGCCGGTCGAGGGCCGCGTGGAGCAAGGCGCCGCCGGGCTGGACGTCGGTGACCGCGTGCGCGTGCGGCTCGTTCACACGAACCCCGAACGGGGTTTCATCGACTTCGCCCGCGTCGGCCACGAAGCGATCGGGCCCCGACGCGGCTGAGGTGAGGCGGAGCCGCGCCGCCGATCAGGCTCCCTGCCAGGCGATCGTCAGCAGCACGGAGCTTTCCTCGACCGCTTCGAGGTCGTGCACGACGTCCCTCTCGAGCGCGAGCAGGTGGCCGGCGGGAAGGTCGAGGGTCCTGTCGCCCAGGTGAAGCCGCGCGTGCCCGGTCAGCGTGTGCACCGAGATCCTGGCGCCGGCGTGGTGCTCCTGCATTCGGGCCCCGGCCTTCATGAGGATGAAGACGATCCTCAGGTCGGAGTGCTTCACGAGCGTCACGGCGTTCCTGCCGTGCTGGCTCCACGGGCTCTCGCCGCGTAGGCGGTCAGCCTCCCTCCGCAGATCGAACGCGAGTACGGTTCCGGAGCGGTCGCGCGGGGCCCTGGCCGCAGCGGTCGTGTGATTCGTCGCCTGTTCGTGGTCGTTCGCTTCAGGGGTCATTCCGATCCTCCTCGATGGTCGATACCGGTGCGGATCGTCCGCTGGGCCGGCCTGCATTCACCGGTGGCTTGCCCCGCCTCGGCGCCCCCCACCCGGAGTGCCCGGCGAAGCGCTACGCGACTTGCGGCGCCGGACCCGCGGGCTTTCGGACCAGAAGCGGTCCTCCGGTCGGATCGAAGACCCGGTAGGCGAGCAGCTTCAGCCGGTCGTTCAGGAGGAACCACGCCAGGGCGTAGCCCCAGACGAACGCCGCCCAGCCCCATCCGAGCGGCGCCATGAATACACCGTAGACCGCGAGCAGCGTCGCCACGATCTGCGTGCCGACGACCGCCACCCACAGGGCCCGCGCCGGCCGAATGGACCAGAACGGACCCCGTGTGCGCGTCAGGAAGATGGTCAGGTGCCCGGCCACCGAGAGCTTGAGGTACATCAGGGTCTGGATGTGCACTTGGTCGAGGTGGAACGCGCGCTCGCCGAGGTAGAACAGGCCGAAGGCGGAGACGACCCCGATGACACCCAGCACCGACGAGACGCCGAGAACGAGCCGCATGTTCCAGGTCTCGGGCCGGTTCTCGTAGTGCACGCGGTCGTACGCGATGGAAAGGATGGCGCCGTCGTTGAGGAGCGCCAGCATCACGATCATAACCGCGGTCACCGGGTAGAAGTTGAACACCAGGATCGAAAGGGTCATGAACAGCAGCACCCGCAGCGTCTCGGCGATACGGTAGATCGCGTAGCTGTTCATCCGCTGGAAGATCTTCCGGCTCTCCTGGATCGCGTCGATGATCACTGACAGGCCGGACGCCAGCAGTACGATTGAAGCCGCCGCGCGCGCCGCATCCGTCGCACCCGACACGGCAATGCCGCAGTCCGCCTTCTTCAACGCGGGCGCGTCGTTCACCCCATCGCCCGTCATGCCGACGATATGACCCCGCTGCTGCAGGACATCCACGATGTGGAACTTGTGTTCGGGGAAGACCTGGGCGAAGCCATCCGCCTGCTCGATGGCCTCCGCCGACTGCGCCGTCTCGTGATGCTTGGTGTCGCCCAGTCCACTGGCATCGAGGATGTTCGTTCCCAGGCCCAGTTTTCGGGCAGTCTCACGGGCGATGGCGACCTGGTCGCCGGTCACCATCTTGACCTTCACCCCCATCTTCCGGGCGCTCGCGATGGTCGCCCTGGCCTGCTGGCGCGGTGGGTCGAACAAGGGCAACACCCCGATCAATCGCCACTGACCTTCCTGGTCCGCCCGGGCCACGCCCAGTGAGCGGAACCCCCGCGCGGCGAATCCTTCGATGGCCTTGTCGACGCCGGACTTGATCTCGCCGGCGTTGACCGACATCTCCAGGATCACCTGTGGCGCTCCCTTGGCCACGCCAAACTGTCTTCCGTCCGCAGTCCTGACGGTGGCCTCGGTGCGCTTGTGGATTGGGTCGAAAGGCTGGAAGTGGACCACCTCATAGCCTTTCAGTGCTTCCTCGCTCTTCAGGCCGCCGATCACGGCCAGGTCGATGGTGTCCTTGTCTTCCGCCCGCGACGCCAGTGCGGCGCAGAGGACGACCTGGTCGGCCGGGACATCGTTCACGCTGAAGGGATCGCCCAACGTCAGCTTGTTCTCGGTCAGAGTGCCGGTCTTGTCGGAGCACAGCAGGTCCACGCCGGCCAGTTCCTCGATGGCCGACAACCGGGTCACGATCGCTTCCTTCCTGGCCAGCAGGCGTGCGCCGACTGCCATGGTCACGGAGAGCACCGTGGGCAGCGCCACGGGGATCGCCGCCACCAGCAGGACCAGGGCGAACTGAAGCGTGGTGAGGATGGGATCGCCGCGGAACAATGCGACGGTCACGATCACCACGACTAGGGCCACGGCAAGAATGATCAGGTAGTCGCCGATCTTCAGCACGGCCTGCTGGAAATGGCTGACGGTGTGCGCCTCTTGCACGAGTTGTGCGGTCTTGCCGAAGTAGGTGTTCGCGCCCGTGCCATAGACTAGCCCATCGATCTCGCCCTGGCGCACGATGGAGCCGGAGAAGACCGCGTCTCCCGGCTTGTGCGTGACAGGCAATGACTCTCCGGTGAGGGCCGATTGGTCCACCTCGACCGGATCGCCCGCGAGCAGTCGCGCATCCGCCGGCACGATTTCACCGAGACGCAGGCGGATGACGTCGCCCGGCACGAGCTCGCGGGCCGCCGATGTCGCCCACTTCTTGTCGCGCCTTACCGTGGCCTTAACCGCAAGCTTGGCCTTCAGGGAGGCGATGGCATTGCCAGCCTGGCGCTCTTCCCAGAAGCCCACAACGGCATTGGACAGGAGTAGGACGAAGATGATGACGAAGTCCAGCCAGTGCCGAACCACGGCGGACAGGATCACCGCCCCTTCGATCATCCACGGGATGGGACCCCAGAAATACGTGAGGAACTTCAGGAACGGGTTGGTGGTCTTCTCCGGTAGCTCGTTTGGCCCATATCGGGCCAGCCGCTCCTGGGCCTCGACCTGACTGAGACCGTCCGCGGAAGATCCCAACTGCCGTTCCACCTCGGGCAGCGGCATGGACTTGAGATCGTCCTTCTCGCCAGGCTTCGTTCCCGGTCCCGATGAGGGCTGCGCTTGCGGCGGCATGGGTATTCCTCGATGAGGGGGCTACTGGAACTTCGCTCTGGCAGGATGCGCCCTTTGGAGGTCTCGCGCAGGCGCGCGAGGGCATCGTTCACATCTCTCCCTCGGGTTTGTCGCGGGGAGAAGTCGGGCTGGTCGCGTGACCATGTTGATCACGCAAGCGGCCGAGGGTGCTTTCGATCAATCGGGACAGCTTGTCCGCGGCGCCCTCGACCGCTTGCTCCACGTTTGCTCCCTGGTGAGTGACCGCGAGCGGCTGGAGGCCCTGCAGCCGCGCCTCGATCATGCATCGCTTGTCATTCGGGCCGCTCTTGTCGCCATCTTCGTCACTCACGTGGACCTCCACGCGAGTGATGCGGCCGCTGAGGCGGCTCAGCGTGTCCTTCACCGTCGCGTCGACGCGAGCCGTCATGGCCGCGTGATCCGGGATGCCGTGGGCGATTTGGATCTGTACCTGCATGGCCGTTCCCTCTCGTGCTCGTGACTCGCGCCTGCCCTGTGGCAGGCGTCCTGGCCCATGTCCAAGCCATGCGATCACGCTCCTGGTGTCCGCGACCGCGTGGACTCCTATGTTGCGACCTTGTCCCACCTCCAGTTCCGAATCTCCGGCATGTCTTGGCCGTTCTTGCGAATGTACTGCTTGTGCTCGATCAGCCTGTCCTTGAGTTGCTGTTTCAGGTAGACGCCCTTGTCACCGGCCCGCGGCAGGCGGTCGATGGTGTCCATGACGAGGTGGAAGCGGTCCAGATCGTTCAGCACGGTCATGTCGAAGGGCGTGGTGATGGTGCCCTCCTCCTTGTAGCCGCGGACGTGGA
>CAZPVG010000092.1:0-13751 GCA_964589945.1 uncultured bacterium
CGCAACTGGATCCGCGTCGCTGCGCGGAGATGATCGCCGCTCGCAGGGGGGGTGGGCGGGTGGCGATCCTGTTCGGCCGCGAGCACTCAGGGTTGACTAATGAGGAGATCGACCGCTGTCACTATCTGCTGCACATCCCGAGCAATGCCGAATACTCATCCCTCAATCTGGCCGCCGCGGTACAGATCGTCGCCTATGAGTTGCGCATGGCGTCCATGGCGGTCACCGCCGCAGGTGAGGCGGGCGCAACGGAAACGGCGAGCGCCGCCGAGCGGGAGGCCTTTTACGCCCATCTGGAGCAGACCCTGCTCGAGCTTGAATTCCTCAATCCGGACAACCCCAAAAAGCTCATGCGGCGGTTGCG
This sequence comes from uncultured bacterium, assembly GCA_964589945.1. GTDB lineage: Bacteria > Eisenbacteria > RBG-16-71-46 > RBG-16-71-46 > RBG-16-71-46 > CAIXRL01. The sequence continues at coordinate 365 of CAZPVG010000092.1, forward strand.
TCGGCTGTTCAACCGCGCGCTGCCGGATCAACAGGAAATCAATATGTTGCGCGGGATCCTCAGTGCCGCCCAGCAGGCCAAGGCCGCTGCCCGAAAGCCATGACTTTATGGACATCGAACGCGCGGCGTCTATGCAGGGTCGGCGCGGTCGGACGACGGGCCCCGACGATTTGTTCTCAAAACGACGATATGCTCCAATCCCCGTGATAGAATCCCCGTCCAGTCATGTTTGACCGTATTCGCGAAGACATCCGTTGCACATTCGAGCGGGATCCGGCGGCGCGCACGGCCTTCGAGGTGTTAACCACCTATCCAGGTCTGCACGCGGTGATGGTGCACCGCCTCAGCCATGTGCTTTGGAAAAACCGTTTGAAATGGCTGGCCCGTTTTCTGTCCACCATCGCCCGCTTTTTTACCGGTATTGAGATTCACCCGGCGGCCAGGATCGGCAGGCGGTTTTTCATCGACCACGGCATGGGCGTGGTCATCGGCGAGACCGCCGAGGTGGGAGACAACTGCACCCTGTATCACAGCGTGACCCTGGGGGGGACCAGTTGGGAAAAGGGTAAGCGTCACCCGACCCTGGAAAACGATGTAGTGGTGGGCGCGGGGGCCAAGGTCTTGGGCCCGATCACCATCGGTGCCGGCAGCCGTGTGGGATCCAACGCCGTTGTGGTCAAGGATGTGCCGCCCGGTTCCACCGTGGTGGGCGTGCCCGCCCATGTGGTACGCCGCCAGCGCGCAGAAGACGAACAGCGCCGCGAGGCCATCGCCAAGAAGATCGGATTTGACGCCTACGGCACTACCCAGGATATGCCCGATCCCATCGCCAACGCCATCGATCAGCTGCTCGACCACATTCACGCCATGGACTCGCGCATGGAGGAGATCTGCCACGCGGTGCGCCGTCTTGGTGTGGAGCTGGACAGTACGCCCCTGCCCGCACTCAAGCCCTTGGATTCGGGACAGCCACCCCCTGACAGCCCCACGGAAAGTTAAAATAACCTATATTATACAATAGGTTGGCATTGATCCATGAAAGTTGACTATTTTGATCAACTATGTACAATAGGTATACTTTCATTAAGGGTTTATTGCGAAAGGCCTACCTATGAGACTGACAACCAAAGGTCGTTATGCCGTCACGGCCATGCTCGATTTGGCCCTGCACTCAAAAGAGGGGCCTGTTCCCTTGGCGGATATCTCCCAGCGACAGGGTATCTCCCTGTCCTATCTGGAACAGTTGTTTGCCCGTTTGCGCAAGCAGGGCCTGGTAGACAGCGCCCGCGGACCCGGCGGCGGATACCGCCTCAGCCGTGAGCCGGGGGCGATTGCCGTGGCCGATGTGATCACCGCCATTGATGAAAAAGTGGATGCGATGCGTTGCGGCGGACTGGCCAATTGTCAGGACGATCAGCAGTGCCTGACCCACGACTTGTGGCAGGACCTCAGTCAGCAGATTCATGAGTTTCTGAGCGGCATCAGCCTGGGTAATCTAGTGGAGCGCAACGGCGTGAAGGAAGTGGCCGCGCGCCAGGATGGGATAATCCAAGAGCGGGTGGTGACTTTCCGCGAGACCAAGTCCGCCAGCCGCTGAAGCCGGCTCCACATCCGCGAGTTATAACGCCGGATGGCTGTTAATCTAGACTATAATGCAACTACGCCTCTGGACGAACGCGTCCTTGAGGCGATGCTGCCCTATCTGCGTACCCATCATGGCAACCCCTCCAGTCTTCACCGCCAGGGACGCATCGTTCGCGGGGCCATTGAGAGGGCGCGGGAGCAGGTCGCCGCGTTAGTCAACGCCCATCCCTCCCAAGTGGTGTTCACCAGCGGCGGGACCGAGGCCAATAATCTTGCCCTGAAGGGCGTATGCGCCGCCCTTGAGCCGGGGCACCTTATCATCAGTGCCATTGAGCACAGCTCCGCCCTCACACCTGCCCAGTCACTGGCCAAGTCGGGGTGGCGGGTGGAGGCGCTGCCTGTGGACCCGCACGGCCAAGTGACCGCGGATAGGGTGCGCGCCGTGTTGGCGCAGGATACGCGCCTGGTGTCGGTGATGATGGCCAACAACGAGACCGGCGTGATACAGGATACCCGCGGGATAAGCGCGGTGGTCAGGGACGCGGGTGCTGTTTTCCACTGCGACGCGGTGCAGGCGTTAGGTAAAATAGCAGTGGATTTTGGCGCCGAGGGGGCTCACTTGATGAGCCTGTCGGCCCATAAGATTTACGGTCCCAAAGGGATGGGGGCGCTGATTTACGACCGCAGCCTGTCCCTGGAGCCCCTGCTGCACGGCAGCGGCCATGAGGCGGGGCTGCGCAGCGGCACGGAAAATGTGGCCGGCATCGTCGGTTTCGGCGCCGCGGCGGAATTGGTCCACGGCGAGTGGCAGGCCCACGGGGCGTCACTGCGCCGCCTGCGGGATTACCTGGAACAGCGGCTGCATGAATTGCCCGGGGTGGTGATCTTTTGCGAACATGCCGAACGGTTGTCCAACACAGTATTCATGGCCCTGCCCGGCATCGATGGCGAGGCGCTGAAGATGAATCTCGATCGGGCAGGTATCGCCATCTCCAGCGGCTCGGCGTGTACCGCCGGCAGCACCGAGCCCAGCCATGTCCTGACGGCCATGGGTATCGATCCGGGCATCGCCCTTGGGGCGATCCGCATCAGCCTCGGACGTGACAGCACGCGACGGGATATCGATGTCCTGATCGATGCCCTGATGCGACAGTGCCGGGCGCTGGGTGATGACTCTTTGCTGGCATGGGGGTGATGGTCGGCGTTGTATGACGGTGGCATGTAGGTCACAAACGACGCCGGCCGGGGATGGTAAGATTGTCCAACAAGTTGTTTGAGTGACGAGGTGAGACTTATGGCAGTGCTGCTTACCGAAAGGGCGGCGGATCACATCAAGAAATCCCTGACGAAGCGCGGCGGCGGCCTGGGGCTGCGCGTCGGCGTCAAGACCTCCGGGTGCTCCGGCTACGCCTACAAGGTGGATTTTGTCGATGATGTAGACGCCGACGATAAGGTATTCGAGGTCCACGGGGTGAAACTGGTGGTCGATCCCAAGAGCCTGGTGTTTCTTGATGGGATGGAGGTGGATTTTGTGCGCCAGGGACTCAATGAGGTGTTTCAGTTCAACAACCCCAATATCAAGGATCAATGCGGCTGCGGTGAAAGCTTCAACATCTGACGCCCGCGCATATGACGCGTGCTGAGCGGAATTGGCCCGCCCGTCCTTCACAAACCCCAGCGACTTCCACTATTCGATATCCAGCTGCCGCCGGCCGGCGATGCGGCACGGGCGTGGCGTCGCCAGCGCCCACTTGCCGCCACTTGGCACATCCGTGCGGCGCTCTTTACGCGACGTTGACGGTGGGGTAGGCGGCGGGCGCTCAGCAGCGGATGCCCCCGTCCCTGAATACCGCGCGGGTGTGGTTTGGCGGCGACACTGTAATATCTTAATGATTTTTCATATAATCATGCGGTTATATGATGTCAACTTTACCTGGTATGGAGCTCAGAATGGCGATTGAACGTACTCTCTCGATAATCAAACCGGATGCCGTGGTGAACAACCATATCGGTGAGATTATTCGGCGCTTTGAATCCAAGGGACTCAAAGTCGCGGCGGCAAGAATGTTGCAAATGGATAAGGCCCAGGCAGGGGCCTTTTACGCGGTGCACAAGGAGCGGCCTTTTTATCAAGAGTTGGTGGACTACATGTGTTCCGGCCCGGTACTGGTCCAGGTGCTGGAGGGGGAAGGCGCGGTGAAACGGAACCGGGAGATCATGGGAGCGACTAATCCTAAGGACGCGGCGCCGGGCACGATCCGCGCCGACTTGGCTCAGAGCGTGCAGGAAAACGCCGTACACGGGTCGGACAGCCCGGACACGGCGAAGGCGGAGATCGAGTTTTTCTTCACCCCCGAGGATATATTCCCGCGCGGCTGAACATCGTACCGCGGGGTTCGGGTCGACCGGGACGGCCCAGTGGTTTGACGCATCGGCACCCAGGCAGGTAATCATGCTGGACAGGGACCACACGGACAACAAGACCAATCTGTTATCGCTGACCCGCGGTGAATTGGCGGACTTCTTTGCCACACTGGGGGAAAAACCCTATCGTGCCACCCAGGTCATGGGTTGGATGCACCAAATGGGGAACATCGATTTCAGTGCCATGACCAATCTCAGTAAAGGTCTGCGTGAGCGCCTTGCCGAGGTCGCCACAGTGGCCCTCCCGGAAATCGTCATGGATCAACTGTCGTCGGACGGCACGCGCAAGTGGCTGCTGCGCCTTGGAGACGGTAACTGCATCGAAACGGTGTTCATTCCCGAAGAGGACCGCGGGACACTGTGCGTGTCGTCCCAGGTGGGCTGTACCCTGAACTGCAGTTTCTGCGCCACCGGCTATCAAGGGTATAACCGCAACCTGGACACCGGTGAGATCATCGCCCAGATCTGGACGGCATATAAATCCATGGGAGACAGCGTCAAGTCCAACCGGCGCATCACCAACGTGGTGTTCATGGGCATGGGCGAGCCCATGTTCAACTTCGATAACGTCACCAAGGCCATCGAGATCCTGCTGGACGACTGGGGTTACGGGTTGTCCAGGCGCCGCGTCACCGTAAGCACCGCCGGGGTGGTCCCGGCCATCGACAAACTGCGCCAGGTGAGCGACGTCAGTCTCGCCATCTCGCTGCACGCCCCCGACGATCCGCTGCGCGATGTGCTGGTGCCGCTGAATAAGAAGTATCCCATCGACGAGCTGCTGGCAGCGTGCCGTCGCTATGTGAGCGGCAAGCAGGGATCACGGATCACCTTCGAATACGTCATGCTGGCGGGCGTCAACGATTCCCCGGCCCATGCCCGGGCCTTGATCGCCCTGCTCAGGGACGTGCCCTCGAAGATAAACCTGATCCCCTTCAATCCGTTTCCCTATGCGGATTACACCCGCTCCGACCCCGAGGTCATCGACCGGTTCCGCGATATCCTCATTAACGGCCATATCGTGACCATCACCCGCAAGACCCGCGGCGAAGACATCAACGCGGCGTGCGGACAGCTGGCGGGGCAGATTATCGACAAGACCAAGCGACGCATGCGCTATTTGCAGCAGGGCGCAGGGGTAAATCCATGAAACGCGTGTTGACAAGGATGTGTACGGCGGCGGCCATCATTGTATTGACGGCGTGCGCCGGCCCCGAGGCGAAGACAGGCCCCGATGCCAAAACCGACCCGGCAATGGCCAACGCCGATCTGGGCCTGGCCTATATGGAGCGGGGCGAATATCAAGTGGCGTTGGACAAATTGAAGAAGGCCCTGGAGATCAATCCCGATCTGCCTCAGGCACATCATTATATCGCCATGGTGTATCAGAACCTGGGCAACGTCGGCCAGGCCGAGAAGCACTTCGAGCGGGCCGTATCCCTGGACGGTTCCGACTCCTCGTTGCAGAATAACTACGGCATATTCCTGTGCCGGCAGGGGCGTTACAAGGAGGCCCTGCGCCATTTCCGGCGTTCATTCGACGACGATAATTACTCCGCCAAGGATCAGGCCTATGAAAATGCCGGCTTGTGCGCCTTGCGCATCCCCGAAAATGACAAGGCGGAACACTTTTTTCGCCAGGCGTTACAGGTCAATCCCAAGCGTCCCGAGTCCCTTTATCAGATGGCGTTGTTGGAATTCAACTCAGGACACTATCTCCAGGCGCGGGCGTTCTTGCAGCGTTTGCATGATGCGTCCCCGTACACGCCCCAGAGCCTTATGCTGGGCGTCAAGGTGGAGCGCAAGCTCGGCGATGAGCATACAGTCGACCTGTATACGGAGCGGTTGAAAAAGGATTTTCCCCAGTCTAATGAAACCAAGCTGTTGATGGAGTCCCAGCATCCATGACCGAATCACTGCGGGTACAGGAGATCGAGGCATCCCCGCCGCCGGAGGCCGGGCCTGGCCAACGGTTGTCCGAAGCGCGCCAGGCCAAGAACCTCACGGTCGCCAAGGTGGCGCAGCAGATGCATCTCGATCCGCGGCTGGTGGTCGCCCTGGAGGATAATGATTATGATCACCTCCCCGAGCCCATTTACGTCACCGGTTATCTGCGCAATTACGCCCGGCTTCTGGGGCTGTCCGAGGAACAGATCGTAGGCGCCTATCACCAGCTGGACAGGCCGGCTCCACCCATACTGTCCGAGCTAACGCGCAACGCACCGCGGCGGTCATCCTTTAACCAGTCCATGATTCAATGGGGCGCGGTGGCCGTTGTGGGGATCGGTCTGGTCGTGTTCGGCTGGCAGATGAACGGTAAGCAGGCGCCGCGGGCCGAGTCGGATCGGGTTTCCCATGTAACCCCCGGCTCTGAAGTGACGAACCGTCCCGCGGCACCGGCGGCGCAGCTTGCCGCCGCCGTGCCCGGCGTTTCGTCCACAGGGAAGGATCGCGTTGCGGCCGGGCCCGACACCGGCGAGAAGAACAGCGATGCCAAGCCCGTCCCGGCCGTTACCCCGCCTGTCGAGAAGGCGCCAGCGGCGGCGGCAGTGAATACGAACACCTCCCTGGCCGCTGTGAACCCGGCAGCCACCGTGGCCCTGCACTTTGCGGACGATTCATGGGTGGAAATGACCGACGCCACCGGGGCGCGGGTATTCTACGATCTGGGCGAGGCCGGGGAGACGCACACGGTACAAGGCACACCGCCGTTTAAGGTCTTGTTGGGGTACTCACCCGGGGTCTCGATCGAATACAATGGGGTGCCTTTTGATCAATCACGCTTCACCAACCGTAATAACGTGGCGCGTTTTACCCTCGGGCGCTGAATAGCACCCGCGGGCGGGCCGGACTCTGGTTTCGCCCACAGGGCGGCCGGGTACGGTGCGGCGGTGGGGAACGGCTCAAGGGTCCGTCCAGATGATCATTGCGCAGTGGGTATAGATACCGTTTTGGCAACCAGACAATCTATTCAGCCTTGAAGACCATCCAAGCCGTTCGCGGCATGAAAGACATCCTGCCGGAGGAGACCCCCTACTGGCACCTCCTGGAGGACACCGTCCGCGATACCTTCACCTCCTATGGGTATGAGGAAATCCGCTTCCCCATCGTGGAGCAGACAGCGTTGTTCGCCCGCAGCATCGGTGAATCCACCGATATCGTCGAAAAGGAAATGTATACCTTCACGGACCGTAACGGGGATCTGCTGACCCTGCGGCCCGAGGGTACGGCGGGTTGTGTACGCGCCTGTCTGGAACAGGGGCTGTTACGCCAGCATGAGCAGCGCTTATGGTATTGCGGTCCCATGTTTCGCCACGAACGGCCTCAGAAAGGCCGTTATCGCCAGTTCCACCAGGCCGGTGTGGAGGTGTTCGGCCTGCCCGGGCCCGATATCGATGCCGAGTTGATTCTCCTTGCCAACCGGGTGTGGACGCGGCTGGGGCTGGGGGATTTGACGCTGCAGCTCAATTCCCTGGGGACACCGGAGGTCCGTGCCCGCTACCGTGAGGCATTGGTATCATACCTCAACGGTCACCGGGCACAGTTGGACGAAGACAGCCGTCGCCGTCTGACCACCAATCCGCTGCGGGTGCTGGACAGCAAGAATCCCGCCATGCAGGAGGTGATTCACGGTGCGCCGTTGATTACCGACTACCTGGATGATACGTCGCGGCGTCACTTCGACAGGCTCCGGGAACTGCTCGCCGCCGCCGGCGTCGACTTCACCGTCAATCCCCATTTGGTGCGTGGGTTGGATTACTATGGAAAGACCGTATTCGAGTGGGCCACCACCCAGCTGGGTGCCCAGGGGGCGGTCTGTGCGGGTGGCCGCTACGACGGACTGGTGGAGCAGTTGGGCGGACAACCGACACCCGCGGTGGGGTTCGCCATGGGCTTCGAGCGCCTCATTGCCTTACTGACGGCCAAGGGTGCGACCGTGGACAACCCGCCATGGGTGTACATGATCGCCGTCGGTGATCAGGCCGAGGCCCAGGGCCTGTTGCTTGCGGAGGCGCTGCGAAGCCGCTTCTGCGGCATCGTTATCAAGTTGAACTGCGGCGGCGGCAGTTTTAAGAGTCAATTCAAGCGGGCGGACAAGAGCGGTGCCGAGCTCGCGCTTATCATCGGTGAGGAGGAAGCGGCCAATGGCGAGGTTGCGATAAAATTCCTTCGCGAGGAGCGGCCCCAGATGACCGTCTCCGTGGATCAGGTCGAGGCCACCCTGGCGGGCCTGGCACACGGTACATCTAATTAAGAGACCTTGGATACTTGCAGCGAGAATTTTTATGAGCGTCTATCAGACAGAAGAAGAACAAGTTGAGGCCATCAAGACGTGGTGGAAACAATATGGCAAGTCCATCATCGTCGGCCTCCTCCTTGGAGGCTCCATTTTAGCGGGCACCAAGTTGTGGGTGGGTCATCAACAACAACAGGAAGCCGCGGCCTCCACGGAATATCAGGCAGTTGTGGATGGACTGGACAATGACAAGCCGGACCAGGTTCTGGAGCACGGAGCGGTGCTGGTGGATCAGTACCCCGGGACACCCTATGCAGCCCTGGCCGCACTTGCCATGGCCAAGGTGAAGGTTGAACAGGGCAAAATGGACGCGGCTCTCACCCATCTGCAGTGGGTGATCGATCACGCAAAACAGGCCGACATGAAGCGTATAGCGACTCTGCGCCTGGCCAAGCTGCAGTTTGCCGAGGGCAAGGGTAATGCCGCCCTGACACTGCTTGGCGGCTCCGACCCGGGCAGTTTCAAGGCCGCCTATGAAGAGTTGAAAGGTGATATTTACACCCAACAGGGCAAGTCAGTGTCGGCGCGCAGCGCCTATGAAGCGGCCATTGCCGCCATGCCCGAGGGCGTGGACCGCCAATACCTTAAGATGAAGCTGGAAAACCTCGGGGCGAAGGATGCCTCGTGATGCGCATCGCCCTTATCTTATTTCTGGTGTCTTTTATCGTCGGCTGTGGCAGTGGCGCTGATGTCGTCAAGCCCACGCCATTGACGCCGATTCAGACCAGTCTGGTGGATGTGAAATCAGATTGGTCGAGAAGTGTTCCATACTCGGTCCCGGATCACTTCGCCGCTATCAAGCCGGCTCTGACCGATCACCAAATCTACGTGGCGGACCCCAACGGCCAGATAACAGCCTTGTCCGGAGATAAGGACAAGTTGCTGTGGCGCCGGCGCATGGAGGTGCAGATCACCGGGGGGCTGATGTACGGCGCCGGTATGCTGCTGCTCGGTACGGCATCGGGCGAAGTCCTCGCCCTGCAGGCCAGTGACGGCGCCGTGTTGTGGCGACGTCAGGTCTCCAGCGAGGTATTGTCATCGCCGGCGATCTCCGGCGGGATTGTCGTGGTGCGCGCCCTGGATGATACGGTGTTCGGCTTGGACGCCCATAGCGGGGAGCAACGCTGGGTTTATAAAAGAAATACCCCGCCGCTGACCCTGCACGGCGCCAGCGCACCGGTCATCAGTGGCGACAAGGCGATCGTTGGGTTGGCGGACGGGGCTTTGGTTGCCCTGGGCTTATACGATGGACAGCTGGTATGGGAGACCCAGATTGCGGAGCCCAAGGGTCGGTCCGAACTGGAGCATCTGGTGGATATCGATGCCAACCCTGTGGTGATGGATGACACCGTCTACACCGTGGCGTATCAGGGTCACGCCGCTGCGGTGGACATACAGACCGGGCGACAATTGTGGAGTCGAGACTTTTCCGCCTATGTGGGCCTCAGGGCGGCCGGGGATGAATTGTTCGTGGTGGATGACAAGGGGGATATCTGGGCCCTGGACCGCGCCACCGGCGCGACGCTGTGGAAGCAGGATAAATTGACATACCGCCGCATCTCCGCCCCTGCGATCATTGACGGATATCTCATTGTCGGCGACTTTGAAGGATACGTGCACTGGCTGGATGTCGCCACGGGCTTTATTGTGGGGCGTTACCGGGTGGGTGACGAGGGTGTTACCGTATCGCCGTTCAGCGACGGAGACCGCATCTATGTGCTCAGTGACGGCGGTAAACTTGTGGCACTAAAGGTGTCAAAAAAATAGATATACAGATTAAAAAGCTAAAGCTTAAAAGATTCAGAGGGGTGAAAAGCCGCGGTCGCGCAACGTCTCTTGCAGACCTTTATAATATCCATTCTTTTAACCTTTACCCCTGACCTTATATGCAACCCGTGATTGTCTTGTGCGGCCGCCCCAACGTCGGGAAGTCCACTCTGTTTAACCGCTTGGTGCGCGACCGCACCGCCCTGGTGGCGGACGTGGCCGGTCTGACCCGGGACCGGATTTACGGGGTGGGCAAGGTCGGCGACAAACCTTATATGGCGGTGGACACCGGGGGGCTGGTGAGCGGCAAGGGCGAGTTGATTCAACAGCTGTCCGCCCAGCAGGTATCGAAGGCTATCCATGACGCCGATGCCGTGTTGTTCATCGTCGATGGCCGCAGCGGCTTGTCTCCGGAAGACGAACACATCGCCGTACAACTGCGGGGTTACGGCAAACCCTTGTTCATGGTGGTCAATAAGACCGAGGGCCTGCCCCTTGATGTGGCCTGCGCGGATTTCCATGGACTGGGGCTGGGCCCGGCGTACCCCATCTCCGCGGCCCACGGCCAAGGCGTCCATGCCTTGATGGATGCTGTGCTGGAGACACTGCCCGATACCGCCGTTGAGGAACCCTATCAGGACCGCATCAAGATCGCCGTCGCCGGGCGCCCCAACGTGGGTAAGTCCACGCTGACCAACCGTATCCTCGGTGAAGAGCGGGTGGTGACCTGTGATGAGCCGGGCACCACCCGGGACAGTATTTATATCCCCTTTGAACGCCACGACCGCGCCTACATCCTCATCGACACGGCGGGGGTGCGCCGCCGCGCCCGGCTCAAGGAGAAGGTGGAGAAATTCAGCGTCCTGAAGACCCTGCAGGCCATAGAGGCGGCCAACGTGGTGATTCTGGTGCTGGATGCCCGACAGGAAGTCGGCGACCAGGATGCAAAGCTGTTGGATACGGTGCTGGACAGCGGCAAGGGCCTGGTGATCGCGGTGAACAAATGGGACGGCCTGAGCCATGATCAGCGATATGTCATAAAGGATACCCTGCAGCGCAAGCTGGCGTTTTTTAGCCACGCGGAGGTGCACTACATCTCCGCCCTGCACGGCAGCGGTGTGGGTACCCTGTTGGACGCCGTGGACCGTGCCTACGACGCCACCATGCGGCGTTTCCCGACCCCCCAATTGACCAAGCTCCTGGAGGAGGCGGTGACCCGCAACCCGCCGCCCCTGATCAGCGGCAGGCGCATTAAATTGCGCTACGCCCACCAGGGTGGACAAAACCCGCCGGTTATTGTTATTCATGGCAATCAAGTGGCGGCCGTCCCCGATACCTACCGGCGCTACCTTGCCAATTACTTTATACGGGCCCTGGGTCTGCAAGGAACGCCCCTGCGCATGGAGTTCAAACAGAGTAAAAATCCGTACGACGATAAGGGCGGCGGCCGCGACGGCGCGCGACGCCGCGGCCGCTGACACAACGCTTTATCACGAGGGCCCCGTGGTCGAGGACATAGTTCCACAGCGCTGGGCGGACTGACTGAACAATGACCGATACGACTTTTACAACGGGGATATCACGGCATATCTGGGATACCAAGTACAGATATCGTGACGGCGGTATCGCATATGACGCCACCATCCATGATACCTGGTACCGTATCGCCCACGCCCTGGCGGCAAACGAAGCCGGTGACCCGGCGGCGTGGCAGTCGGCGTTTTATAATGCCCTGCGCGACTTTTATTTTCTGCCCGGCGGTCGCATCCAGGCGGGGGCCGGGACCAAACACCGGGTAACTCTGTTCAACTGCTTTGTCATGGGCATCGTGAATGACTCCATGGAGGCCATTTTCGACGCCCTGAAAGAAGGGGCCATCACCATGCAGCAGGGCGGCGGCGTGGGTTACGACTTTTCCAGCCTGCGCCCACGCGGCGTGATCGCCCACAGCGTGGGCAGCGTGGCCTCGGGTCCGGTGTCCTTCATGCGCATCTGGGACAGCATGTGTGCAACAGTATTGTCCACCGGCGCACGGCGCGGCGCGATGATGGCCACTTTACGCTGCGACCACCCCGACGTGGAGGAATTTATCGACGCCAAGCGCGAGGCGGCCCAACTACGGCATTTCAATCTGTCTGTGTTGGTCAGTGATGAATTCATGCAGGCCGTGCGCGACGACGCCCCGTGGCCCCTGGTGTTTCCCGCGGCGCGGCTGGACGAGGGCGGCATCGCCGGTGAAGGTGACGTGGTGAACAAACTCTGGCCTGGGTTCGATGCCCCGGTGCCGTGCCGCGTGCTGCGCCGCGTCAGCGCCCGCGACCTGTGGTCCAAGATCACGCGTGCGACTTACGACTACGCAGAACCGGGTGTGCTGTTCATCGATCAGATCAACCGCCTCAATAACCTCCACTATCGTGAACGCATCAGCGCCACCAATCCGTGCGGGGAAATCCCGCTGCCGCCCTACGGGGCGTGCAACCTGGGGTCCATCAACCTGACCAAGTATGTGGTGGATCCTTTTTCCGCCGGCGCGCACCTGGATATGGATGGTGTGCGGGGCGTGGCCCGTACCGCCGTGCGCATGCTGGACAACGTCATCGACGTGTCCCGCTTTCCCCTGGAGGCCCAACAACACCAGGCCGTGGGCAGCCGACGCATCGGTTTGGGTATGACCGGCTTGGCGGATGCCCTCATCATGCTGGGAATCAAGTACGACAGCGTCCAGGCGCGACAGACAGCCGCCAAGGTCATGGGTGAGATCTGTCACACGGCATATCGCACGTCCATCGAGCTGGCACGGGAAAAAGGCCCGTTTCCGTTTTTTGACCGGGACGCCTATTTGAAGGGTGCCTTTATCAATAATTTGCCCGAGGATATCCGCGCCGGCATCGCCCAATTCGGCATCCGCAACAGCCACCTCACCGCCATCGCCCCCACCGGCACCATCAGCCTGCTGGCCAATAACGTCTCCAGCGGCCTGGAACCGGTGTTCGCCTACCAGTTCCGGCGCCGGGTATTGGAGTTGGACGGCAGTTACACGGAATACCAGCTCACCGATTTCGCCTATCGCCTGTGGCGCACGCTGCATGGCGATGCACCGTTGCCGGTGTCGTTCATCGACGCCCACGGCGTGGCCCCGGAGATACACCTGGAGATGCAGGCCGCCCTGCAGCCCTATGTGGACAGCGCCATCTCCAAGACCATCAACGTCCCGGAAAACTACAGCTTCGATGCGTTTAAGGATTTATATCAAAAGGCCTATGATAAGGGCCTCAAGGGTTGCACCACCTTCCGCAGCAACCCGGTGACCGGCGCCAT
>CAZPVG010000093.1:0-13718 GCA_964589945.1 uncultured bacterium
GTCCGCGGCCTGGTCGAGCGCGCCCTGTCGGTCTACCGCGTGGACGCGGACGCGCTCGCCCGTCTCGCTCCCGATCTCGTCCTCACCCAGGTGCAGTGCGAGGTGTGCGCCGTGAGCCTGGCCGACGTCGAGGCCGCCGTGCGCGGGATCGTTCCGGGCCGGCCGCAGATCGTGGCCCTCGAGCCGAACGGGCTCGCGGACCTCTGGCGGGACATGCGGCGCGTCGCGGACGCGCTCGGGGTGCCCGAGCGCGGCGTGCAGCTCGTCTCCCGACTCCAGCGGCGGCTCAAGGCGATCGCCCAGCGCGCCTCGGGGCTGCCGCGCGCGCGGGTGGCGTGCGTCGAGTGGATCGAGCCGCTCATGATCGCCGGCAACTGGACGCCCGAGCTGATCGCGATGGCGGGCGCCGAGGACGTGCTCGGAACGGCCGGCCGTCACGCGGGCATGATCCCGCTCGATGCGCTCGCCGCGGCGGACCCGGACGCGATCTTCGTCACCCCGTGCGGGTTCGACGTCGCGCGAACGCGGGCGGAGATTCCGGCGCTCGAGGCGCGCGAGGAGTGGCGCGCCCTGCGCGCCGTGCGCGAGGGCCGGATCTTCCTCGGAGACGGCAACGCGTTCTTCAACCGGCCGGGCCCCCGCGTCGTCGAGGCGCTCGAGATCCTGGCCGAGGCGCTGCACCCGGAGGCGTTCCGCTTCGGCCACGAGGGCCGGGGCTGGGAGCGGCGCGGCGGCCCGGCGGTCAGGCCCGCGAGCGGCGCGCGAGCAGCACGGTGATGTCGTCGGCCGGTCCCTGCTCGCCTTCGAACTCGCGCACCTCGCGCACGAGATCGCCGGCGAGCTCGGCGCAGGGCTCGCCGGCCCGCCGGCGCAGCACCTCGACGAGGCGTTCCTCGCCGAAGAGCTCGCCCGCCGCGTTCGCGCCCTCGGTCACGCCGTCGGTGTAGAGCGCGAGCAGGTCGCCCGGCTCGATCACGACCTGGCCCGACTCGAACGACGACGGCGACAGGATGCCGAGAATGAGCCCGCCCGCGGTCAGCCACTCGACGCGGCCGTCGGCGCGCAGGATCGCGGGCGGGTTGTGGCCCGCGTTCGCGTACGTGAAGCGGCCGTCGCGCGGGTCGAGGAAGCCGAGAAACGCGGTCACGAAGCGGCCCGGCTCGACGCTGCGGTGCAGGAACTCGTTGAGCCGTCCGGCCACCTCCGCCGGGTCGCCGCGCTGCGGGTCCTGGCTGAGGAGGGCGGCCCGGAACGCCGACATGAGCAGCGCCGCCGGCACCCCCTTGCCCGAAACATCGGCGATGACGAGCAGCACGCGGCCGTCGGGGAGCAGGAGGTGGTCGTAGTAGTCGCCGCCGACCTCGCGCGCCGACTCGCTGTGCCCCGAGATCTCGAGGCCGCCCACGGCGGGCGGCCCTGCGGGCAGCAGCCGCGCCTGGATGCGGCGCGCGACCTCGAGCTCGTTCTCGAGCTTCTGCCGCTCGAGCTCTCTCGCGCGCGCCCGCTCGAGTCCCTCGGCCATCCGGTTGAAGGCGCCGGCCGTCTGCCAGAGCTCGTCCTCGCCCCGCACCTCGATGCGGTGCTCGAGCCGGCCCTCACCGAGCGCGCGCGCGCCGTCGCGCAGGGCGGCCGCGGGCTCGGTCACGCTGCGCCCGAGCTGGCTCACGATCCGGAAGTTGAAGAGCGCCACCGGCAGAAGCAGGAGGACCAGCCCCGCGAGGATGACGATCGGGACGAGGTTGTAGAGGTTCTCGCGGACGTTGCGGAAAAGGCCCGACAGCGTCTCGCGCATCCCGACGTGGACCTGCAGGGCGAACCGGCCCTGTCTCCAGCCGCGCGGCCCCAGCGTGATCCCGGCGACGACGGCCTCGCCGGTCCCGGGCGTGTTCCCGCGCTCGCCGACGTCCAGGGTGTCGCCGCCCGTCGTGATGTGGACGCGGCTCCCGTCCCGGTCCGTTCCGGCATCCCCGCGCACGAGCGAGTCCGGCAGGCCGAACCGGCGCGTCACCCGGCGCACGCGCTCGAGCTCCGCGGAGTCCGTCCGGGCGGCCGCCGCGGCCGCGGCGGAATCGGGCGCCGTCCCGCTGCGGATCCGCGGGGCGCGCTCCCGCATGGTGACCGGCACGCCGGTGATGCGCGATGGCGCGCCCGCGATCGCCTCGCCGAGCGGCAGCAGCGCGACGGCGCCGGTCCCGCCGGCGCGCGCGGCCGCGCCGAGCCAGCGACGGCCCTCGAGCTCGACGACCCCGCTCGCCGGCAGCGAATCGAGCCCGGCGCACCAGGCGGCGAGGGACGCCTCGCCCTCCACCGACCGGCCCGAGACGCGCCGCGCGGTGCCGGAGGACACCGACCAGACGCGCAACCCGGGCCACTTCCCGCGGCGGCTGCGCGCGAGCGCCTCGAGCGCCGCCTCCGGCGTCCCGGGCGATCCGAGCGCCTGGTCGAGGGCGGCCTGCAGTCCCTCCGCCTCGGACGCGAGGGCGCGCCGCGCCACGAGGGCCCGGTCTGCGCCCGCGCCGAGGAACGTGGTCAGGATCCAGAGCCCCGCCACGATGGCGAGCGGGACCGAGACGACGAGCGTGTGCGAAAGCGCCACGCGCCAGCGCACGGTGCGGATGCCGAGCGTGGGGTCCTTCACGAACCGGACCACCACCGGCGGGATCGCGAGGACCGCGTGCGCGAGCGCGAGCGCGCTCGTCCAGCGCGCGAGCCCGAGGAATGCCGCGGCCGGTGCCGGGATCGCCGCCGCGGCGGCCGGCGTCGCCCACGCCGGCAGGCTCAGCCCGGCGTACGCGACGAGCCCGGCCACGGTCGCGAAGAGCTGGCGCGTCGTGAGCGCGTCGCGCCAGCGGTACGACCAGGCCGCGAGCGCGAGGAAGATCACGAGCTGGGCCGGGCCCTCGCCCGAGAGGGTCGATCGGAACGCCGTGCCCCGCCCGCCGGCCGAGATCGCCAGGACCAGCGCGGCGAGCGCGAAGGGGGCCCTCAGGAACAGGTCGCGCCGGCGCGGCTTGAGCAGCGCGAGCGATGCGATGCGGCTCCACGTCCACAGGCCCGCCACCCCGGCCGCCGCGGCGACGGCGGGCGTCGCGGTCCCGGCCGCGCCGGACTCCGCCAGCTCGAGGAGCACGCGGAGCAGCGCCGCGCCGGCGAGCCAGCCCACGACGAGCCGGGCGACGCGGTCGCGTCGGCCGCTCCGGCGGCCCCGCCAGGCGGCGACCGCAAGGGCGAGCGTGAGCAGGAACAGAAGGACCGACATCGCGCGCAATCTAGCGTCCGCGGATGCCGATGACCAAGGAACGGACTTCCCGGAGCCCCGCCTTGGTCGCCGGGGGACCGCGCGGTAGGCTGCATCCGCCATCCGCGACGACGACCGATCGACGAACCCGCGCCGCCGGCGAGCCGGCGGCGCCCACCCAGCGCACCGGGGTGCCGACATGAGCGAGAGCAAGCCGAACGTCAGCGAAAGCGAAGCCCGCGCCGTCGCCGAGGGGGCGCGCGAGAGCACCTGGGAGGCTCCGTCGTTCGTGCGCGAGCTGTTCCTGGGCCGCCTCGACCTGGACCTCATCCATCCCTGGCCGGAGCCCGACGCCGAGGAGCAGGAGCGCGCCGGGGAGTTCCTGGGCGCGCTCGAGCGCTTCGTCCGCGAGAAGGTGGACGGCGAGCAGATCGAGCGCGACGGCAGGATCCCCGAATCCGTGATCCAGGGGCTGCGCGAGATCGGCGCCTTCGGCATCAAGATCCCGCGCGAGTACGGCGGGCTCGGCCTGTCCCAGTACACCTACTGCCGCGCGATGTCGCTCCTCTCGACCGTGAACTCCTCGGTGGTGGCGCTGCTCTCGGCCCACCAGTCGATCGGCGTGCCGGGCCCGGTGAAGATGTTCGGAACCGAGGAGCAGAAGAAACGCTTCCTGCCGCGGCTCGCGAAGGGCGCCATCTCGGCGTTCGCGCTCACCGAGGAGGAGGTCGGCTCCGACCCCGCGCGCATGACGACGACGGCGGTCCCGACGCCCGACGGCAGCGCGTACCTCCTGAACGGCAACAAGCTCTGGATCACGAACGGCACGCTGGCCGAGCTCATGGTGGTCATGGCGCGCACGCCGGGCCGCGACGGCAAGCCGGGCCCGATCACGGCGTTCGTGGTCGAGACGAACTCGCCGGGCTTCGAGGTCACGCACCGGCTGGAGTTCATGGGCATCCGCGGCATCGAGAACGCGTCGCTGAAGTTCACGAACGTGCGCGTGCCGAAGGAGAACCTGCTCTGGGGCGAGGGCAAGGGACTCAAGCTCGCCCTCATCACGCTGAACACGGGCCGCCTGACGCTGCCCGCGACCATGGCGGCGCTCGGAAAGTGGTGCCTGGGCGTCTGCCGGCAGTTCGCCAACGAGCGCGCGCAGTGGGGCAAGCCCGTCGGCCGGCACGACGCCGTCGCCCAGATGCTCGCGAAGATGGCGGCCGACACGTACGCGATGGAGGCGGTCGCCGACCTGGGCTGCCTGCTCGCCGACCGCGGCCGGAGCGACATCCGGCTCGAGGCGGCGATCGGCAAGCTGTGGAACACGGACCTCGCCTGGGCGCTTTGCGACGACGCGATGCAGATCCGGGGCGGCCGCGGCTACGAGACCGCGTCGAGCCTGGCCTCGCGCGGCGAGGCGCCGGTCGCGCTCGAGCGTGCCATGCGGGACCTGCGCATCAACCGCATCTTCGAAGGGTCGAACCAGGTCATGCGGCTCTTCATCGCCCGCGAAGCGCTGGACCTCCACCTCAAGGTGGCGGGCGACGTCGTCATGCCGAACGTGCCGGCCGGCCGCCGGCTCTCGGGCCTCGTACGCGCCGGGTTCTTCTACCTCGGCTGGTACCCGTCGCGCTGGCTCGGCTGGGGCCGCTGGCCGCAGTACGGGGAGTTCGGCCCGCTCGCGGACCACGTCCGCTGGGTCGAGCGCACCTCGCGGCGGCTGGCGCGACAGGTGTTCCACCTCATGGTCGTGCACGGGCCGGCACTCGAGCGGCGGCAGATGCTGCTGTTCCGCGCGGTGGACGTGGGCGCCGAGCTGTTCGCGATGACGGCGACCTGCGCGCGCGCGATGCGCGACACCCGGCGCGGCACCGGCAAGGGCACCGCGATGGAGCTGGCCGACACGTTCTGCCGCGCCGCCCGCCGGCGGGTCGAGTGGCTCTTCGCGGGCATCGTCTCGAACGACGACGAGAGCAACTACCGGACGGCGCGGGGCGTGCTCGAGTCGCGGTACGCGTGGCTGGAGGAAGGCATCGTTCCCGCGCCGCCGCAGGCGGCCGCCGGTTCGACGCCCCCGCGGGGGGCCGCCGCGGTCTGACGTCGGGCGGAAGACGAAAGCGGGGGCGGACCGATCGGTCCGCCCCCGCGCGCTTCGTGCCGCGAGCCGGCCCCGGGGGATGTCGGGCCGGCGCGGTGGCGTCCTCCGGTGGTCAGTAGCCCACGTGGACGAAGGCCTGGACCTGGTCGATCTTCGGGCCCTGCACGTCGTCGCTGAGGTGGGTCCAGTCGAGGGCGACGCGGGCGTTGGGGTTCACGTAGTACGCGAGGTCCAACGCGGTCTGCGTGGTGTTCGACTTCTCGAGCCCGCCGGCCGCCGGGACGTTCTGGACCTCGACGCGCCCGGTCGCGACCCACTTCGAGTCCTTGTCGAGCAGCGCGATCGCCTCGACCATGCCCGTGTTCACGTCCTTCGCCTGCGCCTGGTCGTCGTAGTGCTCCAGCGTGACCGCGGGGATGACCGCGAAGCGATAGGAGGACGGGCACACGTAGGCGCTCAGGTCCACCTGCCGGTGCATCGAGGCGGTCTTGTCCGCGACGCGCGGGTCCTGCCGCTCGAGGCGCACGCGGGCGGTGACCATGCTGGTGCCGATCTCGCGGGTGAGCCAGCCGTAGACGTTCTCGAACCGGTTCAGGTTGGTTGAGCCCGCCTTGCCCTGGGTGCGGTCGCTGTTCACGACGCCGGCGGCATACATCCAATTGGAGTGCGTGCCGTTGAGCTCGATGCCCTGGTTGTCCTGCGTCCAGTCGGTGAGGTAGCCCGCCATCGTCGTGCGGCGCGCGTCGGAGATGTAGGGGATCTCGCCGTCGAAGATGCCGGCCTTCACGTTCAGGCGACCGTCGTTCCCGACGACGTCGTCGAACTGCACGAAGGCCATGCCGCTCTCGAGCAGGCCGGTTTCGTTGGCGAAGCCGTTGTCGAAGTGGAACGTGACCTTCGGGGCGAGCGTGCCGGCCGTGTGGAACTCGACCCAGTTCTGCTGGAAGTTCGACACCGTGCTGGTCGCGCGGTTCCCGCCGCCGGTGTCGGCATCCGTCCGCATGAAATTCAGGCCGACGTTGCCGATGAGCGAGAGCGGGAAGTCCTCGCTGTCCCAGGGCGACTTGCCGGGCTGGCCCGGCATCCGGTAGCCGTTCTGCTTGAACGCCATGCCGAAGGCATTGAGGCGGGGGAACGCCATGTGACAGGTGGTGCACGGCACGTGTTGCTGCCGGGCGAAGAGGGGAAGCGACTGGCCGGGTCGTGCGTAGATGAACAGGCTGGCCGCCACGGTGAGGGTGAGCGCACCGACGGCGAGATGACGCGGACGCGGAATCATCCGGATCCTCCTGATCGGACAGGGGGTGACTGGAAGAACGATCGCGAGGGGCAGCGGCCTGCCGCAAACCGGCGACTCCCGAATCGGTGGGGAGGAGCCTCGGAGCGACCGTATCGGCGTCCTTCGATGGCCTCAACGGGTCGGACAAACCGCGGCCTAACGGACCGGCCGTCGGCCCGACCGTGGCACCGGCAATCCCCCCATTGCCCCGGGTCGCCAACGTGTGCACAATGCCGCCGCACCCGCCAGGGAGGCGGGGGGCCGGGCGGGCCCGCCCCGGTACCAGCCCGCTGCGGCGCGACCGGCCGAGCGTCGGTCGCAAGCCCAAGGATCACAGGGGACTCAGGTCGCAACCTCCAGTGGCTTCTTCGATCTCCGCGAGACGACAACGCCAGATGCTGGCCGTGCTGCTCGTCGCCTTCTCCGTGCTGTCGGCGGTGAGCGTCGCGACCTACCGCGCGCCGAAGCCGGGTGAGCCCCTGTGGTCGTCGCCGAACGCCTGCGGTCCCGTGGGGGCCCTGATGGCCTACGGCATCGTCTGGCTGCTCGGCCGCGTCGCCGCGTTCGGCGTGCCGCTGCTCGCCGCACTGTGGGGCTGGAATCGCCTGCGCTCTCGCCCCGTCTCTCCGCTGGTCGTCACGAGCGCCATGGGCGTGCTGCTCGTCTTCGAGATCTGCTCGCTGTTCGGGCTCGCCGGGCTGGAACGCTGGACCTGGACGGGCGCCTGGGGCCTGGCCGGAGCGATGGCGCTGCAGGCCTCGCTGGGCGAGACGGGCTCCTGGATCATGGCCGGCACGGTGCTGTTGCTGACGGCGATCGCCGCCAGCGAGATGGGCTTCCACTGGATCGGGCGCCTCGCCCACGGGCTGGTGCTGAATCCCGCGCGCGGGCTGGCCGGCGGCCTCGCCGGGGCCTGGCAGGGGCTCGCCGAGCGTCGTGCGGAGGCCTCCCGGCGGACCGAGAAGGCGGCAGTCAGGGAATCGCGGGGGCGCCGTCCGAAGCCCGTTCCCGCCGCGGTCGCGGGCAGTCCCGCGCCGCCGAAGATCGACGGCCCGGTCGCGCCAGCCGCGGCGGCCGCGACCGCGGTGGCGCAGCTCGAGCTGCCGCCGCCGATCCCGCCCCTCATCAAGAAGGCCCCCGCCCCGAAGGCGCGCCCGATCGAGGTCGAGCGCCCGACCGGCCCGGCTCCCGTCGAAGCGCTTCCACCCCTGTCGCTGCTCGAGCTGCCGAAACAGCCCGAGGACCTCGTCACCGCGGCCGACCTCACGACGCAGGCGAACCTGCTGGTCTCCAAGCTCGGGGACTTCGGCATCCAGGGGCGCGTGACCGAGATCCACCCGGGGCCGGTCGTGACCATGTTCGAGTTCGAGCCGGCGGCCGGCATCAAGGTGAACTCGATCGTGGCCCTCGAGGACGACCTCGCGCTCGCCCTGCGGGCGAACCGAATCCGCGTCATCGCCCCCCTGCCGGGAAAGGGCACGGTGGGCGTCGAAATCCCGAACCCGCGGCGCCGCACGGTGTACCTGCGGGAGGTGCTCTCCTCCCAGGCCTTCGAACAGAGTGCCGCCGCGCTCACCCTGCCGCTCGGGGTGGACGTGAACGGGCAACCCTACGTGGCGGACCTCTCGCGCATGCCGCACCTGCTCGTCGCGGGCTCGACCGGCGCGGGCAAGAGCGTGTGCCTGAACTCGATCATCACCGGGCTGCTCTTCCAGCACGACCCGACGGCGCTCCAGCTCGTGATGATCGACCCGAAGATGGTCGAGCTGTCCATGTTCAACGGCGTGCCGCACCTCGTCTGGCCGGTCGTCACCGACGCGAAGATGGCCTCGAAGACGCTGCGCCGGGTCGTGGGCGAGATGGAGACGCGCTACAAGCTCCTGGCGTCGTGCGGCGCGCGCAACATCGACACCTACAACGAGCGCGTCGCCGACGGGAAGGTGCCCGTTCCCGAGGACGGCGCGAAGCCGCCGCGGCGGCTCGGCTACATCGTCGTCATCATCGACGAGCTGGCGGACCTCATGCTGACCGCCCCGGCCGAGATCGAGGAGCCCGTCGCGAGGCTCGCGCAGATGGCTCGCGCCGTCGGCATCCACCTCGTGCTCGCGACGCAGCGGCCCTCGGTGGACGTCATCACCGGCGTCATCAAGGCCAACTTCCCCTCGCGGATCGCGTTTCGAGTCGCCTCGAAGACCGACTCGCGCACCGTGCTCGACATGAACGGCGCCGAGAACCTGCTCGGCATGGGCGACATGCTGTTCCTGCCCATGGGCCGCTCGGAGCCCGTCCGCGTGCACGGGGGATTCGTGTCCGAGGAGGAGACGACGCGCGTCGTGGACTTCTGGCGCGCGAAATCCGCGGCCCTGGCCTCGCCGCCTCCCCCGCCGCTCGCGACCGACGTGAGCGCGCCGCTCGACGAGGAGGACGAGCAGGATGGCGACGACTTCATGGACGACGAGCTGATCCCCGAGGCCGCCCGCCTCGTCGTCATGCACAACCAGGGGTCCACCTCGCTGCTCCAGCGGCGGCTCAAGGTGGGCTACTCGCGCGCCGGCCGGCTCATGGACCAGCTCGAGCAGCTCGGCGTCGTCGGGCCGTTCAACGGCAGCAAGGCGCGCGACGTGCTGGTGGACCAGCACTGGCTCCAGCAGAAGGGGTTCGAGTGAGGAAGGCCGCCCGCGGCCGCGCGCCGGCCCTCGCGTTCGTGACCCTCGGGTGCCCGAAGAACACGGTGGATTCCGAGCACATGCTCGGGGCCCTCGTGCGGGACGGCTTCCGCACGGTGGCCGACCCGGCCGAGGCCGACGTCGCCGTGGTCAACACGTGCGCGTTTCTCCAGAGCGCCGTGCGCGAATCGAAGGACGTGATCGCGCGCGTGGCCGGACTCAAGGAGCGCGGGCGCCTGCGGGGTCTCATCGTGACGGGCTGCCTCGCGCAGCGCGCGGGCGAGTCGCTGTTCGACGAGTTCCCGGACGTGGACGCCGTGCTCGGCACGGGCCACTGGAACGACGTCGTCTCGGCCGCGCGCCACGTCCTGGACGCGCCGGGCGAGCGCATCGCCGACACGACGTACCCGGGCGGCGCCGTGCACGAGCTGACGCCGCGCGCCCTCAGCACCCCGCGCCACATCGCCTACCTCAAGATCAGCGAGGGCTGCGACCACCGCTGCACGTTCTGTATCATCCCGCGCCTGCGCGGGGACCAGAGGAGCCGCACGATCGAGTCGCTCGTGGCCGAGGCCGAACAGCTCGCGAAGCTCGGCGTACGGGAGCTGAACCTGATCGGGCAGGACACGACCGGGTACGGCACCGACCTTC
This sequence comes from uncultured bacterium, assembly GCA_964589945.1. Taxonomy (GTDB): domain Bacteria; phylum Eisenbacteria; class RBG-16-71-46; order RBG-16-71-46; family RBG-16-71-46; genus CAIXRL01. The sequence goes on from CAZPVG010000093.1 coordinate 9,930, forward strand.
CCGGGCGGCCGACGCTCGCCGACCTGCTCGAGGCGCTCGACTCGGTCGGGGGGCTGACCTGGATCCGGGTCCAGTACACGTACCCGCGGCTCTGGGATGACCGGCTCATCGCGACCTGGGCGGGCGCGAAGCGCGTCGTGCCCTACGTGGACATGCCGCTCCAGCACATCGCCGGCGAGATGCTGCGGCGGATGGGGCGCGCGATGACCGAGCCACAGACCCGGGCGCTCGTCCGCCGGATCAAGGGGGGAATCCCCGGCGTGGCGTTCCGGACCAACTTCATCGTAGGCTTCCCCGGCGAAACGCCCGGGCACTTCGAGAGCCTGATGCGGTACGTCGAGGAGGAGCCGTTCGACCACCTCGTCGTGTTCGGGTACGAGCGCGAGCCCGAGACACCTTCGCACGCGATGGAGCCGCGCGTCCCCTGGGCGACGCGGCGGTCCCGGCGGGCGAAGCTGCTCGCCGCGCAGCAGCGCCTCTCGCGCGAGCGCCTGGCCGGGCGCATCGGCGAGCGGCTGACGGTGATGGTCGACGGACCGGCGCCCGGCGACGGCCGGGGCGGGCCCGCACGGTGGGCGGCCCGGACGGCGGGTTCGGCCTGGGAGGTCGACGGGGGGGTGGTCGTGGAAGGAGACAACCTGGCGGCGGGGCAGCTCGCGACGGTCCGCGTGACCGGCGCGGCGGCCTACGACCTTTTCGCGCGCGTGGAGCGGTCCGCCGATCCCGCGCTGACCATTGTGGATTGAGGCGGCAGGCAGCCGAACCATGAGGATTTCGCGGATGCGTTCACGCCTGGCGGCGTTCCTTCTCGCGGCGTTGGCCCTCGGGACGTTGGCGACGAAGGCCGATGCGAAGAAGTTCCGTTACTCGAGCGGGCCGAAGCCGCCCGCGGACACGACGCTCGCGGTCGCGAACCCGTACCTCGATCCGGTCGTGGGCGCGCGCGGGCCCCGGGTGCCCTACACGAACCTGCAGGTCGCGGGCTTCGTCGCCGACAGCGCGGTGGCCGCCGGTCTGGCCGGCGTGCCGCTCGAGTCGGGCGTGCACGTCGTGCTCGCGCCGACCCGCGATCACCCGATGAACTTCGTGCTCGAGGACGCGCTCGTGGACGCGCTGACCTCGCGCGGCGTCCAGGTGACGATCCGCCGCTCGCCGATTCCCGACGACAGCGTCGGCACCGGTCCTGTTCTCTCCGACCCGATCCTCGAGTACACCACGGGCTCGGTGCGCACGACCTACGTGCGGCTCGTCGGGTTCTTGCCGGGCCGCGTCAAGGTCGAGCGCCAGACTCTCGTCACGGGTGTGCTGGGACTGCGGGACCCCGCCACGTCCCGCGTGCTGTGGACCGGCCGCATGGCGCAGAGCTTCGTGGACCGCTTCCCCAGGTCGCAGGTTGCGCTCGTCGAGGACGCGCGCTACACCGACCTGAAGGACACACCGCCCGAACGCAACGTCGACAAGGTCTTCGAGCCCATCATCGTCGTCGCCGTCGTCGGCGGACTCGTGGCCCTGTTCTTCCAGAACCGGCCGTGACCACCCGGCCGATCCGCTCCCCGGAGGGAGGATTCTTGCCCCGTCGTCTCCGCACGGCCTTCGCCGGCGCCGCCTTCCTGGCCGCGCTGGCGGGCTGCGGCGCCAGCGTGCTGCCGCAGGTCATGAACGACTCCGCGCGCGTCCCGCTCGCCCGGCAGCTGCTGGACAAGGGGGACGCGGTGCTCGCCAGCGAGGTCCTCAAGTCCTACGCGCAGTCGGGCGCCGGCAACGCCGACATCGACCAGGCCGTCTACCTGCTCGGTGTCGCCGACCTGCGCCTGCACGACTGGGCCATGGCCCAGTCGCAGTTCGAGCGGATCCTGCGCGAGTACCCCGAGAGCGACAGCGCCTCGGCCGCGTCGTACCGCCTCGGCGAGGCCCTGTTCGGCCAGTCGCGCCCGGCCGACTTCGACCAGGAGTACACGCTCAAGGCGCTCGCCCAGTGGCAGGCCTTCGTGCAGCAGTACCCGGACCACCCGTTCGTGCCCGAGGCCGACGCGAAGATCGCGGAGTGCCGCACGCGCCTCGCGCGCAAGCTGTGGCGGAACGGTGACGTCTACCGCAAGCAGGAGCTGTACGAACCGGCGCAGTTCTACTTCAAGGCCGTCATCGACGAATACTCCGACACCCCGATCTATGGCGACGCGCTGATCGGACTCGCCCTGACGGACGCACGGCTCGGCCGCAAGGACACCGCCCTCGTCGTGCTGCGGAGCCTCGCGAAGAAGTTCGAGGGGCAGAAGCTGGGCGAGGAGGCCGGCAAGTGGGCCGAGCGGGTCCAGAAGTGGCCGGCGGAAGGCGCCCACCGCCGCCGGGGCCACAAGATGGTGGAGCCCGAGCAGACGCCGCAGCTGCCCACGTCGCCGTCCACCACGGGCGGGATCTCGGGCACGCCGTGATCGCGAGGCGCCGCGCGCGCCGGCCGCGCCCGCGCCGGCTCGGCGTCTTCGGCGGGACGTTCGACCCGCCCCACGTCGGTCATCTCGCGCTCGCCGAGTGGGCGCGCGAGGAGCTTCGGCTCGACCGCGTGCTGTTCGTGCCCGCGGGCATGCCGCCGCACAAGCGCGTCGCGCGGGCGGCCGCGGCGCACCGCGTCGCCATGACGCGCCTCGCGATCCAGGGCAACGAGGCCTTCGAGATCGCCACGCTCGAAGTGCGCCGTCGGGGCCCCTCGTACACCGCCGACACGATCGCGGAGATCGCGGAAGCGAACCCCGGCGCGAAGCTGTGGCTGCTGATGGGCGCCGACATGTACGCGACGTTCGACACCTGGGTGCGGCCCGCCGAGATCTCGGCGCGCGCGGCCCTCGCCGTCGCCCTGCGTCCCGGAACGCGGAGGCCGCGCGCCTCCCGGGTCGCTGCGCGCGGCCTCGGCGTGCACTGGCTCGCGAACCCCGCGCTCGAGGTGAGCTCGAGCGCCGTGCGCGCGCGGGCCCGCGCGGGCCGCTCGCTGCGCTACCTGGTGCCGGACACCGTCGCGCGGTACGTCGGGGAGTTCGGCCTCTACCGGCGGGGCCGCGCGTGACCTACCGCCCGCAGGAGTACTGGGAGCGCACGCTCTCGCAGCAGTTCGACCTGCGCGGCACCGGCGAGCCCGGGCTCCCGCTCGCGTACAACCGCGCCTGCTACGAGCTGCGGCGCGAGGTCCTCGACCGCGCCCTGCGCGAGACCGGTTTCGACCCGCGCGGCAAGCGCGTGCTCGACGTGGGCTGCGGCAGCGGCTTCTGGACCGCCTACTACACCGGCCGGGGCGCCGACTACACGGGGCTCGACATCGCGCCCGTCAGCATCGGGCGATTGAAGCAGGCCTACCCGGGGTCCACGTTCCTGCTGGCGGACGTGAGCGAGGCCGGTCTCGAGGGCACGTGGGACGTCGTGAACGTCATTGACGTGCTCTATCACGTGACGGACGACGCGCGGTGGGAGGCGGCCCTCGGGCGGCTGGCCCGCGCCGTCGCGCCGGGGGGGCTGCTGCTCGTGACCGACCTCTTCGAGACGCCCGCCGGTCTCGCCGAGCACAACAAGATGCGCCCGCTCGCGCGCTACCGGGCGGTGCTCGACGCGAGCGGCGTGCGCTTCGAGTACGCGCCGCTGCGCCCGACGCACGTGCTGCTCAACCGCCACCTCGGCTTCTGGCGGTTCCTGAACCGCGCGCCGGGCCTGCTGCTCGCGCTCGACCGGATGCTGCTCGCACTCGGCCTGGTGCCGCGACGCGGGACGAACCGGCTGCTGGTGGCGAAGCGGGCCGGGTAGGGG
>CAZPVG010000094.1:0-13651 GCA_964589945.1 uncultured bacterium
CTGCGCTGCCCACCCTGATCGGGTATGGATTGCAGGATATTGGAAAAACTCTCTCTCCCGCCCTGGGCCCCGACAGCACCGGTCAGCGCATTCGTTTGTCCCTGCGGCAAGGATTTGATATTGCCGATAATGGTCAGTGGTAGTGGCGTAGTCACAGGTGTCCTTTTACATATCTGCAGGACCTATATGTCCCACACATGAAAAGGCAAATTGTGTGCCACTCTGTTCAGACTGCCCGGTGACGCCACCGAACCATCCGCAGCGGAGTGTCCGGAGAATCCGTGGTATTGCCGCGTCTACCTGTTGTGATCCCCGAGGCGGTGCGGCCCCTAGCCTGTCTCTTCCTTTACCGCAGGCCGGCGTCTCTGTGCCCGCTCGTCGTTTTGCTGCTGCTCGCGCCGCTCCTGCCTGGCCACCTCCTGGCTGCGGTGATGGGCGACGGCCTTGTCCAGGGACTTGTGCCTGGCCCGGGCATCACTCCAGGCGCTGCTCTTTTGCTCATACTCCTCCTGTATGCGCTCTACCACTTGCACCTGCAGGGCGATGGCCTCGTCCAGCTTGGCGAGAAAACTCTTGTAGCGCTGCAGCGCGCCGGCCTCCATACCCGAACGGCCTGTCGTATAAAGCTTATTGTCGTAATCCTGCCGATACGCCCTGAGGTCATCGAGACGGGCGCGCTGTAAATCCAATCGCCTCTGGCACTCACTCATCAACCGCGCCGCACTATGTTCATCGTCCTTGGCCAGTTTCGCCAATGGTCTCAATCGCTGTGATTTTGTCATGGCAGACCCGGCACTCCCTTATTAACCATGCACACACATCACGCCACCGCCGCCAACAGCGTCTGCAGCTCCTTGAGGCTATGTGTGAAATTGATGGGCTGGTTCATCCCCTGCTGCATAAACTCAAGCAGGCGGGGATGGTATTCAACCGCCTCGTCCAGGCGCGCATCATTGCCCGGGTGATAGGCACCGACACTGATCAGGTCCCGGTTCTGCCGGTACTTGGCATACAGGTGGCGGAAGCGCTGTACGAGTTTCTGATGGTCGGGCTTGGTGATCTGCGTCAGGGCGCGGCTGATGGATGCCTCCACGTCTATGGCGGGATACACCCCCGCCTCGGCCAACTCCCTTGACAGGACCACGTGACCGTCGAGGATAGCGCGGGCCGCGTCGCCGACCGGATCGTACTGCTCGTCCTCTTCCGTCAGTACAGTATAAAACGCGGTGATCGATCCGCCGTTTATGTCCCCATTGCCGGTGCGTTCCACCAGTTCCGGCAACTTGGCGAAGACCGACGGCGGATAGCCCTTTGTCGCGGGCGGTTCCCCGACGGCAAGGGCGATCTCACGCTGGGCCTGCGCAAAGCGGGTCAGGGAGTCCATCAAGAGCAGCACCTGCTTTCCCTGGTCACGGTAATATTCGGCGATGCTGGTGGCGAGCATGGCGCCGTGCAGCCGCAGCAGCGGCGGGTCATTGGCCGGTGTCGCCACCACAACGGCACGCTGCATGCCCTGTGCGCCGAGAATATTCTCGATGAACTCCTTGACTTCCCTGCCGCGCTCGCCGATAAGACCGACCACGATCACGTCGGCACTGGTAAAGCGTGTCATCATACCCAGCAGCACACTCTTACCAACACCGCTGCCGGCAAAAAGGCCCATGCGTTGACCCCGCCCCACGGTAAACAGCGTGTTGATGGTGCGGATACCCACGTCCAGGGGTTGGTCTATGCCGCCGCGCTTCATGGGGTTGATCGGCCGCCCGGTGAGCGGCATGCGCGTCGACTGTGTCAACTTGCCCTTGCCGTCCAGGGGAACCCCCCTGCCGTCGACCACCCGGCCCAGCAGACCGTCGCCGACCACGGCCTCACAGACACGTCCGGTGGGAATCACCCGTGAGTTCGGCATCAATCCGCGGATATCGCCGGTGGGCATGAGATAGGTCTTGTCGCCCGAGAAGCCCACCGCCTCAGCCTCGATGGCGGTGCCATCCGCTCCCAGCACCATACACTGGCCGCCGATGGCGACCTGACAGCCGACGGCCTCCAGTGTGAGTCCGACCATGCGCGTCAGCCTGCCCTCGACGATCAGCGCTGGCGGGCGCTCAATACGCTGGAGACAGTGCTGCAGGCGCTGCCTCCAGCGTACGTTGGACGGGGTCTCAGGTAACGGGTTCATCAGTTTCCCGCTCTCCACCGATCAGCGCCGCCACGATGGCCGAATAACGGGCCTCCACGGTGGCGTCAACCTGCGATGTATCGGTCACCACACGGCAGCCGCCGCGGGTCATCACCGGTGTCTCCACGATCTGCCACGATTGCCCGCCCTCGTCCAGAGACAAGGCCTCACGGATGACGGCGGCGTCCTCGGGGTGCAGTTCCAGGCGCACGTTGCGCGTAGCCATGGGCAGCTGACCCACGGCATCCCTGATAATGGCGATAATCTGCTCCGGGTCGGTCTTGAGTTCGCGCCTGACCAAATGCTTGGAGATGGCGGCAACCAATTTGACCAGTTCTTCCGTCACCTGGTCATCCAGGATGGCGAGCGGCGTGGCCAGTGACTCGAGTATGTTGCGCAGGCGTTCTTTCTGGGTCCTGAGTTCCGACTGCCCGGCGGAGAGGCCGTCTTTTCGCCCCTGGGCAAAACCTTCCTCATAGGCCTGCTTGTGGATCTGCTGCAACTCGCCAACGGTGATAAACCCGCCGCCGGCGCCCGACGTCATGGCATTACCGCCCACGTCGGGCAGTTGCAGCAGTTGGCATGCACTGAGATCCTCGCTGGCAATGACTTTAGACATACTCTTCCGCGCCCTTGCCGCCGAGGACTATGTCGCCGGACTCGGCCATGCGCCGCGCGATGGCCAGGATTTCCTTCTGCGCCGCCTCCATCTCACTGACCTTCACCGGTCCCTTGGCCTCCAGGTCGTCGCGTAGCATTTCCGCGGCGCGTTTGGACATGTTCTTGAATATCTTCTCCTTGACCGCGTCGTCCGCGCCCTTAAGGGACAATACCAGCGTATCGGAAGACACCTCGCGCAGCAGCGCCTGTACTCCCCGGTCATCCACCTCGGCAAGGTCGTCGAACACAAACATGAGATCCTGCATCTTCTCACCTAACTCGACATCGATCTCCTTGACCGATTCGAGTATGGCGCCCTCGACGGCGGCATCCATGAAGTTGAGTATGTTGGCGGCGGTCTTGATACCCCCGACATTGGACGATTTCACATTGACGTTGCCCAGGAACTGGCGCTCCATGATCTCATTTAACTCCTGCAGCGCCGAGGGGTGAATAGTATCCAGAGAGGCGATGCGCAGGACGATCTCCACCCGGGTCCGATCCGGCAGCAGCGACAAGACCTCCGCCGCCACATCATTGTCCAGGTAGGCCAACACCACCGACATGATCTGCGGGTGTTCCAGGCGAATCACCTCGGCAATGGCACGGGGGTCCATCCACTTCAATTGTTCCAGACCGGTGGCGCTGCTGCCCAGCAATATCCTGTCGATAATGCTGCTCGCCTTTTCCGCGCCCAGTGCCTTGACCAGCACATTGCGGATATATTCCTGGGCGCCGACGCCCAAGGCCGTCTGGTTGTCAACGGTAGTGCAAAAGTCGGCCAGCACGGTACTGACCTTCTCTTTGTCTATATTGGCCAGTGATGCGATGGCGGCACTGACTTTATGGACCTCCCTGGGATCCATATGCTTCAAGACCTGGGCGGCCTCCTGCTCACCCAGGCTCATGAGCAGTATCGCCGCCCGCTCGGCGCCGTTAGACGAAGGGGGTTGAACCTTTGGTTCAGGCATCGTTGCCTACCCAATTCTTCACTACCTGGGCGACCACTTTCGGGTCCTGTGAGGCAAGGGTCTTGGCCTTGTTCAGGTTACTGTCATAGTCCTGGGGCGGTGCGGCGAGCCGGCCCGCGGCCTGCCCCGCCAACTGCCCGGCGTGCCCTCCCGCGGTCATTTCATAGGCGTACGGTTCGGGCATCACCTTGCCCTTGGCGGCCAGCTCACGCAGTACGGGGCGCAGCACCCCGAAGGTGATGAATAGAATCAGGACGGCCGCCGCACCCGTCTTGAGGGCACCCCATACCCACGGCTTCTCAAAGAAGGAAGGCTCGGGCAGCGGCTCCGGTGCCGGCGGCACACTGAACGGCACATTGATGACACTAACGCTGTCGCCGCGCTCCGCATCAAAACCGACAGCGCCCTTAACCAGGCCGGTGAACCGATCCAACTCCTGCTGCGTCAGCGGCCGGCTCTGGGTCTCGCCGTTGCTGTCCACCGACGACAGGTTGTCCAGGACAACGGCCACCGACAGGCGCCGTACGGACCCGCTCGGCAGGCGCGTATGACTGATAACGCGATCCAGTTCGTAGTTGCGGATGGAACGACTGGTGGTGTTCACCGGTGCTTGCGTCTGCGCGCCGTTCTGCGCCAGGCTCTGGGCGCCGGCCGCCCCCTGGCCGGTGGCCGGGGGTTGATTGGACAGCGCTCCGGGGACGCCCTGGGGCTCGGCGGCACCCACGGTCTTTTGTTCGGTGGTCTGCTCGCTGCGTATGGCGGGCAGATCCGGATTATAGGTCTCCTTGGTCTGTTCGATGGCGGTAAAGTCCAGGTCGGCGGAGACCTGGGCACGGACCTTGCCCGCGCCCATGACGGGGTTCAGCAGGTCCTCGATTCGGTGTTCGTAGTCCTGCTCCAGCTTGCGCTGGTAGTCGAACTGGCTGGAACTCAGGGCCATATCCCCCGAGGCATTGGTGGAGGTCAGCAGTTTGCCCTTCTCATCGATGACTGTCACCCGGTCAGGGTCCAGGTTCGGCACGCTGGAAGACACCAAGTGGGTGATCGCCGCAACCTGCCCGTCGTCCAGGTTGCGCCCGGCGTAGAGGACCACCATCACGGAGGCGGACGGCTTCTTGCGATTACGGATGAAACTCGGCTGGGCGGGGATCGCCAGGTGTACACGGGCGGTCTTGACGTTGTCCAAAGACGAGATGGTACGCGCCAGCTCGCCTTCAAGGGCGCGGTGATATCGCGCCGTCTCGATGAATTGGCTGGTGCCGAAGCCGCTTTCCTTTTCCAGCATCTCAAAACCGATGCCGGAACCCTTGGGCAGCCCCTGGGAAGCAAGCTTCATGCGCACCTCGTGGACGCTGTCGCCGGGTACCATCACGGTCCCGGTCCGTTCGCTTATCTTGTACTGCACGCCCTGCTTCTGCAGCTCATCGGCGATCTGTGCCGCGTCGGTATCCGTCAGGTTGCTGAACAATACCTGATAGGTCGGCGTCTGCGACCACATCACCACCCAAACACCCAGGGCGACACTGGCGGCCAACCCGGCCATCATGCCGAATTGTCTGAATACCGAGAGTCGACCTAATCCGCGCAGCGGCAGCGCCATATCATCTGTCTTAACAAGGGCCATGGGTATTCCTATATATGATGGGGAGGCGTGTCATCCGGTGTCGCCGCTTACATGGGCATGTTCATGACATCTTGATAGGCGCTGACCAGTTTGTTGCGGACCTCGGTCATGGCCTGGAAGGAGACATTGGCCTTCTGCAGCGCCACCATCACCTCCACCAGGCTGACGTTGGGATCGCCGGTCTCGAACGAGGTCTCGAGCTTGTCCGCCTTGGCTTGTATATCATTGACGTGGTCGATGGCGCCCTTTAAAAGCGCCCCGAAATCCGTTTTTGTTGCCGACTGTTCGGTAGCCTTGAAATCGGTCTTGGCCATGTCGGCCATGGACTTCAGCTGGGCAAGCAGATCACTCGCATCGACTCGTTCCATTGTCATCTCTCCAAAGGGTAAACAGTCTCACCACACAACCGGGCACGGTGCACGGGTCATACGCCCTCGATACCGACGCCGCGCGGAATGGCTATACCCGCCTCGCGCATGCGTGCCAATTTGTACCTCAGTGTCCGCTGGCTGATACCGAGTTTTTCGGCGGCCGCCTTGCGGCTGCCCATGCCCGCCCTGAGGGCATCCAGAATCAGTTTGTGCTCATGGCTCTTCAAACCCCCGCCCAGGTCTGCGGTATCGGTGTGTCCCCCGGACGCCGGGGCGGCGGGTGCAGAGTCCGTGACGGGACTTGATTCGATGACCTCAAAGTTCAGATCCTGTTCCAGAATTTCATCGCCGCGCTGCAGGATCAATGCACGCTGGATCACGTTGTCCAGTTCCCTGACATTGCCCGGCCAGTCATGGCGCATCAAGCGACCGCGGGCCTGCTCGGTCAGGGTGGGAATGACTCTACCCCAGGTCTGGGCGTGCCGTTGTAACAATCGTTCCGCCAGGGGCAGGATATCGTCACGGCGGTCGCGCAGCGGGGGCAGATGCAGCGGGAAGACATTGAGACGGTAAAAGAGGTCTTCCCTGAAACGGCCCGCCGCGACCTCCTCGCGCAGTACGCGGTTGGAGGTGGCGAATACCCGCACATCCAGTTGGATCACCTTGCGGCCGCCGAGGCGCTCGACTTCCCGCTCCTGCAGGACGCGCAGCAGCTTGGCCTGAAGGCCCAGATTCATCTCCGAGATCTCATCCAACAACAGCGTGCCGCCCTGGGCCTGTTCGAACTTTCCCGGGCTGGCGCTGTAGGCGCCGGTAAACGCGCCCTTTTCATAACCGAACAGCGTGGCCTCCAGCATGTTGTCAGGAATAGCGGCGCAGTTGATGGCCATGAAGGGCTGCTCGGCGCGACGGGATTGTTTATGAATATATCGTGCCAATACTTCCTTACCCACGCCGCTCTCGCCGCTGATCATGACCGTGGAGTCACTGTCGGCAACCCGACGCGCCAGCTCCAACACCTGACAGGTGCGCTCATCCACGGCGGTCATCTCACACGGCGGCTGCTCGGACGCAACGTAACGGCCCACCATTTCAGTCAGCACAACAGACTCGAAGGGTTTTACGAGATAATTCGCGGCACCGTCATGCATGGACTCCACCGCCTTTTCAATGGTCCCGTAGGCGGTCATGAGAATCACCGGCAGTTCCGGACGGCGTGCCTTGATGTGCCGCAGCAGCACGTGCCCGTCCATGGGCTTCATCTGTACATCGCTGAGGACCAGGGCAATGCCCCTGTCCGCGAGCACATCCAGGGCTGCCCTGCCGTCATTGGCGGTGACCACCGTATAACCGGCCAACTCCAGGGTTTTGGACATGGCCTCCCTTAGAGAAGGATCATCTTCGACTACGAGGATCACACGCTCAGACATCACATTATCCCTCTTCTTCTAAATAGAATGATTCAAATAAACCGGACAGGCCGTTATGCAGGTCACAATTCCCGTCCCCGTTCAGCCATAGCGGAACCACCGCTGGATATCGTTTGCCTGCGCGCTGTGCCGCTTCACCGCCGGCGCGGTGCTTACCGTATTCGCAATGACTTCGCGCATTCCGACTTCCGAGGCGCTGTGAAACGGCAGGCGGATTGTCACGGTGGTGCCCTGGTCATGCCGTGAATCGAAGGTCACGGTGCCATCATGGGCATGGACAATGGTCTGCACCACGGCCAGGCCCAGTCCTGTTCCGCATTCACGGGTGGTAAAAAAGGGCTCGAAGATGTGATCAAGAATGTCTTGAGGAATCCCCGGCCCGTTGTCGATAACGGTCAATTCGGCAAACCTGCCGCCCGTATCATCATCAATAACGCGGGCCTGCAGCCGTATGCCACACGGTGCCGCTGTATTTACATCGCCTTCACGCTGCGAATGCCTGCCACCGCATCCATGCTTCATCTCTCCACACGCCTGGATGGCATTGGTCACGATGTTTTGCAGCGCCCCCAGCAATGCGGTGTGATTGCCGCGCAGAACCGAATGCTGTGCCTCGTCCGAGACGTCCAATACACAATTGTGCAGCAGCAGTTGGGACTCAACCGTGTGGTGCAGCTCGGTAAGCAGTTGCGAGATGTCCACGTTATCGGCGCGGAAACTGCCGCCTCTGGCAAACGCAAGCATGTCGCTGACCAGCTGTTCGAGGCGGCGCAGGTTGGAGAGGATCTTTTCTGAAAAGCCCTGCTGTTCCCGCAGGGTTACGGTCGGCTTGTTTAATTGAGAGGCATACAGCAGCGCGGAAGCCAAGGGCGTGCGTACCTGGTGGGCCAGCGACGCCGCCATTTCGCCCATGGCTGTAAGGCGCTTGTGGCGGTTGGCCACATCCTGCAACGCACGGGTCTCGGTGATATCGATAATCAGGACAATCTGCCCGGGTTCCGTACCCAACGGGCTGCGGGACATGCTGATGATGCGTCCGTCTCTGAGGGTGGCTTCCTGGTCCAACTCGGAAAAGCGGATGAAGGTGCGTTTGACCACTTCATTCCACTGAGACCCGATAAGCTGGGTCTGCAACAGCGCTGTCGCCACCGGGTTGCAGTCCTGGACGATGCCGTCCCCATCGATCACCACCACCCCCGCGGGCAGGGCATCGAGCAGGCACTTCAGACGATTGGCCAGGCGCTCTTTTTCGGTAAGCTGCTGGAGGCGTTCACTGCGGGCCGCGGCCAGCTCCTCATTGAGCTGTGCGACACGGTTTTCCAGGATGCGGTAGGAGGACTCAAGTTGACGGCAGACGTCATTGAATATATGAAACGCCTGCTCCAGATTTCCGTTAGGAGTCGAACGTGACTGATCCATGCACAAATCGCCTCTTCAATGGCTGGTTATACTGATGTTTTGACACCGGTATCTTCAGCAGTCGAATAAGCAATGTTTGTGCCTAATTATCTATTCTGTTAATATTCAATGGGTTATAAAATTAAAGCGCGGATCTTGTCAAAATCATGGCGTTGTCTCGGCACGCTGCAGGCCGTATTTACGCAGCTTTTCCACCAGGGTGGTCCGGCGCAGGCGCAGCCGGTTTGCCGCATGAGCCACCACACCGTCGGCATCGTCCAGGGCTTGCTTAATGAGGTTGTACTCCAGGTTGTTCAGGTGTTCCTTCAAGTCCAGACCCTCACGCGGCAGGCGCGGTGCGGCCAGCGGGTCGAACTGGACCACGATGTTTCTGGTGGCCTCCCCGGCCACGGCGGCATTGCCATGGGCGCCGCCACCGCGGTATTTTTCCGGCAGATCGCCCACATCCACCAGGCCGTAGGGATACATGATAACGAGCCGCTCCACCAGATTGGCCAGTTCGCGGATATTCCCCGGCCAATGGTATTGACACAACGCCCCGATGGCGGCGGCGGTGAATCGGGCCGAACCGCGCTTTTCATGCTCCAAGCGGGTGATGATTTCGTTGATCAATAACGGCACGTCTTCGATGCGTTCACGTAACGGCGGCATCTCGATGGGAAACACGTTAAGCCGGTAAAACAGGTCTTCGCGGAATTTGCCGTTCTTGATCGCCTCTTCCAGGTTCTGATGGGTGGCGGCCATGATGCGCACATCGGCAACCATTGGCTTATTGCTGCCCACCCGCTCGAAGACCCGTTCCTGGAGTACGCGCAGCAGCTTGACCTGCATATGCATGCTCATGTCACCGATCTCATCCAGGAACAGGGTACCGCCCTCAGCCAGTTCAAAACGGCCCTTGCGGGTGCTGATGGCGCCGGTGAAAGCGCCCTTCTCATGGCCGAACAGCTCGCTCTCCAGCAGATCCGGCGGTATCGCACCACAGTTGATGGGCACGAAGGGTTTGTCCCGGCGGGATGAACGGTAATGGAGATTACGGGCGACGACTTCCTTGCCGGTGCCGGACTCCCCCAGAATCAATACCGTCGCCTCGGAATCGGCGACTTGTTCGATGAGTTGACGCACCACGTTGATGCCGCGGCTACTGCCTACCAGGCTGCGGAACAGTTCGGGGGAACGGCTGTACACCGGTGACTGGCGTTTACCATCCCGATAAATCTGGGCCTGGTGCAGGGTATGGGTGAGCTGTTGATACCTGAGCGGGCGCTCCAGGATGTTAAAAAACTGCTTGGCCAAGCCTTCTTCGTAGGTTGTGTCACTGTCCTTCAACAATATAATCGGGATATTTGCATCCCAAGCCTTCAGGGACTCAGCCAGTTGGCGCAGTGTGACATGAGTGCAACGCCCAAGCAGCACCGCCAGCACCTCTTGCGATGCCATTGGCTGTTCCTTCCATCGAGAAGAGTCATAGAAAACCACAGATTTGATATCGGCGAATTCGAATACCGATTTCAGGGCATTGCGCTGCTGGTCGTCATCCTCGATGACAACAATCGTCGACCCTGTTGTCATAACCGCATACCTCCCGCAGATCCAGAACGGCCTGTCCCCGCAGGGCAGGCCGTGTGATAAATTTTTCGTGTCTTATGGACACCGCACCCGATTCAGGTAGGTCCGCCACCCCTGTCACTCGGGGTGTGCCTGCCTCCCGCCTACCTTTCTATATATAAGTAAACCATCTTAGCCCAGGAATGTCAAAATCTTGTCGCCTAGTGCGCCGTTTTGGCCTTTCAGGGCGACAATTGATTATTTCTTTGATTATACGGGGGTTCTAGCCTGCCTTTAGGTCTGCATACAGGCCATGGTGAGACAGAAAAGTGCTGGAGAATGGCGTCGTGCCGCCTATGGTCACCCCGCGGTTGCCATGGGGGAAGAATTACAAGCCGGGAGGGACCCCGCGGGACTGGGCGATTAAACGTCTGTGGCGGCGAAAGATAAACTTCTCCAGCCAGTCTTCCACGGATGGACTGACTCCCTCGAATTTCACCTTGACCCAGAATGCCCCCTGCCCCGTGTCATCCACTGAGGCGACGCGCCCCAGGATCTCCAGCGGCCGGGGATAACGCTGATGAAGATACAAGGTGATGACAATGTGTTCATCGGGTTTTGGCGGCTTGGTATGGGCAAACTCTATGCCATTGGCGCCCAACCGAACAGGGATCTGCTCCGGGAGCAACAGATGATTGGTGAGTATCTGCCCCACCATGTCCATCAATAGATTAATCTTGGTCTCCAGGCGGGTGATCTCCGCCGTGAGGGTAGTACCCTCTTCGGCCTTCTCAACAGACCGCTCGTCCATGATGGCCAACATGCGTAACGTATCGTCGTTGGCCTCATTGAGGTGCGCCATATACGCATGGTCCGGCTCGGTGCCTAGCCGGCGCCACTCCAATGGAAGAATATCCTCGTAGAAGAGGCCTTCAAAAAATCCTTTGTCAGTCTCTTCGTGCATAGGCGGGGTATTGCAAAATACTATGGCAGATTTATCTGACTGCCTTTAAATTGCAATCGCCGTGCCGAAAATGTGCTTGCGCCACTCTCCGGCACGGTGCTGATCATCCGGTGTTACTCAGATACGCTTGGCGTACCTGGCGCCCACCGGTGATTTTTCGGATCTTCTGTGAAAGATCCTGACAGGCCTGGTGACCCAGATCGATGATCCTTGTATTGAGGTCGAGAATAGCCTGAAGCCTGCCCCTGATCAACTCCATTTGCTGATCATCGCTATTCCCCGCCGTTTGATTCAAGGCAGAAAGGCGCTCCATTAACACCTGGCGCTGATCCTCCAGTTCTATCAGGGATATCCAGTCCGCCTCTTGGGCAAGCGCCAGCATACGTTCGCTCAATGCCAGTATAGAGGCCAGCGCCTGCTCATAGGGGGAAATTTCGTTTCGCGACTCCTGCACCTTCACGGACCCACCGCCGGCATGATTACTTGGCCGGCTCGGCAGTTGCCAGAGTGGGATTATCCCTGAACTCCTTGAGCTCCGGGGGCATGCCGTCCCATCCGCCCTTTAGAGTCACCAGGAGATCGGTCACATCATCCAGCAGTTTGGGATCGTCATGGAGATTGGCCTTGAACAACTGCATCTGCATATACTCATAGAGTGCATCCAGATTAGTTGCCGCCTGCCCGCCACCTTCGGTATCCAAAGCATCCTGCAGCGCCCCGATAATGGAGACCGCCCATTGGATATGCTGCGCCTTCTGGGGAATCGCGCCGCGCACCATGTGCTCCTTCGCAACGGCAATCTTGGCCAGGGCCCCCTCCATTAACATTTGTACCAGCCGATGCGGGCCCGCATCCATGGCCTCTGTCTGGGTCCCCACTTGCTTATATATTTTTGCTGCGCCTGCCACACTTGAGTAATTCATGTCTCATCTCCACCCTACGATCAACCGGGGATGCCGGTTCCATTACATCCCGCTCCTCCTCACCTGGATATCGATATCCATTGTCAGATCTTTAATGTCCTGACCCTGATGTATGCACCGACCTTGGCTGCGTATTCGCGGGGCAGGCTGTGAATCAGCTTGCCCGTCGCCAGGTCTATAACGCGTATGTCAATGTTCCTCGATGTATGCTCACTGTTTAAGACGATTCCCCGATAAATATTCTGATATCTGCTTTGCATCGTTGGACTGGACCTTGAGGTTATCGTTATGGACCGCTTTGGCGTAAATCCAATATCCCAATACGTCCATGTTTCGATACTCCTTTTATGCCGTTCCAGGCAACATTACCCGCCCGAGCCGGAGCTCGAGTTGGCACTCGAGAGACTGTTGGACAGACTCGTATTGCTGGATGTGGACTGCCCCAACAATTGGGTAAGCACGTTGCTGTCCTGTTGAAATTGACTCATCAGCGTCTCCATGGCGGTGAACTGTGCCTTGAGGCTGGCCTGCATCGTGGCCACACGATCCTGTATATCCTGTATCTGCTTGTTGACGCTATCGACCGATTTGTTTAGACCGTCGGTACGCGCGGGTATGGCAGTATCGACAAAAGACCCAACGGTGGTATCCAGGGACGTCGCCATACTATTGAAGGTATCGATCACGCCTTGGAGGTTGGAATCAATGGCGCTCTGGAGCACGCTCTGGTTAACGGTGAGTGTGGCGTCCTGCTGGTGACTCAATCCCAGGACCGCCAGGTTTTGGCCCGCGTAGCTGGTTGTGGTGGCGTTGCGCAGCGAATCCAGAATTGTATTCGCCGTTGAATCCCCGGTGAACAACACCCCTTGACCGTTTGTCGGAACGGTCAAGCTCCTGGTCAACTGGTTTGCGGAGTTATATGCACTTATGAAGGAGTTGACGTTGTTAACAATGTCCTTGGTGTTCTTCGCGACGGTCAGCGATATGGTACTGCCGCCCGTGGAATTCAACAGGTTCATCGTGACACCGTTGATGAGGTCAGAAACGGTGTTCGAACTGCGACTCACGGTCAGGCCGTTAACGACAAATGAGGCATCTACCGCTGCCGTGGACTGTGTCATATTCGCAATCCCACCGGCCACGCCCCCGGTTGAATCATAGGTGGGGTCGAACGCCAGTTGTGAAAGACCGGTGGTATCGGTCTCAGACGTACTCTCTGCGTATGTCCCGTTGTTATTCTCATCGGCCTTGATCGTAATGCGGCCGCTGGCGCCGGTGCTATTGGACGAAAGCGCCAGTCGGTAGCCGCCTACTGCGTTGTCACCGGTCATGTTGCTACCCACGGCGATGGCGGCATGGTCCGTCGCGGTAAAGCCAAGCAGCCCGGCGGCGGTGGTGGATGCATTCTCGAAGGCGAGATCTATCGAGTTGGCGTTGCCTGAGCTGTTGCTGATCTGAAAACTGTTCGATGTCGTGTCATAACTCACCGCATAGGTATCGCTGCCGCTATTGGCGGCCTCCAGCGCCCGCTTCAATTCGTTGGCCAGGCTGTCAGCGGTATA
>CAZPVG010000095.1:0-12905 GCA_964589945.1 uncultured bacterium
AGGGGCCGTAGCTCAGCTGGGAGAGCGTCGCGTTCGCAATGCGAAGGTCGGGAGTTCGATCCTCCTCGGCTCCACCATTTCCATATTTTTCAATAGGTTATTTCCATAAAAAGCGGGTGGTCCACTGGGGTGGTCCACTCATGGGGAGAATACGTGACGAAATAAGCCAATTGCATCTGGAAGAACTGACATTCCACTTCCTACATCCGGACCGTCATTCCCCACACTTTTCCTCTGCCCCAAAGCTGTTAATCCAGAACCGAAGCGGCTTAACATAAGATCGGTTCACTATGGGGCACAAGACTAATGATCGAAAACGGTAGCGTTACCCCACGTAGCCAAACTAATTCACACTACGTAGTTTGCTTCCCTACGGATTTCCCCGCCTGGAAACCGCCATTGCACCAAACAGTGAGCGTATTTGCATCACAACAGAGATAATTTCCATTGAGTCGTCTGACTTTGCGGCCGATATACATAGAGCCACCCCCCCCGCAAACGTGAGGGTTCAAGCATTCCCTCCAAACGACTTTAAGGGTAAATGCGATGAAAAACATAAATGACAAAGCTGTACTGGAGGCTCGTCTAAAATGGGCCAGGAATACCCTCAAGATGTACGTCGATGAGGAACTATTGGACATCATGGCCCAACTCAACATGACCTGCGACGAGATATGGGCCTTTGAAGGAGCCCGGGAATCACTCCGGGCATTAGGAAAAAGCGACAATGAGATAGAACGATTATTTACGGCGCTACAGTTGTTGCATCGCTATGACGATCTACCCGTGACAAACTAAATACGTCGCATGGCATGACTGCCCACGCCGACCACTCCTATTTTGCCTTCCCACGATGGATGGAAGGCAAGCTCTAACGTAAACTCCGGAAAATTGCGCGTTAAGAATGCGCCAATATGATCTGGCGGATGATATTTGATTAACAGTTAAAATAAAGGATCACTATCGTTACGAATTTGTTAATCACGTTTGTAGTTCTCGCATGACCTGGCATGACTACAAAATTAACCTAATGGGTGACCTTGTTAGACTTGTTCATCGACGCTGGTTCGACAGGATTACCTCACAACGTGACTTATACGTTATGATATTGCCTGACTAAGGTGGGCATCCGCATCGCGTTAGCTGCGGTCTGCCGTCACCCAGGTGAGGATGGGAATCAAGGCTTGTACAGCGACGGTAACATCTATTTCTCGAGCTCGATAACTTGTTGTATATAATTTATTAGGAGCTCAGTTCGATCCACCTCGGCACTACCCCCCTCCGAACAGGCTGTAGACCAGCACAGCGAATACCATCACGCTGATCCCCACGAATTTCCAGTCCCGCACTGCATAGAACAGCCACACGATAAGCAAGACCCGTAGCACTTGGACGGCAACCAACAATGCAAGGCCAAACTGGATCAATCCGCGGCCGGTGAGCAGGCTCGCCTCACGGGCCACGCCACCGATGGAGCGTAAATCGACGGGCTCGCCACGGAAGATATGGTAGTGCACCGGCGCTTCGCCGTGGCGGATTAGATAGAGCACACCGCCGGCAAGGACGATGAGGCTGGAAACTATTACACCAACGATGAGAAGCCTGCCGATCGGACCCTCTATCCGTTCCAGGGCACGTTGCACGTCTACAATCGCCCGCTGATGCCGCTGTAGATCATTTCCATACCCAGACCGAAAATAGTCACGCCGAACATGATGCGCAGCACACGGCTCTTGGCGGCGACCATCATCCTGGCACCGCTGAAAGAACCAATCAACGCACCCAGCATGACAGGCATGGTGAGACCGGGATCAACGTAACCCTTGGTAAAGTAGACACCGGCGCTTGCCGCCGCGGTGATGCCAATAATGAAGTTACTGGTCGCTGTGGACACCTTGTAGGGAAGACGCATGGCCTGGTCCATTGCCAATACTTTGACCGCGCCTGACCCGATCCCCAGCAGACCGGACAGGATTCCGGCCAGTCCCATGAGGCCGAACCCGGCGGGTACGTTGTACACCCGATAAGACCGCGTAGCGCCATGGTCCGGATAGCTCCCTTCAAGGCCGAGACGGATCGCCCAGGGATGCGAGGCGAGGAAAGACCCGGCTTTGTGTTTGCGGCGCAATGACAGGTAGGCAGAAAACAGTAGCGCTACCCCGAATACCACCGCGATAACAGCGGCGTGCAGCATCGCGGCCACCAGGGCCCCGATAGTTGCACCTACTACCGCAGCGACTTCGAGAAACATACCAACTCTCAGATTAGTGTAACCCTCGCGCACAAATGCAGCCGCCGCGCCGGAAGACGTCGCAATCACCGATATAAGGGAAGCACCCATCGCATAGTGGATATCGACGTGGAACAGCAATACCAGCGCCGGAACCAGTACCACGCCACCACCCAACCCGGTGAGGGCTCCCAGCAGCCCGGCGCCGTAGGACACGACCAACAGATATAACGAAAATGTAAGTATATTCATCTCAGTCCCTGAACAGTTCGCGCAGATACCGGCCAGTGCGATCTGTCCACCCACGAGCCTGCATGCGCCTAATGTCCGAGAATTGGAACGAGCGCCTCCTGACTTAACAACAGCGGCTCGAATGATATTCTCAGGAATAGTCAATGTCACCCGTTTTTGGTGACTCTGGGAGATCGTTGCGCATGCCAGAGCGTTACTTATTTTGGTGGTATGGCAGCGACCACCTTACTTGTCATCCATCGCAAGGCAGCCGCATTGCACGGATGCTGTAAAGTCAGATACTGAATAGATGGCGCGCCCGCGCGCGCTCACCCGAATGAATAAAGAGCAATTAGAAGCATAAAGTGCGCTGTTGCAGGTAAGACAGGATTACCTCAGAACGGGGTACATACGTTATCATATCCCCTGAACAAGTGAGCGCGTCTGCGTCGTACCGATCGCGGTCGGTAGACACCTACGTGAGGATGGGAAGCAAAGCCTGTATCGCGACGATTACTCTGACGGTAATATCGATTCTCGAACTCGAAATAATATTGTAAATTAGCCAGTTATGGGTTCAGCTCGACGCACCTCGGCCCAAGTACCATTGGCCGGGCCAACCCGGCTTTTTGCCGTTCAGGACCCATCTCACCCTGTGGTATGGAAAAGCTGCTTGCCCCGGTAGCTCAGATGGATAGAGCATCCCCCTCCTAAGGGGAAGGTCACACGTTCGAATCGTGTCCGGGGCGCCATAAATATAATAAATACAATGCGTTATATTTAACCCCATGGGGTACTGGCTGGCTTTCCCGCACCCTCAAACGGGGATATAAAACGGCTGTCCGGTTCAGGTTGGCGGGTTGATCTTTTGGGAAACTCCGATAAATTTCCTAGACGTCATTCCGGCGAACGCTGGAATCCAAAAATCCGCTGAGTTGAAAACATAAGCCCGCATTTCTCACCACCGTTCATCGCGAACCGGTTCAAGGGTGCGGTATGCATGGCTTTTGCGACTGAGGAACTCACAGGCTTAGTCGACACTATGTCGAGCACTCCGATCGAACGAAGGCCGTACAGGGCGTGCCATTGGGATGGCGCAGTAGGGTTGGTGAGAAATGCGGGCTAAATTCCGGGTCTCCGCTACGCGATGCCCGGAATGACGAAATGTTCAGAGGGACCTTGGTCACCCGTGCATCGCGCACATGGCAATCTGCGCATGACCATGTGAGGGAACCTACCAAGCCACGAAACAGATGGCCTCGTTGCGCATACGCACCCTGCCATCCGCACCCTCAAATGGGAGGGCCGCCTGTGCCACCAGGGACCAAATATTTGCCTGGATATGCTCCGGTTGATCGGCCAGCATGGCAGCGATGGGCGCGGCGATATCCTTGGTGAACTCGGCATAGTCCGCGGCGGATGGGATCTCGAAGTCAACCGGGACCGGTTCGCAATGAAATTCCACAAAACCCGCATCCAACATGACGTCCTCGAGATGCTCCGGGTCGGCGAGGCTGAACGGCCCGGGTATTCCCGCAGGCGGCGGGGGCGCGTGAAGGGCCTCCCGTACCACGGACATGGCTAGACTGATGGACGGGACTTTGCTTGCCTCAGCCCACACTGCCCCGGCGAGCTTGCCGCCGGGACGTAATAGTCGCTGTAACCGGCCTAGGGCGTCCACCAGATTGGGCAGGAACATCAGGCCCCAGCGGCATAAGACGCTGTCGAAGGTATAGTGGGGCAGATCCAGAAGCTCCATATCGGACTCGATAAAATCAATATTATTGAATCCGTGCTCCCCGGCCCGCTGCTTGGCGATCTCGAGCATCCCCGCGGACTGGTCCACGGCGATCACCCGGCCATCAACCCCTACCCGTCGCGCTGCTGAAATCGCCGGTTCGCCGATTCCGGTTGCCACGTCCAGCACCCGTTGGCCGGGCTTGATCTCAGCCAGATCAATCATATGCTGACTGATGCGACCGGCACCCACCTCCAGCACCGGCCACCACTTGCTCCATCCCCTGGCTACAGCGTCCCAATCCCGCTGCTGGCCAGCCTTATAACTGGCAGCATCAAACTCTTGTGTTTTCATCAATTTTTATCCACCGCAATAATAATTCCAGCAATACATGCGCTCCCCCGCTGGCCCATACACTATAGCATGAATATGCGTAATGACCTTATATTCGGGGCAAATCCGGGCCGATGGGGCAAGGTTGACAGCGGCTATCAGGGTGTATTTTGGCATCCGGGATTTTACTACCGCTCAAGGTCACGGTACTCTTGTGCGCTCATTCATGCCAATCACCCACCGTCAGGAGAAAATGTAATGCCCAGGAGTCTGGTCAGAATTGCTGCGTTGTTCGCCCTGTTAATCCCGTCAGCTTTTGCGGCAGCCGCTGATTCGGATGAAATCCACACCCTGGCCGGCCTGACAGGCGTGTACGTTACCGTGGACAACATCAATCCCGCTGCTGAATTATTGGGACTGGACAGCAGAAAAATTCATGGGGATGTGGAACTGCGGCTGAAGCAAAAGGGCATACCGATCCTGACCGTCCAGCAGATGCGGCAAACACCGGGATTGCCCATACTTAAAGTCCTTTTGAATGTACATAAAACCGAGGCCGGTTTTTTTGTATACTCCATCGACCTGCATCTGAGGCAGAGTGTACAGCTGAGGCGCAGGCCCTCCATCGAGACATTCGCCATTACCTGGAAGACCGGCACTGTGGGTGTTGCCAGTGAGGATCAAATGGCACAGGTCCGAGATTTAGTGCTGGATTACGTGGATGAATTTGCCTCTGACTATCGCCAGGCCAATCCTCAACGACCCACTTGATCAGCCGTCTGATCTTGGCGGCGGATTCGCTGCTGAAGAGCCGAAGAAGGGGCCATCATTACTCCGCAAGACACGGTGCGGGCCACCCCTTGCTCCACAAGTCCGATATGGGCAGACAGTCAACAGTCCCCGCTGGCCAGATAACGCCAACGCGTCATCCCAGGCATCGAGCGCCTTGAGATAGCTGAAACAGGGCTTTATACCCTTTACATCACAGTCCAGGCAATCTCTCTCCAGTGCCCGATGCATTAACGCTGCCGATGGCCCCAGATTGAACAATTTCACCTCTGGGTTATTCTATTTCCGATCAGAATTACACATAATACCGATACAAATACAAAGCCTGGGGTGATCTTTGATCAGATCCACTTATGGACAACCGCCAAAACTTTGCGTGGTCACACATATCAAATAGATAGGGGATATAACCATGGAGGGTGGCATTGAAGTTCGGCTGTATTGCCATACAATGGATAGCAGATTGTCGTTCGGATATACCAGTCCAGAGACCAGTTCCCGCTTAGAATTCGAGACAAATATTTCGGGACTGCGCCAAAATCGCATCATAGCAAACGTCCGGGTATCATCATGATAACGGCGGCGATTCTCGGCACAGCGGCGATCATCCTTGCCGCGATTCTTGTGAAGTATCACGGGCTCAATTCACCCGGTCCGTTAATCGCCAGCGGTCTGGCCACCGCAATTTGCTACACCTTGATATTCCTCTATCCCAACAGCCTGATAGCCTATAACTTCCTTTGTATTCCGATCATACTTGTCAGCATCCTGCTTCCCATGCGCAATTCCGCCCTGATCACAGGGGCAATCGCGCTGGGGACCATAGTGGTGGTGGCGCTCCGGGATCACGGGGCGCCGTCAGCGGAACACACCATGGCGCTGACCGGGCTGTTCGTTCTATTCGGGCTGATTCTATTGATCGGACGGCAACGGAACGTGGACGAACACGATCGCCAAAAACGCCTGTTGGACAGCGAGCAAAATCTTCGTGCGCTCGCCGATAACGCCAATGTCGGCATTTTGGTTTCCTTTCAGACCCGGCATGTGTTCGCCAATAAAATGGCCGCCAAGATGCTGCATTATACGGTGGAAGAATTGCTCGAGACCAACATCCCGGACATCGTCCATCCGAAAGAGCGTGACAAGGTCAGCGATCGCCAACGCCGCCGTATGGCCGGGGAATCCATCCCCGGTTTTTACGAGACGCTGCTAGTCACCAAAAACGGCGTTTCCCTGCCAGTGTTACTCACCGCCAGCAAGACCGCATGGATGGGGCAACCCGCCAGCATGGTGTTCTTCCGCGACATCAGTGAAGACAAACGCGCCGAATCACAGATGCGAAAATTGTCACATGCCATCGAACAAGCGGCCGATGCAGTCATGATCACCGACAGGCAAGGGAACATCGAATATATCAACCCTGCCTTTACCACCATCACGGGCTATACCGCCGAGGACGCCATCGGAAGACGCCCGGACCTTAAAAAATCCGGCATACAGGGGCCTGCATTTTACCGTCAGCTCTGGGATACCATCCTCTCCGGTGAAGTGTTCAGTGATGTATTTGTCAACCGTCGCAAAGACGGGACCCTCTACTACGAAGAGCAGACCATCACTCCCCTGCGGAACGACGATGGAAATATCACCAACTTCGTCGCCACCGGGAGGGACATCTCGGAACGCATGGCCATACAGGAACGCCTGCAACACATGGCGCACCATGACGCCCTCACGGAACTACCTAACCGAACCCTGTTCATCGACAGACTGAAGCAAGCCCTCGCCCGCGCCCGATGGAACAAACGCACGTTGGCGGTGATGTTCCTGGATCTGGACCGATTCAAACAGATAAACGACAGCCTGGGTCACGAAACCGGCGACCAACTGCTCGGCAACTTTGCCCGGCGTATAGAGGCCAATCTTCGTGATGGTGACACCGTCGCACGCTTTGGTGGAGATGAATTCGTCATCCTTCTCAATGACATCGCCAATATCAACGATATCGGCGAAATCGCGGAAAAGACCCTGGCTGTCTTTAATGAAGCGTTCACCATCGCCGGCCGCGAATTGACTATCACCGCCAGTATCGGGATAAGCGTCTTTCCCTATGACGGCGAGGAGTCACAACTCCTTATGCAGAACGCCGACACCGCCATGTACCGCGCCAAGGAAAACGGCAAGAATAACTTCCAGTTTTATTCCAAGGAAATGAGCCACCGCGCGCTCCAGCGCCTGAACATGGAAAACGCCCTGCGACACGCATTGGAACGCGATGAATTCACCCTGCACTATCAGCCCATCATCGATATCGGTTCCGGTCGTGCCATCGGCGCCGAGGCGCTGCTGCGTTGGAGCCACCCACAACACGGTGCGGTCCCCCCCGCTGAATTCATTCCTCTACTTGAAGACACAGGGCTCATCATCCCCGTCGGTGAGTGGATCCTGCGCAAGGCCTGCGAACAGGCCATGTCATGGAGCGGCGAATCAGCCAAGAGCTATATCACCGTCAATTTCTCGGGCCGACAACTTACCGCCAGTGGTATGCTTGAAGCAATCCAGAACACCCTGGCCGATACCGGTCTTCCACCACGGCGTCTGGTCCTGGAGATCACCGAGAGCTTTTTGATGAAAAATATCGATACCGCGACATTCAACCTCACGCAACTCGCCGACCAGGGCATCGGGGTGGCCATCGACGACTTCGGCATCGGCTACTCCTCTCTAAGCTATCTTAAACGCCTTCCCATAAGCATCTTGAAGATCGATCGATCTTTTATCCGCGACCTCACCACCGACCCCGACGATGCCTCGATTGTCAGCGCCACCATCGCCTTGGCCAACAACCTGAAACTCGTCGTGGTAGCCGAGGGGGTAGAGACCACGGAACAGTTGCACATCCTGCGCAGCTTCGGCTGCATGACGATGCAAGGCTATTTTTTCAGCCGTCCGGTTCCGGCGGGGGCAATTGGTGGATTACTCACAAGGAATTTTATAGAATCGACGGCCGGTTAAGCCGAATCGGCAATAATCGCCAGCGACATTTTGGTAGGCTATACGTCCGGATGGCAGCAGAGGCCTTACAATCCCTGGCTTCCCATTGGCCGGCCATTGACCGTCAACAGCCCCTTGTCATAGAGCAGCGTCGTCGTATAATGCCCGCCCTGGTTGACGATGAATCCATTGTCCTCCATGGACTGGATTTCTTGTTCCATCACCGACATTGCCGTAGTTGTCAATGTGGTCTCATCCGGCATCTCCTGGCCCTTTGCCTTGAGCGAAGTCGTCAACTGCCTCCTTGCAATCCCAGCCAGAACTGTTTTAAATAACATTTCCGGCACTTCCACATTGGCCTCCGCGTGAACCCGGTTTATCAAAATCACAGGGTTTTTCATATTGATTTCATCGTCGCCGTCGAAAGTTACCAGGAGTCTCCCGGCAATCTCCCCCTGTGGGGTTACCAGGCTAGCGCGGCTGATTTCAAATTGAGGCGAGCGCTTCAGGATCTCATCGGCAAGCGCCATACCCTGGCTGCCAAGCCTCGCCATGATTTCATTTCGACGCCCCCTATTTAGTTGCATGTTGCGCATGTCTCGAATCATTTTTATGTACTCAACAGCCCCCTTTTCACTGATATTTCTTAACTCCATGTCATAATGCGCGGGTCCAAAATTCTGCCCCACCAGCACAAGGCCGTCCAGCTGAGTGCCTACCTTCAAGGACAGCATATGCGCTTTCGGCACGAGATCATCGGACATGGATAGTCCGCTTAGAGACAATTGCGTGTCGCCACCTTTTGGCCCGGATATATTCAGGTTGAACTTTGCCAAGGACGCCGTTGTATGGCTTTCGAATATCCCGCTCTGAACGCGACGCCCATGACCCGAAAGCTCTATGGACTTTATCTCCAGCTCTCCACCCTGCCCCTTAACGAGGAAGCCCGGCACCTTGATGTGAGAGGTGACATTTTCACCCTGTGATGTGACTGTAGAGGTACTGTCGCCATCCGCACCTTTCCAATTTATAGTCAGCTTGCCGTCCTGGGTGGGCCCCATATAGACTGGTGAGGATATATGGGTCTTGGAACTGCCATCAAAACCGACGCTTGTCGTCATGCGCAGGGGTGGGCGGTCACCAAAATAATAATGCAGCGTCGCATCCAGATCGTGCGGGAGCGACAGCGTCGTGACCACAACAGAAGCTGCAAACACCGGGTGATCCAAGACTCCGAACACGACCGGACCATGGTGAATTTCACTCACCAGCGATATGGCACGGGACTTGTTTTTACCTTTGGCGCCGGGAATATAGAATTTAATTCGTGAGCTCGACGTGAACCACCCCCGGTGATAGACGGCATCTTTAGGATCGATGCCGTAGTTCTGCGCTGCCTCATGAATTATTTCATCATAATTTTTCTCCGCATGGATCCCCGCCCAGTAGGGGCCACCCAGCCCTGCTGCCACCGCGGCCAGCATCACTCCGCCGACGACCATGGATAATTTCATAGTTTACCCCTCTATAATATGTGTCGGAGTTCAAACAAGGGCGGCTATTCAGCCCACGACCGCACGCCTCACCCACTGGCCGCCTTCCCCTTAGATGAGCCCCAATTAGATAAATATCGTGTTGTGAGCCGGTTAACTTTAGAAAATTCGGGGATTAGCGGACATCTCAGCCACCCCCGTGGCCGAGTCCGTAATTGATGACGTCATGGGGATCAAGACACTGATGCCGGCATGTTTCCCGTTGCGGCCCGGATACTTACCACGCGTGATATGCAAGACAAATATATAATATCTAGCGTACTACTTTAGCACCATTGATAGCGGAACCGGAACAGCTAACCTGCAACCTAGTGACATCGTATCTAACAGGACTGCGGCTTGGATAACCGGCTTTTGAATCGGCAACCTGAACCTGACTACCGGATCCAAGCGTGCAATAGTGCGCACGATTATCTCCCGCTCCCGTCCGGTAGACGCCCGTGGCGAGGCAGACATTCCTCATGATGCAGTCGCCACAGGCCGGCCAATATTGAACCTGTAAAACAAAGCGGTACCGAATATAATAGGTATGGCATCTGAATATTGACTGACACTCCGCTAGCCACAACCATGGACATCCCACAGACAATGACCGCCATGGTGCTGGAACACGCCGGCATCCCCCTGCGTCAAATGGAGGTACCGGTCCCGCACCCCGGCCCCGGGCAACTGCTCATCAAGGTCCATGCCTGCGGCGTATGCCGCACCGACCTGCACATCATGGACGGGGAGCTCTCGCAGCCAAAGCTCCCCTTGATCCCCGGCCATGAAATCATCGGTACGGTGGCGCAGGCCGGTGCCGGGGTGAGTCACTTCAAGCCCGGTGACCGGGTCGGCGTGCCGTGGCTGGGCCACACCGACGGCACCTGCCGCTATTGCCGGCGAGGACAGGAAAATCTATGTGAAAACCCCCAGTTCACCGGTTACACCGTCGACGGCGGTTATGCGGAATACACCGTGGCCGAAGCACACTACTGTTTTCAGCTGCCGGCGGGATACGGAGATACGGAGGCGGCGCCGCTGCTGTGCGCGGGGCTGATCGGTTACCGTACCTACCGCATGGCGGGAGAGCACGTGGAACACCTGGGTATATACGGCTTCGGCGCCGCCGCCCACATCATCGCCCAGATCGCCGTCTACGAAGGCAAAAAGCTCTATGCCTTTACCCGTCCCGGCGACACCCGCGGCCAGATGTTCGCCAGGCGTTTGGGGGCCGTATGGGCAGGCGATTCCACCCAGCTTCCGCCCCGGAAACTGGACGCCGCCCTGATCTTCGCCCCGGTGGGCGCGCTGATCCCAGCGGCGCTCGAGGCGTCCGACAAGGGGGCGAGCATCGTCAGTGGCGGCATCCACATGAGCGACATCCCCTCCTTTCCCTATGAGCTCTTATGGGGGGAACGCATTGTGCGGTCGGTGGCCAACCTCACCCGCCGTGACGGGGAGGAACTGTTTGCCTTGGCCACCAAGGTGGCGATCAAACCCCATGTACACACGATGCCTCTCCATCAGGCGAACGAGGCACTGGACAGCTTGCGCAATGGAAAAATTGAAGGAGCGATTGTTCTGATCATGCCCGGAAAAGCAGGCGCTTGATCGTTGATGATATTCACTATTCCATGCAAGGTTGCCTGGAGTTGTGTTTAAAACAATGCACCCCAGCAACAGCGGCTCTATGGTCACTCGACTTATGAAATTCACCCCCCCCGCTGTGCAGCATATGTCGCCAGATAACCGACGTCTGCGCCACCCACACTACTAAGACCGGGAGGCTGGCGATTGAACCGGATTCGTGTTACTAAAGTTGAAAGCTGGACATTTTTGAGCCCACAAGTTTTTTACGGCTCGACAGACACGTGACATAAATGTCGAGTTTACCTTTCTCATAAAGGAGGGATTGATCTCTGAGCCCTGCCAGCGCGTATCCAATTTGTATTGGAAAAATATATTTCTGAGAGATGATCTTCATATTTCTCAGAAAACTTCACAAAGCGGCATGTTCTTACGATAGCGCTCTGCTATGCTCAAAATTATCAATATAATTGAGACACATCACATTATTGCTGCATGACTAATATTACTTTATTCATGGGGCCTGTGATGGGTACAGGGTGTTATTGACCCCGTTGGGTTTGAAATATTGGCCGGGATATTGACCCCTGGGCTGCTTACAGGTTAACCCCCGCGCCTCACGCCACCTTCATTTTCCGCGCGCCTCACAGGGTATTTAAAATTTGCAAGCCAAGCTCTGTCTTGCGCGATACAATCGTCCGCATATTGGGAAAATTCGTGGTATAAAAATAACCGCGGCAATGAACACAACCGATTTGAATCGGGGCAGCCTTGTGCAAAACACCCAAGACGGCATCCTCGTCAAGTGCGAGGGGCGCCTGGTCTATGCCAACCATACCATCGAAGAGATGCTGGGATACATGCCCGGTGAACTGCTCGATACTCTACCAGATATGATTCTCAGCAGCCTCAGCCCCCCCCAGGGCATTAACATAAATCCCAACACTCACTTTGTGTCCACTGGGCGGCACGAGATTTACCTCAACCGCAAAGACGGTGGTTGTTTTCCCGCGGAGATTACGAATGTCGGATATATGTGGCATGACACGCCCGCCCGCATCATCATCGTGCGCGATATGACCGAGGGAAAACGCAGAGAGGCGACTCTACGCGAGATAGAAACCCGATTTCATCAATTTACGAAAAACATACGCGAAGTGTTTTTCGTGCGAGACATGACCAGCAATCGGATCATCTACATCAGCCCCGCCTATGAAGAAATATGGAAGCGACCGATATCTCGCGTACGGGATAATCCCTTGGATTTCGTCGAGGCGATACACCCGGACGATCGCGAACGCGTGCTCGATACCATCAGACATCACAATGAGACCAAACAGGGCCTGACCAATCATCAGTATCGGATCATATGGCCGGACGGTCAGGTGAGATGGATCCGTTCACGTCTTTTCCCCGTCGTGGATGAAACGGGCCAAGCCCATCAGGTAGCGGGCATTGCGGAAGACTTTAC
>CAZPVG010000096.1:0-12289 GCA_964589945.1 uncultured bacterium
ACGGCTGAGGCCGCAGGCCGAGCTTGGGCTTGATGATGGTACCCACCACCATGCCACCGTTGACGATGGGGCGTCCCAGCACCCGCCACATGTCCTGAATGTTCATGGCCGGGCCGTCGAACAGCTGCAGCAGCTTGGGTGGGATATAGAAGTCGTGCATCTTGGCGTATTCCACGTCGCCCATACCCTGGTTGTTGCCGATGCTCAGGGTCAGGAACGAGGCGATCATGGCGCGCCCGTCGGTGATGTTGCGGTCGATGAGCTCAATGGGATAGGCGATCTTCATGAGCTCCTTGGCGGGATCAATGAAATACACCAAGGCGTCCACCCCCAGGGTGAAATCGTCGGTGGTGCAGACCTCCACATTGGTACCGGTGGATGACTCGGCGGCAAAGTGAGCGGCCGTCGCAAGGTAGTCGTACCCCTGCTTAGGCTTCATGATATAGGCGCACAGCACGTGTCGGCCGTCCCGGATAAGATCCTCTTCCCTGAGGTTCAGATTCGCGTAGCGACTGGATTGATCCATGGTTCATGTCTCTCCTGTAGTGGGGCCTAGGCCCATGGGTCTAACTCCGGCAACGCCGCGAAAGCAATCCAACCGCTATACGCGCCACCGCGGAAATCAAATTTCCCGTATATTTTATAAGCCTATATATCCTAAGTGAAATAACGAATTTCGATAGCCACCAAAGGTGTTTATATATGCATCAATCTCCTGTTATTGTGCGGCGAATATTCAGCATTTTGCGCCTATCATCCATTATGTGAGTTATTTACATTCATCCCGGCGCTGTATCGAGACCGACATGCGGTGTTTGTGCTGGATCAATCCAGCATATACGGGGGCATCGATGCCGGAAAAGTGGAGGACGATAGCAGCCTAAGCTTCAGGGGACGGCCTCATGGGGCTGATTAATGGATTTGCACCCCACCCCGCCCGCGCGCGCCCATCCCTGCGTTTACTCATGTAGTCACTGGTGACACAATTGAGTGGTATTTACAGGTGCGCGTGACCGTCGGGCAGAGGCTGTGGCCGTACGAAAGCGGCGACCGGCATAGACACAGCCTCCAAATCACCCAACCAGATCCGCATCACCAGTTAATAACGCGACCAGTCCACCTGGGAAAATAAGATAACACCGTTCAGGCAACATAACCGGTGAAGCGAAACCCCGACGGGCTCGGCACGGACAATACGAGAAACAATCCGTAGGAGGTAACGACATGAGCATCCAAGAGTTGGAAAAGACGGCGAATGAGATGGTTGCCGACGGCAAGGGACTGCTGGCCATGGATGAAAGTACGCCCACGTGCGGCAAACGGCTGCAGGCGGTGGGCGTGGAGAATACCGAACCGAACCGAATCGCCTACCGGGAACTGCTGCTCGGTACCAAGGGCCTGGGGGACTATGTCAGCGGGGCCATCCTTTACGACGAAACCATACGCCAATCGACGCGCGACGGTACTCCCTTCCCGGAGTTGGCCAGGCGCCAGGGCATCATCCCAGGCATCAAGGTCGACACCGGCGCCAAGGATCTGGCCGGCCACCCCGGGGAAAAGGTCACCGAGGGACTCGACGGCCTGCGAGAACGGCTCGCCGAGTATAAGAATTTTGGTGCCCGCTTCTGCAAATGGCGCGCGGTCATCACCATCGGCGACGGCATACCCAGCCGTGGCTGCATCGAGGCCAATGCCCATGCGTTGGCGCGCTATGCGGTCCTGTGTCAGGAGGCATCGCTGGTGCCCATCGTTGAGCCGGAGGTGCTGATCGACGGCGACCATACCATCGAACACTGCTACGAGGTCACTCTGGAGACCCAGCGTACGGTTTTCGACGAGTTATACCGCCAAGGCGTCTTCTTCGAGGGCATGATCCTCAAGCCCAGCATGGTGATCGCCGGCAAGAAATGCCCCAAGCGCACCGGCGCGGAACAAGTGGCTGAGTGGACCCTGCAATGCCTGCGCAGTACGGTACCGGCGGCGGTACCCGGCGTGGCGTTCCTGTCCGGCGGCCAGGGTGATGAAGAGGCCACCGAAAACCTCAACGCCATGAATATCCTCGGCCGCGGCATGCACCTACCCTGGCGTCTGACCTTCTCCTACGCCCGCGCCCTGCAAAACCCGGCAATGCATATGTGGGCCGGCGATGCCGGCAAGGTGGATGCAGCACGCAAACTGCTGCTGCACCGCGCCAAGTGCAACAGCGCCGCCAGTCGTGGCGAGTACAAGATCGCCATGGAGCGGGAAAAGGCCGCTTGAACGGCGCGTCCCATGCTACGGGTTGGGGGGACTTGAGGGTTATCCTCGAGTTCCCCCGGCCGCCTGCCTAATCGCCGCGCCCGTTGGGCGATAACCAAAGGTCAGTGATGATGCCCACCCTCCCCGTGGGCGTGCCCGTGGGCGATTTCTTCTTCGGAAGCCGGGCGCACATCCACCACCTCCACGCCGAAGGTGAGCGCCCTGCCCGCCAACGGGTGATTGGTATCCACATCCAGGGCCTTCAGGCCGACCTTCACCACCAGGACGGAACGCGGACCCTCCGGGGTGTTCACCTGCACCACCATGCCCGGCTTAAATCGCATTTTAGTCTTGGCGCTGCCGGTGACGTGACTCTTGGATATCCGCTGCACGGCGTCTTCCTGCCGCGGCCCATAGGCCAGCTCCTGGGGCACTGTCACCGAGAATCGCTCTCCCGCCTGCCGCCCCTCCAGCGCCTGCTCCAACCCCTTGATCAGACCGCCATGTCCGTGCAGATAAACCATCGGGCTGCCGCCGTGGGAGTCCTCGATCAGCTGTTCATCAGCCGTCAAACGATAATGAAAGCTGACGACTTTGTTTTGTTCTATCTTCATACATTGCTTTCCGAATTTATGTGAACATGGGCCAACCACGTTGTCCGGCGCGCATGATATCACGCCCGCACACATGGCAATTATTCATTCCAGGGTATTCCGGTCAGGTATCGGGACACCAGACGGGAGAAACGAATGTCTGAATCATTCGTCATTCCGGGCGTAGCGTAGCGCAGACCGGGTATCCAGTGATTTTATTACGGGGCGTGACAGGATTGCGAACAGCGAAAGCCGGGATCACGACGGATCGTGTTGCGCAGGTGACGAGGATGATTGCAGACCCGGGCGAATAGCCCACCGCATAAGCGGCGACACGATTACCCGGACAGGCTCCCTGTGTGCAGGCCCGCCAGATATCTGAACAGCAGCCGCGCCGACTTGGGCGGTTTATTCAGATCGCGCTCTTTCGACGCATTGCGCACCAGTTGGCGCAGGTGCCGGCGGTCGGCGGCAAAACGATTGACCAGGTCATCCAGCAGCGCATCGTCACCGGAAAGCAGCGCGTCCCGCCACTGCTCCACCTCCTGGAAAACATGTACCGCCTTGCGGTGGGGCTGGGCCGATGCCTCCAGCGCCCGGGCAATCAGCGCCGCCTCCGCCTCGGGTATCAGGCCGGTGATATAGCGCAATTGCCGCACCAGGGCGCCGCGCTCCATCTTCTTCGCCGCCGCTACCGCGTCGCGAATGGTCTCATCCAGGGGTAGCGCGGTCAGTTTTTCACGCGGCAGCGCCACCAGCTGCTTGACCAAGTCACGCCGGGCCAGCATCTCGCGTTTCAGCTGTGACTTGCTCGGCCGCTGCCGCGCGTCTTCGGTATCGTCGTCGGTGTCCATGTATGAATCTCTCGCCAAGGCGCTAAGAAATAATAAATTCTACAATTATCTTGTTCCCGTTGACGAACGGCGGCATGATCTCAATTTCGTCACTCCCCGCCTTTCCCATGGCGTGCTTTGCGACTCTGCGAGAGCTCACACCGTATCGCCATCGTACCATGCCTAACCCATGGCCGATCTCACTCACCGCCTTGCGCCGGAAAACGCATGTCGACCCGCATACCCGGCTGGTTGTCCTGGATCTCGATGACCAAGCCGTGCAGCTCCGCGATCACGGCAACCAGGCTCAGGCCCAGCCCGCTGCCCGGCGTGGTGCGGCTGGCGTCCAGACGATAAAAACGCCGGAAGATCTTGTCCCGCTCCTCTGCGGGGATCCCCGGGCCGTTATCAGCAACAGTGACCACCGCGCCCGCCGCTGCTGGCAGCGGCAGCCGCAACACCACCCGCGTACCCGCGGGGGTATGGCGCAGGGCGTTTTCGATCAAATTAACGAACATCTGGATGAGCAGCCGGCGGTCGCCCTGCACGTGGACACCGGCAGCCACCTCGGCGGTCAGTATATGATCCATGTCTTCGGCCACTGGGGTATAGGTCTCCGCCAGCTCCTCCAGCAGCGCGGACAGATCCACGCGGGTGAACGCGGTGCGCCGCCGCCCGGACTCGATCTGGGCAATGCGCAGCAGGGACTCGAAGGTCGCGAGGATGGTGTCCGTTTCGCCGATGGCCTGCTCCACGGCGTCCTGGTACTGCGCCGCGGTCAGGGCGCGTCCGCGCAGCTCTTCGAGGCGGTGGCGAAGATGGGCCAGGGGCGTACGCAGGTCATGGGCGATATTGCTGGAGACTTGGCGCAGGTTTTCCATGAGCGCCTGAATGCGATCCAGCATGGCGTTGAACTGTTCGGCCAGGCGATCGAACTCATCTCCCGTGCCGCGCACGGTGAGCCGACGCGTCAGATCACCGGCCATGATGGAACGCGCCGTGCGGTTCATGGACTCCACCCGCCGCGAGACCTGCCAGCCCAAAAACACACCACCGGCCAGTGCAATGGCGATAGTCACCGCCAGGGCCGCCGACACCGCGCCGGCCAGGCGCTCGCGCAGTTCGTGCAGCGTCTCCACGTCACGGCCCACCCACAGCAGCCAGCCCCCGGGCAGCCGCACACCGTGTCCCCCCACGGTGAGCTCAAAATCATCCCCATCGCCCTCCTCGCCCTCCACTTCCTGCCACTCCACGCCCAGGCCCGCGTAGGGAACCGTCCCCGCCACGCGTATTCCGCGCGGGTCTATGAGTGCATAGCGGTAACGAATACCCGGCTGCGCGGATTCACGCTTTAGCGCCTGTTCGAGAGCACTCACTCCGCCGCTGGCGTAGACACTCTGCAAATTCGAGAGACGGGCCGACACGGCGTTTTCCACGTCCTGTTCCATCTGGCCCAGGGTGTACCAATACACCAGCAACAGCAGGGCAGCGGTGGACAGGCCGAAAAAGATGGCGTAAAGCGCGGCCAGGCGAAAGCTCGTGGTACGAAAGGCATTAAACCGCATGTGCTACCCCCGGGCGCGGCTGTTCCGATCAAGCCTCGCGCAGGCAGTAGCCCGCGCCCCGCACCGTATGAATCAGCGTACACTGAAACGGCTTATCCACCTTGGCGCGAAGACGGCTGATGTGCGTCTCGACCACATTGGTCTGAGGGTCGAAGTGAAAATCCCACACCTGCTCCAGGAGCATGGTGCGGGTCACCACCTCACCGGCGTGGCGCATGAGGTATTCCAGCAGGCGAAATTCCCGGGGCTGCAGGCTGATGGCCTTGCCGCCGCGGGTCACGGTACGCTTGACCAGGTCCAGCTCCAGGTCGGCCACCCGCAACATCGTCTGCTGCACCGCCGCCGCGGGCCGGCGCAGCAGCGCCCGCACCCGGGCCTCCAACTCGGCGAAGGAGAACGGCTTGGCCAGATAGTCATCACCGCCGGCATCCAATCCCGAAACACGCTCATCGATGCCGCTCAGGGCGGTGAGAAACAGCACCGGGGTATGCACGCCGCTGCGGCGCAGGGCCCGGACCACTGCCAGACCGTCCATGCCCGGCAGCATCCGGTCCACCACCAACAAGTCATAGGCCCCGCCGGCGGCAAGATACAGGCCTTCCTTGCCGTCCACCGCCCGGTCCACCCCATAGCCGGCCTCGCGCAGTCCATTGACTACGTAGCCGGCCGTTTTCTCGTCATCCTCGATGATCAGGATCTTCATGTCGGGGTGTTCAGCTATCTCCTTCGGAAACGGCCGCGCTGCCCGTTGCGCCGCGCTGCACGCGGAACATGGGCCCCATGATGTCGTGTCCCGTAAGACCGTGCAATACACCCAGCCCGGCATGTCCGATCAGGTATGCCCAGGCAAGATTGGCCAGCGTCTCATGCACCTCCCACGTGGCCTTGGCCACTTGGCCGGCGATACCCGGTTGCCCGTGGGCAAAGTAGATCACTGCACCGGTGGCACCCATGGCAGTGATGACCAACAGCCCCAGGCCGTGGATGGCGGCGGGCAGCGGACTCCGCGGGCGGTAGTCGGGCAGACGCCACCGGCGCAGTGCCGCCCAATGGTGTGCAACGTCCAGCATCACGGCTCGGCGGCGCTGGCGGGAAAACCACGGCACCATGAGGCTCAGCGGCGTCTCTCCCCGGCGTACCAGGCTCCACAGCCAGAACGCCAGGACCACACCCAGGGTAAACAAGCCCACTCCTTCGTGAAGGTCAAATAACGCGCCGGGCAGGCCCGGGGCGTCTTGACCGCGCTTGGGTGGCTCCATGATGAGGCTCACCGCCAGTTGATGAATCACGGCCAGTGCCAGCAGACCGTGCAGTGCCCGTGTCATGTTGGATTTTTCCATGTTCCCCTCCTCGCTCTCAAGCTGGTAAGTATACGCAAATGAACGGGGACGGGTGACCCCGTCCCCGTTCAGGGTCAATCCTTGTCCCCGTGCTCGTGTTCCCCGCCGCTCTCGCCCTCATGCTCATGTTCGCGTTCTACCTCATGCTCCGAAGGGGCGCCGCGGCTGACACTGCCGTCCCGGGCATCCACGGTCACCAGACCCATGTCCTCATCGCCCTGGGCCAGCTCCACGCGGTAGGCCGTGCGGCCGCCCTCATCGCCGATGCGGGCCTCCGTGGCCTTTCCGCCGAAGCGCTCCTCTGCGGAGGCAATGGCATCGGACAGGGTTAATGAACGGCCGTCCGATGCAGCCTTGTCAGCCAGGGATTTTTCCCGGGGTGTTTCGGTCTCGGCCCTCTTACCCAGCACCTTGCCCGTGGCCGGATCGATGCGCAGATCCGAGATTCCCTGGCCCGTGCGCACCTTGATCTCGTAATAGGACTTACCGTGCTCGGATTCCGTATCGGCCTTCACGGCGGTGCCGCCGGCATCGGCCACGGCGGCACGAACGGCACCGCCGAGATCCACCGCGGCATTGGTCACCACGGCGTTTTCCGCCGCATCATCGTCATCATGATCCCGCATGGCCAGTACTGCAGCGGAGGCAAGTACAAGCGTGGCAACGGTTCCGGTGAATATGGTCTTCTTCATGGTCATCATTCTCCTGTATGGATGTAGTGCTGCAATTGCGAACTCATGAGACCTATGATGGGGTCGAAGAGGTCTTCGGACCCTTTCCGGAACTATACGGATTCGTATATTTTGGGATAGAGACGCACATGGATGACGTGCATGACACGGCGGAAATCAACGCACCGGCAACTGATAAACCCCTGTAGAGCGAGCGCAGCTTACCCTACAAACTCGCAACTCCCGGGACACTGTCCCGGGTCCTCAGTCCCGGGCGCCGAAACTGTTCAGCGTTAGCAACCTGGCATTCAGCAGCCGCGCCATGCCCTCGGCGCCCTGGCGCATGATCTGATCGTGGTTCCATTTAAACAGCGGTCTGGCGAAAGGCGCCAGGAGGTTCATCCAGCGCCGGGTGGTACGAACGTTCCATTCATAACGCACCAGGGTCACAACGCCGTCGCTGGAGAAATGCCAACGGCCGACGCCCTCAAGCTCACCGCTGGCATAGCCTTCCAGAAAACGTCTCGGCACGGCGCGGGTCACGCGGATGTCGAAGGTGAGCCGGTAAGGGAGCCAGCCTTTCCAGGTAAAACGCCGCAGGCTGCCTATCCCGTTACTGTCGCCGGGATCGAACACCTCTACTTTTTCCACCCCCTGCCACCAGTCCGGCCATTTCAGGGATTGGGAAACAGCCTCGCACACCTCAGGCAGTGGCGCCTCGATCCGCCATACGGTGACAAACCTGTATTCCGCCATGGTGATATTATCGGTCGATGCCTTTTCGTCGTGAGACGACGTGTTGTGAGTTTTGAAACGACTCAGTCACGAAAATTATTAAACTGCAGCGGCAAGGCCAGCTCCGCCTTGCGAAGCATGGCGATCACCTCCTGCAGGTCATCGCGCTTTTTACCCGTCACACGTACCTTCTCGCCTTGGATGGTCGCCTGCACCTTCAGCTTGGCATCTTTGATGCGTTTGATGATCTCCTTGGCCAGCGGCGCGTCCAATCCCTGTCGCAGGATCGCCGCTTGGCGCGCATGATTGAGCGCGATTTCCGGTTCCTTGATTTCCATGCAGGCAATGTCCACGCCGCGCCGCGCAAGCTTTTCATTCAGGATGTCGAGCATCTGCTTGAGCTGAAAGTCCACCTGGGCGTGCAGGGTGATCTCCGCCTCCTTACGCTCATACCTCGCATCAGCGCCCTTGAAATCAAAACGCGTGCTCACCTCGCGGTTGGCCTGATCCACCGCGTTGGTCACCTCATGCATATCCACTTCCGATACCACGTCGAATGACGGCATTGCTCCCTCCCGAATTTGCACCCTTGAGATGACTATAGCCCTGTATTTCTGACAGTATATTAGTCTCCGTCCAGAGTCCATTGTAGCGCAAGATATACCGCCGCCGCTCAGCGCCGGCAATAACCGCGGGCCGTGCAGACCCACCCGGTTCATGAGTGAAATACCTTATATTCCCAGAGAATGAATGTAGAGCCCACCTCAAGATGCGTTCTCGATATGAAATACACTTTGTCTTACCCACCTGCGGGGGAAGACAATAGTATAGCAACGGTGTGTTTACTCCCCCCTCGCCCCAATCCTCACACAGTGTGAGAGCTAAGCAAAGGGACCGGGCGAACTCGAAGCCCGCAACCCGGAACTCGAAATCTTTTCGTTGGCCTGCGACTGCGATCCTTGCTCCCCCGCCTGCCTAACGGAGTGATATGCCCCCTGTCACCCGTTTTACCAACCAATGTTCCGCTTGGCGAAGATTTCCCGTATTATGTTTCGCTGCATCGCCAACAGCATAATTAAAGAAACCCACCCATGAATCAGTGCCCCTGTAACTCCGGCAAGGAATACGACGCCTGCTGCGGACCGCTGATCAGCGGCAAGCAACCCGCACCCACGGCCGAGGCGCTGATGCGGTCCCGCTACAGTGCGTTTGCAAAAGGCGAGATCGACTACATTACCCGGACCCTGCATCCGGACCACCGCGACCAGTACGACCCGGCAGCCACCAAGCGCTGGGCGGAGAATTCAGAGTGGGTGAAGCTGGAGATCGTCGACACCAAGGACGGCGGCGAGAATGACAACGAGGGCAGCGTTGAATTCATCGCCACCTATCGCCAGAACGGCGCCCTCCTTGCCTACCATGAACTGGGTTATTTCAGCCGCCAGAAAGGTGTGTGGTATTACGTGGACGGCAAGGTCATCACGCCGGGCACGGTTCGCAACACCGGCCCCAAGATCGGCCGCAACGACCCCTGCCCCTGCGGCAGCGGAAAAAAATACAAAAAATGCTGCGGCGCTTAACCAGGCCGCGCCGGCCCGGCCTTGTGCTTAACCCAAATAT
Organism: uncultured bacterium; assembly: GCA_964589945.1. Classification (GTDB taxonomy): domain Bacteria; phylum Eisenbacteria; class RBG-16-71-46; order RBG-16-71-46; family RBG-16-71-46; genus CAIXRL01. The sequence continues at coordinate 9,596 of CAZPVG010000096.1, forward strand.
TGCATGAAGGCGCTCACAGTGGCGCCGGATCATGCTGCGGCGTGCGTGCCATCCGCGATTCTCATGCAATATGATATGTGCTAAGTCTCCCGGTAGGGCTCCATGTCCAGGCGCGTAATACGCCCGCCGTGCAGGGCGATCTCCCCGCCGTAGCGCGCCCCGCCGTCGCTGGCAAATTCGAACCGGTATTCGCGGTAAATCGACAAGCGCCCCTCTCCATTACGGCGTAGCCGCAGCCGCGCGAGCGCTACCGTATCGTCAAGAAAGATCACACCGACGTCGTTGCAGCGCTTGCGGCCGGCGTCGGTGGCAAGTTCCTTGGCGCGAATGGCATCATACCAATACCATCCGCCGCCAAGCAGCAGCAGTATGCCGAGAAGCCCTGAGGATTCAATCACCGGGTCATAGTAGCACACGGCAACCACTCCGCCGCCCGGCCGCCCGGCATCAACTGATGACTTGTCTAAGAGGTGTTACGGTGACTTAACGGCTCATCGCCTTGACACCGCGAAGCGGTCACCGGTTGCGCCCGCCGCCCATGCCGCCACCCCCCATGCCGCCACCGGGCCCCATCCCTTGGCCCCTTGTGGGAGGCTTGTCCGGAAGGCTGACACCGCGCTCCTTGGCACGCTCCAACATTTGTAGATGGTGTTCCGCACGGATTCTGTCACGCTCTTCTTGCGTCTTTGCGGTGCGCAACCTGTTACGGTACTCGGCCCGTTCCTGGGGTGTCATGAGCTGACTGCCGAATACCTGTTCCTGGGCCTGGGTCTGCTCTTGAGTCCGATCCTGGTCCGCCGCCCGGGCCCCATGACATAGAAACAGGCTTGTGCCAGTGATCGCCAATATCACCAATGTCCGTTGCAGCATGTCCGACTCCTTTGCTTACTGTTAAGGTGGGGCGGTGAAGACCGTCACTGGACTCCATGGGCCGGCTGCGCCCAACCACACCAGCGAAACCCCTGACCCACATCGTACATAGGCATGATCGGGCCATCTTGACCAATGTCAAACCGCGACAATCAAGTACACGAAGACGAATAAATACAGAGTGGATAAAGGTGTGATTTTTAGCGTCCCGGCGCCATGGCGAGGGTTCTCTCATAGAGACGCAAAGCGCGCAGTGGCAAAAGCGTGGAATGAAAAAATCTGGAATGGCGGTAACCGGGCGCTATTCAATAGTGGTGTAGGGCCGCCAGGTGTAGTACTTGGGCCGGGAGTCGAGGCGTACGTGGAGCCAGTACACGCCCATCCCCGAGGTGCTCACCCACAGAGGGCGATCCGACAGCTGCTGCTGTACCGCGTCACCCACCCGGCGCCACAATGCCTGGCGCTGGCCCTGCGGCGCGGCGCGCGCAAACGCCGCCAGATGGGGATACGCGGTGAGCGGACCCTTGGGGCACGGCGCCACCAGCAGGGCGTCATGGTTGATGTTCGGGAACACCGCCACGGTCGCCGGCTGCGCCGAACAAAAATATGCGTCGAATGTCTCGGCATCGGCCTGCACGCCCGCAAGTTGGGGACTGTCCACCATCACACACTCAAACTGCCGGGAGGCCGTGTCCCGGGTCAGCGGCGGTGTCTCCCAGAAATACGCCTTAAACGGTGCATCGGCCAGTACTTGGTTGAAGAACCCGCAGAAGGAAGGATCGGTCCGCCACAGGGTGACCACATCGGCGTAACTCAGGGCTGCGTCGTCACCCAAAATGACAGTCTTTATCACCCTGCCGTCCTCCAGGGACGCCTGTTGCGCACGGAACACCGAACCTCCCCCGTCGATGATTAAAACTCTTCCCGGTCGTGCAGCAGTTCCAGCAGCGCCGGGCCGTAACGCTCCAGCTTCCTGACACCGACGCCGTCTATTTCGGACAAGGCCGCCAGGTCCCGGGGCCGCTCGGCGGCGATGGCCGTCAGGGTGCGGTCGTGGAAGATCACATAGGCGGGCACGGACTGCTCCCGGGCCTGTCCGCTGCGCCACGCCTTGAGCTTTTCCAGCAGGGATACATCCGCGGCGGACATCCCTTCCACCGCCGTCGCCTTGCGCCGCGCCGTGGCCTTGTCCTTGCGCGGCATGATGCGGCGCATCTCGATTTTCTTTTCGCCCTTCAACACCGGGCGGCTGGCCTCGGTCAAGCGCAGGGCGCCGTAGGCTTCATGGTCCGGGCTGGCATAGCCCAAGGCCACCAATTGGCGAAACACACCGCGCCACGTGGTATCGTCCAGGTCGGCGCCCACCCCGTAGACGCTCAGTTTGTCGTGATTCCACTGCGCCACGCGTTCGGTGGCATGGCCGCGCAGCACATCGATCAGGTGCACCGCACCGAAGCGCTGGCCGGTGCGGTAGATACAGGACAGCGCCTTCTGCGCCGCCTCGGTGGCGTCCCAGGTCTGCGGCGGCTCCAGGCAAGTATCGCAGTTGCCGCACGGCACACTCGCCTCACCGAAGTAATCCAACAACCGCACCCGGCGGCAGCCGGCGCTCTCACACAGACCCAGCAGGGCCTCCAGCTTGGCCAGGGACACGCGGCGGAAGCCCTCACTGCCCTCGGACTGGTCGATCATGCGGCGCTGCTGCACCACATCTCCCAGCCCGTAGGCCATCCACGCATCGGCGGGCGCGCCGTCGCGGCCCGCGCGCCCACGCTACAGATAAAAAACCCCCCTGGGGGTTGGCGGGGGCCAGGGGGGGGCGGA
>CAZPVG010000097.1:0-12027 GCA_964589945.1 uncultured bacterium
GTGTGGTTCTTGTTGATGACGTCGCGCATGCGCTGGCTGCCGGCCTCGGGCGCCAGCGTGATGCTGCCCTTCTTCTGCGCGGCGATCCGCCGGGCGACGCCGGCCGGCACGTTGTCGGGCCGGGTCGAGGGCAGCGAGAGCTGGACGCGCGTCGGGCACAGGAGGTCGGCGAGCGCGTTCACCTGCTCGACGATCTGCGTGTGGTCGGTGGTCGAGAGCGAGATCAGCGAGACCTCCTCGAGGCCGGTGCCCTGGAGCCCGCGGAGCACCTCCTCGACGACCTGCTGGGCCGGCTTCTCGCGCACCGGGCGGTTGATCATGCCCGCCTGGCAGAACCGGCAGCCGCGGGTACAGCCGCGCATGACCTCGACCGACAGGCGGTCGTGCGTGATCTCGCCGACCGGCAGCAGCGGCATGGGCGGGTAGTACTCGGCCTTGAGCTCGCGCGTGTACGCGCTCCAGACGCGCCCGGGATAGCCCGGCAGCGCCCGTGGGACCAGCCAGCCCTCCGGGCTCGCCTCGGTCGCGTAGCCCGACGGCACGTAGACTCCCGGAACGTGCGCGAGACGGCGCAGCAGGGTCCGGCGCGGCGCCTTCTCGCGCTTCGCCCGCTTCACGTGGTCGAGCACGGCGTGGATCGCGTCCTCGCCGTCGCCGATCACGAACGCGTCCACGAACTCGGCCATGGGCTCGGGGCTGAACGCCTGCGCGCCGCCGGCGATGATGAGCGGGTGACGCTCGTCGCGCTCGAGCGTACGCAGCGGCAGGCCCGCGAGGTCGAGCATCATGAGGACGTTCGTGTACTGGAGCTCGTACTGCAGCGAGAACCCGATCACGTCGAAGTCCGCCGCCGGCGAGCGGCTGTCGTTCGAGAAGAGCGGGATGCCCAGGTGGCGCATGCGCGCCTCGGCATCGGGCCAGGGCGCGAACGCCAGCTCGGCCGCGGCGTCGGGGCGCCCGTTCACGACGTGGTGAAGGATGCGGATGCCGAGGTTGGAGAGCCCGATCTCGTAGGCGTCGGGAAACGCGAGCAGCAGGCTCACGTCCACCGAATCGAGGGGCTTCGGCTTCTCCTGGAGCGCGTTGCCGAGGTAGCGGTTCGGCTTCGAGACCTTCGGCAGCAGCTCGTGCTCGATGATCTCGGTGAGGGTCGTGCTCATCGGGTCGGGTGCTCCTCGGGAGCATGGGCAGCCGGGATGCGGTGGAATCGAACCACCGGATGCGCCGACGGCGCGGAAGGTTACGCCTGCGGAGGGGCCGTTCCCGGGGCCCCCCGCCTCTGCCAATTGGCGCCGCAAGGTAGCACGGCTCCGAGGACCCGCCAACGGCCGCGTGCGGAACGTGCCGGGCCCCGCGCCGGGAGCCGCGGGGCGTCCCCGGGCGCCTACATCACGCGGTACTGGACGCCCTGCTCCTCGAGGAAGGCGGCCGCGCCCGGGCCGCGCAGGATGGCCAGGGTGGACAGCGTGCCCGCCTCGAGGCAGGTCGACGCGATCACCGTGACTGCCCGCGGAGCCCCCTCGACGGGCCAGCCGGTCCGCGGGTCGAGGATGTGCCCGAGCCGCCGCCCCCGGTGGAGGACGAAGCGCCGCGCGTCGCCGCTCGTCGCGAGCCCCCCGTTGTCGAGCTCGATGCGGTAGAGCACGCCCTCTCCGGTCCGGCCCGGGTCGTCCACGCCGACCGCCCAGGACCGTCCGCCCCGGCGCGGTGCGCTCGCGAAGAGGTCGCCGCCGAAGTTGACGAGGAACGCCGACCCCACTTCGGCCGCCACGAGGGCCGCGGCGCGATCCACGGCGTACTCCTTGCCGATGCCGCCGAGGTCGATCTCCATGCCTTCGGGCAGCGTGAGCACCGGCGGATCCCACGTCACGCGGTGCCAGCCGACGTGCTCCAGCACGGCGCGCAGCGCGTCGGGCTCGGGCACGTGGCTGCCGCCGTCGAACTTCCACACGCGCCTCAGGGCCCCGGAGGTGATGTCGAACCGGCCCTCGGAGAGCTCGTGGCAGGTCGCCGCGTACGCGACGAGATGAGCCGTCTCCTCGTCGAGCGGGACCGGCCGGCCGTGGGAGTGGTTGATCCCGTGCACGACCCCGTCATCGCGGTAGCGACTGTACTTGTGCTCGATGCGCAGCGCTTCGCCCCGCGCGACCTGCAGCGCCGCGGCGGCCTCGTCGCGATCCTCGGTGTCCACGAGCACCTCGCACGGGCTCGCCATGGCCTGGAAGCGCCCGACGTGGAAGTCCTCGATGCGCTCGAGCGGCTCCGGCGTCCCGGAGCGTGGCCGTGCGGCCGGGCGGGCCGTCACGCTCCTCCGGTCAGTACCCGACGGTGTAGCCGACCACGAGCGAGCCGACCCCGACGGGCGGGAACAGGTTGATGTTGCGCTGCGCCCCGACGGCGCTCGCCGGGTGGCCGTCGCCCCACTGCTCGAGGAACTCGCCCCGGATCGTCCACTCGCCCCGCCACGGCTCCACGTGGAAGCCGTACGTCGCCCCGATCGTCACGTCGTGGAGCGGCCCGAGGCGCTCGTCGCTGGTCGCGTACGGAGGCAGCGGATCGCCCTGCAGGATCCCGAAGCGGAAGAAGTCGGCGGCGGTCTGCGTGTAGATCCGCAGGTGGGGCTGGACCCAGCTGCCGTCCGCCAGCGGCTTGCGCCACCGCGCGTCGAGCGTGTGCGACTTCACGCCCCAGTCGTCCCAGTAGTAGCGGTACGAGAGGTAGAGCACGTCCCGGTCGAAGTGGTAGACGGAGCTGGCCATCACGTCGCGGCGCAGGCGCGTGTTCGGGCGCAGCTCCGTGAGCTGGCCGTTCGTGTAGCCGGTCGCCGGGTCGATGAGGCTGATGACCTTGTAGGGCTCGGTCAGGTAGCCGTCCTCGTTCGTCTGGCTCGCGTAGACGCCGGCGAGCCAGCGGCGCGTCATGACGTGGGACAGCCCCACCATGCGTGTCGTGACGTGCTTGCCGTTGCGCGCGACGTCCTGCATGACGAGGGTGTCCAGCATCCCGACCGGCGTGCCGTGGATGGGGAAGACGAGGTCGCTGTTCCTCCCCCCTCCGACCGTGAACGTGAAGAGCCGGTGGTACACGTCCACCGAGAGCTGTCCGTTGGCTCCCGTGGACTGGTAGTCCTTCTCGCGCGAGAGGTGGCCGCCGAGCGTCGCCGTGAAGTAGCGCAGGAACGGGACCTTCCAGGAGAGGTCCGTGGCGCCGCGCAGGTCGTTGAAGCGGCTGGTCGGCACCTGGTCGGCCTGCACGGTCTTCACGTTCCCCGACGGCGTCGTCGTGGTCTGCACGCGGCCCGAGGGCAGCGCGCCGCTCGGCGAGGCGCCGGTGATCGCGTCCACCGTGAACGCGCCCGAGAGGCTCTGCCCGTTCTGGAAGGAGCGCGTGATCCGGGCGGTCGGCTCGAGGACGGCGGTGCGCTTCGCCTCGCCGTAGAGCAGGCCGCTCGTGTCGAACTGCCAGGTGGGCGCCGGCGCCGGCGTGTCCGCGCGCGCGGCGGCGGGCAGGCCGGCCGCGAGCAGCAGGCAGGCCGCGGCGCCGAGCCGGCTTCGGAGCGCCGACGGGCGGCCGGCGGCGGTCAATTGCATCCGCAGCCCCCGCCGTCCGTGGTCATGCCGCCGAGCGAGCCTTCCTTGCTGAAGTAGATGTGCTCGTCCACCGCGATCTCGTGCGGCACGGGCCGGAACGTCATGCTCTTCTGCGCCATCAGGTCGCGGTCCCACGGCTTGACCGACATCGCGGCGCATCCCGCGGTGGCCGCGGCCCAGACGGCCGCCGCCAGCACGAGCAGAAACGTCCTCAGCTTCCGGTTCATTTCGCGAGCGCCTCCTGGATGCGCGACTCGAGCTCGGCCGCGTGCTTCTCGTCGAAGCCGGCGTGCGTGGCGATCAGGTTCCCCGAGGGTCCCACGAGGAAGGTCGAGGGCATCGCCGCCACGCGGTACGCCTCGGCCGTCCGGCCCTTCGGGTCGAATGCGATCGTGAACGAAGGCGGCAGCTCGCGCAGGAACGCGTTCGCGAGCCCGCGGTCCTTGTCCAGGTCGATCGCGACGACCTCGAGGCCCTTCGGCCCGTAACGCTTCACGAGGTCGTTCATCCACGGGAAGGACTTGCGGCAGGGCCCGCACCACGAGGCCCAGAAGTCCACGAGGACCGGATGCCCGCGGAGCGAGTCGAGCGAGACGCTGCCCTGGAGGGAGGGCAGCGTGAAGTCCGGGGCGGGCCGCGGCGCCGCTTCGTGCGCGCGGCCGGTGGCGGGAAGGAGAACCGAGACTGCGACGGCGATCGCCGGAAGGAGGCCGGCTCTTCTCATGGGATTCCTGCATCGCCGCCCGCGGGGCGAGGCGGACGAGTCGGGTGAATCGCTGCGGCCGTGCAGGCCGGGGACGTCGGGCGCGACCTCGCGCCCTCACCGCATGCTACACGTGTTCCAACGCACGGTTCCGTTTCCGACGCCGTTCGCTCCGGTCGCGCGTGCGGAGTTTCCCGACTCTTGATGTTCACGCCACACGCCCGGGACGTTGCCGGGGCGGTGCGCTATAGTGCCGGGCGCACCATGTCCGACCCTCGAGGGAAAGGCGCGACACCATGAAGGTTTCCGACCGGACTTACTTCGTACTCAAGCGACTGCACTCGCTGACGGGCATCTTCCCGATCGGCGTTTTCCTTCTGGAGCACTTCTTCACGAACTCCAAGGCCCTGATGGGCGCCGGGGCGTTCGACCAGGCCGCGGCGGAGCTGGCCCGGATCCCCTACGTCGGCGCCGTGGAGGCGCTGGGCATCTGGCTGCCCATCCTGTTCCACATGGTCCTGGGCGTGTTCATCGCCACGACGTCCCAGGCGAACACGGGACGTCACGGCTACGCCGCCAACTGGCAGTACCTCCTGCAGCGCGTGAGCGGCGTGATCCTCATCTTCTACATCATCTTCCACACCTGGCAGACGCGCTTCGACCCCAATTACCTCAACTCCGCGAGCGCCTACCAGTACATGCACGACCAGCTCGCTTCGCCGGTTATGTTCTGGTTCATGGTCGTGGGCATCCTGTCCGCCTGCTGGCACTTCGGGAACGGCCTGTTCGGGTTCTCGATCCACTGGGGACTGGCCACGGGGCGCGCCGCGCAGCGCAACGCCGCCCGGCTCGGGTTCGCCGTGTTCGTGCTCCTCTCGGTCGTCGGCATCAACTCGCTGCTCGCCTTCACCGGCCGGGGCTTCTACCCCGACTGGATCACCAAGCCCCACGCGCAGGAGCACGTCGTGGTCGTCGAGGGAGGGAACCGCTGATGGCCGCGCCACGCATCGCCGTCGTCGGGGGCGGTCTCGCGGGCCTCATGGCGACGATCCGTATCGCCGAGGCCGGGGGCGCCGTGGACCTGTTCTCGATCGTGCCCGTGAAGCGCTCGCACTCCGTGTGCGCCCAGGGCGGCATCAACGGCGCCGTGAACGTGAAGGGCGAGAACGACAGTCCCGAGATCCACTTCGTGGACACGTGCCGAGGCGGCGACTTTCTTGCGCACCAGCCGCCCGTGAAGGGCATGTGCTACGCCGCCCCGGGCATCATCTACCTCTTCGACCGCATGGGCGTGACGTTCAACCGCACGGCCGAGGGGCTGCTCGACTTCCGGCGCTTCGGCGGCACGCTCTACAACCGCACGGCGTTCGCCGGTGCCACGACCGGCCAGCAGCTGCTCTACTCGCTCGACGAGCAGGTCCGGCGCCACGAAGCGGCGGGCCACGTGACGAAGTACGAGGGCTGGGAGTTCGTCGGGCTCGTGCGCGACGACTCGGGGCGCTGCGTGGGCCTCGTCGCGCTCGACCTTCGCACGATGAAGACGAAGGCCTTCCGCGCAGATGCCGTCCTGATGGCGACAGGCGGCCCCGGCCTGCTGTTCGGCAAGTCCACGAACAGCCTCATCAACTCGGGCTCGGCGGCGGCCGCCGCGTACATGGACGGAGTGCGCTATGCGAACGGCGAGTTCATCCAGATCCACCCGACCGCGATCCCCGGCGCCGACAAGCTGCGACTCATGAGCGAATCCGCGCGCGGCGAGGGCGGCCGCGTGTGGGTGCCGAGAAGCCAGGGCGATTCGCGGCCGCCGCGGCAGATTCCCGAAGGCGACCGCTGGTACTTCCTCGAGGAGAAGTACCCGCACTACGGCAACCTGGTGCCGCGCGACGTCGCGAGCAAGGAGATCCACGACGTCTGCGTGAACAAGGGGCTCGGCGTGGACGGCAAGATGTGCGTCTACCTCGACCTGACGCACATCCCGCGGGCGACGCTCAAGCGCAAGCTCGAAGGCATCCTCGAGATCTACGAGAAGTTCACCGGGGTCGATCCGTGCGACGAGCCGATGAAGATCTTCCCCGCCGTCCACTACTCGATGGGCGGGCTGTGGGTGGACTACGAGCGCACCGCGGACGGCTTCATCGACCTCGGCAGCCCGAAGAACCACCAGTCCAACGTGCCCGGGCTGTTCGCGATCGGCGAAGCCGAGTACCAGTACCACGGCGCGAACCGCCTCGGCGCGAACTCGCTCCTCTCGTGCGTCTACGCCGGCGAGATCGGCGGCCCGGCCGCGGTGAAGTACGCGCAGAACCAGGCGAAGGCGGGCACCGAAACGCCGTCGTCGGTGTTCGAATCGGCCGAGGCGAAGTGGACCGCGCGCTTCGCGGAGCTGGCGCGACGCGAGGGCCCCGAGAACCCCTACCGGCTGCACGAGGAGCTGGGGCGGGTCATGCTCGACAACGTCACGATCGTGCGGGACAACGACCGCCTGCGCGAGACCGACGCCAGGATCCTCGAGTTGATGGACCGCTGGCAGCATGCGAGCGTGCTCGACAATGGCCAGTGGGCCAACGCGCCGCTCTCGTTCATGAACCAGCTCTGGAACATGTTGCACCTCGCGCGCGTCGTGACGCTCGGCGCGCTCGCCCGCGACGAGAGCCGCGGCGCCCACTACAAGCCGGCCTTCCCGAAGCGCGACGACGCGAAGTGGCTGAAGTCCACGATCGCGGACTTCACGCCCGACGGACCGAAGTTCCACTACGACCCGATCGACGTGTCGCTCTGCGCGCCCGTCGAGCGCCGCTACGATTAGGAGGTGAGCGAGATGCCGCGCCAGACGGTCGAGCTTCGCATCCGGCGTCAGGACTCGCCCACCGCGGCTTCGCGGTGGGAGGAGTTCTCGCTCGCCTGGCAGCCGAACATGAACGTGATCTCTTGCCTCATGGAGATCCGCAAGAACCCCGTCACGAAGCAGGGTCACAGGACGACGCCCGTGCACTGGGACTGCTCGTGCCTCGAGGAGGTCTGCGGCGCGTGCACGATGCTCGTGAACGGCAGGCCCCGGCAGTCGTGCACGGCGCTCGTGGACAACCTGCCCGAGGGGACGATCACCCTCGAGCCGCTGACCAAGTTCCCGGTCGTCCGCGACCTGCAGGTCGACCGCAAGCCGATGTTCGACGCCCTCAAGAAGGTGAAGGCCTGGATCCCGATCGACGGGACCTACGACCTCGGGCCGGGGCCGAAGCAGTCGGCGGTCGAGGCCGAGATCAACTACGCCTTCTCGCGCTGCATGACCTGCGGCTGCTGCATGGAGGCCTGTCCGCAGTACAACGGCCGGTCGGAGTTCATCGGCCCCGCGCCCATCGCGCAGGTGCGGCTCTTCAACGCGCACCCGACCGGCCAGCTGAACGCCCGCGAGCGGCTCGATGCGATCATGGGCCGCGGCGGGCTCGTGGACTGCGGCAACGCCCAGAACTGCGTGGAGGTCTGCCCGAAGGAGATCCCGCTCACCGAGGCCTTCGGCGAGCTGGGACGGCAGACCACGGTGCTCTGGCTGAAGCAGCTGTTCCAGAAGTAGATGTCGTTCGCGGACGACCGCCGCGAGGGCTCGACCTCGGTCGCCGCCGGCTTCCTCGACGAGCTCGAGCGCCGGGTGGCGACCGACCGCTCCCCTTCAGGCCCCGCGCTGCGGGGCGCGCTGCTGGCGTGGCTCCGTGACGCCCAGCGTGCGCAGCCGAGCATGGCGCTCGTGCACCAGCTGGCCGCCCGGGCCCTGTCGGTGGCCGATGCCGGCCTCGCGCGCGAGGACTCCGCGGCCGACCTGCGCGCCCACCTCGCGGCGAGCTGCGCCAGCGAGCGCGCCGACCTTGCGGAGGCCACCGCGGCCGCGGCGCGGACCGCCGCGGACCTCGTCTCGGGCGCCGAGCCCTGGATCGCCACGCTCTCGATGAGCGGCATGGTGGTCGAGGCCGTGCGGGAGCTGAAGCGCCGCGGCCTCTCCCCCCGGTGCCTCGTGGCCGAGAGCCGCCCGAACCTCGAGGGGCGCGCGATGGCCGCCGCGCTCGCGGGCGAGGGCGTCCCCGTGTGGCTCGTGGCGGACGCGGCGCTGCCGATGCTCGTGCAGCAGGCGGCGGCAGCGTGGATCGGCGCCGATGCGGTGACGGAGCTCGGCGTGCTCAACAAGGTGGGCTCCTACACCCTCGCGCTGGCCGCCCGCGAGCACGGCGTCCCCGTGCACGCGATCGCGATCCGCCGCAAGCTGCTGCCCGCGTCCACGCCGGCCCTGACCATCCGCGAGATGCCGCCGGAGGAGGTGTGGAAGGCACCGCCCGCGGGCGTGCGGCCGCGGAACGTGTACTTCGAGATGACGCCGCTCGCGCTGCTGCGCGGCGTCGTCGTGGACGGCGAGGTGCTGGGCCCCACCGAGCTGGCCGTCGCGGTCGCCGACCGCGCGCTGCCCGAGGAGCTGGCCGCGGCGCTGTAGCTGCGCGTGGCGGTTCCGGGGCCCGGCCGCCGTTCAGCGGATGGAGACGCCCATCACCTCGCGGAGGAACCGTCCCGTGTGGGAGCGCTCGTTCGCGGCGATGGCCTCGGGCGGGCCTTCGGCGACCAGCTCGCCGCCGGCGTCGCCCCCGCCGGGGCCGAGGTCCACGACCCAGTCGCTGCAGCGGATCACGTCGAGGTTGTGCTCGACCACGACGACGGTGTCGCCGCGGCCGGTGAGGTCGTCGAGCACGTCGAGCAGGAGCTGGATGTCGGCCCAGTGCAGGCCCACCGTGGGCTCGTCGAGCACGTAGAGCGTCGGTCCCGCGCCCCGGGCCGACAGCTCGCGCGCGACCTTGAGCCTCTGCGCCTCGCCGCCCGAGAGCGTGTTGGCGCCCTGGCCGAGCCGCAGGTAGCCGAGGCCGACGCGACGCAGGATGTGCAGCCCGCGCGTGAACTTCGGCTCGCTGGCGAAGTGGTGGAACGCCTCGTCCACGGTCATGTCGAGCGCGTCCTTGATGCTCGCGCCGCGGTAGCGGACCTCGAGCACCTCGGGCTTGAAGCGCGCGCCGCCGCAGACCTCGCACGGCACGGAAAGGTCGGCGAGGAAGTACATCTCGACCTCGACCCAGCCGGCGCCCTCGCAGTTCTCGCAGCGTCCGCCGACGGTGTTGAACGAGAACGCCCCGTCCTTCCAGCCACGCGCGATCGCGGCGTGCTGGCGCGCGTAGACGGCGCGCAGGGCGGCGTACACGCCCATGTAGGTGACCGGGCACGAGCGGGGCGTGCGCCCGATCGGCGTCTGGTCCACGAGCACGACGCGCTTCACCCGCTCGAGTCCCTTCACGGCACGGTGCGCCCCCACGGGCTCGTCCTCCCGGCCCTCGAGCGTCCGCAACGCCGCACGGTAGAAGACGTCCTCGACGAGGCTGCTCTTGCCCGAGCCCGAGACGCCGGTCACGGCGGTGAGACGGCCGACGGGGAAGCGGGCGGTCACGCCCCTCAGGTTGTGCTCGCGAGCGTCTTCGACCGTCAGGAAGGCTTTCGGCGCGCCGGCGGCCCGCTCGCGCCCGACGCGCCTCTCGCCCGAGAGCCAGCGCGCCGTCTCGCAGCCCGGCGCGGTCGCGGCCCCGTCGGCGGGGCCGCTGTAGAGGAGCCGCCCGCCGTTCTCCCCCGCGCCGGGGCCGAGCTCGACGAGGTGCCGGGCGGCGCGGATCACCATCGGTTCGTGCTCGACGACGACGAGCGTGTTCCCGCGCGCGGCCAGCTCGTCCAGGATGCCGATCAGCCGGTCGGTGTCGCGCGGGTGGAGCCCCACGGTGGGCTCGTCGAGCACGTACAGCGTGTCGGCGAGGTTCGCCCCGAGCGCGTTCGCGAGCTCGATCCGCTGCGCTTCGCCGCCCGACAGCGTCCGCGTGAGCCGGTCGAGCGTGAGGTAGCCGAGGTCCACCCGGAGCATGAACCGGAGCCGCGAGCGCACCTCGGCCAGCGCGGTCCCGGCGACCTGGCGCTCGGTCTCCCCCAGCTCGAGAGCGTCGAGGAACTCCGCCGCGGCCGCGACCGACTTCGCGCACAGTTCGGCGATCGTGATCCCGCCGAAGCGCACCCTCAGGGCCTCGGGCCGCAGCCGCGCCCCGCCGCAGGAGCCGCAGCGGCTCGGGCTCTGGTAGCGGCGGACCACGAAGCGGTTGCCGGCCTTGTACGACTTCTGCTGCAGCCGTTCGAGGAACGGAATCACCCCGCGGAATCCCCCGCCGCCCTCGAGCAGCAGCTTGCGGTGGGCCGCCGACAGCTCCCGCCAGGGCGTGTCGAGCGGCACGCCCTGCTCCTGCGAGAGCTTCTGGAGACGCGGCCAGGCCGTCGAGCGCCAGGACTTCGCCCACGGGTCGAGCGCGCCCTGCCGCAGGGTGCGGTCCTCGTCGGGCACGATCAGTGCGGGCGAGAAGGCGAGCACGTCGCCGAAGCCCCGGCACTCCGGGCAGACGCCGAGCGGGCTGTTGAAGGAAAAGAGCGCCGGCTCGGGCCGGATCGCCGCCTCGCCGCAGTTCGAGCACTCCCAGCGCTCGCTGCGCGGCAACGGCTCGTCCTCGTCGAGCTGGAGCTCGAGGCGGCCCTCGCCGCGCCGGAAGGCCTGCTCGCACGCCTCGACGAGCCGTTGCGACTCGTCGGGGTGCCAGCGGAAGCGGTCCACGAGCACGGCCAGGACCTTCGTTCCCTTCCGCAGCTTCGGCAGCGGGTCGAGCTCGACGAGCCGCCCGGCCACGCGGGCCCGCGTGTACCCCGCGCGCAGGAGGTGCCCGGCCTGCTCGCCCCAGGCGATGCGCTCGGAAAGCCGCACGGGCGCGAAGACCTTCACGGGCGTCCCGTCGTCCCAGTCCGCGGCCTCGCGGGAGATGCTGCGCGGCGAATCGGCGACGACCGGCCGCCCGCAGTTGCCGCAATGCACGGTGCCGAGACGCGCGTAGAGCAGCCGCAGGTAGTCGTGGATCTCCGTCGCGGTCCCCACGGTCGAGCGGGCGCTGCGCGCCGGGGCGACCTGCTGGATGCTCACCGCCGGCGTGAGCCCGTGGATGGCGTCCACGTCGGGCCTCGGCAGGCGGTCGAGGAACTGCTTGGCGTAGGCGGAGACCGACTCGACGTAGCGGCGCTGGCCCTCGGCGTAGAGGGTGTCGAACGCGAGCGAGGACTTTCCGGAACCGGACACCCCGGCGATGACGGTGAGCTCGCCGCGGGGCAGGTCGAGGTCGAGGTTGCGGAGGTTGTGCTGCCGCGCGCCGCGAATGCGCAGCCAGCCGGCAGGCTCGGGATGCGGGGAGGTCATGGAAGCGTGCGCCCGGGGTGGAGTCCGCGCGATCGGTGAGCGCGGACCATAGCACGCTCGCGCGAGGTGGCCGTGAGGGCGTCGCGGATCCGTCGGAAGATGCGGGCGACTCCGGCTTCCGTGCCGGGCGCCGCCCCGCGCGAACCGGAGGGGACGGCCAGCCTTGACCTCGGTTCCCCGGCTCGATCGTGCGCGTCCGGGAGGACGCGTCGAAAAGTCGAAGGGCGGCCGGCTAACGAGCCGACGCGCCCTTCAGGACGTGCCAGGTCCAGAAAACCGGTTACTTCTTCTTCGCGGCCTTCTTCTTCGTGGCCTTCTTCTTCGCAGCCTTCTTCTTCGCCATTCGGGGATCACCTCCTCCGCCTCTGCTTCTTGGGCGATTTCTCCGAACTGCCGACATCGCGGCGCGACGGCCCCGAAGGCCCCGCGCCTCGCGG
>CAZPVG010000098.1:0-7980 GCA_964589945.1 uncultured bacterium
ACAAGGGTTATGGTCACGGTAAGGCTTTAACCTTACCGCTGACGCTGGTGGCAGCCAGTACGGGATCGCGGACTACTACCTGAGCCACCTCGGGAGCTGCAGCAGTGGCCTCGATCAGGTTCTTTGTCTTCAGGGCTATGAACTGCCAAATGCCAGCCCCTACGGCCAAGGTGGCCCCTCCAATGGCAATCCACATTTCGCTGGAGATATAGCCTAGAAGGCTGCTGCTGACGCCAATGGCCAGCAAGCCAGACTTGATGATGTTTCCTACTTGGGTTGGGTTCATGGTTGTCCTCCTAGGGACAGTGGTGCCGAAGGCCGTCGAATCCTAGAAACGTGCCAGACACCGGGTCATAGCTACGATACTTCGAGGCGCAATAATCTTCCGGTACTGCTTCCGGTACCACGACTGGAGCAGGAGCGAAGATGCTGCCGATGGCGCCGCCGATGATGCCGCCTAGAACCTGGGCTCCAAAGTCATTTCCTCTGTAGCCGCCACCGTAGCCCCGTGGATGGCCGAAGCCGCCTCCCCAGTGTCCACCACCTCCACGGTGGCTTTGGCCGTGGTAGCCACCTCCAGGGCCTCCAGAATGGCCTCTGTGCTGCTGGGCGTGAGCCTGCATGACCATGAGGAAGGTGATGACGAAAATAAGTGCGAGCCTAAGCATTGTCGTCGAGGCCCTTCAGGTTCTCGGCAATGTTGCGGATCAGGACGATCATGTCGTTAATCATCCTCTCATAAGCCGCCAGGACTTGCTTGTAGTTGGACATGCCAGGTTCCGGCAGGGCAATGCGCTCGCGCCTAAGCCTCTCGGCCTGCGCCTCGATCTCTGCGAACTTCATTAAACAACCTCCACGGCTTCTGCTTCCAGGCGTCTGCCAATGGCACGCCACGCCTTGTTGAAGTAATCCCTACGGGAGTCGTAGCCATTATAGCCACCATTAACGATATGGGTAATCTGCTTGAGATCGTTCTTATCGGCCAGGGAACTGAGGGAATGGCTTTCCCAGTAGTATACGGCTGACAACAGCGCCCAAGGAAACTCCCCCAACTTGTCTGGGGTCATCACGAAGTCCGGAGTGTCCGGGTCGATGTTGCTGGCCCACTTGCTGAACACCCAGTAATTGCGCTTTCCGGTCGTCTGGATGAGTCCCCTGCCCTTATAGCGCACGCCGTCGCCTGGAGCCGTGTTGCCAAGGTCTTTACGTCCCTCGTAAGCTTTGCCCGTGGCGTATTCCTCCGTGGTCCGGAAGCCTGCGCTTTCATGGGCACACTGGGCCAGGAAGTGACAAACACGCAAGGCGGTGGAGATACCGTGGGCGGGAAGCATCGTCGGAGCAAGCTCAACGATATGCGTCAGGATAGCCACCTTGCCTCCCGGCGTCAGGCCCTTCATGTCTGCAAGCGTAATGGGCATCTATAGAACCCTTACGATCCTCTAAGAAAAATTGCTGCGAATGCGGTTGCAAGACCGGCAACAATACCAACGAGGATGCCAATCCAACTGAATCCCTGACTGTACGCCTTGCCGCTTCCCTCTATGGCCGTGAGGCGGTTCCTGTTGTCGTTGATTTTGTCCTCGGCGACTTTGGCGTTGTTCTGGAGGAGCTTGACCATCGCATCGACGCTCGTTCTGCGCTCGTCTGCGGATTGCACGGTGCGTTCGTCACGTTCTCTGAACTGGGTGTCAACGCTCCTGAACTTCTCGTCCATCCTGGCCACGACCTCGGCAATGGTCGGCTGGCGACTGGTGAACTCTTGCAGGAGTAGTATGGCCTTGTCGTACCCACCCATGCGGGTTTCAAATATCTCCCGCAGCGACGCTATCTCCCGAAGCAACTGCTCCATCGTCAGGACGGTAGGGTCGGGCACCGGACGCCAATCCCTAAGCCTATTGTTCTCTTCTTCGTATGACGGCTTCTTTGGGGGCGTCATCAGATCGCCTCAAGGTTGGCAAGGTTGCCCTCCAGCACGATGCTCCCGTCGTCGCTCAGAACAGGGTTGACGGAGATGATGTTCCAGTAGACAACGCCCGGATCTGCGACTGAGGAGTCCCATGTGGCTTTCCACGAGTTGCTGGAAACGTCTTCAGTCATGGCAATCTGTTCAAAGGCTTTCTGCTGCCCCGGATCTCGTGCCAGAAGGTCCCCAGATGAGCTACTGTTAGGATACACCACCGTCAGCGTAGCGGAGCTCACAGTTGCCACATCGCCGTTCGCATCGTAAAATGTATGGGCGAAGACGATCTGGGCACCGCGCGTTTCCTTAATCATGAACGATTGTCCTTCCTGATCCCGAACTTATGGAGGTTACTCCCCCTTCTGGCGGTTGATCGGACACTCCAATCCTGTGTCTCGTGGCGCTCACGTCCACTGACATAGCCATTGCAAGATTGACCGACATTCCCACCGCCGAGGACGGAACGCTCGGGGCCGTGGTCAGCGTTGCCGCTACCGAACGGAGGTAATTTGTGATGGTCGAAATTGCCGCAACAACGGTGCTGATAGATGTGCTGACGATTTGCACTACCGCAGCCGTCGCTACTGCGCTTGCAACCGTGGTGATTGCCACGGAAACTGCCTGTGCCACCATTGTGGCTGAGCGTACCGCGTCTATGGTCGGCACACTGCTAAGGGATAGAGCAACCGAGTGTGCTACCGACTTCACAAATGCGGGAACTGTCGATAGGCTTACCGATACGGCTTCGTCATGGATGACAAAAGCGGGTGTGTAGGTGATAACGATTAGGCCCTGCTTGCCCGCAGTTCCCGTCAAGAGCGTGAACGACAACCCCCCGCAGCCTGCACCGCCGTAGGTTCCACCAGCAACAGTAGTACCGCCGCTATATTGCCCGCCACCACCAGACCCATGCGTCGAGTCGTATTGTTGACCGTTTGCCGCAGCGGCGGTATTGCCGGCATCACCGGTTCCACCAGCGCCACCGCTGAAACCTGTGCTATCCGCCCCATTGCCCCCAGCTCCATGAAGGCCAGCAGCTCCACCGCCACCTCCAGGAACACAAATGGTGCTCGTAAAACCAGCACCTCCGTTGCCACCACTGAAAAGGGCGCTGCCGGTTCCTGTGGCATAACAACCAGAGGATAATCCGCCTGTCCCGGCCGTTATACTAGCGCCGTTCGTTCCGCCCTTGGCCCCACACGCTTGGCCGGAAGCCGGGAATGATGTGTCATTGAACCACGTATCGGCTCCGACATCTCCAACCCGATAGGTGACAGAGCCCCCAGGCGTTATGCCCGTGAGGTTGACGCTTTTGGAGTAGGCGCCCCCACCGCCGCCACCTCCAGATGACGTGCTTGATATGCCGTTTCCGCCGTTCCCGCCGCCGCCAATACACTCTACGGTATTTGCGTCGCTCCAGTCAGCCGGGACGGTCCAGGTCTGGTTGCCACCTGTCGTCGTGAGGAAAACAACTGTGTCAGCCATGCCATCTTACGTCATCTTGACTTTGACGGTGAAGGCTATCGAGTCTCCGACACCAAGCGCAACCCCGGTGAAGGAGCCATAGACATCCATGTTTCCACCTGTGGGCGGGCCCCCCGAGCCTGCTGCATCGAACAACCCGACTTCGGTAATCGTCGGGGTGCCAATGGCCGTGATGGTTCCCGTCACCTGATATGTGTCGTTGGTCACAGTAGTCGTGACAACCGAACTCGAACCAGAGGTTCTAGCTTCTGTGGTCCCGGTCGTGTCAGCCACGGTATTGTCTGTGGCCGCCTGCCCTGTGCCGACACCCCATTGAAGATAGACGGGCCTGGATGTGTAGGCGTTCCATGCCGCCGCCAGATTGGCGAATCCAGCATTGGTGACTAACGCTGCCATTTCAGAATCCTTCTAAGTTTGTTGAGAAAATGGATCAATGGATTTGAAGAGTAGACGACACCAAGATCCTCCCGGCGTCCGTCAGCGCGAATGACGAGGGCCTCGATGGTGATTTCAGTCTTACTGCTAGGTAAGGTCGATTTCATCCCAGTCGATCTGCACGCCGAAGCGTCTCGGGTCGGATGCAGTTCCCGCAACCGATTGATAGACTAGCAAGCCTTCACCTGGGCCAAGCTCCAGAATGACACCACGCTGCCATGCCAGGGGATCTCTGGAAACAACCTGTTTCTGGGCATAGACATTGCCCACGCCCGTCAGCACCGAGGGCACCGCAAACTGGCCAATGGCGCCTACGAGGGTTACGGTCATCCCAGTAACAGCCGTTCGGACAATCATCTGGTTGGCAATGCCTGCGGTCTGGTAGGGCACAGGCGTTACTGCTGCTCCGGAGGCTGTGCCAGTGAAGGTGAACTTGGTGAAGGAGATGACTGGCGCTGTTGGAGCCACCACTGTCGAAGACGTATTGGCATCCACGATAATGGAGCGAATAATGGCCGTTGCCGTCGCCGTGGTCGGCAGTTGTAGCCAGAAGAAGCCTGTTGATGTTCCGTCATGGACCGTCGCTGATACGGATTGTTGCGTCGAGGAGAAGAAGTATTTGCCCAGAACCGACAGGGCAAACGTCGGTATCATGAAATGCTCATGGACGGTGTCGCCGCCGACAGTCTTCGTCTCGGTTCTTACGTTCTTCCCCGCATTACCGGAGTCGTCCGGTAGGGTGATGAATGATGCAACTGGAGCGGCCATGTTATGTCCTTGTCAGAGCTTAATGAACCAGGTCCCTAGCCGATAGGGCGATATTGTCGTTGGCGTGATAGCGGTATCCGAGCCGCCAGACGAAAGCGTGCCAGTAAGACCGCCAGAGCTAGTAGTGGCTCCGGAACTCCCGATGGACAACACCCGAGTGGCCCCCGATGATGCCGTCGTGTTGGTCGCAATGTCGTACTTCACGTTGATGCCACTAATGTCGAGATTGTAGCTTGGGATGTTGGCCTGCGCGATTGTGATGCTTGATTTCTCCAGGCCCCCGCTTGAGCCAGCCACGGTCGGCGTGCCGCCCACAATCAAGCCAGCGTCGGAGTTACCCATGTCTCCAAGGCCAAACGGGCCTCTATCTCTCATATCGAGCGTGGCAATGGACTTATTGGCGAGGAAGTCCGCCGCCGCACTCACTCCACGACCGCCGGTAACCGGACATAGCGTGTCTGAAAAGCCGTTCCAGATGTATTCATACAGGGCTTGAGTGTCGGCATTCGCCCGCTCCGCCCCTCCGGAAGACGCTGAACCAAACGTCCGGCCATTCATGCGTATCCAGCCTGACCTGGTTCCTGCTACAGGAACCCATAGTGGATCTCCCGTCTGGTAGATGGCTGTAGGATCAACCGCCGTACCCGTGCCGCCGCCGCCGCTGGTGGTGCCTACAGACGGTCCTATGGCAGCAATGCTGTCGAAGTCGAACACCTCGATGCCGGCTGCTGTCGTCAGCCTCGCCCGATAGGTCCCGTCAGGAAGCCAAAACTGCGGTATTCGTCCCGTGCTGTCGGCCTCCAGAGGGTTTGGCAGCATGACCGTCAGGCCATAGTCCTGATATGCCGTTACCGGGGACGAGGTCGTAGCAGCGTACAAATACAGCAAACAGCCTGATAGTGGACGGCCATTTATGTCCGTTTGCTGGCTTAGGCCGAGTCCGTAGAGCGTGCCCGACATGTCTACCTCGCTGCCATTGTTTCAGGCACAGTCGTTGTGTTCTGCTGGTCGATATTGTCCAGCTCGTCCTTGATGCGCTGTTGCAAGTCGGGGCGGTTAACTTCCTTGGCAATAGCCGAGGTCAGGGCAATCTTGGCTATTTCCTTGCGAGGGCCTGTGGCCTCCGCCCAGTTGCGTATGGCTTGAGCAGTTCTCGGTCGAGACATTAGCGTATCAAACACCGATGGACTTACAGCTTTCTTGAGGCTTCGAAGCTGCGGCTCGGCCATGATGGTGTTCATGATGTCTTCGATGGACTCGCTAGCTAATTTCCCACCAAGATACTTGGCTCCGGCGCCAACGGCCATGATGGTATATGGTCCGCCCGGTATGATGCTATGGAGCAAGTGCCCTGCAATGTGGTCGAGGCTGAAGGACATGATGCTTCGAGGAGCTGCGGTGCCGATGCCCCGAAGCACCTTTTGCAGTGGTTTTCCTCCTCCAGCAAGTTCCGTTATTTTTTCGGCAGCTTGCGGTGATACTGCCCGGATCATCCTCATCTTTTTCTCGTTTCGGGCAAGCCGTGCAAATTCCGTCCGATATACTTGGTCCCTGCCCTGTTGGCTGCTTTGCCCAAACCGTATTTCCGCTCTGTCGGCAAGCGCCTTGATCTCCAATGCGGTTGACGCTTTGGCGTAATCCTTCATGCCCTCCGTTAGCTTCTGGCCCTCCATGAACTGCCCCATATAGTCGTCCAGGGCATCCTTCATGTGATAGCCGACGAGGCGCTCGTTGGGGTCAGGACTCGCGCTCACGCTCCTGATTTGCTGGCGCAGTTGGTGAATGGCCTTGAGCGTGGTTGTCTTGGGGGCCTTCGGAGCAGGAGCGCCCGGAAGCTCGGACAACTTCTGCTGGATTTGCTCTGCCGTCTTGGGCGACACCGGGATGGGCTTACCGCCAATCGTCGCTATCGGCGGCGGCGCCGCATCCTCTGGAAGCATGGCGTCGAACTCTTTGAACAGGGCCTTGGCTCTCTTGTGGATGCGGGGATTGTAGCCCTGCTCCGCAGCCTTCGCCTTCAGGTCCTCCACGATTGGGGCCATCGTCTCTGTCGGTAAAGCCTGCTCCGAAGCCTTGGCCACGTTCATCTGCTCGGCACCCCTGGCCTTCAGGGCCGCCGCCCGCTGGGCCGCTGGCTCCGCCGTGGCGGTCAGTGCCTCTGGTGCCGGTGTCTCCGACAGGTTAGCCAAGCGTTCCGGGATAGACGCTATCCTGGCGGCCTGTGCGGCCTCGTCAGCGGCCTTAACGCCCTTGGCGGCCAAAGCCTCCGGACCAGCTACCATCAGCGCAGCCTGCCCTATGGAGCCCACAGGGTCCTTCTCGAACGTCTGTGGCAGACCGACGATGGCGTCATACAGGTGCTTGGCAGCCCTCGACGCGACGTCAGTGACGCTGATAGGGTGCTGTGGGGCTTCCTCAAGGCGCTTCTTGATGCGCTGGCCCATGCCATAGATGCTAGCTAGTTCCTCTCCCATGCCCGCAGGGGACATCTGATGCGCCACGCCGGAGGCGCTTTCAGGTACATTGGACAGTGTGCGCGCTACATATCCTGGACCGGATGGCTGCGCTTTGCCCATGCCAATCTTCTGGTTGAACTGCTCGACGGGCATATCGCTGTAGAACTTCTGGTGCAGGCTTGTGGCAAGCTGCTCGTCTGTCAGGTCGTTGTATTGAGGGTACTGTTGCCTGATTTCGGCAATCGTCGGCATTTATCGAATACCTAGCGGGTCTGCTTGCTCACCCCCGCCGACGTTGCTGGTGCCGCCATAATCGTCATGGAATGCCTGCACGATATTCTGTTCTGAGTTCGTGATGAGCTTGAGCATATTCTGCAAGTTGGCTTTCAGCGTCTCGGGTCGCTGGTGCGGATCAAGGCTTCCCAAGGCGTTCTGCCAACCAGAATATTCGATTTGCATGACGCGCCCGAGATTCGTAGAGCCTGTTTTGCTGGCTTCCTTCATGTTTTGAATAATCGCCAGAGAAATTTGATCCTTCAGCGAATTGATGGCTTTATGCACGTCAGCTATTTTCGTGCCGCCGAGCCACCAAGGCGTGACGATCTTTCCATGCTCGTCGACACTAGAGGCAACACCGCCTACTCCGCGATAAAACCCTGGACCAGATGGAGGCGCTTCTAGCATTGTGCCCAAACCACCGACAGCATTTTCCAGGTTCGGATTCTCGATGAGACTCTTGATGGTGTTCTTGGTCTGCTCAAGATTGGTGACAACTAGGTTAGCGTGTTTTGCGGCTGCCGATGGCGTTGCCATCTTGCCAGATTTGATCATGCTCCACTCAGCATAGTCTTTTGGTTTCCAATTTGGATCAGGTTC
>CAZPVG010000098.1:8080-11455 GCA_964589945.1 uncultured bacterium
CCGATTGCCTGAGTAAACATTGGAGGCGCTTTGTCTGGATTATTGATCCAGTATTCCTTCATTCCCGATGGGATAGATTGCAACCATGTGGAAAGCTGGGCATTGCGTGCCATTTCGTCGCCATGCGTAACTTGCCATTGCTGGTAGGGATTCAGCCCTGGCGGTTGCACGGACTTGAACGCAGAGGCAAGCTTGTTGGCACCTTCGAAGTCTCCCGTCTTCTGCAAATATCCCATCACGAATGCGGCTGGATCCTTCTCCTGTCCAGACATCAGGTTTTGCAGCGCAGTCTTTCGAGCAGCGTCTAAGGTCTGCGCTTTGGCGCGATCCTGGGCCGCTTGATATGTCTGGAGAAGGTTATTGATGCCGCCCGCAATGTTGACTTGCGGTGGAGCGAAGGGATTAGCCATTAGCCAAATGTCCCAGTGGCAGGATTGGAATACGCATCAGCCCATGTGCCGTCAGGCAGTTGGTACATACCCGTCATGTTGGCTGCACTTTCAGCCCCCGGTGACATTAACCCCGCCAACGGTCCTCCGAACGCCGAGGCAAGCGCCTGTCCACCAAGTTGGGCGATGCCAAACAGGGCATTCAACTTATTGGTGTCGGCGCCGCTCTGCGCTGCGTAGACGTTCTGTGGATAGGCTGTCTTGGCTGCGCCAATGGTGTTGTATTTGTTGGCTGCGGCATTCGCCAGTGCTGTTGCTTCGTTGCCGGCAAGGGTAGCCTTGTTGTTGTAGATGTTGGTTTGTCCGGTGGCTCCGGCAGCCTCCTGACCGAAGCCTTGGCTTAATCCGGTCAGCCACGGCTCGTAGAACTGGTTGAGGGACGACATCAATCGGCTGTTCAGGTCGATAGGAACCTGTCCCGTCTGCCCTGTAAGCCCACCACGACGCAATGCAGCCTCGTAGATGTCAGGCACACCGGATTGGAACTGTTGGTATGGTATGCTGGATTGCCACGCTCCTTGGGCCGCTCCGCTGTCATACCCTGGAACTCCAAGGGCACCATAGAACGTGTTTACACCTGGAGCGCCTTGCTCGAAGATCGTCTGCCACTGAGGCAGAGCTTGGTCGAGATAGGTTTGGCCCTGCGCCGCTCCGGTTTGGAGGTACTTCTTCTGTTGCTTGAAACCTTTACTGGCTGTATCGACGGCAGCTTGCTTCGCCTTTGCGGCAGCGTTTACGCCTTGGGACGAGGAAAAAAGGTCGAATAATCCCATGTTACGGCTCCGTTGCGGCCACTTGGACCGCTCCTGTTGGGAAGATGATGGAAAGTTGTGTCTTGCCTCCGCCGGCGTCAGAGGCATATAGCCTTGCCTTACTGTCGTCGGGGGCAGCAGGGTCGGATATCTCGGAAAACTCGATGTAGGATGTCTTCTTGAGCGGCTGCTTTTCGGCGCTCAGTTCACTCAGAAACGTGTACCATCTCTGGTTCATGCGCCCATTGCGCTCGACAACCGGAAGATCCGGAGGAGGTATGGTGGCCATCTATTTGTCCGTGAAGTACGCTGTCATGTTGCCGCCGATAAAGCCCATGTGAACAGCAGATGGTAGCGACAAGCGCCATCTCCTACCCTGTGGTCCTGACATCCCTGCCCTTCTCACAGTGATACGGTTCAGGCTCTTTTGCTGTCTTCCCAACTCCCGGTACACAGGCGGGGACCACACGTTGCCACCATCGTTAGACCATGACACCTCGACGTAAGGGTTGGTTTGGTCAGGGTCGTGGCCACTGACGATGCCTACGCCACTGGTGAACTCAAAGTCCGCTCTTGGTATCTGGACGAAGGCAGGAAAGTCCTCGACAGGCAGGCTTTCAAGCATCCCCACCAACGGCTCCCCGGACTCCGTGGCTACGGTCGCATCCAGTTGTAGCATCCAGCCATCTTCATGGTTATCTCCCGTCATCCAGCTATCGAACGCAAACACGGAACCACCTACAAACCTAGATCGCGTCTGGAGCCATGATATTCTCTCATGCCACTTCTGGTTTACACAGTTAAATACCCATGTCCATGTCGGACTGGATAGCTGCCAGAAGGGCACTCCATTCGACACGTACACCAACGCCTCGAAATCGTTGTCGATCACTTCCGTGATAAGCCGGTTCAGTTGAGGTGGACTAATCTCTAGCGGCTCTCCGCTCTGCCATTGTCTTACCGTGTGGTCGGACGCGACATAGATGAACGGCTTGCCGAACTCCGGTTCTGACCCCGCCACGGCATGTTGGGCGATAAGTCCAGGCGTGTTGCTGTATCCCTGCCGGTTTAGCGGAAACCCTGTCTCGTTAAGTGGATAACCCCACGTCTCGACCGTGGCGCTTCCCATTGCATACAGATAGCCGTTGTAGGGGACGAGTTGGACAATGCCGTCTGGGTTTGACTCCGCTCTGGCGATATTGGTGCTGTTGATGCTGGTCGTGTTGATGTCAGTGGAGATCATGTCTCCGTTGCCGTAGCCAAATATGATGTATCCGTCGAAGCCTCCACAGCAATTTGGCGACCCAACATCCACATCCGGATAGGGAGTGACGCTGGTCGACGTAACAACATAGACGCCAGCTTGTGCTACGAGAACGATGTCCGGGACAGGCTGCGCGTTGTTCCTCGCCCAAAAGACAGTATCCGTCCCGGCAATGTCAGCCAGATGAGTGACGGACCCACCCTCGACCACCGTGTAGATAGACGTGCCGTGGACGGTGTATAAGATGTTGTCAACGAAGATGCTGCCGCGGTGCTGTCCTTGCAGAGCTACGGCTTGTTGGGCACCGTTGAACCATGGCTCGAATGGCGTCCAGTATGTCCAATCCGATCCACCGCTCTCAGCGCCGTAAGGTATGCAGCCAGGGGACCTGTGGTACACAGCACCAGTATTTTCTCCCCTAGACTCAGCGTAACAGTTGAAGAGCCTTCCGGCACTTTCCTGTGCCCTTTGACCTGGAGATGTGGAGAGAGGCCATCTGATGTCTGTGGAGTCTGTCTGTTTCGCCATGTCATTGACTAATGATAGGGTCCCTAATTCTGGTGCCTCTGGCCGCTCTTTCTACCGTCAGTAGTTCCGGTGTCTTCACAGGGGCTACCAGACGGCGCAGGACGCCTTCTGATGCCATCTTTCCTGCTTCGCCTGTCGCCGCGCTCATCACACCGAAAGCCGGTCCTACGGCGAACCCCATGCGTCTGGATAGTTCTGTAAACAGCACCGTGTTGATGCTGTTTACGGAGGTCGAGTGCTGGCTGAACCTGATGCCGTCAGCCTCCATACGGGCGAACTCCGACTGTATCGTCTCAATGACATACTGAAGGTCTTCCGCCGCAGGTAGTTCTTCCGCTGAGATGATGTTCAGGTCACGCAGCGTCCTGACGGCAAGGTCCGT
>CAZPVG010000099.1:0-11299 GCA_964589945.1 uncultured bacterium
ACTGAACCAGGTGTCGAGCACGTCCTCGTCCTGCACCCAGCCGTCACCCTCGGGCTGCGTGAGCGACACGACCATCTCGGTGCCGCGGTACCAGACCGGGATGCGGTGTCCCCACCAGAGCTGCCGCGAGATGCACCAGTCGCGGATGTTCTCGAGCCAGTGCAGGTACACCTTCTTCCAGCGCGACGGGAAGAACTTGACCTTGCCCTTCTTCGCGGCCTCGATGGCGGGCGCGGCGAGCGGCGCCATCTTCACGAACCACTGCCACGAGAGGTACGGCTCGATGATGGTGTGGCAGCGCGAGCACTGGCCGACGTTGTTCGTGTGCGGCTCGATCTTCTCGAGGTAGCCGGCGTCCTGCAGCGCCGCGACGATGCGCTTGCGCGCCTCGAAGCGGTCGAGCCCGCGGAAGTCTCCGGCGTTCTCGTTCATCACGCCGCCCTCGTCCATGACGACCAGCTCGGACAGGCCGTGCCGCCGCCCGGTGAGGAAATCGTTCGGGTCGTGGGCGGGGGTGACCTTGACGGCCCCCGTGCCGAACTTCGGGTCCACCATGTCGTCGGCGACGACCGGGATCTCGCGGCGCACGAGCGGGAGCACGGCGGTGCGGCCCACGTGCTTCGCGTAGCGCTGGTCCTTCGGGCTCACCGCGACGGCCGTGTCGCCCAGCATGGTCTCGGGGCGGGTCGTCGCGACCGTCAGCGAGCCGTTGCCGTCGGCCATCGGGTAGCGGATGTACCAGAGGCTCCCCTGCTGCTCGACGTGGTCGACCTCCTCGTCCGAGAGCGCCGTGCGGCAGCGCGGGCACCAGTTGACGATGTAACGCCCGCGGTAGACGAGATCCTCGTCGAAGAGCTTCTTGAAGACGTGCAGCACCGCGTGCGAGTAGCGCTCGTCGAGCGTGAAGCGCTCGCGGTTCCAGTCGGGCGTGATGCCGAGGCGGCGCTCCTGCTGGAAGATGATGCCGCCGTACTGCTCCTTCCAGGCCCAGACCTCCTCCAGGAAGGCCTCCCGTCCGAGCTCGTGGCGGCTCCGCTTCTCGGAGCGCAGCTTCTTCTCGACCACGTTCTGGGTGGCGATTCCGGCGTGGTCCATGCCCGGGACGTAGAGCGTCTCGCGGCCGTCCATGCGCTGCCAGCGGATGACGCAGTCGCGGATGGCCTCGCCGAGGACGTGGCCCATCGTGAGCGAGCCGGTCACGTTGGGAGGCGGGATCGCGATGACGAACGGGGCCTTGCCGGTCTCGCGCGGCTGGAAGACGCCGTGCTCCTCCCAGAACCGATACAGCGCAGGCTCGATGCGCGAAGGATCGTAGGGTTGCGACAGCGCCTCGGGATTGCCGGGACGCATGGCGGGCCTCCTGCGAAGAGGGACGATCGGCACGGCCTCGCGCGGCGTCCGGACGGTGGGAGTGCGCGCGTCAGCCGCGGCCGGAAAGAGGCCGCGGACGGTAACGGAGCGGGTGAAGCCCGGTCAAACGCGGGTCGGGGATGCCGAACCTCGTGCGCAATCCCGGCGTTTCGTTCGAAAGTGGCGTGACTCGCGTCGCGAGGGGCGTATACTACGCGCATCGACTGCGGGCCCACGACTCCGGCCCCCGACCGCGCATCGCGTTCACCCCGCGAGCCGATCACCTCCCGCGCAGGATGCGTGAGGCGTGATCCCGAGCCGGCACGGTCCCACGCGACCGGGCCGGGCGAAAGACTTCAGGCTCCGCGCGGTCCCATCCGCCGTCCCCCGGCGCGATTTCCGGCGGCGACCCGGTCGCCCCGGCCGTTTACAAGGAGGCTCTGCGTCCTCGCGGGGCCGCAACGCGCGCGCGTCCCGCCCAGACCGGCACGCGCCGGCCGCCCTGGTGCGCCGGCGTTCCCTCGGTGCTCGCTTCGTGCTCACGGCGCCTCCCGGCGCCTTACGGTCCGCCCCGCGGCGCGCGAACCCCACCCCCGGCGCGCGCGGGTTACGAACGAGGACATCTCCGATGAAGCGTTTCATCCTGCTCGTCCCCGCGGCGCTGCTCGCGCTCGCCGTCGCGGCCACCACCACGTCGGCAACGACCTACGACATCAAGCTCGGCGCCGGCTACGCGGCCGCTTCGCTCTTCACGCCGTCGACCGCCCAGGCCGACATCGGCTCGGGCTCCTGGTACAAGCTCGGCGTCTCGCCGAAGGCGGAGGTCTACATCAAGGTCGCCCCCACGTTCGGGACGACGTTCACGGTGGACCAGATCGCCTCGATCACCTACCGCACCGTCAACAACGCGACGAACCCCTCCGGCGTGGACTTCTACGCGGTGCTCTACACCGCGCCCTACGCCGGCGGGATCGGCGGGCTCGGCGGCTGGTACGGCCAGCGCCTCATCGGCGAGCCGTACCTGACGAACAACTACGTCCCGCCGACGGCCATGGTGTGGAACACCTGGGCCACCGCGGCGGGCCCGAACCAGCTCACGTTCAACGACTCGAACCACAGCGGGAATCAGGGCTTCTACAACGCCCCGACGCTCGCCGACCTGCAGGCCGGCGCGATCGACTGGTCCGCGTGGCCGACGAATCCGACCGGCGGCAGCGCCTCCGGCGGCGCCATCGACTACGGCTCGCAGCCCGTGGACCAGATCTCCTTCCAGACGGGCACCGGCTGGACCTCGTTCGAGGGCTGGCTCGACGACGTGACCGTGACGCTCACGAACGGCGACGTGTACGTGCTCGACTTCGAGCCGGCGACGGATCCGCTGTACGTGGACGGCACCTGGGCCGGCAGCGGCGTGGGCAGCGAGATCGCTCCCGGCCGCTGGTACGGCTACAACGCGTTCGCGACGGTGCAGGACGCCGTCAACGCCGCGATCCCGGGCGGCACGATCCACGTCGCCGCCGGCACGTACACCGAGCAGGTCGTCGTGGACGGCAAGGACGTGGACCTCCAGGGCGCGGGCAGCGGAAGCACGATCCTCAAGAGCCCGGCCAGCCTGCCGGCCTTCTTCACGACGTCAGGCGACAACCACCCCGTGCTGCTCTTCGAGAACTCCGCAGACATCCGGCTCTCGGGCGTCACCGTGGACGGCGACGGGCAGGGCAACGCGAACTACCGCTTCATGGGCGTCGCCTTCTGGAACGCCGGCGGCAAGCTGCTCGACTGCGACGTCGTGCGCGTCCGTGACACGCCCTGGAGCGGCGCGCAGCACGGCAACGCTGTCTACGCCTACAACAACACCGGCGGGCCGTACGCGATCGAAGTCGGCAACTGCAACGTCTCCGACTTCCAGAAGAACGGCATCACGATGAACGGCACCGGCCTGACGGCGAACGTGCACGACTGCACGGTCACCGGAAACGGCTACACGACGATCACGGCTCAGAACGGCATCCAGGTCGCCTTCGGGGCGGGTGGCTCGGTCTCCGACAACTCGATCTCGGACATCGGCTATACCGGCACGAACAACGCCGTGGCCTGCGGCCTGCTGTTCTACGACGTCGCGGGCGGTCCCGGCGGGCCGATCACGGTGACCGGCGGCAGCGTGACGAACTGCCAGTTCGGCTGCTACTTCGACAACATCAACGGCGGCGCCTCGAACCTGGCCATCGCGACGGACTTCGTGCAGGGCGTCGGCGCGGGCACCTACCCCGCCTTCGGCTACGGCGTCTACAACGAGACCACCAGCGCGCCGAACCTCTCCGGCTCGGCCGCGCACCCGCACGCCTCGCCGTTCGAGGAAGCGACCGGTGCGTTCTCGCGGACCGGGCCCCTGTCTTCGAGCTCCGTGGTGTCCGTGTCCCTCACCGGCGGCTGCGTGACCGGTTCAGACCAGCCGGCCTCCGAGGGCCTCGAGCTTTGGTCGGCGGGCGGACCGCTCGCCGTGACCGCGACCGGGCTCGAAGTGAGCCACTGGGACACGGGCATCCTTGCCGACGGCCCGGGCCTGTCGGTGGACGCCAACCACAACGCGATCACCGCGAACGTGACCGCGGGCTATGACGGCTCCGCGACGCCGACGAACCTCGCCGCGTTCAACTGGTGGGGTGACGCCGGCGGACCCGGCGCGGGCGGCGCGAACCCCGTCGTGGGAGCGACCGTCACCTACGCCCCGTGGCTCATCACCGGCGCCGACGCGAACCCCGGTTGCGGCTTCGTCGCCGCGGCCGACAACGCGGTGACCCCGGGCCCGGCCCCGTCGTGCATTTCGGCGGCGAACACCTGCATCACGGTCCCGGTGGACATCGCCCGCACGACGTCCGACGGCCTGCGTGGCTTCAGCGTGACGCTGCAGCTCTCGAGCAACCTCATGCTGTGCAGCGGCACCTCGAGCATCGTCGAGGGCAACTACCTGAGCGACGTCAGCGGTACGACGTTCCAGGTCGTGGACAACGGCGGCGGCTCGTACACGGTGGACGGCGCGATCCTCGGCCTCCCCTGCGGCGCGACCGCCCCGACCGGCACGCTGTTCACGCTCGACCTCGCCAAGGTGGCGGGTCCCGACGGCACCGGCACGGTGACGGTCGGCACGGTGCTGCTGCGCGACTGTGACAACGCGGCGGTCGTGGCCTCCGCCGGCGCTCCGCTGTCGATCACGATCGACACGGGCGGCCCGACGGCGATCGCGAACCTCGGGGCGTCCCAGAAGAAGACCGGCAACGACGCCGACGGCACCACCGCCATCCAGTTGAGCTTCACGGCGCCCGGCGACGCGGCGACGGTCGAGGTCTACCGCGCGCCCTACGGCCAGTACCCCGAGTACGACGACGCGGGCGGCGCGCCGCCCTCGGCCCCCTCGTACCCGCCGGCGGCGCCGTGGGCTCTGACGGGCGTGACGGCCTCGGGGCAGTACGACGAGGTCGCGACGCGGGACTTCTGGTACTTCGTGGCGTTCACGAAGGACGCCTGCGGCAACGTGTCGGCGGTCTCGAACATGACGACCGGCACGCTGAACTACCACCTCGGCGACGTCACGGACGGCATCACGCCGGGAACGGGCAACAACCTCGTGAACACGGTGGACATCTCGCTGCTCGGCTCGCACTACGGCATCAACCTGACGCCGGGCGATCCGTACAACTACCTCGACGTGGGCCCGACGACCGACTACTCGGTGAACGCGCGGCCGACGACCGACAACCACGTCGGGTTCGAGGACTTGATGATGTTCGCGATCAACTACGGCCAGGTCTCGGCGCCGGCGAACCGTCCGCTGCCGGTCGCGGCCGGGATGAACGCGCTCGGCCTGGGCGAGGTGCCCGCGGCCGGCGTGGGTGAGACCTTCACCGTGCCGGTGACCATGAGCGGCGCGGGGAACGTGCAGGGCGCGAGCCTGGCGTTCTCGTTCGACGCGCGTGTCGTCGAGTTCGTCTCGGCCGAAGCCGGTCCGCTGCTCGGCTCGCAGGGCCACGAGAGCGTGGTGCTGTCGCCAGGGGCGGGCACCGTGGACTTCGCGCTGCTCGGCGAAGGCGCCGGCATTTCGGGTGATGGCTCCGTCGTCAACGTGACCTTCCGCCGCACGGCCGCCGGTGACCCGGCGATCGCGCTCGCGGGCATCACGGCGCGCGACGGCGCGAACCACCCGGTGTCGTTCACCGGCGTGCAGCCGCAGGTCCCTGCGACGACGATGCTCGGCTCGCCGTACCCGAACCCGTTCCGCGGCAGCACGAGCCTGCGGCTCGCGCTCTCGCGCGAAGGCAAGGCGAAGGTGGCCGTGTACGACCTCGTCGGGCGCCGCATCCGTACCCTCGTGGACGGCGTGCAGCCGGCCGGGGAGCGGACGATCTCGTGGGACGGCCGCGATGACGGCGGACGCTCGGTCCCGGCGGGCCTGTACCTGCTCCGCTTCGAGGCCAACGGCGTCGAGCAGTCGCGCCGGCTGATCCTGATGCAGTGAACCAGCGCCGCACGCGGCGCGGAGGGGACCCGGCGACGGGTTCCCTCCGCCGCTCCGGCGGCAGTCCGGAGATGCGCCCCCGAATGCGACTCGACCTCCCGACTCTTGCCTTCACCGCGCTGCTCGCGGCGACGCTCGCGGCACCCGCGGCGGCGGACATCCACGTCGCCGTGACGCCGGAGACACTGACCGTGGCGCCCGGAGACACGTTCACGCTCGTCCTGCAAGTCACCGAGCCCGGCAGCGCGTTCAACGGCTACGACGCCGTCGTCGCCTACGACCTCTCGGTGCTCACGTTTCTGCCGCTCAGCCCGACGTCGAAGCAGCAGGGCACCGACATGACGGGCGTCTGCGGCAACACCTGGCACCTCTTCACCTACGCGGGTGACAGCCTCGTCATCTCGAACGTGCTGCTCTGCGCGGACACGGCGCTCACCGGCCCGGCGGAGCTCTATCGCCTGCGGTTCCGCGCCGAGGGAAGCGCCGCGGTCACGAGCGTGCGGCTGCGCAGCGTCCAGTTCTACGACGGCGGCCTGTTCGTGAACCCCGCGATCGCCTCGGACGCGACCGTGAGCTGGGGAGCGTTGCTCGCCGTCCCGCCGATCACCCCGGCCGCGCCACGAATGGCCGTGCGCGCGAACCCCGCGCGGGGCGAGCAGTGGTTCGACGTCTCGAGCCCGGCCGCGGGCCCGCAGCGCCTCGAGATCCTCGATCTCGCCGGCCGCGAGATTCGCCGGCTCGACGCGGGCGAGCGTTCCGCCGGCGCGCGCAGCGTGCGCTGGGACGGCCGCGACGACCGCGGCCGGAGCGTGCCGCCGGGTGTCTACCTCGTCCGGTTCACCGCCGCGGGCACCACCGTCCGCGCTTCCGTCGTCCGACTTCCATGACACCTTCCCCCGGGGAACCCATGTCCCGCCTCGTCCGGTTCACCGCTCCACTCCTGCTTGCGCTCGCCGCGGCCGCGTTCGTGCGCCCGGCGACGGCCGCCGACCTCAGCCTGCAGCCCGCCGACACGACCGTCACGGTCGGCGACACGTTCACCCTCCGGGTCGTCTGCGACGGCGTCTCCGACCTCAAGGGCCTGCAGACCGCCTACGCCTACCCGCCGACGCGGCTGCAGCTCGTCGCGATGCCCGCGGGCAACGTCTTCACCGACGCCGGCGGCGACTGGTTCGCCCACGTGCTCCCCGACGCCGAGGCGCCGGCTGACACCGCGTGGATGGACGCCGCGATGCTCGACGGCAGCACGCACGGACCCGGCGTGGTCGCCTATCTCCAGTTCAAGGCGCTGCTCGAGGGCGACGCGCCGCTCGAGTGCGCGCTCGCCGAGATCCGCGACTCGAACAACGCCTCGCTCGCCCCCACGTGCGAGGCGGGCGTCGTCCACGTCCTCGGACCCGTGCCGACGGAGCGACGGAGCTGGGGGCGGATCAAGACGCTGTACCGCTAGGGACGCGGGAGCACCGCCAGTTGCCGCGCACACGGCCCGCCCGTAGCATCGCGCGCCATGCCCGCCGCCCGATCCCGCCGCTTCGTCGCCGCGCTCGCGCTCGCGGCCGCGTGTGTCGCGCCCGCCACCGCCTCACCGCTCGAGTACCTGCCGGTGGGCGACCCGCTCGAAGCGGAGCTGCGCGTGCTCGACCTGTACGCTCCCGCGCCGGAGCCCGGCCGCCTGCTCCTCCCGCACGCCGACGCGCACCCGGTGCGCTTCGCCGACCTCATGGGCACGGCGGCGGCGGTGCCGGTCCGAGGCGCGCGAGCCATCACGGTCGCGAGGATCGAGCGCGCGCTGGCGCGTGACGCGACGGCCACGTTCCCGCCCGCGGACGTGCGGGGCGCGACGCCGCGGCTCTTCCAGCGCGCGTACCCGGACAACGGGCGGGTCGAGGTCTCGACGGGACTCGAGGGCCGGGGTCTCTTCACCGACGCCGCCGGCGCCGACCGCACGCGCTGGGCCGACGGCTCGGGCGTCCACCTGCGCGGCACGGCGCAGACGGACCGCTGGACCGCGCACGCGCACCTGTGGGTGGGCGAGCTGCGGGACGTGACGTCCTACAGCGACGCGCTGGTCGCGAACTCAAACGTCGCGCTCACGACGGAGGACAGCTGGCTCTCCTACGACGGCGGCGCCGCGTGGGACTTCCAGATCGGCCGCTCGCGCTGGGCCTGGGGGCCGGGCGAGGAGGGCTCGCTGCTGCTCTCGCGGACAGCGGCGCCCCTGTCGGGGATGATGCTCCACCTGCGCATCGCGCCGCTGCGGGCCGACGCGTTCGTCTTCAACGCCACGACGCGGCCGGGGCGCGGCGAGCAGCTCGCGGCCCACCGCCTGGAGTGGCAGCCGGCGGACGGCGTGCGGCTGGGGCTCGCCGAGGCGGCGCGCTACCACGCGAGCGGCTGGATGGGACTCTACGTGTCCGGCGTCGTGCCCTACTCGGTCGTGCAGCGGCTGCTCGACCAGGACGCGGGCGGGGCGACCGACACGCTGCGGAACAACGTGCTCATCTCGGCCGACGCGGCCGTGCGGATCGCCGATGGCTCGCGGGCGTACGGCGAGATCGTGATCGACGACCTGCACCTCAGGACCGGCTCGGTACCCAACCGGCTCGGCTTCCAGCTCGGCTGGGACGGCACGGGCGACGTGCGGGGCACGCGCGTGACCTGGAACGCGGAGTACACGCGGCTCTCGCGATTCGTCTACACCTCGTCCTATGGTCGCGACTACACGGCGCAGGGCATGCCGATCGGCTTCCCGATCGGGCCCGACGCGGGCCGCTTCCGCGCCCGGGTCGGCTGGGACCCGGATGCGGACTGGCAGCTGACGGCGATCGCGACGCGCACCGTGCGCGGCGAGAGCGGACTCGACGTGCCGTTCGTCGCCGGCTCGCCCGTGCCGCCCGCGTTCGAGTACGCGGGCACGCGCGAGACGACGCGGACGCTGGAAGGAGCCCTTCGCTACTGGCCGGCAACGGGCGTGGACGTGGCACTGAGCGCCGGCCGCGAGTGGGTCGAGGACGCGGGCCACGTCGCCGGGGCGAGCCGCGCCGACTGGCGCGGTTCGCTCTCCGTTCGCCTCGTGCGCTGACCCGTCGCCCCACTCGCGACGGACGCGGCGTCGCGGGGCACCACCGCGCCGCGCCGGGCTTGCCGTCCGGGCGGCCGTCGGGGACTCTTCGAAAGTTCGTCCCACCCCACGCGCCTCGGAAGAAACCGGAGACCCCCGCGATGAACCCCCTACGCCCCCTGGGCGCGGCCTTCGCCGTGCTCGTGCTCGCCGCTTCGGCGATCCCCGCCAGCGCCGCCGAGCCCATCTTCGACCCGGCCGCCTTCGACACCACCTGCTCGCCCTGCCGCGACTTCGACCAGTACGCCAACGGCGGCTGGGAGAAGACGGCGAAGATCCCGCCCGCCTACGCGAGCTACGGCTCGTTCACCGAGCTGGCCGACCGCAACCAGCAGGTGCTCCTCGGCATCCTCGAGAAGGCCGCCGCCGACCGGAGCGCGAAGCCCGGCTCCGACACCGGAAAGCTCGGCGCCTACTACTCGGCCTGCATGGACTCGGCCGCGGCCGAGAAGGCCGGCCTCGAGCCCCTGCAGCCGCTCCTGTCCGCCATCGACGCGATGAAGGACAAGCGTGAGCTCGCGAACGAGGTGGCGTGGCTGCACTCGCACGGCGTGCGCGGCGCGCTGTTCATCTTCGGCGGCCGGCAGGACTTCAAGAACGCCGACCGCATGATCGCGACCGCCGGCCAGGGCGGCATCGGCATGCCCGAGCGCGACTACTACTTCCGCCCGGACTCGGCCAGCGCCGCGCTGCGCGACCGGTACGTCGCCCACGTCGCGCGCATGTTCGAGCTGGCCGGCACCCCGGCGTCGCAGGCGAAGACGGCTGCCGGTCACGTGTTCGTGATCGAGACCGCGCTGGCGAAGGCCTCCATCACGGCGGTCCAGCGCCGCAACCCGGAGGCGAACTACCACTTCCTGCCGCTCGATTCCCTGGAGGCCATGACGCCCTCGTTCGACTGGGCGACCTACCTGTCGAAGCGCATGGTGAAGGTCGATTCGCTCGACGTGTCGCAGCCCGGGTTCTTCCGTGACCTCGAGACGACGATCACCACGACGCCGCTCGCGGACTGGCAGGACTACCTGCGCTGGAAGGTCCTCGACGACGCGGCGTCGACGCTCACGCAGGCGTTCGCCGAGGAGGACTTCGCCTGGACGAGCGCGCTCACGGGGGTGCAGGCGATGCAGCCCCGCTGGAAGCGCTGCCTGCGCGCGACGGACCAGGACCTCGGCGACCTGCTCGCCAAGCAGTACGTGAAGGAGCGTTTCTCGCCCGCCGCGAAGGAGCGCGCGCTGCGCATGGTGAAGAACATCGAGGCGGCGCTCGACGAGCGCATCGGCGAGCTCGACTGGATGACTCCGGCGACCAGGGAGGCCGCCCGGAAGAAGCTCAGCGCTTTCGGCAACAAGATCGGTTACCCGGACAAGTGGCGCCCGTACGACAAGGTCGAGGTCACGCGCGATTCGTACTTCGCGAACCGCCTGTCGGCCCAGACGGCCGAGATCGCGCGCCAGACGGCCAAGATCGGCAAGCCGACCGACCGCGGCGAGTGGCGCATGACGGCTCCGACGGTGAACGCGTTCTACAGCCCGACGATGAACACGATCAACTTCCCCGCCGGCATCCTGCAGCCGCCGTTCTACGACGACTCGTGGGACGACGCGGTGAATTACGGCGGCATCGGCGCGGTGATCGGCCACGAGATGACGCACGGGTTCGACGACCAGGGCCGCAAGTTCGACCCGAACGGCAACCTGCGCAACTGGTGGACGGCCGAGGACGCGAAGAACTACGGCGCGCGCTCGGACAAGGTCGCGGAGCAGTACTCGAGCTACACGGTGCTCGACACGCTGCACCTGAACGGCCGTCTCACGCTCGGCGAGAACACCGCCGACATCGGCGGGCTCGCGATCGCGTACGCGGCGCTCGAGAAGGACCTGGCCTCGCGGAAGACGCGGCCGGGCCTGATCGACGGCTTCACGCCGGAGCAGCGCTTCTTCCTCGCCTACGCGCGCATCTGGCGGCGCGTCGAGCGGGACGCGGCGCTGCGCCGCCAGGTGCTCACGAACCCCCACTCGCCGTCGCACTGGCGCGTCAACGGCCCGCTCTCGGACCTCGACGAGTTCGCGAAGGCGTTCCACTGCAAGGAAGGCGACGCGATGGTCCGCGACGCCGCCCTCCGCGCCCGCATCTGGTAGTCCCGCTTCCGTAGACGAACGGGCGGCGCTCCTGAGAGGAGCGCCGCCCGTCTCGTTGCGACGTGAGGCGCGCCGCAGCGACGCGAGGCGGGCCGGTGCGACGTGAGGCGCGGCGGGGGGGGCGGGACTACCGGGGGGGGGGGGCGCGGGGGCGGGGCGGGCGGGCGGGGGGGGGGG
>CAZPVG010000100.1:0-848 GCA_964589945.1 uncultured bacterium
TACGAAGTCAGCCGATATTTTGAAGAAGCAGACAGTCAAGCCCGTGCAAGACTGTTGAGTAAACGCAACGTAAAACGCCAACGTCGCGAGTCCGTTTTAGAGATTGTTAATACACTTTAGTTCGATGCGGGCGTATTGATGGGGCGCCGAATATTTACATCCGGCACTAATGATCATCCAATACATACCGATATAAGCTAAATGGAAGACCCTAAAGGCTCGAAGAGGGGTCTTTAGGGACGCGCCGAAATGGAACTCGCTGGTTGCCAATATTGAATTGAGACAAAGCGTCAAGTATTGTGACCAGTAGTGTGACACGTGAAGATAACCCTGAACGGGTGCTCGGGGTAACTGATTTCTTTTGTAATACGTGAGGAAAATGCAGAAAAACCGTCGCCATTTTATGGTCTTGCTTGCTGCAAGCACAAACCTGCTTGTTTGCGGTACAGCAAGTGCTGGGCAGTGAATGGCATACCTTGATGCAAGGGCCTTCGCTTCGGCATACGGTGGTAGGAGACCGGTTCAGGAGGGACCGTTTGCCATGTTAAGCGCATGCCATCACGTGTGTATATACATTGTTGAGTCCCGTGATGATAGAGCTGCCCGATGATCCGCCGTCTTATTAATCTTGCATGTTTGTTGTTTGTTGTGGCAGGCTTGTCAGCTTGTAGCGGTGGCGGTGGGGGTGGCGGCGCGCCGGCACCCACTTATACAGTGGGTGTGACGGTCTCCGGCCTGACTGGTTCGGGTCTGGTACTACAGGACAATGGCGGCGATGACCTGTCGATCAGTACCGACGGCAGCTTTACTTTTACAACCGCCATCGCCGATGGCAACGCTTACAGCGT
>CAZPVG010000100.1:948-10722 GCA_964589945.1 uncultured bacterium
TGACGCTACGGGACAACGGCGGCGATGACCTGCCGATCAGTGCCGACGGCAGCTTTACTTTTACAACCGCCATCGCCGATGGCAACGCTTACAGCGTCACGGTACTGAGCAATCCCACCAGCCCCAGCCAGAGCTGTACCGTGAGCAGTGGTGCCGGCTCGGTCAGTGGCGGCAATGTCACCGGTGTTACAGTCACTTGCACCACCAACGTCTATACCATCGGTGGTACCGTCTCGGGCCTCACCGGCTCGGGCTTGACGCTACGGGACAACGGCGGCGATGACCTGCCGATCAGTGCCGACGGCAGCTTCACCTTTGCTACCGCCATCGCCGATGGCAGCGCTTACAACGTCACGGTACTGAGCAACCCTGTCAGTCCCAACCAGATCTGTACCGTCAGCAGTGGCGCCGGCTCGGTTAGTGGCGGCAATGTCACGGGAATTGCCGTTACCTGTACCAACACCTACACCATTGGTGGCGCTGTCTCGGGGCTTACCGGCTCGGGTCTGGTATTGCAGGACAACGGCGGCGATGACCTGCCGATCAGTGCCGACGGCAGCTTCACCTTCGCCACCGCCATTGCCGATGGCAGTGCCTACAACGTCACTATCCTTACCCAGCCTACGGGCCAGACCTGCACAGCCACATCCAACACCGGCATCGTTAGCGCTGGCAATATCACCAATGTGGGCCTGACCTGTGTTGAGTCGGTGGTGCTCGATGCGAACCCCTTGTCCAGGGTCGTGAGCCTGAGTTGGAACGATATCGGGGCCATTAGCTACGATTTGTACCGCTCCACCGATCCGGCCTGTGATTTTAATAACATCGGCTCCTGTGCGGACGGCACCGTCACCGCCGGCGTCTCCTCACCCTACGCCGCCGCGGGCCTGACCAATGGTACCGCCTACTACTTCGTGTTGAAGGCCAACCTGAGCGGCGCCGCAGTCAGCGTATCGAACACCGCGGTCTCCCGGCCGGACGTGCTGGTGGTGAATCGTAGTGTCAATGCCATCGCCACCGCGGCTGATGGCACCGCCTATCTGGGTGGCACCTTCACCCTCATCGGCGCGCTTTCCGGTGGCGGGGTGCCCCTGAGCACTGCCGCCGTAGGCCTCGGCATCGGCGGCTATCCCACGGTGACCGGTACGGTGAACGCGGCTGTACCCGACGGTAGCGGCGGCTTCTACATCGGCGGCAGCTTCACCCAGGTGGGCGGTGTAGCACGCAACAATATCGCCCATATCCTGGCCGATGGCTCGGTATCCGCCTGGGATCCGAATGCGAATAACTCGGTCTATACCCTAGCCGTCTCCGGCAGCACGGTCTATGCGGGCGGCGTGTTCACCATGATCGGCGGCGCGACACGCAACTACATTGCCGCCCTGGATGCGAGCACAAACACCAACAACGCCACTGCCTGGGATCCGGATGCGGATAACACGGTCTATACCCTGGCCGTCTCCGGCGGCACGGTCTACACGGGCGGCCTGTTCACCACTATCGGTGGCGCGACACGCAACTACATCGCCGCCCTTGACGCGGCCACCAACACCAACAACGCCACCGCCTGGGATCCGAATGCGAATAACACGGTCTATACCCTGGCCGTCTCCGGCAGCACGGTCTATGCGGGCGGCGCCTTCCTCGCCATCGGCGGCGCGACACGTAATTACATCGCCGCCCTGAATGCGACTACCAATACCAATAACGCCACCCCCTGGGTACCAAGTGCGAATAACTGGGTCTATGCCCTGACCGTCTCCGCAGATGGCAGCACGGTCTATGCGGGTGGCCTGTTCACCGCCATCGGTGGCGCGTCACGCAGTCGCATCGCCGCCCTTGACGCGGCCGCCAACACCAACAACGCCACTGCCTGGAATCCGAATGCGGATAACTGGGTCTATGCCCTGGCCGTCTCCGCAGACGGCAGCACCGTCTATGCGGGCGGCACCTTTACCACCATCGGCGGCGCGACACGTAAATACATCGCCGCCCTTGACGCGGCCACCAACACCAACAACGCCACCGCCTGGGATCCGAATGCGAATAACTCGGTCTATGCACTGGCCCTCTCCGCCAGCACGGTCTATGCGGGTGGCAACTTCACCAGCATTGGCGGCGCGACACGCAACTACATCGCCGCTGTTGGGGCCGACGGCACACTGACCGCCTGGGATCCGAATGCGGATACCTCGGTCTCTACCCTGGCCGTGTCCGGCAGCACGGTCTATGCGGGCGGCTTCTTTACAAACATCGGCGGCGCGGCACGCAACTACATCGCCGCCCTGGATGCGACCACCAACACCTACAACGCCACCGCCTGGGATCCGAACGCGAATAACCTGGTCTCTACCCTGGCCGTCTCCGCCGACGGCAGCACGGTCTATGCGGGCGGCAACTTCACCGGCATCGGCGGCGCGGCGCGCAACTACATCGCCGCCCTGGACGCGGCCACTGACACAAACAACGCCACCGCCTGGGATCCGAATGCGGATAATACGGTCAATGCCCTGGCCGTCTCCGCGGACGGCAGCACGGTCTATGCGGGCGGCGCCTTCCTCGCCATAGGCGGTGCGACACGTAATTACATCGCTGCCCTGGATACGGCCACCAATACCAACAACGCCACCGCCTGGGATCCGAATGCGGATAATACGGTCAATGCCCTGGCCGTCTACGGCAGCACGGTTTATGCAGGTGGCCTGTTCACTGCCATCGGCGGTGCCTCACGCAACTACATCGCCGCCCTCGACGCGGCCACTAACACCAACAACGCCACCGTCTGGGTTCCGAGTGCGGATAACCAGGTCATCACCCTGGCCGTCACCGCCGACGGCAGCACCGTCTATGCGGGCGGCGACTTCTCTACCATCGGCGGCGCGTCACGCAGTCACATCGCCGCCGTGGATGCGACCACCAGTAACGCTATCGCCTGGGATCCAAATGCGAACAACCGGGTCAATGCCCTGGCCGTCTCTGCCGACGGCAGCACGGTGTACGCGGGCGGCACATTCACCGACATTGACGGTGCCGGTGCCAGCAACTTCGCCATACTCGCGCCCTGAAGGGTCGACCTCACTAGGTAACGAATGCCGGGCACAATCGCGCCCCGCTATTCAACATGTCCCGAAGCCGAAGTGGCCATCGACGCCGAAAAACTCGATGAGGTCGCCGATGTCGGTTATTTAGAAGGTGAGGAAATCCTCATAAATCTGTTGTAACCTTTTCAGACATTCGTGCGCGTGATAAGTATGTACATTCAGATAAATGGTTCATGTAAGTGTATTAAGGAATACTTGGAAATTGCAGGAATCATCGTGTTATCGGTTTAACATAATCTAAGGGTAGAAGGCCCGCAAATTCGCGGTTTCAGCGGGTGAAATATAGTGGGTTTAATGAAATCAAGGTCTTATGCATTATATGTATCTGGGGCGTCCTCGGCGACTAGAGAATATTTCAGACCAGAACAGGCCCGGCCCTGGTGACTTTTGGGAGTTCCTAAAGTCACAGAGCATTTTGCATGGCCATAAATAAATGCAGAACGCAGACTTTTTCGGAGGTGGGGGCAGAACTGTACACTCCACGTGCACAGCTACGGTTTCGACGACCGGGGCACGTGTTAGTGTGTGGAGGGATAACCCTGTCGTGCAGGGCCTGATTAGTCCCTCCTGCACTGCCATTCGGAGGCCAGAATAGGCTGCGCTGTAAGGACTTCTTCGTCATCCCCATCTAAGCTTAAAAAGCTCAGACCTTATGTACTTACGGAACCGGCAAAAAAAGTTTTTCCAATCGGGGCTGGTTTTATACGTCTCATGACCGATAACACTTAAGATTGGCTTAAGACGCCCGATGGATTGATATCGTCGCCGGCTGGGGTTTGCGGAGGCGTGGTGGTAAATCGACAGGTTTCGGGGGCGGTTATGGTATAGTAATCCGATGCCTTCCAAACCCTTTATTAACCAGCATTGACCTGTACTCCGCGGGCGTCATGGGGACAGCGGAGCCAGGTATATTATTGTATGGAGGGCAATCCCTCTGGTATCGAATGATGGCATTTTTCCTCGACAGCAAACCCGCCGCCCCTCAGCGGCGTATTGATCTTCGTCAACGTATCGACAGATGCGCCGCGGCTTCGTTGAACAGCGATTGGCGGGCATTCCACACAGAATATCTAATCCGTTGAAAATCCCGGTAGGTCCAAGATGAAACTCGACGGCACCCTGTTGGATTTTATGAAGACCCAGGCCAGGCTGAGTCTTCGCAAAAAGAAACTCCCCGAGGCCCTTTCCTATTATCAGCGCATATGTGACATCGATGCCAAGGACGCGTCGTCATGGTGGATGTTGGGCAATGTCAACGGATGGCTGGGCAATATGGCGGAGGCGGAAGACTCCTTTCGCAAAGCGCTGGCGCTGCAGCCAGACTATGCCGACGCCCACTGCAGCCTAGGAAACGCCCTGTATTCCCAGGGTAAGGCGGAACAGGCGGTGGAATGCTACAACACCGCACTGCGGCT
This sequence comes from uncultured bacterium, assembly GCA_964589945.1. GTDB lineage: Bacteria > Eisenbacteria > RBG-16-71-46 > RBG-16-71-46 > RBG-16-71-46 > CAIXRL01. The sequence continues at coordinate 5,465 of CAZPVG010000100.1, forward strand.
GAATCCAGATCATTCCGAGGCGCGCATGAACCTCGGAACGGCGCTGCACTTTCTCGGCCGTAGTCATGAGGCGGAAGAATCCTATCGCTCATCCATCAATCAGCGCCCCACGGCGATGACTTATTATAATCTGGCCAATACGCAGTTTCGCCAAGGCAAGGTGGATGAGGCCATTGAAAATTATGAAGAAGCCTTGGTGATGCAGCCCACATTGTATCCGGCGCGGAACAACCTGGGTAATGTGATGTTGTATCTGGGCCGCTTCGAGGACGCCATGTCTCATTATCGGGAGGCGGTGGCATTAAAGCCGGATTTTGCCATGGGCTATTACAACATAGGTACCACCCTCGAACTCCAGGGACGATTGGATGAGGCCCTGGCCAGTTACCGCGATGGCTTACGATGGAAGCCCACCCACATCAAGGCGGCGGCCGGGGAGGCAAGTGTCCTGGAAAAGTTGGGTAGATACGACGAGGCTATCGCCGTGCTGGATCCCCTGCTCGAGCGCGGCGTTGACGAACCCGGGATCGCCATTGTCTTCGCCGCCCTGTGCCGTCGTATGGGGCGTTGTGACGAGGCAATGGCTATGATCAAGCGCCTGTTGGAGTGTATGGACGGTACAGTGGCCTGGCGCCGTCACGAGTATGTGGCGCTCCACTTTGCCCTCGGCAAGGTCCTCGATGCGGACGGTTCATACGACGAAGCCTTTGCGTACTATCAGGAGGGCAATCGTCTGAATGGGGCTCAATTCGATCGTCAAAGCCATGAACGGTTGGTCACTTCGCTGGTTGAAACTTATGACAGGACTTTCGTGCAGAACGCACCGCGAGCGGATCACGGCTCCGATCGCCCGGTCTTTATCGTCGGTATGCCTCGGTCCGGCACTACTCTGGTGGAACAGATTCTGGCCAGCCACCCGGATGTCTTCGCTGCGGGTGAGTTGCAGGATATTCACCGCATGGTGGCTTCACTGCCGTCGCTTCTAAAGACCGACGCCACGTACCCGCGGTGCGTCACCATGCTGACACGGGAACAGTGCAATCAACTGGCCCAGGATTATCTGAAACACCTGGCGGACCTCTCCGGTGATGCACTGCGCGTCACGGACAAGATGCCCAGTAACTTTTTACGTCTGGGGTTGATCGCCCAACTATTCCCGCAGGCGCGGGTGATTCATTGTGTGCGTGATGCCATGGATACATGCCTGTCGTGTTATTTTCAGCATCTCGTGGGTTCGGAAAACACCTATTGCTATGATCTGCAGGACCTCGGGGCATATTACCGCCAGTATCAAAGGCTGATGGGCCACTGGCAGCAGGTGCTGGACCTGCCCATACTCGAGGTCCGATATGAGGACATCGTTGCCGACCAGGAGCGGATGACTCGTGAGCTACTTGATTTCTGTGGTCTGCAATGGGACGAACGCTGCTTGCATTTCAACGAGACCGGGCGTTTTTCAGGTACCGCAAGCTACGATCAGATCCGCCAGCCGCTTTACAACAATTCGGTTTCCCGCTGGAGGCACTACGCCACTCACCTCGGCCCGTTGCAGCAGGCCTTGGAAGGACGCTGACGGCCTGTCTATACGGTCGTCGGGTCCCGGGGCGGAGATATGAGTGAACGAAGGGAAAACGTCCTCGCGCGGGCCAAAAAGCAGGAGGCACAGTCCTGCCTGCAGGCGGGTGATCTGATCCGTGCGAGATCCCTTTTTGCCGAGGTATGTCGCCTCGACACCACGGACGCGGAGGCATGGTGCATGCTGGGCACCATCAATGGCCAGATGGGGAACGCCGATGAGACCGAGGCGTGCTTCCGCAAGGCCTTGGATATTAACCCCGATTACGGGATGGCACACCAATACCTGGCGAATCATTTCACGTCGCAAGGGCGCTACACAGAAGCCGTTGACGCCTATCACCAGGCGCTGCGGATAAAACCCCATTCAATACCGGCCAATGTCAATCTGGCCACCGCGTTGGTCTTGCTCGGTAGACTCGACGAGGCACTTCTGCGCTATCAGGAAGCGCTGCGCATCGACCCCGATTGCCGTCAAGCGATCCTGGGCATGGCTCATGTTTATGAGCGGCAGGGTAAGGTCCAGCAGGCCTATGACCTGATACACCCCTATCTGGAAGCGGCCGATAACGGCGCCGATGTGGCGATGATATTCGCTGCGCTGTGCCGTCCTTTGGGGCGTTGCGATGAAGCCATCGCCCTGCTGGAACGCATCCTCGCCCCGGGTGGTCCGGCGTTGGATGACGGGCAGCTCACCACTTTACATTTCCGCCTCGGGCGCCTTTATGATGCCAGCAACAATTTCGACGCCGCATTTAGGCACTGCTCGCTTGGCAACGCGATTAAAGCACGACAATGGCCGTTCGATATACAGGCGCATCGTGGGTTTATTGAAAGCCTGGTCGCAACCTGCAGCAAAGCGTTCATGGCGCACGCGCCGCGGGCCACTCACGGCTCCCAACGCCCGGTGTTCATTGTCGGTATGCCCCGCTCCGGGACTACCCTGGTGGAGCAGATCCTCGCCAGTCATCCCCTGGTGTGTGGCGCCGGTGAATTGGACGAGATAGGCATTATCGCCGCCGACCTGCAGGGATTCACCGGTGCCGCCGCTCCATACCCCCAGTGCCTTGAAGCCTTGACTGCTTCCTCATGTGAGCAGCTCGCTCGGCGTTACCTGGACTACTTGGCGGCTGTTTCACCTCGAGACGCGCGGTACGTGACCGATAAGATGCCGACGAATTTTCTGCATCTGGGCCTGATTGCCCTGCTGTTTCCCGAGGCGCGAATTATCCACTGTATGCGCGATCCTCTCGATACGTGCCTGTCCTGCTACTTCCAGAATTTCGGTCCGGGGCTTTCGTTTAGTTATGACCTTGCGCACCTCGGCGCCTATTACAGGGAATACCAACGGCTGATGGCGCATTGGCGGGAAGTGCTCAACCTGTCCCTTCTGGAGGTGCACTATGAAGATTTGGTGGCCAACCAAGAGCAGGTAAGTCGAAACCTGCTGGCGTTCTGCAATCTGGAGTGGGATGACCGTTGCCTGCGTTTTCATGAGGCGCCGCGTCTGGCGGCGACCGCCAGTTATGACCAAGTGCGCCAACCGTTGTACAGCCGTGCGGTGGGTCGCTGGCGCCACTACACCGATCACCTTGTCCCGCTGCAACATGCCCTGGAAGCCAGGTCTCCAGGCAACTCTCCCTGAACCGGGCGCCTGCTCATGATTGACACTAAGGGCCGGAATTTTCAGGCCCGATAGTAATGGTGGCGTTTTTTATGTGAATTTTCGCGGGCGCCAGCTGACTGTCTTTCAGGTCGGATTTGCTCAAGGAAATGGTCGTGTGGCCGGCGCCCAGGGTGATAAAGGTGAGCGTGGCCAGGGTGCCGCTGCCGCTGACACCGGACTTGTTGCCCAACCGCGATAATCCCACCATAATCGTGCCGGGCCTTTTTTCCTTGTGGAGAAAGGCGGTACTGACTCCGTCCCGTTTGAGAAACCCCCCCTGTTTGACAGCGACGACCTTTAGATGCCGGGGGTCGTATTGAACATAAAACGGCGCGCTGAAGAGGTCGGCGGCGCCCGTGATGTGCACGTTTACGGAGAGCCGTTGGCCCTGTCCCATTTCTGATCGGGTGGGCACCAGTGCCAGAGTCGCCGCGTCAGCCGCCGTGCCGGTCAGTGACCACAGGAGTAGGGCAAGGAGGAAAAACAATAAGTGCCCGGGGTTGGTTATTGCACGGTAACAGTTGCATCTTGCCATGTATTTACCGCCACGTCCTGGTTGTTCATGTCCTTGATGCCGCGCGGGGTGGTGATTACGAGGGGAGATTGCCCCGAACCGATGGCAAAGAATGTCACCGATACCAAGGTGCCCGAACCGCTGATTCCGCCGATATCGCCGAGACGGGTCAACCCGATGGTGATCCGCTTCAGTTTGACGCCGTTTTGTACTGTTGTATTACTCTGCAGTACCGCCTGCATGGAGGTGGCATCGGCGCCGTCATTGTCCATGAACGACCCTTCCTTTGCATTCACAAATTGGAGCACCGCCGGATTGTAGAGGATATCAAAGGCTACATAAAAGGCGTTACTGGCATTCTCGATCTTTATGGTGCGGCTGATTGTCTGGCCCTTGGTGATGGTTTCGCTGTTGGGGGTGATCAGCACCGAGGCTACCGCCCCAGGTGTGCCGGTCGCCCCTGTGTTTGAGCCGGAGCCGCCTCCACCGCCGCAGGCGGCGAGGCCCACGGTCATCGCCAAAATTGTGAAGAATTTGAATTTATGTAACCGCATGTGAGCATCTCTATAAATTCTTACCGAATCCTTTGCCGAGGATGGTCAGGTCGGAGCCGTCGACCACGCCGTCGCCGTTTAAGTCTGCGGCGGCATTCCAGTTGCCGTCACCGGGCGTGCTGCCGAAGGCCAGTCCCAATGTGCCGAGGTCGAATCCGTCAATGCGCTTGGAGTCGTTCACATCACCTGAGGCGGTAATACCGAAGGACTGCGGCGCGCTGTTGCTCAGGGCAACGGACTTGCCGTTCACGGCGATGTCCAGGACGCTGGATGTATCGGCCACCACCTGGATTTGCTTATTGGGATTGATGGTATAGGTCACCGAGTCATTCGACATGGGCTTCATATTGGCAGTCACGTTGGTGCCATTAAAGGTCGCGCTGATAGGGGTGACCAAAGAGGTCACGCCTTGGCGTTTGCTGCTGACAGTCAGGGTAGCCAGTTTGGTTTGCGGGTCGGACTCAAATGTAATGTTATCGTCAGTGTTGATCGCCACGGACGTCACCACGCCGTTGACGGCGGTGCTGACGGTGGCATGACCCTGCAATACCCTCAACTTGGCGCTGCCGCAGGTTTGCACGGCATCATAACTCGTATTGGCCGGGATGGTAATGACCACCTGTGGCGTACAGGTCATGGTGATCTGGGCATCCTGCAAGCCGTTGCTTACCTTGATTCTCACGCCGTCCGGCGCGGGTGCATCGGTGATTTCGAAGGTGCGGTCGCCGCGGATGTCAATGGTGCCCGAGGTGGGCTTGCCCGCGATTACAGTGACATTATCAAGGAAGTCATTGGAGAACGTACCCACTTGGGTGTCGATATTGTCGGCGATGCCGTCGGCGTCGCTGTCGGCATATACGGTCAGGTTGACTGTTGCCTGCGCAGAGTCGACGGTACCGTCATTCACGGTAAAGGTGAATTGATCAAATCCCGAGTAGCCGCTGTTGGG
>CAZPVG010000101.1:0-10685 GCA_964589945.1 uncultured bacterium
AGGTGTCGAGGCCGATCAGGTCGGCGAGCGCCAGCGGGCCCATCGGGTGGTTCATGCCGAGCTTCATGACCGTGTCGATGGACTCCTTCGTCGCCACGCCCTCCATGAGCGTGTAGCACGCCTCGTTGATCATCGGCATGAGGATGCGGTTCGCGACGAAGCCGGGGTAGTCGTTCACCTCGACCGGCGTCTTGCCGAGACGCTTCGAGAGGTCCTCGGTCAGCGCGTACGTCGCGTCCGTGGTCGCCAGCCCGCGGATGATCTCGACGAGCTGCATGACCGGCACCGGGTTCATGAAGTGCATGCCGATCACGAGGCCGGGCCGCTTCGTGACCGCGGCGATCTCGGTGATCGAAATGCTGGACGTGTTGCTCGCCAGGATCGTCGCCGGCGGGCAGAGCGCGTCGAGCTTCGTGAAGATCTCCTTCTTCAGCTCCCAGCTCTCGGTCACGGCCTCGATCACGATCTGGCAGTCCTTCGCGACGTCGAGCGACGTGCCGCCATGGATGTGCTTGAGGATCCCGGCGGCCTTGTCGGCCGGCCACTCCTGCTTCTTCGCCACGCGGTCCAGGTTCTTCGTGATGGTCGCGATCGCGCGGTCCACGAACTCCGGCCTGGCGTCGATCAGCTCGACGTCGATGCCGTTCGTGGCGAACACCTGGGCGATGCCGTTGCCCATCGTGCCGCCGCCCACCACCGCCACCTTCTTCACGGCCGCCGAGGGGCCGCTCGTCGCTTTTTCGGTCATCGTGCTCATCACACACGCTCCACGGAAAGGGCCACGGCGTTGCCGCCGCCCAGGCAGAGGGTCGCGAGACCGGTCTTCTTGCCACGGGCCTCGAGCGCGTAGAGCAGCGTCGTCAGGATGCGGGCGCCGCTGGCGCCGATCGGGTGGCCGAGCGCGATCGCCCCGCCGTTGACGTTGACCCGGTCCCAGTCCCAGCCGAGAGCGTCGCCGTCGGCCAGCGCCTGGGCGGCGAACGCCTCGTTCGCTTCGATCAGGTCGTAGTGGTCGATCTTGACGCCCGTCTTCTTCATGAGCTTCTGCACGGCGTCGATCGGCGCGTAGAACAGCTCCTTCGGGGGGCCGCCGCCGGTCGCGTAGCCGGTGATGCGGGCCAGCGGCTTCGCGCCGGTGGCCTTGACCCGATCGCCGCTCATCACGATCAGGGCGGCGCCGGCGTCGTTCAGGCCGGGCGCGTTGCCGGCGGTGATCATGCCGTCCTTCGCGCGCGTCACCGCGGGCAGCTTGGCGAGCGCCTCGGGCGTCGTGTCGCCGCGGACGGCCTCGTCGAGCTTCACGACGACCGGGTCGCCCTTCCGCTGCGGGATGGACACCGGGACGATCTCGCGGTCGAACGCACCGGACGCCTGGGCGGCCGCCGCCTTCTTCTGCGAGCCCGCCGAGAACTCGTCGAGGCGCCTGCGCTCGAGCTTCGACTTCTCGGCCGTGTACTGGGCGAGCTCGATCATGTGCGAGTCGTTGAACGAGCACCACAGGCCGTCGTACACGACGCCGTCCTTCAGCACGGTGTCGCCGAGCTTCGTGCCCGTGCGGCCGGTGAAGAGGTAGTGCGGCGCGGTGCTCATGCTCTCCTGGCCGCCGGCGACGATGCAGTCGGCATCACCGGCCTTGATCGCCTGCGCGGCGAGCATCACGGCCTTCAGGCCCGACCCGCACACCTTGTTGATGGTGAGGGCGCCGACGGCCGGGTTGACGCCGGCCTTGATCTGGGCCTGCCTCGCGGGAGCCTGGCCCTGCCCGCCCTGCACGACGTTGCCCATGATGACCTCGTCCACGTCGTTGCCGGTGAGATGCGCCCGGACGAGCGCCTCCTTGATGGCGATGGCGCCGAGGTCGGAGGCCTTGAGGGAGGAAAGACCGCCGAGGAACTTGCCGGTGGGCGTGCGTGCGGCGCCCACGATGAAGACATCGGGAGTGGCCATGCGGGACCTCTCTGGGGTGTTTCAGCGGGCCACGGGGGCCCGCGGAGAGTCGGAGCGAGCTGGGACGGTAACGTCCCGCATCCTACACGCCCGCAGGGGGTCCCGCACCCCGGGCCGAAAGGACCGCGCGGAGCGCGCGGGCGCGGACGCGCGGGCCTGTGGATCCGGCGGTCCGACGGAGCCGCGGGCCCGGAACGGCGGGCTCGCGCGTTGCCCCCGGCCACCGAATCCCCCACTCTGGCGGCGCCGTCCGCGCCCCGAACACGAGACCGCCGAGGTCGCCCATGCCGCTGATTCGCGTTTCGCTCTTCGCGTTCCTGGCCGCCGCGGCGCTCGCGGCGGCGTCGCCAGCCGGGGCCCGTGCCGAGGAGGTTCCCGCGAACACCGCCCGGATCCACTATCACCGCCCGAAGGCCGACTACGACGGCTGGGGCCTGCACGTCTGGGAGGACGCCGCCGCGCCGACGCAGTGGGGCGCGGCGATGAAGCCGACCGGCCGGGACGGCTTCGGCGTCTACTGGGACGTGCCGCTGAAAGCCGGCGCGAAGAACCTGGGCCTGATCGTCCACAAGGGCGATCGCAAGGACCCCGGCCCCGACATGTTCCTGGACGTGTCCACGCGGAAGGAAGCGTGGATCGTCACCGGGAAGAACGAGCTGGCGGCCTCGCCCCCGGACGTGAGCGCGCTGGCGTTCGGCGACCTCTCGCGGCAGCGGGCACACTGGGTGGACCGCACGACGCTGCTCTGGGACGTCCCCGCGACGCCCGGAGCCGTGTTCCGTCTGCACCACTCCCCCGACGCGGCGCTCAAGCTGACGAAGCAGGGCCTGGCGGGGGGCGAGTCGGCGCCGCTGACACCCGACCCCGCGGGCGTGAGCACGGCGCTGCGCGCGAGATTCCCCTATCTCGCGGGCTCCACCGTCCTCAAGCTCTCCGCGGCCGACGCCGCCCACGCGGAGACCTGGGTGCGCGAGCAGCTCGCGGTCTCCGAGCGCGACCCGGGCGGCAGCTCGGGCGACGCGACCGGCGTGCAGATTCCCGGCGTGCTCGACGACGTGCTCGCCTGGGACGGCGCGCTGGGCGCGACGTGGAAGGACGGCGTCCCTTCGCTGCGCGTCTGGGCGCCGACGGCGCGGAACGTGCGGCTGCTCCTCTTCGATGGGCCGCGGACGCCGGAGCCCTCGGCGACCGTGGACATGACGCGCGAGGCCGGTACCTGGACGGCGACGGGCACGGCGTCGTGGAAGGGCTGCTACTACCTCTACGAGGTCACGCTCTTCACGCCCTCGACCGGCCGGATCGAGACCGTCACGGCGACCGACCCTTACTCGCGGGGCCTCTCGCGCAACAGCCGCCGCTCGCTGCTCGTGGACCTGGACGACCCGGCCACGAAGCCACCCGGCTGGGACACGCTCGCAAAACCGCCGCTCGAACGGGTCGAGGACGCGGTCGTCTACGAGCTGCACGTCCGCGACTTCAGCGCCTCGGACTCGACCGTGCCTGAGTCGCACCGCGGCACCTTCCTCGGGTTCACGGACGCGAGCGACGGCACGCGGCACCTGAAGGCGCTCGCCGAGGCGGGGCTCACGCACGTTCACCTGCTGCCCGCGTTCGACTTCGCGACGGTGAACGAAGACCGCTCGGCCTGGGCTTCGCCGGGCGACCTCTCGAAGGACCCCGCCGACTCCGACCGGCAGCAGGCGGCGGTCACGCGCGTGAAGGACCGCGACGGCTTCAACTGGGGCTACGATCCCGTCCACTACGGCGTGCCCGAGGGCAGCTACGCGACCGACCCGGACGGGACGGCGCGCCTGGTCGAGTTCCGCCGCATGGTGCAGGGGCTCGCGTCGCTCGGGCTGCGGGTCGTGATGGACGTGGTCTACAACCACACGCACGCCGCGGGGCTTGCCGACTTCTCCGTGCTCGACCGGATCGTGCCGGGCTATTACCAGCGGCTCAACACGGACGGCGCGGTCGAGAACAGCACCTGCTGCGCCAACACGGCGAGCGAGCACCGCATGATGGAGAAGCTCATGGTGGACGATCTTCTCCACTGGGCGCGCGATTACAAGGTGGACGGCTTCCGGTTCGACCTGATGGGCCACCACATGAAGTCGAACATGGAGAGGATCCGCGACCGGCTTGCGGCGCTCACCCCCGCCAAGGACGGCGTGGACGGGACGAAGATCCTGCTCTACGGCGAGGGCTGGGACTTCGGCGAGGTGCAGGGCGGAAGGCGCGGCGTGAACGCGACCCAGAAGAACCTCGCCGGCACCGGTGTCGCGACGTTCAACGACCGCCTTCGCGACGCCGTACGCGGCGGCAACCCGTTCGGCGACCGACGCGAGCAGGGCTTCGCGACCGGGCTCTTCACGATGCCGGGCACGTTCAACCGCGGCGGCGAAGGGGACCGCTCGAAGCTGCTCGACCTCGAGGACCGCATCAAGGTCGGGCTCGCGGGCAATCTCGCTTCGTACCGGCTCACCGACCGGCGGGGGCACGCCACCACCGGCGCGGCGCTGGGCGGCACGGGCTACACGGCCTCGCCCCGCGAGTGCGTGAACTACGTCTCGGCGCACGACAACGAGACGCTGTGGGACAAGGTGCAGTACGCCGCGCCGGCTTCCGCGACGCTCGAGCAACGCGTGCGGATGCAACTGCTCGCGCTCTCGGTGCCCGCGCTGGCGCAGGGCCTGCCGTTCTTCCACGCGGGCAGCGAGATCCTGCGCACGAAGTCGCTCGACGCCGACAGCTACGACTCGGGCGACTGGTTCAACCGCGTGGACTTCTCGCACGCGACGAACCACTGGGGCATGGGGCTGCCGCTGGCGGACAAGAACCGCGACCGCTGGAACCTCATCCGGCCGCTCGTCGCGAACCCCGCGCTCGCTCCGGACCGCGCCCGGATCGTCGCGGCCTTCGGGACGTTCCGCGACTTCCTGCGGATACGCCGGAGCACGCCGCTCTTCCGGCTCGCCTCGGCCGACGAGGTCCGGGCCCGGGTGACGTTCCTCAACACCGGCCCCCTGCAGGTGCCGGGGCTGATCGTGATGATGCTCTCGGATACGGTCGAGGGCCGGCCGGCGCTGGGCTCGCCGTGGAAGCGCGTGCTCGTGTTCTTGAACGCCAACCCGGGCCCGGTGACGTATGCCTACCCCGGCTTCGCGCGGGTGAAGCTCGCGCTGCACCCGGTGCAGGCGGCGGGCGCCGACCCGGTCGTGAAGCAGGCCACGTTCGACCCGGCGCGGGCGGCGGTCACCGTGCCGGGACTCACGACCGCGGTGTTCGTGAGCGAGTAGCGCCGGCCCCGAAAGCCGTACGCCGCCACCCCTCGCGGGACGGCGGCGTCGTGGTTCGAGCGCGCGCTACGGCTGCACTTCGCGCCAGTTCAGCGTCACGAACTGTCCGCCGTACTTGGCCAGCGCGCGCGTGATCGCCTCGCTGCTGAAGAGGATCGTCGCGCCGCCGTTCTGCTTCACGGTCGAGCGGCCCTTCACGATGATTCCGCCGAGCACCCAGGCCTGGCCGTTCATCTTGAGGTCACCCTCGACGTAGATGAGGCCCCGGTAGTGGAACTGGGCGTTGATCGTGAGGTCGCCGTCCACGTAGAGCAGGCCTTCGCCGTCACCGCCGTGGATGCCGACGCTGGTGGACTGGTCGCCGACAGTCGAGTTGTTGTCGATGTAGTAGATGCCGTTCAGGTTGCCGGGCACGCCGTTGATCGGCGATCCGATCCAGGAGAGGAAGTCGGCCTGCGACATGTTGAACGCATCCCAGGGCCCCGTGTAGAAGCCCGTCTGATTCGCCAGCCGGCCGCTCGGGTCGCCGTCCTGCACCGACGCGCCGCCGCCACTGATCGAACCCGTGCTCCAGGATCCCGGCAGGTCGGTGGGACCGGTCTCGTACGGGACGCAACTGTTCGCGCCGAGGCGGCCGTTCTCGCCGTAATCGTTCGGCGTGTCCGCGGAGTGGTCGAAGCCGCAGACCACGGCGTTGCCGACGAAATCGATGTCGTGGCCTGCCGCGAGCGCGCCCTTTGCGTTCGCGTAGAAGGGCTTCTGGATGACTTCGGTCACGATCCTGCGACGGGCGCTGCCCGTGGTGCCCGTCGCCGTGATCTCGTAGATCGGCAGGCCCGAAGTGGTGTTGATGCTGGGTGTCGCCAGGCCGTTGTAGCGATAGACGACCGAGCGCGACGCGTCCGTCCTGAACTCCACCGTGAGCGCGTCCGGACTGCGGCCCGGCGTGCTGTAGCTCAGCCAGTCGCCCGCCGGCTGCTTCGTCGCGACGCCGACGCTGTCGGTACCCAGCGCCGGGACGCTGCCGGGCACGGTGAGGAACACCTGCGCGACCGAACGCGGATTGGACGGATCGAGGTTGATGTCGCCATGCCGGATGAGGGCAACCGCCTCGGAAACGCCAGCCTCGGCCACGTTCAGCGCGTCGGTGGCGCGCAGCCCATGGCCGGCCGAGCGGCGACCGACGGTGACCGTGGTCATGAGCACGATCGCGATGATCGTGATCACGAGCAGCACCAGCATCGCGACGACGAGCGCGATGCCCTTTTCCTTTCGCGGCCGGCCCGGAATCGGCATTTCGGCCCCCTACCGGATGAAGACCACGACCGCGCCGGTCGTCGGGCTCGACTTGATGCCCACGGCGAAGTCGGACAGGTACGGCGTCGGCGGCGTGGTGGTGTTCAGGCCGTAGTTGAAGTTGGCCACCGTGCTCGCCGGCACCATGTTGACGATCGCCCCGGCCGACGGGTCCACGCCCATCGCCGGCAGGCTGTAGAGGTCGAGGTAGTAGACCACGACGCCGCCGCCGTAGCCGGTGTCGGTCGCACGCCAGCCGACGATCAGGTCGGACACGGCCCCGCCGCCCAGGTCGGCCACCGAGATCGACTGCACGATGCCGGGGGCGTCGATCTCGCGCGCGAGCAGGAACGCCCACGAGATGAGGTTGTTCTTGTTCCGCAGCCAGATGAGCTTGCCCCCCGAGCTCGTGTAGTGCGTGCCGACCACGATGTCCATCTGGCCGTCGGCGTCCACGTCCACCACGCCGAGCGAGGTCACCCAGCCGTCGGCGATGTTCATGACGTTGCGGCAGACGAATCGCGCGCCGTTCAGCTTGCTCACGTTCTCGAAGACCAGCACCTGGCCGCTCGCCAGGCCGTTCTTGGTGCCGACGACGAGGTCCTTGCGACCGTCGTTGTTGAAGTCCGCGAGCGCCATGCAGGTGACTTCGCCGAGCGCGTTGCCGGGGATGCCGCCCGCGTCCGTGGGATAGACCTCCTGGCGCGTGAACGTCGGCGTCGTCGCGTCGTTGCTCTGCCAGATCTCGATCGTGCCCATGCCCGCGGTCGGCGACTTCGTGCCGACGATGAGGTCGGGCATCGGTCCGCCGGCGCAGTCGTACGAGAGCACGGCCTGCACGTCGCCGCCGTCGGCCGTGCGGTAGGCCGACGTGTAGCTGGTCGGGAAGTAGCCCTCGTTGTTGTTCGAGCCCTGATTCAGCCACACGAAGAAGTTGCCGTTCGTCGAGATCTTCGTGCCCGTCACCAGGTCCGGCCGCGCGATCGGGTCGCTGCGGTCGAGCGTGTCGAGTGCCATCGCCATGACCGAGTTGGGCGCGTTGCGCGCATAGGTCGGCGAGGGATCGAAGAGCGGTGTCGAGGCGTACTGGTTGAACCACACCGACACGTTGTCCGTGCCGCCGGCGTCGGCGCCGAGCACGAGGTCCACGTCCTGGCGGGCGTTCTCGGTGTGCTTGCCGTTCCAGTCCTTCTCGATCAGGTCGCGTGAGGCCAGGCTGAGCACGCGGCTCGCGTTCAGCGTGATGATCTGGTAGCTCGCCATGCCGAAGTTGTTGCCGGCCACGGTCGCTCCGGCCTGGACCCAGACGTTCGCAATCGAAGTGCTGTTCGTCGGGTAGAAGCCCGCCGGCGGCACGATGAAGACCGAATAGGGCACCGTGTGCGGCGGATCGTTCGCCGGCACCGTGATCTTGAAGTTGCCGCCCGCGTCCGTGTAGACGTAGCCCTCGATGGTGAGGCCGCCGTCGGTGGTGGCGCCGACCCACACGTTCGAGAGCCCCGCATCGCTGCCGTCCGGGACGCCGTTGCGGTTGTTGTCGCGGAAGACCTGCCCGGTGATGTAGCCGTTCGCCGACACTTTGAGGCCCACGGACGCGCTTGCGCTGTCGCCGTTGGCCATGATCCCGCTCAACGTGATCGGCGTCGTCGCCGTCATGGAGTCGGGCACGATCGCGGTGGCCGTGAACGTCCCGACGGGAGCGAAGAGACGCACGTGCCCCGTGGCGTCCGTGTAGCCGGATTCCCCGCCGGGCGTCATCGTGAACCGGATCCCGGCGAGGTCGTTCTCCCCGTAGTCCTGAACCTGGTTCGCATCGTCGTCGCCCCAGGCGTGCATCGTCACCCAGCCGCCCGCCCGCGCCTGGTCCGCGAACGAGCGGGAGAGCGGCGCGCCCGCGACCGTGACGACGAACGTGTCCGGGCTCATCGCGCTCTGGTAGCCGGGCGGCACCTCGTGCCGCAACGTGTAGGTGCCGTTGGCGGCGCGGATCGCGAAGAACCCGGTTGGCGACGTGTAGCCGACGTAGTTTCCGAGGCGCACGGTGACGCCCGCGAGGCCCGGATCGGCGCCGTCCTTGATCCCGCTGCCGTTCTGGTCGTCGAAGACGTAGCCGCTGACCACGAACGTCTGTGCGCCGAAGTTGGGCACGCTGCGCATCGAGTTGACCTGCGTCGAGATCGTCGTCTGCGCGAACGACCGGTCCTTCTCGGGCTGGCCCGCGGTGGCGGTCACGTGGATCTCGATGCGCTGGATGTCGTCGAGCTGCGACACGGGCACGGGGCCGTTCGCCCAGTCCCACGGCGTGTTGCTGCCCTTCATGTAGACGTTGAACATCGCGGGAACGTCGCCGCCGGGCTTACGCACGAGCGCCACGCGCTCCTGGGCGCCGCCGTTGTTGCCGCCGCTGTTCGCGCCGTAGACCTCGCGGACCAGCACGTAGTCGTTCGGGTTCGGCGTCGAGGCGGCGTCGCTGCCCTGGGGACTCGCGATGTCGGCAGCGTCCACGACGCCGTCGTTGTTCACGTCGAGCGTGTACCGGATCAGCTCGGCACCGGTCGTGTACTTCTGGGGCGGCGTCCACGCGGTGCCGTTGAGCGGCCTGGGACGCGGAGTCTTCGCCGGGTCGTACGCCTGCGGATCCTGCGGGCCCGAGCTGAGCGTGTCGGGATACGGCTGCTGGTCCTGCGACATGATGATCTGCGACGAGTCCACGTAGGCGATGGCCGGCTGCGGCACGGCCGCGTCGCGGTCGGCGTCGTAGCCCGCGCTGCGAAGGTCGCGGACGATCAGGTCCACGGCGGCGCGGGCCGCCTGCACGGTCTCCGCCCGGTGGACCGTGCGGTCTCGGCTGTGGCCGACGTTGATGACGATCGCCGCGATCGCCACGAGGACCACGGCGAACAGCACCAGCGTCACCATGAGCTCGACCAGCGTGAAGCCGGACTCGGTGCGATGGCGGCGCACGAACAACGATCGGGTAGCGGACATCAGCGCCTCACGTAGGTCGTGCTCGTGAGCGATCGTCCGGCCTGTCCGGCGCCTGACCACTGCACGGTCACGTCGACCTTCTTCAGGTTGTCGAGCGGGCTGGCCATCGTGGTCACCGTGTAGAAACGCTGCCATCGTCCATTGCTGTCGCAGGCCTCCGTCGCGGTCCCGGCGGGGTGCCGGCCCTCGACGAGATCGGGATCCGACCAGGTGAGGCCGCGCAGGTACTCGATCTTCTCCTGCACGTACTCGTTCGCACCGACGAGGAGCCGGTCCTGGACCTGCCCGCGGGCCCCGGTCGGGAACAGGCGGGCCACCGCGAAGATGCCGATCGCCATGACGACCAGGGCGACGAGGACCTCGATCAGGGTGAAGCCGCGTTCGCGGCGGAGGGTCGTGTCGCTCATGGCCGCTACCTCACGATCACCAGGCCCGACAGCTCGACGCTGACGGTGTCGCGATTGCCGCGATGGTCCTGGAGAATGATGAGCCTCGACGCGGACGCGCGGCCGTCCGGCAGGATCGAGAACCCGCCCTGGTTGTAGATGCTGTAGCTGACATTGACGGGGAGATCGAACTTCGCCGTGATCCGGCCGTTCTCGTGCACGTGGTAGTCGCCCGCGTTCGTCGAATCCATGGCGAAGTGGATGGTCTGCGTGTGGCCGGTCGCCATGGCGCGGGAACGCATCATCTGGATCTCCGCGCCGATCGCCTGGGCCGCGCCATGCATGGATTGCGAGCGAGCCCAGAGGTTGTAGGCGGGAATGCCGATGGCCGCCATCACGCCGATGATGGCGATGACCACCATCAGCTCGATGAGCGTGAAGCCTCGTCGTCCGTTCGGTACCACGTGCATGCACTCCGCTCCCGGCCCGAGCGCGTCGACCGGGAGAACCGGCACGGTGCCTGGGCCGGTATCATTTTCGGCCGGGGTGACTTTCAACTTGAGCGTCGAACGCGATTTGGCAAAGGGGTGATCCGAACGCGCCGGCGGGCCGGGGGGGAAAGACCCCCCACCCCCCCCCGCGACGGGCAGTTCCTGTATCAGGGCGGCGACGGCAATGATCCGCCGCAGCCGAGCGTCACCCCCGGCACCATCGCTCCGGAGCGCATCGCGGAGCACCGCGGCTCGGTCGGCACGCGCGATCGCCACCC
>CAZPVG010000102.1:0-10590 GCA_964589945.1 uncultured bacterium
CGCGGTAGACCTCGCCCATGCCGCCTGCGCCGAGCGGCGCCAGGATCTCGTACGGCCCCAGCTTCGTTCCGGGGGTGAGGCTCATCGGTTCTCCTTGCGCTCGCGGAGCTTCGCGGCGAGCCGGTTCGTCCAGCCCAGCGACAGCGCGATCTCGCGGTTCTCGGTCACCCCGCCGGGCGGGCGCGTGAACAGGAACCGGTCGTGCGCACGATCGTAGTCGTAGTCGCGGTACGTGGCCTCGATGGGCGTGGGGGGCGCCTCGAACAGCGGCCGGGATTGCCCGACGACGAGCTCGGTGCCGCGGACCTCGAGCGGGACGCGCATGAGCAGTTCGGTGCCCTGCTCCACGTAGAACAGCTCGCGGCTGTCGCGTCCCCAGCGAACGCCGCCACCCCCCCGCGTCGAGACCTGCCAGCGCCCTCCCGCGCCCCCGAACGCGGCGACGTAGACCTCCTCGCGGCGCGTCCGGTTGGACACGTACGCGATCCACCGCCCGTCGGGCGAGACGACACCCGCCTGTTCGTAGCGCTCGTTCGTCGGGTCGGGGCGGATCTCGCGCTCGTCCGGGTCCCCCTCGAGGCGGGCAATGCGCACGCGGGCCCTGGCCGGTCCGTAGTCGCTGAAGAGGGCGCTCCGCCCGTCCGGAGTGATGTCCGTCATGAGCATCGGCCACGGCGCGCGGTAGAGCACGCGCTCCCCGCCGGCGCCGTCGAGCCGGCGCACCACGACGACGGAACCGCCGGTCGAATCCTGCCTCGAGCAGACGAGCCGGATCCCGTCGGGAAGCCACAGCCCGGGATTCGTCGCGCTCCCGTAGGTGAGCCGGTTCATCGCGCCGGTCGCGAGGTCGCCGACCCAGAGGTCCGAGGAGCCTCCGCCGGCGCCGGCGCAGACCAGCACCCGCGTCCCGTCCGGCGACAGCCGCACGTAGAAGTAGGGCCCCGACGGGAGCTTCGTCGGCGTCCACCGGCCGTCGCGGTCGAACCAGCCGATCTCCCGCTGGTTGCCTCCGCCTTCGGCCCGGACCCATGCGAGCGTCCCGTCGCCGGCGACGTCGAAGAACCCGGCGCCGTTCGAGGTGTCGCCGGCCACGCCATCGAGAACGGGCACGGGCTCGGCTGCGGGACGGGGATCGCGGGGGTCGACGTTCGTCGCGAACAGGGTGCCCGCGCGATCGAACAGCAGGTACCCGGGCGGCGCCCAGATCGCCTTTCTCGCGCCCTTCACCAGCGTGCGCCGCTCGCCCGTCTTCACGTTCACGGCGTCGATCCGGGCGTCGTCGTAACCGCCGGGGCTGTCGGTCGTCCCGACCGTGAAGACCACCCACGGCCCGCCCGCGAGCGCGCACGGGTAGCGGTGGGTGCGCTCGTGGCGCGTCGAGTCGAGGGTCGTGACCGCGACCGGCGCGCCGGCGGCGGCGGAAATGCGGAAGAGCCCCGTCGTCACGTCGGGCGCGTAGACGATCGTGCCGTCGTCGAGCCACGTCCCGCTGCGGTCCTGGCCGGCCTCGGCCAGGACCACCGGCGGCCCGCCGTGGACCGACGCCTTGGAGAGGCTGACGCTGTTGAAAAACCCAATCCACTCGCCGTCCGGGGAGAAGAACATGCTGCGCGCGTTCTCCGTGCCCGGAAGCGCGACGTCCTCGCGGGTGTCGAGCCGGCGCACGTGCATCGCCGCCCCGGAGCGGCCCGTGCTCGTGTAGGCGATGGCGCGCCCGTCGGGCGAGGTCGCGAAGAAGTGATAGCCGCGATCGGCGCCCAGCCGCTGACCCGGCGGCACGATCATGCTGACTTCGGTGGCCGCGGGCGTGGGGGGCGCCCGGCGGACGAGGGCATCGCCCCCGGCGCCGGTCAGCAGGCCGGCCAGCGCCGCGGCCGCCACGAACACCCCCGTGCGCGCGCGCGAGGCGGGCGCCGGGCCGCCGGCGGCCCCGCCCGGCAGCGAGGCCGTCGCCGCGAAGCCAGAGAGCGATGCGCCCGACGGGTCCCCCATTGCGATGCGCGCCTCGCCGATCGCCTGCAGCCGCGCGCGCGGGTCCTTGACGAGGCAGCGCGCGATCAGCCAGCGCCAGCGCGGCGACAGCCCCGCCGGCAGCGCCGACCAGTCGGGCTCGTCGCGCATGATCGCCGCGAGGGTGTCCGAGACGGTCTCGCCCGAGAACGCGCGCTTCCCGGAGAGCATCTCGAACAGCACGGCGCCGAACGCCCAGATGTCCGCGCGACGGTCCGCGTCGCGGCCGCGCGCCTGCTCGGGCGCCATGTAGGCCGCGGTGCCGAGGATCACGCCGGCGGCGGTCATGCGGTTCGTGATCGTCGGCGACTGCGTGAGCTCGCCGTCGGCCCGCTTCGCGTCGGATTCGAGCGCGCGCGCGAGCCCGAAGTCGAGGACCTTCACCGCGCCGTCGGGCCGCAGCTTCACGTTCGCGGGCTTGAGGTCGCGGTGGACGATGCCGCGGTCGTGCGCGTACTCGAGCGCCTCGGCGAGCTGGCGCACGATGCCGAGCGTCTCGTCCTCGGGCAGCGCGCCGCGTTCGAGCCGCCCGGCGAGCGTCGGGCCCTCGACCAGCTCCATCACCAGCGCCGGGTGACCGCCCGCGTCCTCGAGCCCGTAGATCGCGGCAATGCCCGGGTGGTTCATGGCCGCGAGCAGCTTCGCCTCGCGCTCGAACCGCGCCAGCCGCTCCGCGTCGGCGGCGAGCGAATCCGGCAGCACCTTGATCGCCACGTCCCGCGAGAGGCGCGCGTCACGCGCCCGGTACACCTCGCCCATGCCGCCCGCGCCGATGGGCGCGACGACTTCGTACGGTCCGAGCTTCGAGCCGGGAGCGAGCATGCGCGGGGAGCCTCGAGCGTGGGGGGGGAGTGGACCTGCGGACCCTATCAGCCGTGCCGCGAAGGACGCACTGAAAAACGGGCCGGGCTCCGGGAACACGGCGGGCGGACCCTGTGGAGTCCGCCCGCCAGGAGGCTTCGCGAGAATCAGGCCGTCTTCGCGAACGTGCGCCGCATCGGCCGGCGCGCGCCCCGGGCGTTGCGGGGCGCCATCGCCGCGAGCTCGTGCCAGGCACGGAGCGTCTCGCCCACCGTCCACGCCTGCGCGAAGCAGCCGCGCGGGGCGTGCGGCGCATCGCCGTCCGCCACCTCGGGCAGCGTGCCGAGCGCCATCGCGCGCTGCAGGTCCTGCAGCGGCGAGAGAAGCCGGAGCGCCGCTTCGCGGTCGCCGTAGGCACGGAAGTGGGCCAGCGCGTAGTGCGGCAGCAGCCACGTCCAGACGGTGCCCTGGTGGTAGGCGCCGTCGCGGGCGACGCGGTCGCCGGTCATGTGCCCGCGGTACTCCGGGTGTCCCGGCGCGAGGCTGCGCAGCCCGTAGGACGTCAGCAACTCGCGCCCGACCGCGTCCACGACGGCGCGGCGCTGCGCCGGCTCGAGCGGCGAGTCGGGCAGCGAGACGGCGAACACCTGGTTGGGGCGCATGGCCGCGTCGGGGCCCGAGGGCCCGTCGAGCACGTCGAAGAGCCCCTTCGTCTCCTCGTTCCAGTAGCGCTTGAACGAGAGCCCGACGCGGCGGGCCATGTCGGTGTAGTTCTCGTGCGGCTTGCCGAGCCGGCGGCCGAACCGCGCGAGCGCGGTGAGCGCGTTGTACCAGAGCGCGTTCACCTCGACCGGCTTGCCCTTGCGCTGGGTGACCACCCAGTCGTCCACGCGCGCGTCCATCCAGGTCAGCGCCACGCCGTCGGCGCCCTGGGTGACGAGGCCGTCGTGCGGGTCCACATTGATGCCGTAGCGCGTGCCCTTCTCGTACCAGGCGCCGATGTCCTCGAGCGCCGGGAAGATCTCCTCGAGCAGCGAGACGTCCTCCGTCGCCGCGAGGTAGGTCTGCACGGCCTGGAAGAACCACAGCGCCGCGTCCACCGTGTTGTAGATCGCCGGGGAGCCGTCGTCGGGGAAGCAGTTCGGCAGCATGCCCTGGTCGAGGTGTGCGGCGAACAGCGACAGGACGCCGCGCGCGAGGTCGGCGCGCCCGGTCGTCACGAGCAGGCCGGGCAGCGAGATCATCGTGTCGCGCCCCCAGTCCGTGAACCACGGGTAGCCCGCCAGCACGGTCTTCGGCGTGCCCGGGGCGCCGCGCAGCGCGCCGTGCTCGGGCGCCGGGCGCTCGACCACGAACGTGTCGGCCGCGAGCACGAGCCGGCGGATCCACGGCGGGGCTTCGCGCGCGATCCGTCCCTGCTGGCGCTCCCACGCCTCGAGCAGCGACTTGTCGTGCGCGCGCCGGCGCAGCAGCGCGCCCGCGAGCGAGAGCGCGCCGCGCGCCGCGTCGTGGCGCGTGCTCGCCACGACCGTGAACGCCTCGCCGGGCTCGAGCGTGCGCGTGATCTCCGCGGCGAGCAGGTGGTCCTCGCGGTCGTCCATGCCGCGTTCGGTTTCGACCGCCAGCGTGAACGCCCGGTACCAGACGTGGGCGGTCTTCACCTCGGCCCCGTCGGCGAGCACGAACAGCGGCAGGCCGTCCTCAACGACCGTCACCTTGATCCCGCCCGTCACCGGCTCGACCCGTGCCTGCACCTCGCCGCGCCCCATCGTCGCGTGATGGTCGCGATGGTTGACGAGCGCCCGCAGCGAGAGCGTGACCGGGGCCGGTGCCGACGCAAGCCGGTACTGCACGAACGTCGTGTTCTCGCCGTGCTCCATCCACACGCGCTTCTCGAGCTTCACGTCGCCGATCGCCCAGCAGGCGCACGGCACGCTGCCTTCGAGCACGAACGACTCGAGGTGCAGGTTGCCCAGCGGGCTGGTCGTTCCCCCGGCCCAGTGGTTGAAGTCGAGGTCGATCCAGCGGTCGTCCACCTGCACCCGCTCGGCGAGCTTGGCGAGCAGCAGCGTGCGTTCCACGGGTGGCCGCTTCGCCGCGATCAGCAGTCCGTGGTAGCGGCGGGTCAGGGCGCCGCCGACGGTTCCGGCGGCGTAGCCGCCGAGCCCGTTCGTGACGAGCCACTCGAGGCGCGAAGCGCCCTCGAGGTCCCCGAGTCGTTCGCGGCCCAGGCGCAGGTCGTTCATGGGCACTCCTTTGCCGAGGGGGAGGTGGACGTGCGCAGCATAACGCCGTGTCCCCCCCGGAGGAACAGCCAGCTGTCGGCCGCTAGTCGCCCTCGTAGCGCGTGTAAACGCGCTTGATCGTGAGCGCCGGCGCGCCCTGCCGCCCGCCCTCGCGGTGCGCGGTGATCGTGAGCGTGTTGCCGTCCGCCGAGAGGGCGTAGTCCTCGACCAGGCTGCCGCGCGGCCCCAGGGCCTGCGTCATCTCGAGCACGCCGACCTTCCAGTGCGCCTCGCCGTCGCCTTTCAGCGCCTCGTGGCCGTGGGCCTTCAGGCTGTCGGCGATGGCGTAGGGCCGGGGCGCGGCCTCGTCCTCGGAGACCTTCACCTCGTCGAGCGTCATCTCGATCACGACCTTCTTCGCCGGGTGGAAGACCCGCTCCATCGCGCTCCGGGCGCTCGAGCGCCGGGCGTCCTGCGCGCCGCCGCCGCCCTGGCCGCCGCCTTCGCCGCCGCGGCGATACCCGCGACCGCCGCCACCGCCCATGCCGCCCTCCATCCCGCCGCCCATCGCGCCACCGCGCATGCCGCCGCCGCGGCGGCCGTAGCCGCCCTCGCCCCCGCCGCCCCCGCGGCGCTGGCGGTTCTCCTGCACGATCTTCATGGCGTCGTCGGAGTGCGCGGCGTCGAACATCCAGATGCCGTCGAGCGTCGGAGTCGACTGCGCCCGGACCGCCGAGGCGCCGAGCACGAGCAGCAACGAAGCGAACCAGACGGCGAGACCGCGTGACATGAGAGGACCTCCGCGAGGACTGCCCGGTGCCGAACGAACGTCAACAGGGACGTTCGGTCGGCCCGGGGGTTCCCCAGGGTCTTCAACGGGCTGACCGGAAGGCAGACGCTTCGGCCCCGGCCGTGGGGCCCGGGCCGCCGCGGGAAGGGCCTGCGCCCGGTGGGCCGGGCGGTGGAACGGCGCCCGAATGCGGGCCGCGACGCTACACGTAGCGCGCGATCGCCATGCAGATCGCGGCGACCGAGAGCATCACGGCGCCCCGGGTGCCGGCGCGCTGCAGCCGCCCCTGGATCTTCTGCAGCTCGGTGACCTGCTCCGGCGTGGGCGGCTTGCCGGTCTCCAGGATCCCGCGGCCGACGGCCGCCATCTTCCGGGCGGTGGGCGCGACCAGGAGCTGTCCTTCGAGGAACGTCCCGATCGCCAGCAGCGCGCCCAGGCTGAGCGTGATGCCGCGCGGGGAGCGCATGACCTCGGCGCTGAATTGCCCGGTGACTGGCGAGAAGAGCGCCACGCCGGCGATGACGGTGGCCCACGAGGCGATCGTCATCCACGCGGTGAGCCCGCTCTGGCCGGCCAGGTGCTGCATGAAACGGCCGCTCTCGGGACGCGTGGCGTTCGCGGAGGGGACGACGAATCCGTAGAGGGCCAGCGCGGCCCCGGTCCAGAAGATGCCGCCGAAGATGTGAATCGCGCGCAGGACGACGATGAGGATGGACATGGATCTCCTCGCGACGGGGGTGGGCGCGGGCGGTGTCCGAAACCGCGACCCGCAGGCGCCGGGAAGCTAGCACGCCGGCGCGGCCCCGGGCGAAGGCGGTGGACGCCTTGCGGTCCCGTGACGCGCCGGGCTAGCCTCCGCTCCTTATGGACGAACACATTACGCCCCGCGCGGGCAGCGGCTGGATCGAAGTCATCGTCGGCAGCATGTACAGCGGCAAGACCGAGGAGCTGATCCGGCGGTTGCGCCGCGCCCAGATCGCCCGGCAGCGGGTCGAGATCTTCAAGCCCACCCTCGACGACCGCTACGCCCGCGACCACATCGTCTCGCACAGCGAGCTCAAGATCCCCTCGCGGTCGGTCAAGACCGCGAAGGACGTGCTGCGCTGGGCGCACGAGGCGCAGGTCATCGGCATCGACGAGGGCCAGTTCCTCGGCCCCGGCCTGGTCGAGGTCTGCGAGCGGCTCGCGCGGCAGGGCAAGCGCGTGATCGTCGCCGGCCTCGACCAGGACTACCTGGGCCGGCCGTTCGAGCCGATGCCGCAGCTGCTGGCGATCGCCGAGTACATCACCAAGACGCTCGCCATCTGCATGGTGTGCGGCGCGCCGGCCAACCGCACCTACCGCAAGGTCGCGAAGGGCGGACGCGTCGTCGTGGGCGGGGCCGACCTCTACGAGGCCCGCTGCCGCCGCTGCTTCGATCTCGGCCGCAAGGCGCAGGCCGCGGCCCCCATCCACGAGTTCCCCGAGGCCCTCCATGACGCTTCGTCGAATCGCCGTCGCCGCGCTGGCGCTGCTCGCCGCCGTTCCCCTCGCCGCCGGGTGCGGTAAGTCCTCCCCTTCGGGCTCCGCCTCCACGGGCGGTGCGGCGCCGATGCAGGTCGGCCTCGTCTTCGACGTCGGCGGGCGCGGCGACAAGTCGTTCAACGACTCCGCCTACCAGGGCCTCGAGGAGGCGAAGAAGCAGCTCGGCATCGAGTTCACGACGCTCGAGACCAGCGAGGGCGCGGATCGCGAGCCGCAGCTGCGCCAGCTCGCCGCCGGCCCGGCGCAGATCGTCTTCGGCGTCGGCTTCCTCTTCACCGACGACATCCGGACGCTCGCCGGGGAGTTCCCGGACAAGAAGTTCGCGTGCGTGGACTACACGGTGAACCCCGGCGACTCGATTCCGCCGAACCTCGTCGCGCTCAAGTTCAAGGAGGAGGAGGGCTCCTACCTCGTCGGCGCGCTCGCGGCGCTGGTGTCGAAGACGCACAAGATCGGCTTCGTCGGCGGCATGGAGATCCCGCTCATCCGCAAGTTCCAGGCGGGCTACGTCGCCGGAGCGAAGGCCGTGGACCCCGGGTGCGAGGTGCTCGTGAAGTACGCGGGCAGCACCGGGGCCGCATTCCGCGACCCGACGAAGGGCAAGGAACTGGCCCTCGCCGAGTACCACGCGGGGGCCGACGTGATCTTCCACGCCTCCGGCTCGACCGGTCTCGGCGTGTTCGAGGCCGCGCGCGAGCTGAACAAGCTCGCGATCGGCGTGGACTCCGACCAGTACGACGAGGCGCCGGGCTACATCCTCACCAGCATGGTCAAGCGCGTGGACGTCGCGGTGCTCGAGACGATCCGCTCGGTGCAGGACGGCACGTTCCACGGCGGCGTGAAGACGTTCGGCCTCGCCGACCACGGCGTGACCTGGGTCTACAACGAGCACAACAAGGCGCTGATTCCCGACGCCGTAAAGGCCAAGGTGGACTCGCTGCGCGACGAGATCATCGCCGGGAGGATCGTCGTCCCGACCGAGCCGTAGGCCGGGCGGCGCCGCGCATGGCCTCTCCCTGGACCGATCTCGGCGACGGCGCGCACGTGCGCCGCAGCCGCGCCTACGAGATGAACAGCGTCGTGCTCTCGAAGGACGGGCACGCGCTGGTGATCGACCCGGGCGTGCTGCCGTCCGAGATGGCCGAGATCGCGACGTTCACCTCGGAGCGCGCGCCGCGCTTCCAGAACGTCGCGCTGCTGCTCACCCACCCGCACTGGGACCACGTGCTCGGGAGGCCATGGTTCCCGGCGGCGACGACGGTCGCGCACGTGGGATTCGCCGACGAGACGAGCCGCGACGAGGCCGAGATCGAGCGCAGCGCGAAGGCGTGGATCGAGGGCGCCGGCGAGCGCTGGGAGCGGCCCTTCCGCGCGTTCACCCCCGACCTCACCGTGCGCGGCACGGCACGGCTGCCGCTGGGCCCGTTCGAGGCGGTCACGTACGACGTCCCGGGACACTGCGCGAGCCAGCTCGCGTTCTTCTTCCCGGCGAGCGGCCTGTTCGTCGCGGCGGACATGCTGAGCGACATCGAGATCCCGTGGCTGGACGGGCCGCCGTGGGTGTACCGCCAGACGCTCAAGGCGCTCCACTGGGTGTTCGAGCAGGAGGACGTGCGGGCGCTCGTGCCCGGCCACGGCCCGATCGCCGAGGGCCGCGCCGCCGGCTACCGGCGGCTGCTGCGCGATCTCGACTACCTGCTCGTGCTCGAGCAGCGCGTGGCCGACGCGCGGGCACGCGGCCGGTCGCTCGACGAGACGCAGGCCGACCTCGCCGCCATGGACTACCTCGGCAAGGACGCGGCGTACCCGATGAACGACGTGCACCGGGAGAACGTGGCCTTCGCGTGGCACGGGCTCGGGGAGCGCGAGGGGGCCGGCGCCGGCGACTGAGACCGCGGGCCCGACGGCGGAATGGCGGCAACTTCCCTTCGCGCGCGGCACCGCGTAACGTGCCGGCGCCATCCCGCCCACCCCCAAGGAACGCAGGTCGTCCCGCATGATCCAGTCCAAGAGCTTCTACCGCAGCCTCGAGCGCATCTTCGCGCTCGCGGGCCGGGTGCGCTCGCCCGAGAAGTTCGCCCTCCGCATCGCGCCCGAGCTCCTCGAGGTGCTTCGCAAGCCGCTCGCGATCGGGGCCATCCACGTGTACGAGCGGCGCAAGGAGGGCTTCGCGCCCGCGAAGAGCTTCGGCGACGAGCGCCCCGACATCGGCGAGGACCTCGCCCGCCGGTTCGCGAGCACCGGGGACGACGGCATCCCCGAGCTGCCGTGGGTGGGCGACATGGCCGCGGGCCGCGTCGGCCTCCTGGGCGTCGGCAGCGCCGAAGGTCCGCTCCTGGCCATCTTCGGCCCCGCCCGCGGTTCGGCCCGGCGCTCGCCCGGCAAAGCCGAGCTGTTCTCGGCGCTCAACTCGCTGCTCTACGCGATGCGGCAGCACCTCGAGAAGAGCGCAATCACGCAGGTCATCGAGCAGGCGCGCGCCATCCAAATCAGCCTCCTGCCGCCCGGGCAGTGTCCGTTCGACGGCTACGACATCTTCGCGCTCAGCGCGCCCGCCGAGTCGGTGGGCGGCGACCTCTACGACTTCCTTCCCGTGGACGAGAACACGCTCGGCCTCGCCGTCGCGGACGCCTCGGGTCACGGCCTGCCCGCCGCGCTGCAGGCGCGCGACGTGGCGGTCGGGCTGCGCATGGGCGCCGAGCGCGACCTGAAGATCGTCGCCGCGGTGACGAAGCTCAACCGCGTCATCCACCGCAGCGGTCTCTCGTCGCGGTTCATCTCGCTCGTCTTCGGCGAACTCGAGGCCAACGGCAACTTCGCGTACGTGAACGCCGGGCACCCGCCGGCGCTGCTGCTCGACGAGCGCGGCATCCGCGAACTCGCCGTGGGCGGGCTCGTGCTGGGTCCGGACCCCGACGCGCGCTACAAGCTCGGGTACGCCCACGTGGACCGCGGGGCGACGCTCGCGCTCTACAGCGACGGCGCGCCCGAGCGCGGCATGACGTGGGGCGAGCCGTTCGGCATGAAGCGCATGCACCGGTGGCTTCGCGAGACGCGGAAGATGAGCGCCGAGGAGGGGGTGCAGGACCTCTTCCGGCGCCTCGACGAGCACGCGCCGAAGCGGCCGTTCGAGGACGACGTCACCGTGATGGTCGTGCGGCGGCTGCCGTAGCGCGCTACTCGTAGATTGTGCGGCGGAGAGTGTGGGTGGCGCGCGGCGTGCAGTGATCGGAGAGCATG
>CAZPVG010000103.1:0-10506 GCA_964589945.1 uncultured bacterium
CTGCATCCAGTCGCGCCTCCCGCCCTCCCTGGCTCCGGCGCGCCTCGGACGCACCGCGATCGGGCCGCTGAGGCGGAATCGCCGGGGCCTTTCTAGAGCCCGTCGTACTTCGAGTACCCGCGCTCGGCCCAGTAGTCGCGGGGCTCGGTCGCGGTGTACTCGAGGTCGGTGAGCGCCTTGATGTTCTTCAGGCCCAGCTTCATGGGCGCGAGCAACCGCAGAGGGGCGCCGTGCTGGACGGTCAGCGGCCGCCCGCCCAGGTGCGTCGCGAGCAGGACCTGCGGGTGGTGCGCCGTGCCGAGGTCGAGCGAGACGTCGTAGGGGTCGGGCCTGCCGCGCGGGTCGAGGTTCACCGACGAGCGCAGCGCCGCCCACCGGGTGCCGGGTGCGGGCGGGAACGCGTCGAGGAAGTCGGCGAAGCGGATGCCGCCCCACCACGCGATCGCGCTCCAGCCCTCGACGCAGACGAGCCGCGTCACCTGCTCGTGGAACGGGCACTTCACGAGCAGGTCGTCCACCGAGAGCGACTCCACCGCCCCGCTTGCGAGGCCGCTCACGCGCAGCCGCCAGCCGGGGAGGTACCCGGGGCCCGGCGTGCGGCCGTTGTAGTTGTTGCGCAGCGGCGTCACGTCGGAGCGCCGGTAGGTGCGCACGCGCCGGTCGCGCGAATAGAGCGCTTCGGCGACGTCGTCGTCGAACGTCAGCGCGTGATCGAGCACGGCCTCGCGGCGATCGCGCGTGAGCCCGACGCGCGCGGCGAGCGTGTCGAGCGCGTCGTGGCCCGCCTGGGGCAGCAGCCGCGAGCGGGTGCGGTCCGGGAGCAGCCACCAGGCGCCGAGCGCCGTCAGGACGGTGCCGGCCGCGAAGAGCAGGAAGTCGCGCCGGGTGCGCGCCGCGAGCGCGCGGCGCGGGAAGGTCTCGAGTGACTCGGGCGGCTCGGCGATGCGCGAGGCGCGCTTCGCGGGCGGCTCCGACTCCGCAGCCGCCGGAGGCCCGTGCGTCCCGCCTTCCGGCCCGGGCGGCGCGGGCTTGTCCCCCGGCGGCTCTTCCGCGGGCGGCTCCGACGCTGCCGGCCGTCCGGGCGCCGCCCCGGCCCCGGCCTCCGGGGCCGGCCCGGGTGCCGCCTGCGCCCCGGATCCGGGGGGCACGGCGCTTCCCTCGGACTCCGCGCGCTCGCCCGGCGCGGGTGCGTCCTCGCGGGGGTCGCGCGGGTCCTCAGGCGCGCCCATCGCCGCGCTCCTTCAGCCGCTTCGACCAGCCGGTCACCATCGACCGGAACGTGTCGAACCCGTCCGCGATCACGAGCACCACGTGCGGCACCACGAAGGTCGCGAGCACCGCCATGCAGGCGAAGTGCACGACCCGCGCCACGTCGTAGTTCCCGAACAGCCGCTCCAGCCATCCGAGCTGCACGGGCTTGTGCATCGCCCAGCCCGAGGCGACGACGAACAGCCCGAAGACCGGCACCGAGAGATACGCCGCGCGCTGCAGGGCGTTGTACTTGCCCGCCACCTTCGGGTGCGGCCACGGCCGGCGGCGGAGCGCGGCCGGCACCACGCCGAGGTAGTAGCGGATCATGGCCGCGGCCTCGGCGGCGTCGCCGCGCCGCGGCAGCAACGCGCGCCAGCCGCCGCCGGCGGCCAGCCCGACGACGTAGAGCAGGCCGTTCAACATGAAGAGGTAGGCGAGCGCCCAGTGGAGCCGCAGCGCCCGGGCCAGCTCGTAACGGCCGAGGCTGAAGTGGTCGTAGATCCAGTACCGCGGGTCCCGGGCGGTGTCGTGGAGCGCCCGCGCAATCCAGACGCTCGCCGTGCCCAGCCAGTCCCGGGTGCCCGTCGCCGGGTCCCAGGCGTGCAGGAACACCGGCGCCGCCCAGTAGATGGAAAGGCCCGAGGCGACGAGCCCGGCGAGCAGCGGCACGCTGGCCCAGTGCGTCCACCGCACGAGACCGTGGTGCTTCCGGGTGACCCGCACCGCGTCGGAAGGCGCCGTCCGGGCGGCCGGAGCCGGGGAGGACATCACGCTCATGCCGGGCACTGTGGGCCCCGCCCGCGGACCGGCGCAAGCCGGGACGGCGGGCGCGGTGCCGGAAGCGGGAGCCCGAGGTCGGAACGCATGCCGGGAAGGTACTCGCGCCGGGTCCCGGTGTGACTGCCGGGCCGTGGAGGCATCCCGCCCGGCTGCTGGCCTCGCCCCGGCGGGGCGTAATAAGGTGTCCCGGCCCGCGACGCCCGCGGGCCGGCGGCCGGCCGCCGCCGCTCCCCGAAGGGACTCCCGAAACGCATGTCGTGGCTCCGACGAGAACGCACCGGCATCAAGCCCGGCCCGAAGGCCGGGCGCCCCGAGCTGCCCGAGGGGCTGTGGACGAAATGCGACGGCTGCGGCGAGGCCCTGTTCCAGACCGTCCTCGACGAGAACCTCTGGACCTGCCCGCACTGCGGTCATCATTTCCGTGTGCCGGCCCGGCAGTACGCGGGGTATCTCCTCGACGAGGGCTCGTTCTCCGAGCGCCACACGGACCTCGTGGCGGGTGACCCGCTCGAGTTCCGCGACGCGAAGATGCGCTACCCCGACCGGCTCGCGGCGGCGCAGAAGGAGACGGGCGAGAAGGACGCTGCCATCGCCGGAATCGCGACGATCGGCGGGGTCCCGGTGAGCACGGCCCTGATGAACTTCTTCTTCATGGGCGGCTCGATGGGCTCGGTGGTGGGAGAGAAGGTGGCGCGCGCCATCGAAGACGGCATGGCCGAGAGGCGCGCGGTGGTGATCGTCTCCGCGACGGGCGGCGCGCGCATGCAGGAGGGCATCCTCTCCCTGATGCAGATGGCGAAGACCTCCGTGCTGCTCGCGCGGCTGCGCGAGCAGCGCCTGCCCTTCGTCTCGGTGCTCACCGATCCCTCGACCGCGGGCGTGCTGGCCTCCTACGCCTCGCTCGGCGACGTCATCGTGGCCGAGCCGAAGGCGCTCGTCGGCTTCGCCGGCGCCCGGGTCATCCGGCAGACCATCGGCGAGGACCTGCCGAAGGGCTTCCAGCGCGCCGAGTTCGTGCTCGAGAAGGGCTTCATCGACCGCATCGCGCACCGCAAGCAGATGCGCATTGAAGTGGGGGCCCTGCTGCAGTACTTCTGGCACGCGACGCGCGGCTTCGCTCCCGACGGCGGCACCTCGCCGCACGCGTACGACCCCAACGCCCCCCGGTCCGAAGCCTGAGTCCAGCGACGGCAGTCTCTCCGTGAGCAAGACCCTCCAGCGGCAGCTCGAAGTTCTCTACGGCCTCGAGCGGCGCCGCGACAAGCTCGGCCTCGACGGCACCCGCGAGCTCCTCGGCGCTCTCGGCGAGCCCCACCGCGCATTCCGCTCCGTGCACGTCGCCGGAACGAACGGCAAGGGCTCGGTCTGCGCGCTCATCGAGCGCGTCCTGCGCGCGGCCCGCGCCGCGACGGGCCTGTTCACCTCTCCGCACCTCGTGGACTTTCGCGAGCGCATCCGGGTCGGCGGGCGCTGGCCCTCCGAGGCGGAGCTGTCGGAGCGCCTCGCGATCCTCGAGGACTCGCCGGCCGGGAAGGACCGCACGTTCTTCGAGGTCGCCACGGCGCTGGGGTTCGACCACTTCGCGCGCCACGGCGTTCAGTGGGCGGTCGTGGAGGTCGGGCTCGGCGGGCGGCTCGACTCGACGAACGTGATCGCGCCCGACGTCTGCGCCATCACGAGCGTCGGGCTCGACCACGCCGAGATGCTCGGCGGGACCCACGAGAAGATCGCGATCGAGAAGGCGGGCATCTTCAAGCCCGGCGTGCCCGCCGTCACGGGGGTGGACCACGACGTGGCGGCGGCCGCGATCGCGCGCGTGGCCCGCCAGGTCGGCGCCCCGCTCCACGAGGCGCGCGACCTCGTGGAGGTGAAGGAGGCGCAGTACGGACCGTGGGGGACGCGCCTCTCGATCGCGTGCGACCCGTGGGGCTCGTTCCGGCTCCAGACCCGGCTGCGGGGTCGCCACCAGCGCGCGAACGCGCGCGTCGCGATCGCGGTGCTCTCGCTGCTCGCGCGCCGGGGCGTCCCGATCTCGCTGAACGCGTTGCGAGACGGCTTCGCCGAGACGCGCTGGCCGGGACGGCTCGAGCCCTCGCCGGCCGTGCGCCGGCTGTGGTGGGACGGCGCGCACAACCTCGACGGCGTCCGCGTGCTCGCGCAGGCGTGGCGCGAGGACATGGGCATGGAGCCGCCGGTCGCGATCGTGTTCGCCACGGGACGCGACAAGGACGCGCGCGCGATGCTGCAGCGCCTGCAGGCGTTCGCGCCGGAGGCGAAGCTCGTGCTCACGCGCACGCGCAGCGAGCGCTCCAGCGATCCGGAGACGCTCGCCGGGCACGCCGGGTCCCTCGGGATCGAGGCGACCACGGCGCCCGGCGTGCGCGAGGCGCTCGCGCCGTGGCTGGACCACGGCCCCGACGGGCGCGGCCGGGCCTCCGGCCGGGTGCTCCTCTGCGGCTCGCTGTTCGCGGTCGGCGAGGCCATGGAGGCGTTCGGCGGTGCGCCGGGCGAGCGCCAGTGAGGACGCCCCGCAGCGCGGGCCGGGTGCTGGCGCTGGCGCTCGCGCTCGCGGCCGGAGCCACGGCGGCGTTCGCGGCGGCCCCGGCACCCGAGCCGCCGTTCCACATCACCGCGGACAACATGACCGGGGGCCGAACGGCCACGGGTGACGTGCTGTTCCTGAACGGCAACCTCAAGGTGCGCCGCGGCAGCACCGTCCTGACCGCCGACAACGGCCGCTACGAGCGGACCAACGGCCTGATCGACCTGACCGGCAACGTGCGGCTCGTGGACAGCACCACCACAGTGACCTGCAACCACGCCGCGTTCTCGGAGACGGACGACCGCCTGAACCTCGACGGCAACGTCGTGATCACGGACCGCGACGCCGTGCTGCAGGCGCCCTACGGCTGGTACAACCGGCGGCTGGGTTCGGCCTTCCTCGGCGGCGGCGTGCTGGGCCACGAGAAGGAGCAGCGACTGCGCGCCGACGAGGCGTACTACGTACGCGACTCGCTGCTCGTGAAGGCGCGGGGGCACGTGCGCGGGTGGGACGACAGCGCGCATGTCGAGCTGGAGGCCCAGCGCATCGACTTCGACCGCGGCACCCGGGTGGCGGTCGCCACCGGCCAGCCCGTGCTGCAGTCGCGCGACCCCGACAGCGTGCTGACGACGATGAGCGCGCGGCTGCTGCGGGTGAACTCGCGGGCGCGGACGGCCGAGGCGGTGGACTCCGTCCTCATCGTGCGTGACACGCTGCGCGTGCGCGCCGACCACGCGTTCTTCAACGACTCGACCGGTTACGGGCTGCTCGTCGGCTCCCCCCGGGCGTGGGACAACGAGACCCGGGTCACCGGCGACACGCTCGAGCTGCTGACGCACGAGCGCCGGCTGCAGCGCGTCGTCGTCCGGGGGCAAGCCGTCATGGACTACGCCGCCCTGCGCGAGACCAACGCCGGCGAGACGAGCCGGCTCACCGGCAGCCGGATCGACGTGTTCGTCACGCACAACCGGATCGACAGCCTGCTCGCGGTGGGCAAGGCGCAGAACGAGTACGCCGCGCCGAAGACGACGGGCAAGACGCAGGAGCGCAACCTCGCGAACGGCGACTCGATCCTCGTCTGGTTCAAGGACCGCAAGGTGGACCACGCCCGGGTCGTCGGGCACGCCCAGGGCGAGTACCGCTCGCCCGTGAACGAGAACGACACGCTCGCGATCGCGAACGAGGTCGTGCGCTACGACGGCCGGGTGATCGAGTTCGAGGTGCCGCAGAGCCGCATCGTCCTCGACGGGAGCGCGCACCTGACCTACGGCGAGCTCGAGCTGAGTTCGCGCCGGGTGGAGTTCGACAGCGAGAAGCAGACGCTGATCGCGCGCGGCAGGCCGGTGCTGCTGGACAAGGGTGACGAGGTGGACGGCAACCTCATGACCTACGATCTCGAGTCGCGCACCGGCAACATCTACAAGGCCGAGACGAAGTACGAGAAGGGCATCTACCGCGGCGAGGAGATCCACAAGGCGGGCGAGAACCAGCTCGACGTCATGCACGGCTCGTACACGACCTGCGACCTGGCGCACCCGCATTATCACTTCGCCGCGCGCGAGATGAAGATCTACCTGAAGGACAAGCTCGTCGCGAAGCCGGTCGTGTTCTACCTGCGCAACGTGCCGATCCTCGCGCTGCCGTTCTACGTCTTCCCGATCAAGCCCGGCCGCCACTCGGGGTTCCTGTTCCCGAACTTCGAGTTCGGGTTCAACAACCAGAACGGCCAGTTCCTCCGCAACGCGGGCTACTACTGGGCGCTCAACGACTACATGGACCTGACGCTCGCCGGCGACTACTACCAGGCCGAGCCGGCCTGGGCGATCCGGGCCGAGGGCAACTACAAGCTCCTGTACGCCTTCGACGGCAACTTCAACGGGCGCTTCGAGCACAACGACGCCACGAAGCAGGACGACTACGTGTTCGCGGCGAACCACACGCAGGAGATCACGCCGCGCACGCGGCTCGTCGCCCGCGGCAACTTCACCTCGAGCCGCGCCTACAGCAACAGCGCCCTCTCGGGCGGGACGCTGGAGCAGCGGCTCAACCGCTTCCTGAACTCGAGCGTCTCGGTCACGCACGCGGCCGACTGGGGCTCGTTCGCGGGCGCGATCAGCCGCATCCAGGACCTCGACGCCGACGAGGCCATCAAGAACCCTTCCTACCCGGTGGGCTCGTTCGCCTCG
This sequence comes from uncultured bacterium, assembly GCA_964589945.1. Taxonomy (GTDB): domain Bacteria; phylum Eisenbacteria; class RBG-16-71-46; order RBG-16-71-46; family RBG-16-71-46; genus CAIXRL01. The sequence continues at coordinate 6,760 of CAZPVG010000103.1, forward strand.
CTGCCGAACCTGACGACGACCACCCCGAGCCTGTCGTTCCTGCTGCCGACGCGCACGATCGGCAGCTGGGGCGTGTTCAAGGGCACGAAGGCCGAGACCACGCTGGCCAGCACGTACTTCAGCCTGAACTCGCAGTTCCTCTCGTACGGGACGCACCAGGGCTACGTGGCGGGCAGGACCTACGGCCTCGACTCGCTCGGGGCCGTGGATTCGTCGAACGTGACCGGCAACATCATCGACCAGCGCATCACGACGCGCCGCGGCCTCCAGTCCACCCTCTCGCTCGCGGACTCGCGGCGGCTGTGGGGCTGGCTCAATACCTCGCCGTCGGTCTCCGCGAACGTCGCCGTGTTCGACTTCGACGAGCAGGGCCACCGCGTGGTGCCCGCCGCCACCTGGTCGAGCCAGATGGGGCTCAGCACGACGCTCTACGGCACGTTCCGGCCGCCGATCCCGAAGGTCGCCGGCCTGCGCCACGTCGTGACGCCGAGCGCCTCGGTGAGCTTCAGCCCGGCGTTCCCCTCGCTCCAATTCCGGGACTCCTCGGGCGTGCTCCGGAACCGCTTCAACAGCTTCGGCGGCATCGGCGTCTCCGGTTTCAAGAGCGCGTTCCTGTCATTCGGGCTCGACCAGCGCTTCCAGCTGAAGCTCAAGGACGGCGACAAGATCACGCGTCTCGACAACCTGGTGTCCTGGACGACCTCGGGCGGCTACTACCTGCTGCAGAGCCAGCGCCAGGCGCTCGGCGGCCACGGCTTCACCCCGCTCACCTCGACGATGCTCTTCCAGCCTCCCGGCGTCGCCTCGGGCACCGTGACGGGCACGTTCGACGTCTACCAGGGCCGGCCCCTGAGGAACCTCGCGTACAACTTCGGCGTGAACCTCGCGAGCAGCGGCGCGGGCAAGCAGCCCGCGCAGCTCGCAGTGGACCAGTCGGTGCACCGCGACGAGATCGAGGCCGAGGACTTCCATGAGTCGTGGCGGCTCTCGATGGCGTACTCGTACAGCGGCGGCTACGCCGGGCCGTCGTGGGGATCGCAGAAGACCGCGAACGCCGTCCTTTCCTACCAGCTCTCTCCGAACTGGAAGGTGGACTACTCGACGGCGCTCGACCTGACTCGCCGCATGGCGCTTTCGCAGCGCTTCAGCCTGACGCGCGTCATCCACTGCTGGGACGCCGTGTTCACGCGGTCCTTCACCCCCGGCGGCGAGGCCGAGTACTACTTCCGCCTCGGCGTGCGCGACCAGAAGGAGATCTACTACGAGCGCGGTTCGCGCGTGCAGAGCTTCGGTGGGATCCAGTAGGGAGCGCGTGCGCGTGGCGTGCGACGCCTGCGACGCGGGGGCCTGGATCGGGCCCTCGGGCGGCGGCACCGACGCCTGGTGCGAGGCCTGCCAGCTCGCGCAGCGGCTCGAGGGCGTCGCCGCGGCCGTGTGCGCGTCGTGCGGGGGCCCCCTCACGACGTCGGCACCGCGCTTTCCCGAGCTGGCCGGGGCGCTCGCGCACCTCGACGCCGTGCTCGCGGGCTGGACCGGGGACGCCGCGCCGCTCGGGTCGGTGCTGCCCGAGCGGCCGCGCTTCCGATCGGACCTCGCGCCGCCCGCGCCGCGCGCGGGCGATCCGGCTGCGCTCGCGGCGGTGCTCGCCGCGGCGGCGCGGGGCGACTGGGCGGCGGTGATCGCCTCGCCGGACCGGGACGATCCCCGCGCGCTCGCGGCGCGGGCCGTCGCGCTCGAGCGAAGGGGCGAGGCCGCGGCCGCGGAGGCCGAGTGGTCGCGCGCGCTCGCGCACGGTGACGACGCGCGCGCGCGGCTCGCGCGCGGGACGCTGCGTGCTCGCGCCGGCGAGTGGGACGGGGCCGCCGGCGATTTCGCGCTCGCGGGCGGCGGGCCGGCCGCGTGCTGGAACCGCGCGGCGCTGCGCGTCCATCGCGCCGTCGCCGAGACGCCGGGGCTGCCGGACGCCCGCGAGATCGCGGCCGCGCGCGCCGAGGCCGGCCCCGCGTCCGCGGACTGGTGCGAACCCACCATCGGCCGGCTCGCCTTCGCGCTGCTCGCCGAGCGCGCGCTGGCGCGCCGTGAGGCCGGCGAGCTCGGGGACCTCGACCTCGTCGCGCTGCGCGAGGCGGAGGACCTGCTCGAGCACCGCACGTTCTGGGACCGCGCGCTGGTGCTGGCCGGCTGGGCGCGGCTCGGCACCGAGGGCGACGGGGATGCGGCGCGCGTGGCCCGGCCGCTCGCGCGCGAGCTGGCCGCGGAGCTGCTCGCCGAGCCCGCCGTGAAAGGCGAGGCGCTCGCGGGGCTGCGCAGGGGGATCGAGCGGGCGTGGGACCACATCGCGACGTTCGAGCCCCGGCAGGCGCGCGCGGCGATCGCGCCCGCGCTGGCCGACCCGGTGCTGCAGCGCTACCGGCTGCCGTGCCTCGCCTGCGGCCGCGGCAGCGTGGGCGTGGACGCGTGGTCCGAGGGGGAAGGGACGGACCCGGCGACGCCGGCCTGAACCGCCCGCCCGGTGCGTGTAAGGTACCGGTCCCGATCGCGTCGGCCCCCGGCCGGCCGGCCCGGGGCGAATCGCGGGGCGGACCCGCCACGCCAGACGACGGAACCTCCGACATGTCCTTCGTTCCCCTGCAGAGCCTTCGCCGCGAGAGCGAGGCGCCGCCCGCGGTCACCGGGACCGTGCGGCTGCGCATCTCGGGCATGCACTGCGCCTCCTGCGTCGCCCGCGTCGAGTCCGCGCTGGGCTCGGTGCCCGGCGTGTCGAGCGCGGCCGTCAACCTCGCGACCCACCGCGCCGAGATCGACCTGACGCGCGCGGTGGACCCCGGCCTCCTCGCCGCCGCCGTGCGCTCGGCGGGCTACGACGCCCACGTCGTCACGGCGCCCGTCGCCGACGACGCCGAGCGTCGCGAGCGCGAGCAGGAGGTGGCCGACGTGCGCCGGCGGTTCTGGATCGGGCTCGCGTTCGGCGCCGTGGTGTTCGTCATCGCGCACGTCGGGATGCTGTGGCCGGACCTGCTGCGGCTCGACCCGCAGGCGGCCAACGTGCTCCAGCTCGCGTTCGCGATTCCCGTCCAGTTCTGGGCGGGCTGGGGATTCGTGCGCGGGATGGTGAAGGGATTCGCCCGCCGCGCACCCGACATGGACACGCTCGTCGGCCTCGGCACGCTGACCGCGTTCGGCTACTCGGCGATCGCGACGTTCTGGCCGGCGCTGGTCGGCGAGCATCGCGGCGCGCACGTCTACTACGACACCGCGGTCACGATCGTCGTGCTGATCCTGCTCGGCCGGATGCTCGAGGCCCGCGCGAAGCACCGCGCCTCGAAGGCCATGCGCGCGCTGCTCGACCTGCGGCCGCGCACCGCCAGGCGTCTGCGCGACGACGGCGATGCGACCGGCGAGGACGTGCCGCTCGACGCCGTGCAGCCGGGCGACCGGCTGCTCGTGCGGCCCGGCGAGCGCGTGCCGGTGGACGGCCTGGTGCTGGACGGCCGCTCGTCGGTGGACCAGAGCATGCTGACCGGCGAGCCCGTGCCGGTCGAGGTCGGGCCGGGGGCGAACGTGACGGGCGCCACGCTCAACGGCAACGGCGCGTTCCGCATGCGCGCCGAGCGCGTCGGCGCCGACTCGATGCTCATGCAGATCGTGGCGATGGTGGACAAGGCGCAGTCGAGCAAGGCGGCGGTCCAGTCGCTGGCCGACCGCATCGCCGCCGTGTTCGTGCCCGCGGTGATGGCGGTGGCGCTG
>CAZPVG010000104.1:0-10488 GCA_964589945.1 uncultured bacterium
AGATCCGGGACGAGGGCGTCGTCCACGACTTCGAAGCTGTGATGGCCCTCAATAAGCCTCTGGGAAAGACCTACAAGGGCGATTCGAGCACCGGTCCTGTTGCACTAGGTAAGCCCGCAACGCTTCCACCGCTTGACTTGGAACCACTGCGTAGGGCGGTGGAGGGGAAGGTCAAGAAGAACTACGCGGGAAAGGTGAACCTGTCCGTGTACCTGAACTACTCCGGGTCGAACGCGAAGTTCGAGGAGGTCACCTCGTTGGTCCTCGATGCCGCTCAGGGGAAATTCGAGTCCATCTGGCTGATAGCTAGGGGCAACTTCACAGGTGAGGCGGACGAGGGCGCGTACTTCATTTGCTGCGTGAAGGAATCACCGGACCTCCCGAAGACGGGTAGCTGGTACAGGGTGAGGCGCCTGGTAGGGGCGTAGCCGTATCCAACACCGTATCCACGCCACTTTGGCCACCTTCGCCCGACACCCGAGGCAACTTGCGTAACCCGCAGCAATCGAACACAGTGGCCCGCCCGTGGCCCCGTAGCTCAGACGGATAGAGCAGCGGTTTCCTAAACCGCGTGCCGCAGGTTCGACTCCTGCCGGGGCCACCAGTGCTTGTTGGTTCGTCGAGCGACGCCCGGGTCGAGCGGCCCGGGCCTGGGATCGCCTCCGGTGAAGCACTCATACGAGGGATCCTCATGCTCGACAGTGCGCTCGTGGCCGTGCACGTCTGGTCGGTGTTCTGGCTGGTTGCGGGGCTCGTGGGCCGTGACGCGAGCTACTGGCAGGCGGCGCGGGCCTCGGAGCTGTCCCCGCTGCGGACCCTCGCGGGGATGGGCGGCCACTTCGACCGCACCATGGTGCGGCCCGCCACCTTCGTCGTGCTGATCACCGGCCTGATCTCCGCCCAGGTCCGCGGCTGGCCGATCTTCGGGTTCCTGCAGGGTGGCGGCATCAACTGGGTGCTCGCGGCGCTGCTCGTCTACCTGAGCTCGATCCCGCTCATCTTCCTGGTCTTTCTCCCGAAGGGTCGCGTCTACCGGGCCGAGCTGGCGGCGGCGGACGAGAGGGGAGAGGTCACGCCGGCCCTTCGCGCGTCGCTCCGGGACCCGCTCGTGGGCGCCGCCCGCGGCTACGAGCTGGCCATGGTCGCGGCGCTCGCCTGGCTCATGATTGCGAAGCCGTTCTGACGTCCGGACGCGGGCCGTCGGCGCTCCGCCCGGGGCCCGACTTGCCTTCCGCACCCCCCGCGCTAGGGTGGCTGGACGAGTCGCCACGATACCCGCGCCACGGAGGTTCCCATGGCTGAAACCCCTTCGACGATGCTGCCGCTCGACACGCCGCTTCCCGAGTTCTCGCTGACCGACGCGGTCTCCGGTCGCACGGTCACCGACCGCGACGCGGCGGGGGCCAAGGGCACGCTCGTCATGTTCATCTGCAACCATTGCCCGTTCGTTCAGCATGTGCTGGCCGAGCTCGAGCACGTGGCTCACGAATCGCTCGCGCGCGGTTTCGGCGTGGTCGCGATCAACTCGAACGACCTCGAGGCCTACCCGCAGGACGGCCCCGGCCCGATGAAGGAGCTGGCGGTCGCCCACGGCTGGAAGTTCCCCTACCTCTTCGACGCCGAGCAGGACGTCGCCCGCTCGTTTTCCGCGGCGTGCACGCCCGACCTGTACCTCTTCGACCCGAACCGGCGACTCGTTTACCGCGGCCGGCTCGACGCGAGCCGCCCGGGCTCGACGGTGCCGGTGACGGGCAACGAGCTGCGCGCGGCGCTCGACGCTGTCGTGGCGGGCGGCAAGCCGTCGCCGGACCAGCGCTCGAGCGTGGGCTGCAACATCAAGTGGAAAGCGGGCGCGCAGCGCTGACCCGGGGCCTGTTTCCACCGGTTTTCGCACCGCGGGACCCCCTCGGAGGTTTGGACTGGAGCCGGGCGGGCGGGCCGTCGTAGCCTCGGTCCCACGCTCGAGAAGTTGGTCGGCCCCATGCGACCGACGACGTGGCCCCACCCGAACCTCGAAGGAGGTACGGCATGTCGTCTCCCGCGGTTCTCGCCGTACTCGCCGCTACCGTGCTCGCCGCTTCACCCGCCGTGGCCGGACCCTCCGCAGACCTTCACGCCCCGGCGACCCTGCAGTCGGCCCGCGACGGTGCCCGCACGACGCGCGCCGAGGTGCGCGCGGCACGTCGGAGCTCCGCCACCGCGACGGCACCCGGCATGCGAAGTTCGTTCGTCGGCCCGAATGCGGTCTCGTCGGTCCCGGATGGGGCCGGGGGCAGCTACGTCGTCTGGACCAGCGATCGCGACGGCGAGTCGGACGTCTACCTGCTGCGCGTCACTTCGGCCGGCGTTCCCGCAGCCGGCTGGCCGGCGACCGGGCTCGCCGTCTGCACGGCGCCGGGCTACCAGGTCGAGGCCGGGCTCCTCTCGGACGAAGCGGGCGGCGTGCTCGTGGGCTGGGCCGACTTCCGCAACCGGCCGTTCGTCACGCTCGGCGGTTCGCCTGATCTGTACGCGCAGCGCGTGAACTCGGCCGGCGTGCCGCAGTGGACGGCGAACGGGGTCCTCGCGCTCCAGAACCCGGACTTCGAGAGCGATCTGAGCGCCGCCGTGGACGGCACGGGCGGCGCGTTCTTCGTCTGGTCCACCGCGACGCCCGGCGACGTGTATGCGAGCCGGGTCAATGGCTCTGGCGCCGTGCCGTCCGGCTGGAGCACCGCCGGCGTGCTCGTCTGTGGCGATCCCGATGATCAGTACTGGCCCGACATTGCCGCCGACGGCAGCGGGGGCTGCTACGTGACGTGGGAGGACGCCCGGGGCGCCGAGTACGAAAGCTACGCGCAGCACCTGAACGCTTCGGGTGTCGCGCAGTGGGCCGCGAACGGCGTCGCCCTCACGGGGGGCGTGGAAGGCTACGAGCCGTCCCTTTGCTCCGACGGTGCCGGCGGCATGATCGCTTTCTGGCTCACGACGACCGACGTGATCGCGCAGCGCTACAACTCCGCGGGCGCGGCGCAATGGACGGCCGGCGGCGTGAGCGTGGGCACGAGCTCGTTCACGGCGGAAGAACTCTGGGTGTGGCCCGACGGGGCGAGTGGCGCCTACGTCAACTGGCGCGACCCCGACGTCTCGACGGTTCTCTACGCCCAGCACGTGAACAGCGCGGGGGCCGCACAGTGGAACGCTGCCGGCGTCGTCGTCTGCAATGCGTCCGGAGATCGCTACGTCGAGGACGGCCTCGTCGAGTCCGGAGGCGGGCTCTCGCTCTTCTGGGAGGACGAGCGCGCCGGAGAGCGCGACCTCTACGTCGGCCGCGTGGACGCGGGCGGCACCGCGGTCTGGGGCACGGACGGTGTCGCGGTCTGCGCCGCGCCCGGCGACCAGAGCCCCGTGGCGATGGCCCCCGACGGCTCCGGAGGACTCGTCACGACCTGGGTGGACTATCGCCACATCTTCGCGGAGCCCTATGCGCAGCACGTCAACTCGAGCGGCGTCGTCCAGCTGACCGCGAACGGACAGCGCGTCGCCGCCGACCCGGGCTCGCAGCGGGCGGCCATCGTAGTGGGCGATGGCTCGGGCGGGACCTGGACCGTGTGGCACCAGAAGGTCGGCGACGACTTCGACCTGCGCGCCAAGCGGCTCGGCTCCGACGGCTCGCCGATCACCGGGACGGTGAGCGTGTGCAGCGCGGCCGGGTTCCAGTACGCGAGTGGGGTGGTGCCCGACGGCGCGGGTGGGATCGTGATCGGGTGGGAGGACTACCGCGGGGGCGCGGAATCCGACCTCTACGCACAGCACCTCGACGCAGCGGGCGTCGCGCAATGGACCGCCGATGGCGTCGTCGTGTGCAACGCCGCCGGCGACCAGTACGACCTTCGCCTCATCGCCGATGGCGCCGGGTCGGCCATCCTCGCCTGGACCGACGAGCGGGGGAGCACGCAGGACGTGTACGTGCAGCGTCTCGGCGGGGCCGGCGCCGGGCTGTGGGGCGCCAACGGCCTCGCCGTGTGCACGGCCATGGGCCAGCAGTTCTCCCCGGTGCTCGCGCTTTCGGGCACGGGCGGCGCGATCGTCACGTGGATGGACGGGCGCTCGACGTACGCCCCGACGATCTACGGGCAGCGGCTCGATTCGGCCGGCAGCCCGCAGTGGCCCGCCGATGGGCTGGGGCTCGAGAGCACGGGCAGCTATTTCTACGCGCTCGCGCGGTGCGTGGACGCGGTCCCCGACGGGGCCGGCGGCACGATCGTGCTGTTCGAGGTCCAGAACGTGGACTTCTTCGGCACCGGCGAGTTCCTGAACACCGAGGTGCGAACGTCGCGCTTCGCTGCGGACGGCTCGAGCCTGTGGACGCTGGGCGGCATTCTGCTCACCGACACCGACGCCTGGCGGGAGGGCGAACGGCTCGTGAGCGACGGCTCGGGCGGGGCGATCGCGGCCTGGTCCGAGGCCTCCAGCGGTCCCGGCGACGTGGCGGCTCAGCGCGTGAACAGCCTCGGCGCCCTCCAGTGGGGCACGAGCGCCCTGACCGTCTGCGACGCCACGTCGTGGCAGTGGCTGTCCGGCCTCGCGAACGACGGCGCCGGCGGCGGGATCTTCACGTGGACCGACCAGCGCGCGGGCTTCGCCGACGTCTACGCGCAGCGCGTCAACGCGGCCGGCACGCCGCAGTGGACGGCGAACGGCGTCGCCGTGGTGAGCGCCGCACGCGGGCAGTACGAGGCGGCCGTGGCGGCCGACGCCGGCTCGGCGACGATCACCTGGACCGACTTCCGCGACGGCGTGGAGCGACTCCTCTACGCCCAGAGGTTGAACGCCGCGGGCTCCGCGCAATGGACGTCCGACGGCGTGACCGCGGCGCTCTTCTCGATGGTCTCGAGCGAGGCCCGGCCCGGTCTCGTGCGGATCACGTGGGCGGTGAGCGGGGCGAACGAGGTCACCGCCTGGCGCCGCGCCGAGGCCGGGCCATGGGAGCCGCTCGGCAGCCTGCTGAGCGATGGGCTCGGCCGGGTGACGCTCGAGGACGCGAACGTCCAGCCGGGCGGGCGTTACGCCTACCGGCTGGGCGTGCCTTCGGCGGGAGGGCAGAGCTTCAGCCCCGAGGTGTGGATCGCAGTGCCTTCCGGGGTCGCGCTCGCAATCGAGAGAGCCTATCCGAGCCCGGCGCGTGGCGACGTGTGGCTGGCGTTCACGCTCCCGACGGCGGAGCCCGCGACGATCGAGGTCCTCGACGTCGCCGGCCGCCGCGTGGGCGGGCGGGTGCTCGCCGGCCTCGGGGCCGGCCGCCACGTGCTGCGGCTCGACGAGGTGCCGCGGCACGCCGGTGTGTTCTTCGTGCGGTTGCGACAGGGAAGCGCCAGCGCGACCACGTCGGCGATCCGCGCGCAGTAGCAGTCGCCGGGTCGAGGGCCCGGGACGCGAGTCGAAGGACTCGGGTGCCGGGCCCGTCGTGTTACCTCAGCAGCACGACCTTCTGCACCGCAGGCCGCCCGCCGGCCGAGAGGCGGCAGTAGTAGACGCCCGGCGCCACGGGCCGCCCGAGATCGTCGCGGCCGTCCCAGCGCAACGTGTTCTCGCCGGCCGTACCGGTGCCGTGGAATCCGGTCACGCGCTTGCCGGCGGCGTCGTAGACGGCCAGCTCGTAGGCCCGGCTCGCGGGCAGCACGAAGCGCAGCGTCGTGCCGGACCTGAACGGGTTCGGCGCGCCGGGCAGCAGCGCCACCCCCGCCCGCGGCCGCGGCTCGTCGCCGACCGCGGTCGTCGTGCCCGAGTCCCAGTAGACGTCGTCCACGGCGAACTCGCACGAGGCGCCGCTGGTCTCGAGGATCACGAACTCGTAGCTCAGCATGCGCAGGTCCATGAGCGTGCCGCGCAGCTCCGAGATCGGGATCGAGGCTTCGCCCCACTCGCCGTTGCGCACGAGGCCGTAGGTGGTCGTGTTGGCGGGGAAGGTGACGTAGTTCTGGTTCGTCCACACGTCGATGATCCCGATCTGGAACGTGACGCTCGCGGGGATCTTGATGTGGAACCTGAGCGAGCCGTCGGGGCTCTGGCCTATGGCGAACAGGTTCACGGGCTGCACCGACATGATGCCGGCGCCGAACCACCCCTTGCCGGTCGTCTGGAAGGTCATCACGTGGTCGCCCTCGTAGGGGGCGATCGTGCCGGGGGCGAGCGTGCTCTCCCAGGCGTACACGTGCGAGGTCGAGTCGGTCACGAGCCCGTCGTTCACCGGCGTCGTGTCGGTGTACAGCCCGAAGCGGCCGTGCTCCTGCGTCGGCGGGCCCAGCTTCACCTCGCCCTGGCCGTTCCACTGGTAGACGCGCACGTAGTCCACGTACATCGTGGCCGGCAGCGGCATCGAGATCGGCACGCCGGCGCCGGGGTCGCCGAGCACGTAGGCGTCGGTGTAGGCGCCGCCGATCGCCAGGTTCATGAGGAAGTAGAACGGCTGCCGGAACGCGCCGGCGTCCGGGCCGAAGACGAACGGGCTCGCGTACAGGTCGCGCTCGACGCCGCCGTCCACGACCGTGAAGCGCATCGAGTTCTCGTCCCAGTAGAGCCGGTAGGTCAGGAAGCGCCCGTCGAACGGGTTCGCGTAGTTGTAGTAGGGGCGGTCGTACACGTCGAGCGGGTCGTCGGCCAGGCTCGAGACGCCGAGCGGGTTGCCGGCGCCGACCGCCGAGGCCGAGTAGTGGATCGCGTTCGCGCCCACCATCTGGTTCTCGGTCGAGTTGTCGAGCCCGTTGCCGCCGTTGTGCGTGTCGTGGAGGTCGCGGAACGACTGCCGCGCGCCCATCTCCATCAGGTCCACCTCGCCGCAGACGGGCCATTCAGCGGTGGCGGTACCCATCATCCAGAAGGCCGGCCAGCCGCCGACGCGCAGGTCGGGCACGAGCAAGCGGGTCTCGATCATGCCGTACTTCACGCTCACGAAGGACCGAGAGCTGACCTTGCCCGAGGTGTAGTTCAGCGGGTTGCCCCACTGGTCCACGATGCCGGGCCCCGACTCGTTGCGCGCGACGATGCGCAGCGCCTTGTTGCCGGGCTCGCCGGGAACGTCCGCAATGTCCACGTTCGCCGCGCTGTAGTACTCGAGTTCGCCGTTGCCCCAGCCCCAGTTGCCGTTGCCGGTCACCACGAGCCAGTTGGCGAGCGAGTCGAAGTTGTCCTGCCAGAGCAGCGGCCCGACCTGGGCGCGCGCCGCGGGGGCGATGCCGGCGGCGAGCGACAGGAGGGAGGCGAGCACGAAGGTGGTCTTGCGCATGGGGTCGTTCCTGGCTTCACGCCCGGCGCGGCCGGGCGCATCGGGGTGCCGGTTCGCGGTCGCCGGGCCGGTGGGGCCCGAGCGCCAACGGGAGAATAGACTTTGTTCGCTGACCGTACAATTGTACCTTCTCCCCCCCTCGGACACGGGCCAGCCCGTGCCCGGGACCCCGTCATCGGGCACCCGGCCCACCCGCCGCGCCGACGGCCGCCGGCCCGACGAGCGGGAGCGGCCCCGCTCCGATTCCGAATCGCGGAAGGCTGCAGGAGGCGGGGAAGGACGTTTCGCGACAAAGGCAGGCGAACGATGAAGCCCTTGAGACTCCTCCTTGCAGGTTCGGTCTGTGCGATCGCGATCGCGGCGGCCGTGAGCCCCGGCTCGGCCGCGAACCTTCTCGGCAACCCCGACTTCGAAACCGGCCTGCTGGCGCCGTGGGCGGGCGTCGGCGGCCTGGGCCCGAACGCGACGATCACGATCATCTCCGACAACGGCCCGTCGGCGCCCGGCACGCACTGCGCGTTCCTGGACAACCAGGCGGAGGCGAACGGCCTGACGATGGCGCAGACCACGGGCCCGGGCACCGCGGACATGGGCACGGTCTACTACTCGTACGACCTCAGCCTCGGCACCGCGGCCAACGGCGGCGTCTTCTTCGTCGAGGTGTTCGCGCAGAACTCCGTCGGCGCCGTGATCGGCAACGCGGGCCTGCAGGGCAACTACGCGCCGGCCGGCTGGACGCACTACAGCGGCTCGTTCGTCGCCCCCGCGGGCACCGACCACCTCACGATCCAGTTCGAGGCGCCGACCGGCGCGGTCACCGGCAGTGTGTCGTCCATGAAGGTGGACAACGTGGACCTGCACCAGGACCTGCCGGTGCCGGCCATGAGTGAGACCTGGGGACGCCTGAAGGCCCTCTACCGCTAGTTCCGTCCGATCGCCCGTCCGGCCACCTCCCTTGCGGGAGGTGGCCGGCGTGCCTTTCGCCGCCGCGGGCCCGCCAGACGCGCGGTCGGCGCGATCCCGCGTGCCTGCGGGCCGAAGCGATCCCCGTGGCGCGGGGCTCCGCCGGTCCCGCCTCGGAAGGCGGCCCGGAGGCATGTGCTACGGTGCTCGCTCGTTCGGAGGACCCCCGTGCACATGTCCATTCCCGACATCCGACCACGCCAGCGCCCATCGCGCGGCCTGCTGATCGTCATCGCGATCGGCGTGCTCGTGTTCCTGATCGCGCGCGTGCTGCCCGACTACTACGTCGAGTACCTGTGGTTCGGTGAAGTGGGTTTCCGGCAGGTGTTCCTGTCCCTGCTGTGGAACGGCATCGGGCTGCAGGCCGCCTTCGGCGGCGCGTTCCTCGCGTTCTTCCTCGTGAACGTGCTCGGCGCCATCCGGCGGATGCCGCCGCAGGTCATGTCCCTCCACGAGCAGCCGGCGCAGGCGCCGCCCTACGAGCTGATCCGTCCCGCGCTGCGCGCGCTCGCGGTGCTCGTGGGGATGGGCTTCGCGCTTCTGGTGGCGACCTGGGCGGGGGGACTGGCGCTGCCGTGGCTCACGTTCCTGCACGGCCAGCCGTTCGGCGTCACGGATCCGGTCTTCCACCACGACCTGTCGACCTACGTCTACGTCCTGCCGTTCGTCTCGGCGATCGCCGGATTCGCGCTGTTCACGCTGGTCGTGACGCTCGGCGCGACGGCGGCCGCGTACGTCCTCCAGGGGCAGGTGTGGCTGCGTCCCGACCGGCTGTTCGTCGGCCGCGGGGTGCGCCGCCACCTCTCGGTGCTGCTCGGCATCGGGCTGCTGGTCGTCGCGGCGCAGGACCTGCTGGGACGCTACGGGCTGCTCCAGAGCTCGATCGGCATCGTCAACGGCGCGGGGTACTCCGACCTGCACGCCACGCTCCCCGGGCTGACGATCGCCGCGGTGCTGTCGGTGCTCGCCGCGCTGATCGTCGTGGTCGAGGGCTTCCGCGGATGGACGCGGGTCACGCCGGTCGCGATCGTCACGGTGGTGGTGGGCCACCTGTTGCTGCTGCAGGTCTGGCCCTCGGCGATGCAGCGGCTGATCGTGACGCCGAACGAGCTCAACCGGGAGCGGCCGTACCTCGAGCGCGAGATCGCGGCGACGCGGCACGCCTACGGGCTCGATCGCGTCGAGGAAGGCAGGTTCCCGGCCACCACGAACCTGAGCGCCTCGCAGGTCGCCGCGAACGAGCGGACCATCGACAACGTGCGCCTGTGGGAGGGCGGCCCGCTCAAGCGGACCAACGCCCAGCTGCAGGAGATCCGCACCTACTACGACTTCGTGGACGTGGACAACGACCGCTACATGCTGGGCGACGAGCTGCGGCAGGTGGCGCTCTCGACCCGCGAGCTCAACCCGGCGGCGCTGCCCGCCCGCATCTGGATCAACGAGCACCTCACGTACACGCACGGCTACGGCGTGTGCGTGGCGCCGGTCAACCGGATCTCGCCGGAGGGCCTGCCGGAGTACTACGTGAAGGACATCCCCCCGGTGTCCTCGAAGCCGAGGCTGAAGATCACGCGGCCCGAGATCTACTACGGCGAGCTGGCGGCCCGGTACGTGTTCGTCAACACCGCCGCCCGCGAGTTCGACTATCCCTCGGGCGAGGAAAACGCCTACACGCACTACCGGGGCAAGGGCGGCCTGCCGCTCGGCGGCTTCGGCGGCCGGCTCCTGTTCGCGCTGCGTTACAGCGAGCCGAAGATCGTGCTGTCCACCGATCTCGTGCCCGGCACGCGCATCCTGATCCACCGGACCATCCTCGACCGGGTCGCGCGGATCGCGCCCTTCCTGCAGTGGGACAGTGACCCGTACATCGTCATCCGGCGCGACGGGCGGCTCACGTGGATGCTCGACGGCTACACGACCTCGGACCGCCTTCCGTACTCGGCGCCGACGGCGCGGCTGGGCAACTACATCCGCAACTCGGTCAAGGCCACGGTCGACGCCTACGACGGCACGGTCCGGCTGTGGGCCGTGGATCCCGAGGACCCGCTGCTCAAGACCTACGAGAAGATCTTCCCCGGGGCGTTCGCACCGCTGGACTCGATGCCGGCCGACCTGCAGGCGCACATGCGCTACCCGCAGCGGCTCTTCGCCGTGCAGGCGCAGGTCTACGCCACGTACCACATGACCGATCCGCAGATCTTCTACAACAAGGAAGACCTGTGGCGCGTGGCGCGCCGGGACGACGGCTCGAGCATGGTGCC
>CAZPVG010000105.1:0-10205 GCA_964589945.1 uncultured bacterium
GTCGCCTTCTTATTGTGTTCACGCCATCATCTCACTGGCCTCCAGCGACGTCGGCTCCGGCCGGGTTCAGATTGCTTCTCTGGAACGCCTCGGTGCCCGCTCCGGTGTTCCCATCGGGCTGGCCGCGTGAAATCGGCCGGCTTTCGGCGCACTACGGATTCTCGAGTCTTCGCATCGAACGGGCCCGGTCGGTCAGCAACAGGGCGCCGATTTCGAACAGCACCAGACCCGCCAAGAGCGGACCACAGGGTGCGACCCGGCGCACGTGCAATGCCTCGACGGGGGGGAGCCGCGCGCGAGGAAAGCGCACGGACCCTGTGCGGGAAGTGTGCGGGCCGCGCGCCGGACTCGGGGGGCTGAGGGGACTCAGGCGGACTGCTCGCGCCTGCAAGTCACTGTCATTCCGCGTGCGTCTCTGGGAGTCACCCGAGAGCTGGCGTCCCCAACGGGATTCGAACCCGTGTTACCGCCGTGAAAGGGCGGTGTCCTAGGCCTCTAGACGATGGGGACGCGGCGCTGGCGGGCGGGCGCGGAGGGCGCGCCCGTGGCCTCGAATGCGGCGGCGGAACATAGCGTCGGCGCGGCGCCGCGGCAAGCCGAGTGGAGCTGCTCGGGGAAGTCCCCGAAGCACCCAGCGCCCCCACGGATCGCGGGCGCCTTCGGGTCGCACCTGCGCTGCGCGCGTCAGTCGTTCGCCCGGACCTTCGCGATCACGATGACGCGCGCCTCGCGCACGCCGGGCTGCAGCAGGAGCCGGTCGGCGGCGTGCTCGGCGCTCGGCTCGTCGTCGAAGTTGCCCAGCACGACCCGGAACATCGACGTGCCGCCGTCGAAGTGGCGGACGACCCGCCCGGGCAGGCCCGTCAGGTCGGCGAGACGGGCGCTCTCCTGTCCGGCGCGATCCTGCTCGAGGTAATCGCCGACCGCGATTCCGTAGACGTTGTTGAGCGCAGGCTTCGGCGGCTCGGGAGGCGTGGCCTCGGCGGTGGGCGACCCGGAGGGCGACGGGGCGGGCGTGGCACCGGCTGCGGGGGCCGGGGTCGCGGCCGTGTCGGCGGCGGCAGCCGCCGCGCTGTCGGTCTGCGCGGCGACGGGGCCCTGCGACGCCTCGTTTGCCGTGGCACCCTGCGCGCCGGTCGTGTCGGCGATCGCGGGCGTGCCGGCGATACCGCGCATGAACGGTACGTCGATCACGCCGAAACGCTGCGCGAGCACGAATCCGACGACGACGACGGCGACCGCGGCGACGGCGATCAACCACGGCAGTGCGGCCGATCGAGCGTGCTCTTCGGACGCGAAGTCCTGCTCGATCTTGTCGCGCAGCCGTGGCGGGAGGGCCGACAATCGGGAGCTCGCGGAATCGCCCCCTGCGGACGTCTCGGCCGGGGCCGGATCGCGGGACGGGCGGGGAGCCGCTGCGGGCGACTCGAGAGACCGGGCGCGCAGTGGCGGCGCCGGGGCCGGAGTCGGAGCGGGTGGAGCCGGGGCGGGCGACGGCGGCTCGACGCCGCCCTCGCGTGCGCGCTGGCGGGCCTTCAGAAGGTCGCTCGCCGCGGCGCTCCAGGCGTCGAGTTCCTCCTTGAGAACGGGCTCGACCCGCTCCGCGGGCTTCTCGGGGGGCGGCGTCCAGGCGGGCGGCGCGCCGGCGTGCGGCGAAGGCGAGGCGCCGCGAGGCGGCACCGGCGTCTCGGGTGCCGGCGAGGGGGGCGCGGGTGTCGCGGGTTGCGGCTCGGATCCAGTCTCGGGCTCCTGGGCGGCGGCGGCCTCCGCCTCGCCCTGCCGGAGCGCGGCGGCGAGGTCGGCGGCCGAGGGCAGCCGCAGGTCGTTCTCGCCGAGCACGCTGTGGAACTCCCCCTCGTTGGCGGCCGAGCGCACGTGCTCGATCGTGACCGTGGGGGCGTTCTCGCTGTAGGCCGTGATCATCGCGTTCGAGGCGACCGTGTTGATCTCGCGCGGGATGCCGTGCGTGAAGCGGTAGACCTCGCGGCAGCTCTCGGGCGGGAACGTGGACCACGCGTTGCCGCCGGCGACCGACAGCCGGTGGTGGATGTAGCCGGCCGTCTCCTCGGGCGAGAGCGGGTTCAGCCGGTAGTGCACCGTGATGCGCTGGCGGAGCTGGCGAAGCTCGGGCCGGCCGAGCTTCGACTCGAGCTCGGGCTGGCCGACGAGGAAGATCTGCATCAGCTTCTCGCCGCCCGACTCCACGTTCGAGAGCAGCCGGATCTCCTCGAGCAGCTCGGTGGGGAGGTTCTGCGCTTCGTCGAGCAGCAGCACGGCGTGCTCGCCGCGCGAACGGATGCCGAGCAGATGGCGCTCGAGCAGCGTGAGCATCTTCGGCTTGCTGGCGTCGGCCGGCAGCGGGACGCCGAAGCGCAGGCAGATCTCCTCGAGCAGCTCGGGCCGGGTCAGCGCGGAGTTCGTGATGAGCGCGACGCTGACCTGGTTGCCCCATTCGGCGAGTGCGTCGTAGAGCGCGGTCGTCTTGCCCGTGCCGACCTCGCCGGTGATCAGGACGAACGGCTCGCGATTCTCGATTCCGTAACGCAGGTGCGCGCGCGCTTCCTGGTGCTCCCGGCTGGGATACAGGAAGCGCAGCTGATGTCCGGCGGGAAACGGGTTCTCGCGCAGTCCGAAGTGCTTTTCGAACATCCCGGGTCTTTCGTGGCTCTTTCGGGGGGCGTGCGTTGCCAGGCTCCGCCGGGTGTTATCGGCGGTTCGTTCCTCGCGCTTGCGGCGCGTGTTTCGGCCCGCTGGGGACGGGCCACGGACCGGCCCGGCGCGGTCGGGGGACGCGCCGCGGGCCGTGGATGCCTACTTCTCGGCCGGCAGCAGCTCGCCGATGGTGAAGAGCGGCGTGAACGGGTAGCCGCGCTGCTGGAAGATCTGCGGCGCGCCCTGCCCGCGGTCGACCACGGCGAGCACGCGCACGACCTCGGCCTTGTACGACTCGGCGGCCTCGGCGGCGATGATCGCGCTCTCGCCGCTCGTGATCACGTCGTCGAGGATCGCCACGCGTTTGTGACCCGCGAGGTTCCCCTCAACCTGGCCGCGCATGCCGTGGTCCTTCGCCATCTTCCGCACGAGGAACCCCTCGAGCGGGTGGCCCGCCTCGTGGCTCCACCACAGGACGCCGGCGACCAGCGGGTCGGCGCCGAGCGTGAGGCCGCCGACGGCGGTGATGTCGTCGCTCTCGAGCTGCTCCCAGAAGAGCTTCGAGATGAGCTTGAGTCCCTCGGGATGCAGGCTCGTCTTGCGGACGTCGATGTAGTAGTTCGAGGTGGCACCGGAGCTGAGGACGAACTCGCCGAAGCGCATCGAGCGCTCCAGCAGCATCTGGCGGAGCCGTTCGCGAATGTTCTCGGACATGGTTCCCGCGTTGGGTTGGGAAGGACGGGGAGCGCTCGGAGCGCGGGCGTCGAATCGCGGGCGAGTGTGCGTTGCACCCCGCGGGGCGTCAAGCACAGCGCCCCTCGGCGCACCTGCCGGCCGGGAATTCGCGGTCGCCAGAAGCCCCCGCCGGACGTTACACTTCCTTCACTCGCGACCGAATCGGGCATCGGAGCCCGACGGTCGCGTTCGCCTGATGCGCCTGAACCGCGACCTGCCGGCCCTCCTCCTTTATATGGCGCTCCTGCCGTCCCTGGCGGGGGCCGCGGGCGCCGCCACGCTCGACCTGCCGGTCCAGCGGGCCGGTGCCGCGAGCGTGGGACCGAGGAGCTACGTCGGCGATCTCGTCGAGCTGCGGCTCGCGCCGTCCGCCGCGCGGGTCGCGTCGCCACGCTCGGCCGGGCCGACGCGGGCCCGCCAGACGCTTCGCCTCGGGCTCGCCTCGGTGGACGCGGTGGCCGCCTCGTTCGGCGGCTGCGTGTTCGAGCCGGAGTTCGTCGGCGAGACTCCGCCGTCGGATCCGTCACAGCCGGACTTCACCGCATTCTGGCTCGTGCACCTGCCGCCCGGCGTGCGTCTCGAGGACGCGCTCGACCGCTTCGGCGCCGCCGCGGGCGTGGCGCTGGCGCTGCCGGTCGCCGTGCTGCCGGTCTCGGCGCTGCCGGACGATTCGCTCTTCACGAGCCAGACCTGGCTCTACCAGGCGGATGCGCGCGGGCACGACATCGCCGCGCCGGAGGCGTGGAACGTGAGCGACGGTGACACCTCGATCATCGTCGCGATCATCGACACCGGCGTGCTGCCCTATCACCCCGACCTCGGCGGCCAGGGGCCGGGCCCCGGGCAGATCTGGACGAACTGGGCCGAGGCCGAAGGGCTGCCCGGCGTGGACGACGACGGCAACGGTTTCGTGGACGACACCTGGGGCTGGGACTTCGTCCAGAGCGCGGGGGCGGGCGCGGCCACGGGCGAGGACATCGTGAACGCCGACAACGACCCGAACGACTTCGCCGGCCACGGCACGGCGGTCGCGGGCATCGTGGGCGCGATCGTGGACAACGCGATCGGCATCGCCGGCGTCGCGCCGAAGGTGCGGCTGATGCCGCTGCGCATCGCCTGGCAGGTGGGCTCGCAGCCGAACGCCCAGGTCAACATGACCTACGCCGCGCAGGCGATCCGCTACGCGACGCGCATGGGCGCGTCCATCATCAACGCGTCGTGGGAGTCCGCGAACCTCGCGGGCAGCGGGCTCGATGTCGCCGTCACCGCCGCGACGCGGGACGGCGTGGCGATCGCGAACGCGGCCGGCAACACCATCTCGTCGTCGGCCTACCTCGGCAATCGGGACGACGTCGTCTCCGTGACCTACGCGGACTCGAACGACGTCGTCGCCTCCTCGCGGGCCACCGGGCCCTGGATCGACCTCACGGCGCAGGGCATGGCCATGGTCTCGACGTTCGTGGACCGCGCCGCCGGCACCGACAGCGTGCTCTCGTACCGCGTGCCGGGCTACCGCACCGGCCTCATCGGCAGCTCTTTCGCCGCGCCGCAGGTCGCCGGGGTGATGGCGCTGCTGCAGGCGCAGCGCCGCGCCGAGGGGCTCGACCCGCTCACGCCCTACGGGCTGCTGGCGAGGCTGCGCGAGACCGCGGACGACATCCGGGCGCAGAACCCCGGGATCTTCTACTACGGCACCGGGCGGCTGAACGCGTTCCGCGCGCTCACGGACCCGCCGACGACGAGCGCGGAGCGCACGCTCGGGCAGACCGTGGGGGCGCCGGTCGTCCTGCGCGAGAACGACGGCGTCACCCGCGTCGTCTACGCGACCTCGAGCGCGCAGGTGATCGCGTTCGACGGCACGACGGCCGACACCGCGTGGGTCGCGTCGCTGCCCGCTGCGCCGGTCGGGAATCCGGTGGCCGCGGACTTCCTCGACGGTCGCGGACCGCGCGTGTTCGTGGCCACCGCGAACGGTACGATCCAGTCGTTCGACGACGATGGCGGGCCGCCATCGGGCTGGACGCCGATCACCGGTCTGGGGACGAACCAGAACCTGCAGCTCGCGGCCGGCGACCTCGACGGCGACGGTGTGCCCGAGCTCGTCGCGACGGGCTTCAGCGGGCGCATCTACGCGTGGGACGGCAACGGCGCCGCGTTCGGCGCGTTCCCGTTCGATCCGGGCTTCCCCGGCGGCACCGCGGTCGCGCTCGCCGATCTCGACGGGCAGCCGGGCGACGAGGTCGTCGTCTGGAGCGGGGACGGCACCGCGCACGCGGTGCGCTGGGACGGCAGCGAGGCCCCCGGCTGGCCATGGTCCGGCGGCGCGGTGGGCCGCGCACCGGTGATCGCGCGCTTCGCGGGGGCGGGCTCGGCGCCCACGGTGCTGCTCGCTTCGGGCACGACGCTCACGGCGCTGGCGGCCGACGGCTCGGTGCGCTGGACGCGGACGCTGTCCGCGAGCGTGCCGGCCGACCTCGCGCTCGGCGACCTCGACGGCGACGGCCTCGACGAGATCGTGGCCGTGACGGGCCCGGCGATCTCGGTGCTCGACTCGAACGGCGTCGCGCTGCCGGCGCACACCCCGCAGGGCACCTCGGGCCCGGTGGGCGGTGCGGTCGTGGTGGGGCCGATGGCCGCTTCGGGCGCCTGCATCGGCGCGCGGCTCACGACCGGCTTCTCCGTCTGGGACGACTCCGGCGCCGCCGTGTACGGGTTCCCGAAGCCCGGTGTGGCGGGGGCGTGGCCGGGCCTCGCGGATCTCGACGCCGACGGCGCCACCGAGATCGCGGCCGGGACCGCGCTCGCCGACTCGATGGTGTACGCGTTCGACGCGGGCCCCTCGACCTGGAACGAGTCGCTGGCCTACTGGCCCGGCGTGCGCGGCGACGACGCCCGCACGGGCGCGAGGCACTACCCGATCGGCCTGCCGCTGTACGACCGCGTGCCGCCGGCGCCCGTGAACGACGTCCTCGCCGCCGCGCTCGACGCGACGCACGTCCGCGTCACGTGGACGAACACGGGCGACGACGGGACGGTGGGCCGGGCGCGCGAGGCGCGCGTGCTGGGCCGGGCGCTGCCGGCCCCCGGCGATTCCATCCTGCAGGTGATCGCGAATCCGGACTCCGCGGGCACGCCGGACACGCTCGTGGTCTCGAGCCCCGAGGGCCGGCAGTGGTCCTTCCGGGTCGAGATGGTGGACGACGCGGGCAATGTCGGCGCCGCCGGCAACGCGGACACGGTCCTCACGCCGGGCGTTCCACCGAACGCGATCGCGGACCTGCGCGTGATCGCGGCCCACGACAGCACCGTGCGGCTCGCCTGGACCGCGCCGACCGACGACGGGCCGGACGGGCGGCCCGTGAGGTACGAGATCGCCGGCGCGCCGTATTCGTTCGACGAGGCGGGCTTCGACTCGGCGCCCGTCCAGGTGCAGCTCGCGGCGACCGCGGCGGCGGGCTCGCCCGAATCGCTCACGGTGACGGGCCTCGGGCGGGGCCGGCGCTGGACGTTCGCCGTCCGCGGCGTGGACGCGACGGGCTCGACGGCGGCGATCTCGAATCTCGCCAGCGCGATCCTGGACCCGGGCGGCGCCATCACGGGCCGGACCGGCATCGCGATCGCCGCGCGACCCGTACCGGGCGCTCCCCCCATCACGCTGGACTGGCAGGGCGACACGCGCCTCGTGGCCCCGCGGCAGCGCCTCGAGATCCTGGACCTCGGCGGGCGCTCGCTGCGCCGCGTCGAGCTGGGCGGCGAGCCCGGCGGCAGCTGGATATGGGACGGCCGGGACGACGAGGGTCGCTCGGTCCCGGCCGGCCTCTACTTCGCGCGCCTCACGAGCGGCGGGAGCCACTCGGAGGCGCGCATGGTGCTGGTCCGCTGAAGGCGGGTCCTTCCGCCGCTGCTCATCCTGGTTGATTAGTTGACGCCGCCCTCCCGGATGGGACCGCCGCCCGGGGTGGGCGAGCCGTTCCACGAGTGCAGGTCGTGCTGCGCGCTCGAGGAATACGCGCTCAGGTTGCCGGCGTCGTCCATGGCCCGGACGCGGAACCACGCGGGGCGGGCATCGGTCGTGATCGGGAGCGCGA
Source organism: uncultured bacterium (assembly GCA_964589945.1). Lineage (GTDB taxonomy): Bacteria > Eisenbacteria > RBG-16-71-46 > RBG-16-71-46 > RBG-16-71-46 > CAIXRL01. The sequence goes on from CAZPVG010000105.1 coordinate 7,476, forward strand.
GGACGTCCGTGCCCGCGTCCGTGGTGCCGATCATCACGCCCGTGGCGCCGGCGGCCGGATCCGAGTCGTACTGCCACACCTCGTAGGTGACGACGTCGGAAGAGGTGCTGCCCGTCCAGTGGATGTAATCCCGCTGCGCGCCCGCATCGTACGACCCCGCGACGTTCGTCGGAGCGGCGGGCGGCGTGGTATCAAGGGTCTGGCCCGCGGGGGCGGTCACGTCGCTGGACTTTCCGCAGCCGGCGAGCACGAACAGCATGGCGCCCATGAAGAGGGCGAAGGTGACGGGGCGAATCGACTTCACGTTGGGCCTCCTGCGAGAACTCGGCGAGAACCGAGGGGGGATGCGGGCCTCCGAGCCAGAAGCCCTGGGTCAGTTCCGAGGCAGTGGAGTCAGCAACGCCGGTGCCAGCCGGCGGGAGGGAGAGGGCGTTGTCCGGGAGTGACGTTTTCGCAATCGATTCGCGGCCGACTCTGCGATGCGTGGCGCAAGGTGGGGCGCGTTTCGCGTGCGCGTTGCAATGGCTGGCGCTCGTCGCCGTTGCGACCTGCGTCCGGATTCCGGTGGCGGCAGGGGCGTCGGGCCCGGGTGCCACCGCGCCGGCGGCCGCGTCTTCGGAAGTGCCGCCGGTCTTCGGGCCGGCGTTCCTGTTCCCGCCGCTCGACACGCTGCGCGTCACGGGCGGCTTCGGAGAGGTGCGCGCCGGCCACTTCCACGCCGGCTTCGACTTCTCGACGTCGCACCACACCGGCGAGCCCGTCCGCGCCCCCATCCCGGGGACCGTCGAGCGCGTGCGCGCCTCGGGCGTCGGCTACGGGCGCTCGATCTACCTGCGCGGCGACGACGGCCGGCTCGTCGTCTTCGGGCATCTCGACGCCTACACGCCGGCCCTGGCCGCGTACGTGGACTCGGCGCAGCGCGCGGAGGGTTTCTACGAGCGCGACCTGTGGCCGCCGCGGGGACGCTTCCGCTTCTTCGCGGGCGAGACGCTGGCCTGGTCCGGGCAGAGCGGCGCCGGGCCGCCGCACCTGCACGTCGAGATCCGGCACGACGACTTCGCGATCCATCCGCTGCGCGGTGGTCTCGTGCCCGGCCCGGTGGGCACGCCCCGGCTCGTCTGGCTCGCGCTGGAGCCGCTCGACGCGTCCTCCCGCGTGGAGGGCGGCCTGGCGCCGCGCCGCTTCAGGCTGCGCGCGGCGCCGGAGACACTCGAGGTCGAAGGCCGGCTGCGCGCCGTCGTGCGGTCGCGGAGCGGCGTGCCGGGCGGCGACGACGCGCCGGCGTGGAGCACCCGCCTCGAGTGGAACGGCGAGACGGTCGAGGCGCGGCTCGACAGCATCTCGTGGGCCGGCGAGATGTCGCAGATCGGTCTGCTCGTGGACCGCGGGCGCATCGCGAACACGGGCGGGATGCTGCTGTGGGCCCCCGCCGGCTTCCGGCCGCGCTTCCTGCGCACGAGCGCGCCCGAGGGCGAGGAAGCCGGCGTGATCCATGTCGCGCGCGGCGACCCGCCGCGTCCGCTCGTGATCGTCGCGAGCGAGCCGGGCGGCGAAAGGGCAGCGCGTGTCGTCATGCTGCGCCCCCCGCCGGGCGCGGGACCGCCGCCGCTGCGCGCGCGGCCGGCGGGCTCGGGCGGACGCGGGACGGGCCCGCCGGAGTGGACGTTCGAGGTGCTGCCGGACCGGCATCTGCGCGTGCGCGTCACCGGCGCGCCCGCCGGGCTCACGGACGTCCGCGTGGCGCTGGGCGAATCCGGCGGCGAGCGCGCGACGTGGGACGGACACGGCTGGCTCGCGATCGTCGGGACCGACGGTCTCGGCGCGCCGGCGGAGCCGCGCCTGCTCGCGCGCGGCCGCGACGGGACCGCGTGGAGCTCGGCCTCGGGCTGGACCCTCTGGCACGCGGCCGGGGACCCGCCGATCGTGCCGGCGCCGGGCGCTCGCGTCGAGGTGGACGCGGGCGATCTCTTCCAGCCCGAGCTGCTGCTCACGCGAACGCGCCCTGCCGCCGGCCGCGCCTCGCAGGGGCTGGTGGCGGCCGGGCAGTGCATCGACGTGGAGCCCGGCGACCTGCCGCTCCGCCGGTCGGTCACGGTGAAGCTCGAAGCGTCCCGGCGCGCGCATACGCGCGGTCTGGGGCTCTACCAGCGGCGGGGATCCGGCAGCTGGGGGCTCGCCGGGGAGTCGTTCGACGACGCGACTCGCCTCGTGTCGGCGTCCTCGTCGGGGCTCGGCGAGTTCGCCGTGATGCGCGACACGCTCGCGCCCCACGTGCGCACGTACGCGCCGATGCGCGGACCGTCGCGGCCGTACTCGGAGTGGCGGCTCGAAGCGCGCGTGATCGAGCGCGGCAGCGGCGTGGACGCTTCGCGGTCGGGCTTCTGGATCGACGGCGCGCGCGTGCCCACCGAGTGGGACCCCGAGGCACGGCGCCTGCGCTGGCGTCCCCTGGAGCCGCCCCCCGCGGGGACGCACCGCTACGAAGTCCGCGCCGTCGATCGCGCGGGAAACGCGACGACCCGGCGCGGGACCTTTGTGCTAGGTTCCGGTCGACGTTGAACGGCGCTCCCGCAACGCTCCCCGCGCGGGGCGCACCGCGTTCCCGGGCGCGCATCCGGGCGCCGCTTCGCCGAACCGCCAGCTCGCCGGACGTGCCATGAAGCATTCCGACTTCGTCCACCTGCACAACCACAGCGACTACTCGCTGCTCGACGGCGCCTCCTCCATCCC
>CAZPVG010000106.1:0-9813 GCA_964589945.1 uncultured bacterium
CACCTGCTCGCGTCGGCGGTCCCCAACGCCATGGCCTACGACCCGGCGTTCGCCTACGAACTGGCGGCGATCGTCCGCGAGGGCCTGCGCCGCATGTTCGAGGTGGGCGAGGACATCTTCTACTACCTGTCCATCTACAATCAGGACTACGGGCAGCCGGCGAAGCCCGAGGGCAGCGACGAGGGCATCCTGCGGGGCCTGTACCGCTTCCGCCGGTCGGGCTCCAAGTCGAAGCTGAAGGCCCAGCTGTTCGGCAGCGGCGTCATCCTGCTGCAGGCGCTGCGGGCGCAGGAGATGCTCGCGGAGAAGTGGAACGTGGCCGCGGACGTCTGGAGCATGACGAGCGCCCAGCAGCTGCGGAACGACGCGCTGGAGGCCGAGCGCTGGAACCGGCTGCACCCCGCGCAGCCGCCGCGCCGGCCGTGGGTGACGCAGGCGCTCGAGGGCGCCGAGGGGCCGGTCGTGGCGTCGAGCGACTGGATGAAGTCGGTGAACGACATGCCGGCGCGCTGGATTCCCAACCGGTTCGTCGCGCTTGGCACCGACGGCTTCGGTCGCAGCGACACGCGCGAAGCGCTCCGCCGGCACTTCGAGATCGACGCCGAGCACATCGTCGTCGCGACGCTCCACGCCCTGATGCTCGAGGGACGCGTGGAGGCGGCGACCGTGGAATCGGCGATCCGCGAGTACGGCATCGACCCGGAACGGCCCGAGCCGCGCGTCTCCTGACCCCGCACGCATGAGCCTTCTCGACCAGGCGGGCATCCTCCTCGGGGTGCTCGCCTGCCTGTTCTCGGCTCTCGTGCTCGTCCATCTCGCCTACGCGGTCGGAGTGCGCCTGCGCTTTCCGGCCCCGGGAGGGAGGATCCCGTTCGAGGGCGCCTCGCTGCGCGTGACCCGCCGCGGCACGGGCCCCGCCGTGCTGTTCGTGCACGGGATGAACGGGAGCGTCGAGGACTTCCCCGAGCCGCTCTACGAGGCCCTGGCGCGGGACCACACGGTGCTCGCGCTCGACCGGCCGGGCCACGGCGGCAGCCCGAGGAGCCGCGGGCCCCTCGACCTGGATGCGAACGCGCGCGCCGTGCGGGCGGCTCTCGGGAGCGCGGGGGACGGTCCGGCCCTGCTCGTCGGCCACTCCTACGGCGCCGCCGTCGCGCTACGCGCGGCGCTCGACGAGCCGCGGCGCGTCGCGGGCGTCGTGCTGCTCGCGCCGTGCACCCGCGTGGACGCGCGCAACGAGCGGTACGTGCGCATCCCCGTCCCGCCCGGGCTGCTCCGCCGGCTCCTGCTCTGGATCCTCACGCTGCCCGTCGGCGTGTTCACCGTCCCCGGCACGCGCCGGGACGCGTGGCACCCCTCGCCGGTGCCCCGCGGCTGGTTCGCCTCCCGCTCGCGGGCCCTCGTGCCCTCGCAGCTCGAGGCGGCACTCGAGAACTTCGCCACGCTGCCCGCCGACCTGGACCGGCTCGCGGCCGACCTGCCGCGGCTCGCGACGCGGCTCGTCGTCCTGGCCGGCGACGGCGACCTCGTGACGCCGTGGCGCGTTCACTCGGCGTGGCTGCCGTCGGCGGTGCCCGGCGCGACGCTGCGCGTGCTCGAGGGCACCGGCCACTGGCTGGCGCGCGAGCGGGTGGACGACGTCGTGGCGGCGGTCCGCGAGGCGGAAACCGCGCGGGACTGAGCTCCGGCCGCCGGCGCGCTCAGCGCCGGGCGGCCAGGAGCCCCTCGATGTGCGCCTTCGTCGCCGGCCACTCGTCGTCGATCACGGAGAACCAGATCGTGTCGCGTGGCGAGCCGTCCGCGTGGAACGTCCACTTGCGGAACACGCCCTCCTCGACAAGCCCCAGCCGCCGCATCGCGGCCTTCGACGGCTCGTTCCCGAGGCTGGTCTTGAGCTCGACGCGCATGAGCCCCCACGACTCGAACGCGTGCCGGAGCATGAGGTACTTCGCCTCGGTGTTGAGGGCGGTGCGCTGGAACTCGGGCAGCAGCCACGTCCAGCCGATCTCGGCACGCTTCGACCCGCGAACGATGTTGCCGAAGCGCGTGGTGCCCGCCGGCCGGCCGCTCGCGCGGTCGATCGTGGCGAAGGCCACGGTGACGCCCTTCGCCTGGTCCGCGAGCGCCTGCTCGAAGTAGGCGCGCAGATCCGCCTCGTCGTCCGCACGCGAGACCGTCCACCGCCAGAGCGCGCGTTCGAGCCAGGCGTGGCGCAGGCCTTCCCAGTGGCGGCCGAAGTCGAACGGCTCGAGCCGGACGTGCGCGCCCTCGAGCGTGACCGGTGCGATGTCCATGCGCGCATCGAACACGCGCGCGCGGGCGCCGTCAATCCGGCCGACGCTTCTTCGCCCCGCCCGCCGGCAAGGCGGCTCGGGCCGACGATCCTGCGCCGTGGGACCCGGGGCGGCGCTACTCGCGGACGAGGTAGTAGAGCGCCTGCGGGTGGTGGACGATGATCGCGCTCGTGCTCGCCTCGGGCACGAGCTGCCACGCGCTCGTCAGCGACACGCCGATCGCCTCCTGCGGTCCCAGCAACTCGAACAGCTTCTCCTGGTCCGCGAGGTCGGGGCAGGCGCTGTAGCCGAACGAGTAGCGCTTGCCGCGCTCGGGCTCCAGGCCCAGCTCGCGGCGCACCTTGCCGTGGTGCCACTCGGCCAGGCCCTCGGCGGCGCTGACCGCGAGGCCGTGCACGAACAGCGCCTCGGAGTACTCGCCGCGCGCGTTCAGCGCCGCGGCCAGCTCGTCGGCGTTGGCGCCAACCGTGACGACCTGGAAGGCCACGACGTCGAAGCGGCTCGTGTCGGCGGGCTGGAAGTAGTCCGCGAGGCACAGGCCCTCGCGATCGGCCTGGCGCGGGAACGTGAAGCGCACGCGCTCCTCGATCTTGCCGCGGGGCGTGAGCGATCCCGGCGCGAACGCCGACGGGTCGTAGACGACGAGGTCCTGCCCCTCGGACTGGCACGGGAAGTAGCCGTAGACCGCCGTCGGCCGCAGCCAGCCCTTCTCCTCGGCCTCGCGCTGAAGGCGCAGCCGGCGGGGCTCGAAGTCCTTCCCGATGAGGTCGTCGTAGGCCGCGCCGCTGCCGCGGGCGCCCCAGTGCAGGCGGTAGAGGGTCTTGAGGTCCATGCCCGCGAACACGCCGTCGAACGGGATCTCGCGCACCGGCGTCACGCGCGGGCCCCAGAGGGGCGGCGCCGGCACGGCGTGGTCACGCGAGACCGACACCTTGAAGTCCTGCTGCTTCGCGCTCGACGCCGCCGCGCGCGCCTCGAGCTCGGCGCTCTTCGCCTTGAACTCGAACGCCTCCCGCTTCACCCGCTCGACGAGCTTCGGGCCCTCGACCGGGTCCACGAGCGCGTTCATGGTGTCGAGGCCCTCGAACGCGTCCTTGCAGTAGTAGACGCCGGGCGCGTAGAAGACCTCGCCATCCACGAGCGCGGCGCGCCGCCCGAAGTTGCGGTTGATCGCCGCGCCGCCGATCAGCACGGGATACTCGAGGGCGAGGCGGTGCAGCTCGCCCACCGTGATCGGCATCTGCCGGCTCGTCGAGACGAGCAGTGCCGACAGCCCGATGGCCGTCGCATCCACCTCGCGCGCCTTGTCGAGGATCTTCTGCACCGGAACCTGCTTGCCGAGGTCGAACACCGTGTAACCGTTGTTCGACAGGATCGTCTTCACGAGGTTCTTGCCGATGTCGTGCACGTCGCCGTAGACGGTCGCGAGCACGACGCGCCCCTTGCTCGCGTCGGCCTTCTTCTCGAGGTAGCGCTCGAGCTGCCCGACGGCCTTCTTCATCACCTCCGCGCTCTGGAGGACGAACGGCAGGATGAGCTCGCCCGAGCCGAACTTGTCGCCGACCTCCTTCATCGCCGGGAGCAGGACGTTGTTCAGGACGTCGACGGCGGGCTGCCGCTTCACCGCCTCGTCCACGAGCGCCTCGATGCCGGCGGGCCGCCGGTGGAGGATCTGGAAGTGGATCCGCTGCTCGACCGTCATCGCCGCCTCGGCCGCGTCGTCCTCCTTCGTGCGCGCGTCCGGCGCGCGGCCCTCGAAGTGGGTGATGAACTTCGCGAGCGCCTGCGGGTCGCGGTCGAAGACGAGGTCGTCGGCCAGCCGCCGGTCGTCTCCGGACAGCTCCGCGTAGGGGATCACGTCGGCGGGGTTCACGATCGCCGCGTCGAGCCCGGCCTGCACGCAGTGGTAGAGGAACACGCTGTTCAGCACCGCGCGCGCCTCCTTGCCCAGGCCGAACGAGACGTTCGAGACGCCGAGCGAGGTCAGCACCCCGGGCAGCTCGCGCTTGATGAGGCGGATCCCCTCGATCGTCTCGATGCCGCTGCGGCGGAACTCCTCGTCGCCGGTGGCGAGCGTGAACGTCAGCGCGTCGAACAGCAGCCGCTCGGGGGGCAGGCCGAATTCGCCGGTCACGATGTCGTGCAGGCGCTTCGCGACCTCGAGCTTGCGGGCGGCGGTCTTGGCCATGCCCTGTTCGTCGATGGTCAGCGCGATGACGGCCGCCCCGTAGCGCTTCACGAGCGGCATCACCGCGTCCACGCGCTCGCGGCCGTTCTCGAGGTTGATCGAGTTCACGATCGCCGAGCCCGGGCAGGCCTGCAGCGCCGCCTCGATGACGGGGGCCTCGGTCGAGTCGATGCAGAGCGGCGCCTCGACGGCGAGCGAGAGCTTCTTGACCAGGGCACGCATCATCTCGCGTTCGTCCGTGCGCTCGGTGAGGGCCATGCAGACGTCGAGCACGTGCGCGCCGCCTTCGACCTGCCCGCGGGCGATCGGGATCATGTCCTCGAGGTTCCCCTCGAGCGCGAAGCGCTTGACCCTGCGCGAGCCCTGCGTGTTGAGCCGCTCTCCGATCAGCATCGGCGCGGGCTCCTGGCGCAGCGTCGCCGCGGTCATGCCGCTCGAGACGCTCCACGGCCCGCGGCCGGGACGGGCCTTCGGCGCGACGCGGCCGATGGCCGCGACGAGCGCGCGGATGTGGTCCGGCGTCGTGCCGCAGCAGCCACCGACGGCGTTCACGCCGAGGTCGAGCACGAACTCGCGCAGCGTCTCGGCGAACGGGTCGGGCCGCATCGGGTAGAGCGTGCGCCCGCCGTCGTTGATGGGCAGGCCCGCGTTCGGGATGCAGTGGACCGGCGTCGAGGCGTTCTCGCACAGGTAGCGGATTGCGTCGCGCATCAGGTCGGGCCCGGTCGAGCAGTTGAGCCCGATGACGTCCACGTCCAGCGCCTCGAGCGTCGCGAGCGCGCCCCGCACGTCGGTCCCGAGCAGCATGCGGCCGGTCGGATCGAGCGTGACCGAGCACTGGATCGGCACTTCGCGGCCGGCGAGCGCCATGGCCTCGCGCGCCGCGAGCACCTGCGCCTTCATCTCGAGGATGTCCTGGCAGGTCTCGAGGATCAGCACGTCCGCGCCACCCTCGATCAGGCCCCGCGCCTGGTCGCGAAACGCCTCGACCAGCTCGGGGAGGCCGAGTCGTCCGAGGTCCGGGTCCTCCGACGAAGGCAGCATGCCGGAGGGCCCCATCGAGCCCGCGACGAAGCGCGGGCGGCCGTCGGCGGCGGCGAAGCGGTCGGCGACGCGGCGCGCGTTCGCGGCGGCGGCGCGGTTGAGCTCGAACGTCTTTCCGCCGAGGTCCCATTCCTCGAGACGGAGCTTCGAGGCCTGGAACGAGTTCGTCTCGACGACGTCGGCGCCGGCCTCGAAATACGCGGTGTGGATCGCCTCGAGGACGTCGGGCCGCGTGAGGCTCAGGTAGTCGAGGCACCCCTCCCAGCGCTTGCCGCCGAAGTCCTCGACGGTCAGCTCGCGGGCCTGGATCTGGGTGCCCATGCCGCCGTCGAAGAACAGGACGCGCTCGCGCAGGGTATCGAGGTAACGGCTCATGAACGTTCCGGGCTCCGGGTGGCCGACGCGCGGCGGGTGACTGCGGGTGGGCGGAAATGCTATCGGGCCGCCGCCCGCGCGGCAAATCCGCGGTTGACGGAGCCGCGTGCGCCGTCATGATCCGGTCATGGGAACGACCCTCAGCCTGCTCCGGCACGGCCGCGCGACCGGACAGGGCCCCGACGCCGCGCTGATGCCCGAGGGCGAGGCCCACCTCGCCGCGCTGGGCCGGCACCTCGCCGCGGAGGGCTTCAACCCGACCCGCGCCTACTGCAGCCCCTACCGGCGCGCGGTCGAGTCGGCCCGCACGCTCCTGGCCGAGGTTGCACCGGGGCTGGCGGCGGAGCATCTGACCGAGCTGACGCCCGATCACGACCCCGATGACACGGTCGCGACCCTGGCGGCGCTGGAGCTGCCGGCGGCGCGCGTGTTGCTGGTGGCGCACCTGCCGCTGCTCGGCCTGCTCGTCCAGAGGCTGACCGACGACGTGGCGAACTTCTCCCCGGGGACGCTGGTCGAGCTCGAGATGGACGGGGGGCTGTCGGAAGGCCGCGTCGTCCGCGTCGTCGGACCCGGGGACGTCCCGCGTTGATCGGGCGGCCCCTCCACCCAGGGAGCGCTCGCATGTCGTCCACGTGGAAGGGAAAGGTCGCGCTGGTCACCGGGGGCAATCGCGGGATCGGCCGCGGCATCGCCGAGGCCCTCGTGAAGGAGGGTCTCCAGGTCGCGATCACGGCGCGCCGGCTCGAACACGCCGAGCGCGCGGCGAAGGAGATCGGCGCGGCGCGCGGCTACGCGTGCGACGTCCGTCGGCCGGAGGACGTGCGCCTGCTGTTCACGACGCTCGACCGCGACCTGGGGGGCGTGGACGTGCTGGTGAACAACGCGGGCATCGGGCTGTTCGCGCCGATCGCCGAGTTGAGCGTGGAGGACTGGCAGGCGGTGATCGAGACGAACGTGAACGGGGTCTTCTACTGCACGAAGGAGGCCCTGCCGCGCATGGAGGCCCGCGGCGGCGGCTACGTCTTCAACGTCTCCTCGCTCGCGGGGCGGAACGCGTTCCCGGGCGCGGGGGCCTACTGCGCGAGCAAGCACGCGGTGAACGGGTTCAGCGAGGTGCTGTTCCAGGAGGTGCGCCACGCGGGCATCCGCGCGACGTACCTGATGCCGGGCAGCGTCGCGACGGAGTTCGGGCGCGGCACGACGGAGAAGCAGGACTGGGCGCTGCAGCCTTCGGACGTCGGCGAGATGGTGGTGGACCTGCTGCGGACTTCGCCGCGGGCGCTGCACAGCCGGGTCGAGATGCGGCCTTCGCGGCCGCCGAAGCGGGGCTGACGGGAGCCGGCGGGTTTCTCTCAGAGCCGGCGCCGGGTCATCGTGAAGAGCCGGCGCGGGGAAGGGGGCCGCTTCGCGGGGACGGGACCCGTCGCTCCCTTCCCCACCCGAGAGTCCCATCCCCGCGCTCTCGCCCATCCCCGCGAAGCGGCCCCCTCCCCCGCGCCTCCGTTGGCGGCGGCGCGTCGCTCCCTTCCCCGCCCGAGAGTCCCGTCCCCGCGCTCTCGCCCATCCCCGCGAAGCGGCCTCCTCCACCGCGCCTCCGTTGGCGGCAGCCCGTCGCTCCCCTCACCTGGCGGAGTTCCTTCGATGCCTCCCGCGCTCGGGGCCTGAATCGCCACGCCGGACGGGGGCGGATTGTGGGCCCGGGGACGGCTCGGATAGCCTGCCCTCGCGTTCCCACTCTGCCGGCTCCCGGGGGCCCCTTTTGCGGCCCGCCGGGTCTCCCGACCCACGCCTTTCCGGAGGATTCGTGCACCGCACCCGTTCGTTCGCCCTGGCGGGCCTCCTGCTCGCGTTCACCCTCGCCTGGCCGGCCCCGGGCCGGGCGGGCTCGGTCAAGATGCCGCCCGACGACGCGCCCTGGTGGACCGGCCAGCCTGATTCGGCGGCCTTCCAGGCCCGCATGGAGAAGCGCATCGCCCTCGCGAAGGCGGCGATCGACCGGATGATGAAGGCGAAGGGCAAGCGCACGATCGACAACACGCTCGTGCCCTACGACGAGGCCCTCCGCCAGCTCGACATGGCCGGCTCGCAGGCGAGCCTCGCCGAGAACGTGCTGCCCGACCGCGCGACCCGCAACGCGGCCGAGAGGATGAGCCAGGAGGTCGCGGCCTACTTCACCGAGCTGTCGCTGAACCGCAAGGTCTACGACGCGCTCGCGGCCCTCGACGTCGCGAAGACCGACCCGGCCACGCGCTACTACGTCATCCGGACGCTGCGCGACTTCCGGCTGGCCGGCGTGGACAAGGACGAGGCGACCCGCGAGAAGATCAAGAAGGTGAGCGACGAAGTCGTCGCCGTGGGCCAGGACTTCAACCGGAACATCCGCGAGGACAAGTCCACGATCACGTGCACGCCCGCCGAGCTCGAGGGCCTGCCCGAGGACTACATCGCCCGCCACAAGCCGGACGCGGACGGGAAGATCACGCTCACGATCGAGTACCCGGACGCGATCCCGCTGTTCGCGTACGCGAAGAGCGAAGCCGTGCGCAAGCGCATGTACATGGCGTATACGAACCGTGCGTACCCGAAGAACATGGAGACGCTCGACCGGCTGCGGGAGAGGCGGGACGAGCTGGCGAAGCTGCTCGGCTTCCCGGACTGGGCCGACTGCATCACCGCCGACAAGATGGTCGGCAGCGCGGCGAACGCGCACGAGTTCATCGACCGCGTCGTGGCGGCCTCGGCCGACAAGCAGGCCCGCGAGTACGAGCAGCTGCTCGCGCGCAAGCGCCAGGACGACCCGGGCGCGACGACGGTCCAGTTCTGGGAGGTGAACTACTACAAGGAGCAGGTGCGCAAGGCCGACTACGACTTCGACTCGCAGGCGATCCGCCCCTACCTGCCCTACTCGCGCGTGAAGCAGGGCGTGCTCGACCTGGCGGCCCGGCTCTTCGACGTCGAGTTCCGCCGCGTCCCGAACGCGCCGGTGTGGGATCCCTCCGTCGAGTGCTACGAGATGTACGACGGCGGCAAGCTCGCGGGCCGCTTCTACCTCGACATGCACCCGCGGGCCGACAAGTACAACCACGCCGCCCAGTTCGACATCCGCACGGGTGTCGAGGGCAGGCAGATTCCCGAAGCCGCGCTCGTGTGCAACCTGCCGGGCGACCAGCCGGGTGACCCGGGCCTGTGCGAGATCGACGACGTCGAAACCTTCTTCCACGAGTTTGGCCACCTGCTGCACACGATGTTCGCGGGGCACGGCAGGTGGGTGGGCATCGACGGCATCCGCACCGAGCAGGACTTCGTCGAGGCCCCCTCGCAGATGCTCGAGGAGTGGATGAAGAGCCCCGAGGTGCTCGCGACGTTCGCGAAGCACTACCAGACGAACGAGCCGGTGCCGGCCGAACTGGTGCGGCGCATGGACCGCGCGAACGCGTTCGCGAAGGCGATCGACGTGCGCCGCCAGATGGTCTATGCGGGCTTCTCGCTCGGCTGCTACGACCGCGACCCGAAGACGGTGCAGACAGACGCGCTGTTCAAGCAGCTCGTCCAGGAGTACCAGCCGTTCCCGTTCGTGGACGGCACGCACTTCCAGTGCGCGTTCGGGCACCTGAACGGCTACTCGGCGGTTTACTACACCTACATGTGGTCGCTGGTGATCGCGAAGGACATGTTCTCGAAGTTCGATCCCCAGCACATGCTGGCGCCCGGCGTTGCGAAGGACTACCGCATGAAGGTGCTGGCCCCGGGCGGCTCGAAGCCGGCCGCGGAACTGGTCGCCGACTTCCTCGGCCGCCCGTTCAACGAGCAGGCCTGGAAGAAGTGGCTGGATCGGGACGACCAGTAGGAGGTGCCGCTTCGCGAGTGTGAAAGCCGGCCCGGACCCCGGGCCGGCTTTCACAATTCTCC
>CAZPVG010000107.1:0-9094 GCA_964589945.1 uncultured bacterium
ATTGTTTCAATCAAACATTTCGACAAGCCAGCATCTTGATCGCCAATAATTTGACGAAACAGGTCGTAAATGATAAGATATTGATCCTGTTAGACAAATGAAAAATATGAACTATATAAGACGCACAGACGTGACGGTTCAGTCAGTTGATGATGAAACCTTGGTGTTGGACCTGAAAGCAGATCAAATCCACCAATTGAATCCAACCGCAAGTTTTATATGGAAAAATTGTAACGGCAAGAGATCGGCCGCCGAATTGGCGGCCATGTTTGCAGAATATTTTGGCGTGGATATTGAAACTGCAACAAAAGACGTAGAGACTATAATTAACCAATTTATCGAATTGGGTTTGATCGAGATCAATTAAATCGATACATCCAAGTACATGCACCACAAGGAGGTGATTTACTAGTCAACAATACTAAAAGAGGCAAATCCATGAAAACACCGCATGATCAATCCAAACGGCAATTTCTTAAGACGACTGCATACGTTGTACCGGTGATTTTGACATTAAAAGTGACACCCTCGCTCGCCCATATTGGATCCTGTGTTAAAGGCAATAATGGGGTGGGTAACGGCCCGGATGTCCTGCCACTGGGCATACAGCAAAACGGAAAGACTTTCCTGGACAATGACGATAATGGTGGCACACCAGGCAACCCACAAAATGAAGGTGGGTTCAATTTTTTCAGCTCGCTTAGCTCCAACGAACACCATCACCATAACCATTAATACCGTCCAGTGACGATGAGTGGGATTGTCGTATCTGTTTCCAAAATCCCCTTTAGTCGTTGAAGTCGCTGTACCTACAGATACTGGAAATCGGAATAAGGGTCCAATGTATGGACCCTTATTCATATAGGCTGCTATCGCGTGCGTATAGTGCGTTTATAGCGCCGGGTACGGCAGTAACGCTCGACTACCTCGTCACCCAAAGAGACGATCAAACGATTCAAATCGGCCTCAAGGGCAATCCAGTAGATACAGCCGGCAATGACTATGAGTTGCTGTACAGTTTCGAGAAAAGCATTACCATCGAACTTCAGAAACTGCGCAAGGAACTGTTGTTTATTCACGCAGCCGCGTTGGAGCACGGCGGCCGGACATCGTTGTTAATCGCGCCGTCGGGCAGCGGAAAGTCCACGACCACGTGGGCCTTGCTCAACAACGGGTTTAAATACTTGAGTGACGAACTCGCGCCCATCGACCTGAACACCCTGAAGATACACTTATATCCCCATGCACTGTGTCTGAAAGCGCCGCCCCCGCAGCCGTTCTTTTTGCCTGAAGGCACCCTCCACACCGCCCATACGATACATGTCCCGGTCGACCTGCTTCCAGGTGAAGTCTGCCAACAGCCCTCCCCGCTGGGGGCGGTATTTTTTTTACGCTATGATCCTGACGCGGTGCAGCCGTCCGCCACACCCATATCAAAAGCCGCGGCGGGCGCGCGGATCTATAGCAACGCATTGAATCTTTTGGCCCATTCAAGGTACGGCCTGGATGCCGCCGTTACAATTGCAGATAACAGCGCGTGCTTTGAGCTGGTCACCAATGATCTGCAAAAAAGCTGTGCGTTGATCAAGTCCGTTTTGGCGGACATTTAACCACAGCCCGGTTCACCCGCCCTCAGGGGCCTTGATGTTTTGATCTCCTCGGTCCCCGCCCCTCCGCGAAGTCAGGCGTTGACGGCCCAGTGAGCCTACTTCACCCTCCCCGGAGGGAGAGCCAACCAATAACTGCATGGATGTTATGCACACCGGCAGGCCGGGCTAATAAAAGCCCAGCGCAGCGATGTCCTTTTCCTTCTCAGCAACCTCCTCGCGACTTGCCCCGAACAGCATCGCCCTTACCTGTGGCCTGGCGTCTTTGTTATCTCCGGGATCATAAATAGAAATCGGGACGAATTGGAACCGTTCCAGCGCGCGCTCTAATGCGGTAATCATCTGAGAGAAACGCCCGGTGTATTTCCATACTGCATACTTGGCGACACTGAGCTGTGTATATTCCACCAATGCATCGTACAACAGCAGGGGGGCGGTAGAACCGTTAAATCGAAAATTAAGATCATAGATATAAAAAGAACCGCCCTCAAATACCGCGGCATCAAAACCCGCAAAACCGCGATAGCCCATATGCCATGCCTTTGCCATGACGTGCAAGCCCGTCTCCACCAACTGTACCGGCACATTGACATCAGGTTCCAGCCAATTGCCCAAGTATTCAGAGTCGCTTTTCAATATCTGTTGCGCCGCACCTATGTACTCAATTCTGCCTTCCGGAAACACGGCGTAATTCACGCACAGGTTCTTTTCCATCGAAAGGTAATCTTCAATAATTACATTGTCGCATTCGGAAAAGTAAGCCTGCGCCAAATCGATATCTTCGTCTTTTGCACAGATACGGATGCCTATCCCACTGCCGCAGCTAAAATCCGTGACCGCTTTGATTACCACGGGCAGATGCCCCCGCCTCCGCGCATGGCGGGACAATAACGAGGATTCGCACCTCTCCCGCAGAGGTAAGTACGGCGCCGGCACGACATGATGCAGATTTCCTTTGTTGTTCAGGAATGAAAGGACGGAAGATTCAACCCATGTGCGCCCGGGACGGCGCCTGGCATCCGGCTGTACGTGTTGGTCAATAAATATAAACCCTCGCTCCGCGAGCGACTTCATGCAGTTAATACGGTCAGTATCATCCGTATAGGCAATGATTTCCGAGTTAATATCGAAACCAATTTCCCGCAACAGCTCCAAACCCGCATGGTTCGCCACCCCGGCGCTGCATAACACGGTGACTTCGCCAAGAACGGCCAACTGGTTACCGGTTACCGCATCCGCCACACTACGATCCGGGAACGACCAGCTTGCGGCGTTATCGGGCACCTTGGAATTAAAAACGCACCCGGATCCACATAGATCGAACAAGGTAAACTTGGGCGGGCGCAACACCATTTTCGATAGTCCAGACATTTCCGTTGATATTATTTAGAATAATAGAAAGTCCAAGACAATACTGTATTTGCAAGAATATTATTTCAAATATCAGGGTGGCCGTCTTATGAAAAAACTGAAGTCCCTGGTATCTCACGTACGCGCGGCCTCGGAATTCCGCAGCGTCCCCTTGCAGTTCTCGGATATCCTGCTGCACAAACTCGTCATTAATCTGGCTCCCAGTGATTATTATCGGTTTGAGTTCTACAGAAATGATATGGGATGGCAAGAAAAAAGCCGCTATGTGGCTTTTGACGGATCAGTCTATTGGCCGTTTGAAAATAACGAATTCAAATATGCATCCACGTTAACCAACAAATATATCCAAAAGCATTTGCTCATCGGTTTTGGGATACCCACGCCGCGGTTGATCACCACGCTGGGCGACGACATGGAGCTGCACAGCAAGGAACAATTTATCGACTTTCTCGACAAAATGGACCGACACGTGGTCATAAAACCTGTCAATGGTGCGGGCGGCACCGACGTGCGGATAGTGACCAAAATCGAGGGCGGCGTTCAATCGGGAAATAAAACATATACGCAAACCGGATTATGGGACCAATTAATGGCGTCGTCTTGCAAACGATTTTTGATTGAAGACAGGGTCAGCAATATGGGCGTATTGGCCCGCCTGAATCCGAATTGCCTCAATACCTTTCGGGCCGTCACCATAAAAACCAATGATGGCCGTTGGCACTGCGCGGCGATCTCAGTCAAGATAGGCGCGGACGGGGCGATGGTCGACAACAACGCTGACGGGGGTATTCAAATCAATCTGGACACCAACGGCAAGCCGGTGAATGCCTATGACTTTGCGGCGAAAGCGTCCATTACTCACCACAAAAGAACCGGAATTGAACTTATGGGGCTTGAGTTCGAGGGCTACCGGGATGTGCTTGAATTGGCGCTCTCGGCTTCGCAGAAATTCAATTTTCTGGGGACTATCGGCTGGGATATCGCCTTCACGGAGGGCGGCCCCATGATCATTGAGGGGAATATTGTATGGGGGTGCAGCAGCTTACAACGCGGCAGGCCGGGAATCATTACCGATGAGCTTGCCAGGGGCTTAACCAAGCATCGTGTATTCGGCCGCTGGGATAAATCCTGTCTGTATCCTGGTTATGATAAAAAGCCCTTGTGGAGACGTAGATGGTAGACCCGTTAACGCTTATCATGATGAAGTGGCTTGATACATATTTTGAGCCGCATCCCGCCATGGATAATTCAGTTGATCACCGCTGAGGTCAACCCCGAAAACGCATATGCTCGGAAGCCCGGAGAGTTGTCAAGCAGGCATCCTCTACACCACGCGCAATTCGCATTGAGACAAAGCCGCGGCATGCCTGAAGAATAGCGAAAACGCGCCAACACGATCTGGACGCGGCGCCTTCTTATCCGATCACAAAATAGTATGAACTATTATTCCCCTCTCCCACCTAGGTGAGCACGGGTCCAGGGAAGGTCTGAACATTTCATTTGATGTCATTCCGGCGTAATCCCGTCTTTCGCCGGAGGGGAACCCAGTCACTCCCTGTATTAAAAACACTGGATTCCGGCTCTCCGCTACGCTACGACCGGAATGACATATTATTCTGACATCCCTCTTCTAAAAGGGGTCACTGGATGACCGTGCAGACCGGGGAAGTCATGGGTGATATACCGTCCGCATTATATGCACGCAACTTGAAACACAACTGGTTGCCGGGCACGAGACCGAAGTCATACCATGAGTCATATTGGACCGAGGGCGCTGAAGGATAGAAATTGGGCATTGATGCCGTGGTCCGTGTGACCTCCGAGGTCACCGCGTACGGACTTGTCCCAAAATATATGATATAGCCGTCGACGGGATCCGAATTCGGCTGCCATGACAACGTGACGGACACGTTCGTCGGGGTGGTGGTCGTACCACCGCTCGTTGTCGTCCCACCCGTGGTCGTACCGCTAGTCGTTGTTCCACCTGTGGTCGTCCCACCCGTCGTCGTGCCGCCGCTGGTGGTCCCCGTAGGGGTACCACTGGTGGTTCCGCCGCTAGTCGTGGTCGTGCCACCGGTCCCGCCGGTGCTGGTCCCCGCTATGATACCACTGCGCCCGTACGGCACGATTTCATATGCGGTGGCGTAGTCAGCGATATTGACCGATCTGAAGGTGATGCGAAGGAACTGCGCATAAACCGGGCTGAAATCAGCCTCCCCCCACGGGGCAACGGAGACCAAGCCACCGTTATATACCTGATTCCAAGTCGCGTTATCCAACGACGCCTGGATGGTAAAGATCAGGTTGCTGCCCCCCAGAGAGCCGTCGACAAGCATCATGATCTGGCTTACGGTTTGAATCGATCCAAGATTCAACACAAACCACTGGGGCAACACCGTCAGGTGCCAGCCGGTCAGAACATTGCCGTCCACGACGTTCAGAGGCGTCACATTGACGGGATCAAAGGAGGAGGTCGACACCGAGATCACGGGCAGTGGTGTAGGCGACACAATAGACGTGGGCGGCGTGCTCGTGGTTGAGGTGGTTGAGGTGGTCGTGGTGCCGCCGCTCGGTGTCACATCCCGCACGGTCACATTGACCACACCTGCCACCGACAACCCAGCCGAATTGGTGACGGTGACATTGACGCGTACTACGGTATCACCGGTCACAGAGGGCGGAGTGAAAATCACTGATGACCCACTGCCGGTGATGGTGCCGCTTTGCGGCTGCCATGTATAGGACAATGCGAACCCGTTGGGGTCACTGGCCGCCACGGTCAGCTGCGTGGTCGCAAGCTCGGAAATGTCAGACGGTGACGCCGAGGGTCCCGTCGTAATGACCGGCGGCGACGTGACGGTATTCAAGACCGTCACGTCGACAAAACCCGTCGCCGACAATCCACTCGGGTCCATAACGGTGAGATTGATGCGCACCACGGTGTCCGCCGTCACGGTCGGGGGATTGAAGAGCACCGTCGATCCGCTGCCGCTGATGGTGCCGCTCGTCGGCTGCCAAATATAAGTCAGGGGATCCCCATTGGGGTCGCTGGCAGTCACCATCAATCTGACGACACTGTTCTCGGCGACTTCCGGCGACAGCGCCGTGGGTCCGGCGCTGATCACGGGTACCGGGGTCAAGGTATTTTTTACCGTCACGGTGACGGCACCGGTGACGCTGGCCCCGTTTGCGTCGGTCACCGTCACATTAATCCTGACCGGCGTGTCGGCGGTCACCGGCGGGGGATTAAAAGTCACCGTGGAGCCGGAGCCCGTGATCGTCCCACTGGCCGGTTGCCAGGTATACGTCAGAGTGGTGTTTTCGTAGGCAGACGAGACCCCGCTGACGTCGCCGTACAGCAAGTCAATGTGACCGTTGCCGTTGAGGTCCGCCAGGGCGGGGCCGGGCATGTTGTTGTGCGTGGGGTCGGGGTCGGGTAGATACCAAGCGCTTTCGGCCACCCAGATGGGTGCGGCACTGCCGCCCGTGTTGCGGTATGCGATGAGGTCGCCGGAGGCTTCCCCGACAACCAGGTCCAGGAGGCCGTCACCATTCAGGTCAGCCAGTGCCGGTACGGAGTAGCTGCCCACATCGGCGACGTCCCATTCCGGTTTGGGGGTCCAGACAGGAGCGGCGGCGGTGCCGGTGTTTTGATAACCCATGACGGTACCCATGAGCCAACCCAGCATGAGATCAACCTTGCCGTCTCCGTCCAGATCGGCAAGCGCCGGGGAATAAAACCGGTTGGTGGTCAGGCCGGTTACATCCCAGGCGGGATTGCGGGTCCACACGGGCGAGGATCTGCTGCCCGTATTTTCGTAGGCAACCACGCCGACGCGGGTACCTACCAGCGCGTCAAGGTCACCGTCTCCGTCCAGGTCGGCAAGCGCCGGGCGGTTGAAATTCCCCCCCAGCGCCGGGATGTTCCACGCCGGCATCGCCGTCCAGACCGGAGCAGCCGCCGTGCCGGTATTTTTAAATGCGGTGGTGTCAGCTGAATACTCGCCCACCAGCATATCCAAGAGCCCATCGCCGTCGAGGTCGCCCAGCACGGGTTTGGCGCGCTGGTTCGCCCCGATGGAGGGGGCATCCCAGGCGGGCTGTTTTGACCAATTCACTTGATGACTGGTGTCGCTCACCGCGACCGCCAGTTGCGTAGTCAGATCTTCATCGATGGCCGCAGAGGCCGCCATCGGACCCGCGGTGATAGTAGGGGCGGCGGCGGCGGAGAAAGTACTCAATAATAAGAAGACGCCGAGTGCGTATTGGGTTTTGGTTGCGCCGGAAAGAGAGTTGATTATTTTCGAAGATCTGGAGGGTATCTGCTGCTGCGTTCTGATATTCACGATATCTCCAACCGCTTCGCGGAGTTTTTATAATAGTGATCGCTAGATCCGTAGCCGGTCTTAACCCGTTTGCTTTAATGTGTGCCAACGCACAGAGAGGCTGTTATGTGAGGCGGATAATCCGCTGACGTGTACCTCGGAGACAGGTAGACGATACTTCAGGCTTCTTAAAAGAAACTTAAACCACTTTATTATTAGACACGCCCCTCAAGCGACAAAAAAACAGCACTTGGTCGACCTTGTGAGCGTTATCGGCGCGCCGGTTTAACGTTTATTTATCCCTCGCTTCCCCTGGCAAAATACTTTGCCGGTTGAAAACGTGTGACAACGATTGCACGGCTCGCGTTATCTTTGAATCCCAGGATCCCATGGCGAGGTTGGTCGCCTTGATGCCCAACCAGAGAGAAATCTCATCCATTTCCACGGTGGTCGCACGCCACGGCAACAGGCTTCGCCGATAAAGCGAAGCAAGGGCAATATTCCCTCCGGTCAAGCCTGACTGCAGAAACACCCACCGGCACAATCCGGGTACAGCGTTTCAAACGATTTCGATATCGGAACCTGCTACCGTGACGGTGCAGTAAGGGTCATTGCCTGTATTGAAGGCCCACTGACCATAGATTAGAGAGAATACTTACGCATCCCTGATGAAAAGCCGCCTCAGCAGCACCTACCGGTTAGACCGAAAGCCGGAGCCTTCTTTATACAGTGTAGTTTAACTGGCCATAGTGAAACAATTCAACACAAACCACCGCGCATGAATGGATTACCAATCCTCTCACCCCGATCAATCAGATCTTTGTAGGACCTCAGGTCTGCTCAAACGGCCTCAATGTCCGATATATCGGGCAATTCGCGTACCTTTCAGAAATAAGTCCCCAGCCCGACGCCGAAGACCCAGGGACTGATTTGTAAGTGGGTCTTGTCTGTAACGCCACTGTTGGGGTTGGACAGATTCATGGTCGAACTCATATCGATATACTTCATATCGAGGTTCAGGAACCACTTTTCGTGAAAGCCTACGTCCACACCAATCTGGCCCGCGACCCCGACCGTATTGTCGACCTTGAGATTGACGCCACTCAAACCCGATTGCTCTTTATAGAACAGGGTGTAATTAAACCCCAGACCCACATAAGGATGAATCCTCGACGTGGGCAGGAAATGGTATTGGGCATCCACGGTGAGAGGCAACATGCTGGTAGCACCTATCAAGTCCGAGCCTTGACCTGTTGCGTTGGCCACCTTGCCGTTATCCTTAATGAGATGGGTGGAACTCTCCAGGGAAAGCTCAACACCGATGCTCCGCGTCATCATGTAGGTCACGTCACCCTCGAGGTCGGTGGCGCCGGTAACCGAGAGTTTTGAACCCGCCACAGGGTGGTAAGGTGAGATGTTCACCGCGCCACTGCTATCGTTGGGGATGATGTCGATAAGCCTCATACGCAGCAGCAGATCACCTTTTTCGAAAACAAAGGGGCGCCGCTGCTCCGTTGGCTGGGCGGGCAACCCCAGCACGCCACCCAGATCTCCACCGCCCGAATCTGCCGAGTCCGCCAATAACACGGGATGTGAATCGCCACGTACCGGTGTATCTCCTCGAGCGGCAGCGGCCGCTATCGGACCGGGCATGGGAAAACGCCCCTGTGCCGCGGCGGAAGCGACCCCGCCGGACAGGAACCCGGCTATTGCAACGGCGGTTACCCAACTCATTTTCTTGCTGCCCATGTAATCCCCTTTTTGGCTTTTAACCCAGCTGATATCACGCAT
>CAZPVG010000108.1:0-3626 GCA_964589945.1 uncultured bacterium
GGTAATATTGCATTTATAATTAATATTATGAAAGCATATTTTCCTGATGGAAAATCACAAGGTGCATCAAGTTCAGGACATTATTTCTTTGAAAAAGGAAAAGAATTAATATTAAAACATAAAGATAAATATTTAAATGGTGATTCAAGTGAATGGGCAAAATCACAAAATCATTATGATTATATAAAAATGTTTATAGAAGTAAATGGCAACAGTTAAAACCATATTATTATTAATAGGAATTCCAGGGTCAGGTAAAACCACTTGGAGAAATGATTTTTTGCGTAAAAATCAAGGGTGGATTGCTGTAAGCCGTGATGACTATAGACATATGTTATTTAATTCAGATAAACTTGAATACAGAGAAGAAAATTTCATTACTGATTTAGTAAAAAATACAGTAACTAAAGGAGTAAAGAATAAATTCAATGTTATTTTGGATGCAACAAATGTCAATATCAAATATTTAAAAAGTGATGTTGCTTACTATGAACAATTTGGA
The DNA here is from genome assembly GCA_964589945.1 of uncultured bacterium. GTDB lineage: Bacteria > Eisenbacteria > RBG-16-71-46 > RBG-16-71-46 > RBG-16-71-46 > CAIXRL01. Next base: position 503 of record CAZPVG010000108.1, read on the forward strand.
AATATTGATTTTAAAATATTTGATATTTCTGTTGATAAAGCAAAAGAAAGAGATAAAAACAGAGAATGGGTTGTTGGTGAAGAAATTATTGATAGAATGTATAAAGATTATTGTAATCTTTTTAACTCAAACTTTGATTTTTCCCCAAGAAAGAAGAAACCATATATTGCACAAGGAATTACTTGGAAAAGAAACGGTAATTTACCAAATGCAGTTATCTTTGATATGGATGGTACTTTGGCTCATATGCAGGGCAAGAGAGGAACTTTTGATTGGAATAGGGTAAGTGTTGACTCTGTAGATGAAAAGGTCGCAGAGACGCTTAAAACATATAAAAAGGCAGCTTATAAAGTAATTGTTGTTACAGGTCGTGATGGCTTATGTGAAGATGCAACCAAGCAATGGTTACATGACAATAAAATAGAATTTGATTACCTTTTTATTAAAGGCGTAAATGATAGTAGAAAAGATACTATAACCAAAACAGAGATTTATGAACAACACATTAAAGGTAAGTTCAATATACTTTGTGCATATGATGACAGAGATCAGTCAGTAAAAATGTGGAGAGATTTGGGTATTAAATGTTATCAAGTAGCAGATGGTGCTTTTTAAGCATCACCTGCTTTTTTATTTATGTTAAAAGAATTAATACATATTCTAAAAATAGCAATAATAATGGATATTATTGGTTTTATTTGTTTTATAATATATATTAAATTTATAGATTATGATGAAGATAATTTTGATTTTAAAATAAAAAAAAAATAAAAAATTATGAAAATATTTACAGAACCAATTGAAGTAAAAAATATTGAATCATTAAAAAAAATGCTTTATCGTGAAACAAGAGGTTATTTTAATGAAACATTAAGATTTGAATTAGAAGAAGCATTTGATTTTTTAACTCGTCTTGGTTATAAATTTTATAAAATTGAGATTGTTGCTATGTTGCAAGATACTATATCAGAATTTAATGAAGTTAATAAAGTTGGTGAACCATATAAAGGCTTTGCAAATGAAGTGGTGGTATTAAAAAATGGTGAAAAAATACCAACAACTGCTGAAGAATGTAAAGGACATTATCTTAATTCAGTTTTTGATAAAGAAATTAAAAAAAGAATATTATCAATAAATAAGAGCAGATAATTGCATCTTTATAAATATTAAAACTATGAATATTTTATATTTATTATTAATTGTTTTTATTGTAATAACAGTATTATTTACTATAATTATTGCATATGAAGAAAATGGAATTATGCTATGGGAAGTTATTGTTTCATCAATAATTGGTGCTATATTATCATTAATTATTGTTGGGATAACCACAAAAATAATAAGAGATAATGCATCAACTCATTTAGAACTATCAGAAGTAAGATACTTAAAAGCATTTGCGGATAATACGAATGGGAATATAAATGGAAATTTTTTCTTAGGTAGCGGTAGTATTAATAGTAGTCCAGAATATTATTATTATTATTTTGTTGATTCTGCAAAAACAACAGTAAAAATGGATGAAATGAGTGCAACATCTAATGAACAACCAGTATATATCATAGAAAGTGATAGTACCACACCAAGAGTAGAAATATACAGAAATGTTTTTAATAGTAATACAAATTTTTTCCTTAAAAACAGTAGACATTATAGAGAAATTGGTAAATATATAATATATGTACCAAAAAATTCTATTCTAACAAATTTTAATCTTGATTTAAAATAAAATTTCTCCTTGATAATCAATAAGTTAAAAAATATTTTAAAAAATACTTGACATTTTATATTAATTTGTGTACTTTTGACAATAATTAATAGTATTTATATATATGGAAGATAAAATATTACATATACATTCACCAAAAATATTAAAAAGATATAAATTCTTTTGGAGTGGAATATTTAGTAACTGGTATCCATCTAAATTTATTGTTGATGGTATTGAGTTTAATTGTGGTGAACAATATATGATGTATATGAAAGCAATGAGATTTGGTGATATTGAAACAGCACGTGAAATATTAAATACAACATCACCAAAAGAACAAAAAGTATTAGGAAGAAAAGTAAAAAATTATGATGAAAATATTTGGGCTGCTGAAAGATTTAAAATAGTAAAAGAAGGATTAAAAGAAAAATTTCTTCAAAATCCTAAATTAAAAGAATATCTTTTCAAATATAAATATTTTATTATTGTTGAAGCCTCACCTGTTGATAGAGTTTGGGGTATTGGTTATCATAAAGATAATCCTAAAATTTTTGAAGAAAAAGATAAATGGGGACAAAATTTATTAGGTAAAATATTAATGGAAATCGCAAAAGAAATATTTTAAAAAATTTTAAATAAATTAATTTGTGTAAATTATACAATAATGGAAGAAGCAAAGAAAAAATATGATATCGGAGTAATTGTTGGAAGATTCCAAATTCATGAACTCCATAGTGCTCACAAGCATTTAATTGAAGAAGTGTTAAGCAGACACGATAAAGTAATTATTTTTCTTGGTATATCAATGGCAATTGGTACATGGAGAAACCCTTTGGATTTTACATCAAGAAAATTAATGATTGAAGAAATATATGGTGATAGATTGAGTGGTATTTTCCCTATTACTGATATGAAATTTGATGATCTTTGGTCAAAAAAACTTGATGAAAGAATTCGTGAAGTTTTTCAAACAGGTTCTGTTATTTTATATGGTTCACGTGATTCTTTTCTTTCTCATTATATTGGGAATTTTGATACTTGTGAATTAGAACCTGAATCATTAGTATCGGCTTCTGAAATTAGAAGAGCAGTTAAAAATAAAGCACTTCGTTGTAAAGAATTTCGTGCAGGAATGATTTATGCAGCAGGATTACCTTTCCCTTTTAATTATACAACAATTGATGTTGCAATTTTTAATGATGAAGGTAAATTGCTTTTAGCAAGAAAACCATTTGAAAAAGAATTTCGTTTTGTTGGTGGTTTTTCAGATATTAAAGATGAATCATTTGAAGCAACAGTAAAAAGAGAAGCAGCAGAAGAAACAGGTCTTGAAATTGATGATATTCAATATGTTTGTTCTCGTTCAATAAAAGATTGGCGTTATCGTGATGAAACTGATCGTGGAATTAAAAC
>CAZPVG010000108.1:3726-5193 GCA_964589945.1 uncultured bacterium
TAATTTTATTCGTCTATTAATTTTAATGACTGACAGTTATAAGTTAGGTCATTTTCAGCAATATCCAGATGGAACCACGAAGATATATTCCTATCTTGAAAGTCGTGGTGGTAAATTCGATAAAACATTATTTTTCGGATTACAATATTATCTTAAAGAATATCTTGCAGGTGTTGTAGTAACAATGGAAGATATTGAAAAAGCAGAACATTTTTCAATTTTACACTTTGGTCAAGTTATTTTTAATAAAGAAGGTTGGGAATATATTGTAAAACGTCATGGTGGTAAACTTCCTGTTAGAATTAAAGCAGTAAAGGAAGGAACTGTTGTACCTGTACACAATGTATTAATGACTATTGAAAGTACTGATACCAATTGCTTTTGGTTAACAAATGTATTGGAAACAATACTTATGAAAATATGGTATCCAATTACTGTAGCAACTAATGGTTTTTATTCAAAGAAAATAATTGCAAATTATTTAGCAAAAACTGCCGATAATCTTGATAATCTTCCTTTTAAACTTCATGATTTTGGTTATCGTGGAGTATCTTCTGAAGAAACAGCAGGTATTGGTGGAATGGCACATTTAGTGAATTTCATGGGTACTGATACATTAGCAGGAATTACATTTGCTAATGCATATTATAACAATACCCATGAATTAAAAATGTATGGATATTCTGTACCGGCTTCTGAACATTCTGTTGCTTGTTCATTTGGTGCAACAAGAGAAGAAGATTATTTTTTGAATATGATTAGAAAATATCCAAAAGGTATTGTATCAATTGTATCAGATACTTATGATGTATATAATTTTGTAAAAACAATGGGTTCAAAATATAAAAAAGAAATTCTTGCACGTGAAGGTACTATTGTATTTCGTCCTGATTCTGGTGATCCTGTTGAAGTAAATATGAAACTTTTTGATATTCTTTGGAATATATTTGGTGGAACATTTACCAATAATGGTTATAAACTTTTGGATTCACATGTAAGATTAATTCAAGGTGATGGTATTGATATTGATATGATTGAAAAAATATTATCAACGGCAGATGCCAATGGATATTGTACAGATAATTGGGTAATGGGTTCAGGTGGTGGATTATTACAGAAATTTGATCGTGATACATTGAAATTTGCAATCAAAGCATCTTATGCTGAAAGATATGGTGATATACAAGGTGCACATAGTCGTAATATTGAAGGTGTTGCTATTAATAAAAATCCAACAACACAATCAGATAAGAAAAGTAAAGGTGGAATGTTGAAATTACATAAAACATATGATTCATTCACAACAATATCTTCACTTGACACACCTAAAGAACAATTTAATTCATATGTAGATGCATTAGAACTTGTATTTGAAAATGGTGAAATCAAACGTGAACAAACTTTTGATGAAATCCGTGAAATAGCAAATCGTTATCTTCAATTAGAAAGAAAAGAAATAAAATACGC
>CAZPVG010000108.1:5293-8922 GCA_964589945.1 uncultured bacterium
AATTAATAAAAATGAAAAAATAAAATATATGTAACTTTTTAAATATATTTACGTATAATTAAAAAAGATATAAAAATTATTATTTTTATTTGATTATTGCTTAATTTTAAATATATTTACTGCTTAATTAAACCCCAAAAATTATGGTTTGTCTTGAAAAAAGTTTATACGCACTTCAAACAGTAGGAATTGCAGCAACAATTTATACTCTTTTTTTAATTGCTTTATTTGTTATACAAAGCATTTATACTAATAAATTGGTTGAATTTGTTAATGAAAAAATTACTGATGAAAAAAATAAAGCCGATTTTGTTTCAATTCTTAATTCAATGAGAAGTTGGACATTTAAAATAGCCTCAATTTTATTTGGGGTATTAATTATATTATATCTTATTTTACGATAATGAAAAAAATTTTTTCGTCATCATTTAATGTAACCACAGAAGGTGATTGTGAAGGAAGATCAGTTAATCATCTTGGTACATTTACTGGTTATCTTGATGAAATTGCTTTTTACTTGGGAAATAAAGCAATGTATGGTTTAGAATTTGAAATGATTAAACCAATTAAAGTATATAAACCAACTGTAAACGAAGTTAATGTTTCATTTGGTATTGACTCAGGTACATGGGATATGGACTCTGATAAACGAATTACTTATTTTAAAAAATTATTAAAACAAAGAAAAGGTGTTACTGTTGAAGATAGTAATTATTATGCTTGTGTTAAGTTAATAAGAAAATGAAAATTTCTGAATATGAAGTTTTTAAATTCGGTGAAAATAAATATAGCGAATTTAAAAATAATAATGATATTTATTTTTTAAATAAAGAACCATATTTAGATATTGTTTTAACAGATTATTGCAATTGTAATTGTAATTTTTGTATTGCAGATTTAATTCATAAAAAATTAAATGGTGATATGGAAACATTCAAAAAGAAAATTCTTTTTGCAATACAAAATATGAATGTAAAAGAAGTTTTATTACTTGGTGGGGAACCAACAATGAGTAAAATTTTAATTCCAATGATTGAATGGTTAAAAACATTGAATTTGGATAAAATTGTTATGACTACCAATGGAATTAAACTTGCAAAAAATCCTGAATTTAGAAATAAGGTATTATCAACAGGACTTACAAACATAAATATTTCTTTCATGAATATTAATCCTGTTAAACAACAACAAATTACTAATTCAAAATATGTAATGACAGTAAATGATTTGAAAGAAATATATTCTGTTGCAAAAGAAAATAATGTTAAAGTTAGAATTAATAATAATATTTTTGTGAATAATAATGATACACTTGATGATTTAATTAAATTTTATGATGAAGTTTCTCCATATTGTGATTCAATTAAATTTAGTCCTTTATTAGAAACAGATAGTTTTTCAGTAATTGACTTTAAAACAAAATGGGCAAAAGAAAATAGATTACAAGATGATAAAGTATTATCTCTTTTTACTGGAATTCAAAATTATTATTCAAAAAAATATAATATGAGTATCATTGAAAATGATTTACAATTTGGGTTTGTTAAAAACACAATGATTCCATTAAAAAAGCCAATTGTGTTAAATTGGAATTTTGGTGAATATACTGGAATGATGAAAAGAGTTGTTGAAAAACATCAAATAAATAATTTAAAACTTTTATCAAATAATGAATTATCATTAAGTTGGAACAGAGAAATGGCACAATATTTTATTTCAACTGAATAATTCTTTATTTTTCTTGCTTTTTGTAACCTAAATGCCTAATATTACGTATAATAATAGTATGGAATTAAAAGATTTAACAGAAGAACAAGCAAAAGAAATTGCTTTACTTTTATATCCATTTCCAGATTTAATTAAATCTGAATTGGACTGCAAATTTCAACCTTATGATGAAACTTGGTTAGATGATGCTGCCGAATATTATAGAATATATTTTGATGGAGTTATATTTGCAGATAAAATTTATCGCATAAGAATATGGATATATCCTTCACTTGATTGTGAAATTGATTATTATGATAAAAATAGTAAACAACATGGTGGAAGATTACCAGTAAGGAATCAATATAAAATACAAGAATTGTTTATAAAATGGAATTTAAAACCTATTTTTAATAATTAAATTTATATTGTAACCTAAATGCCTTATATTGCGTATAATATTATATGAAAAAGCCTACAAAAGACTATAAAGATGCATTTAATGCTTGGCTTGACCCAAATGGCAAATTTTATGAATGTGCAATGTCATGTCATAGTGCCTGGGCAATGGAATATTTTGAGGAAAAATATGGTTTTATAAAGGGATTTGAAAAAGTACAAGAACTTTGCGGAAAAAAATATAGTGTATATGCACATAATGCATTACATAAACTTGGATGGGTTAGATTAGAATCATTTAATAGTAAAAAAGTGTATGTTTTAGGTTCAGGTTTACCTGCTAATCCTGTTTATGATACTTATGATCCTGCATTAACTGCAAAACAAAAAAATGTTTTGAAACAATGGTGTTTAGAAAATAATTATAAATTTGAAAACTTATTTGAATGATATTATATAATGTAAATTTTGTATTTGATACAAATCTTCTTGGTTTAGATGAAAAACAAGTTAGTAAATTAACCGATAAATTTTTAGAAGAATTTATGACTAATGATAACAGTCCTTCTAAAGGAATGTCATTTGATGATTTAAATAAACTTCTTAATCTTAATGCAAGAAAATTTTATGTTAAATCAATACAATATCCTGCTATAGAAAATATTGATGAAAATAAAATTCTAATAAAAGATATACTTATTGAATTAACATTTTAATTTTAAAATTATTATGATAAATCACAATAAACAGAATTTAAAAATAGGTGAAACAGTAATTGCTGATAAAGATTATCATGGTGGTTATGAAGCAAAAATAGTTTCTTTTTCACCAAATAAAATGTTTGCTATAATTGAAGTTGAAAAACAACAATGGCAATTAATGACTAATCGTTTAACCAAAAAATAAAATGAAAGTAATTTGGAAATTTCAACTACAACCAAGTGATAAACCTCAAATTATTGAAGTTCCTCATAAAACAAAATTATTAAGTGCACATGCACAAAATAATATTCCTACAATATGGGGAGAAGTAAATGATTTTGATCAAACTGATACATCAAAAGATAAAATTACAATTCTTGTTTTAGGTACTGGACATAAAGTAGATGATTTTGAATATGAAAAATTTCTTGGTACTGTTCTTTTAAATAATGAACAAAATGTTTATCATGTATATAAATTAAAATAAAATGGAAAAGACACGTTATATAATTCGTGATTATAAAAAAGAAATAACTCACGATGAATTAGACTTGATTAATCAAGATGCAATATTAGGTGAAAATATTGATGGTCATGAATATGAAAATATTTCTAAAAATAGAGATAAATTCGATTATACTGGAGAATCAATTGAAATAGATATTAATCTTGCTATTGATACACTTAAAGAATTAAAGGAAGCAGGTAGTAATTATGTTGAAATAATGTATCATTGTGACCATGTTGGATATGTTTTTACAGGTGTTGATATGAGATTAGCAACTGATGAAGAAATTAAAGAACATCAAAAAAAATATAAA
>CAZPVG010000109.1:0-8909 GCA_964589945.1 uncultured bacterium
CGCGGCCGCTGCGGGTCGCGCCAGGTGCTCACCCGACGCGTCCCGGGATCAGCAGGCCGCAGGCCGGCCCGGGCCCCGGGCTCGGACCGGCTCCCCGGTTGCGTGGTGCGCCGCGGAGCGCTGAGCTCACGCGGTCTCCGAACCATTGCCGGCGACCGGGGTGACCTTCACGGGCTCCCCCTCACCGGCCTTGATCTGGATCTGACGGGGCTTGACCTCATCCGCCTTGGGGATGCGCAGGGTCAGCAGACCGTGCTCGAAGGTGGCCTCCGTCTTGTCCCCCTCGACCCGGACCGGCAGCTGGAGCTGGCGGTTGAACGAGCCGAAGCGGCGCTCGCGGTACAGGTACTGGTCGCGCGTGATCTTCTCGTCGGCCTTGAACTCGCCGCGGATCACGAGGGTCTGCCCCGTCAGGGTGATCTCCACGTCCTCGGGCTTGATGCCGGGGAGCGCGGCGGTCACCACGATCTCGTCGGCATCCTGGTGAACGTCCAGGGCCGGGGTAACCGTCTGACCCTCGAGGGTGCGCCAGGTGACCGGCGATACGAAGGAGTCCTCGAACAGGCGGTCCATTGCCTGCCGCAGGGTGATCATGTCGCCAAACGAATCGAATCTCGTCAGGTTTGCCATTGTGCTGTTCTTCCTCGAACCTTCTGCACGTGGAACACTCGTCTCGCACTGCATGTGGCTGGTGCGCTGGAGTACCCTAAACTCTGACAATAGCGTTGTCAAGGGTTCTACCGATTTGACTTCAGCAAGCCCGACGGCGCCCGCTAGCGGCCGAGCCGGCGCCTGAAGCCCTCGAGCCGTCCCCGGGTGCGGCGCAGCTCCCGGGACGGCAGGCTCCGGCCCCCGTATCGAACCAGCTGGTAGGCGATCGCCAGGCGGTGGAACGCACGGTCGGTCAGGCCCTCGCCGCCGACTCTGCGGGCGTGCGCGGCCGGTGACTCGCTGGCTCGCCGGGGCCAGCGCCCGTCACGCTGCAGCGCCTCGAGCGCGGCGAGGTACGCGTCCGCGGGATCGGAGAGGTTGCGTCGCCGACGCGCTGCTGCCGGCAGCGCCCTGGGCGCAGGCGGCTCGTCCGGCGGGATCACGATGCTGCGCTCCTCGAAGTCGCCTGCCGCGACCATGGCCATCCTGCGTCCCTCCTGCCAGCGCAGGTAGATGATCATGCCCAGGACGCCGAGCTCGAGGAGGGCGAGGACCGCGACCACCGCGATGACCACGATGGTCGGGATTGGGGTGCTGGCCGGCAGCGGATCTCCGGCGAAGTTCGGAAACGTGATGGCTGGCAGGGAGAGCTGCTGGGGCAGGAACGGCCGCAGCAGCTCGGTGGCGGCCGCGATCAGCACGATGAGCGGCGTGGTGAGGAGGATGGCGAGGAGAAAGAGGAGGCGGATAGGCCCGAAGATGGCCGCCGCGAGGGCGGCCAGGGGCACGCCCAGCAGGGCGGCCGCCGGGATCCCGATCGCCAGCGAGGCCACGCTGATCCCGGCCACGAGCGCCAACCAGGCCCGGCTCTGCCGCCAGTCGCTCCCGGTCGTGGCCCGCACCTCCTCCAGGCGCGCCAGTCCCAGCGCGGCGAAGGCGCCCGCCGCGAAGACCATGGTGCTGACGAAGGCCGACGCCGTGAAGGCGTCCCGCAGCGCGCCGTGGCTTGACAGCGACCCCAGGAGCCACGGCGCCGCCAGCCCCGGGACCGCGAAGCGCAGGAGCCGGTCCTGCACCTCCTCGTCGTTGTCGGCCGACCCGTGGAGCCCGCCGCGCACGACGGCGATCCCGGCCAGCCAGCCCGGCACGTGGAGCCCCGCGGCCAGCGGCACGTGGCCGCCCACGAGGGCGACCCGCACCGCGGGGTCCAGGAACCAGCCGGCGGCCCCGCCGGCGAGGGCGAGCAGCGGGAGTCCGGCGGCCTCCACCACGGGGGAGCGCCACCGGTGCCGGCGCGCCCAGGCCATGCCGGCGCCGGCCAGCAGGGCAAGCTCCAGCACGCCGACCCGCGGCTCGTCCCCGGTGGCCACCTGGATCGCGGCGTAGGCGACCGCCAGCCATCCTCCCTCCGCGAGGGCCTGGAAGACGGGCAGGAGCCTAGCCGGCCAGGACGAGCGCATCGGCGGTCCTCCAGTCGGGGGCAAGGGTTCCGACCCGTACGCGCAGGCCAGCGTGGCGGGCCGCGGTGGCGTGGAGGGTGGCCTCCGGGCCCATGCACACGATCTCGACGCCGTACCCGCTGCGTGCCAGGCGGCGCACGGCCGGCAGCCAGGCGCGCGGGTCGCGGGCGGTGAGGGCCAGGACGGTCGTTCCGGGCGGGACGCGACGCGTGATCCAGGTCAGCAGGCGCTCGTACGGGCCGGAGCTGACCGGGCCGATGCGGGCCAGCAGCGCGCCCACCCGGATGGTCTGGCCGGCCGATGCGTCGGGAGCGAGGTACGCGGTCTGCTGGACGGTGCCGGTGAAGGAGGCGGCGGCGAGGCCGCAGGCGGCGCCATCGGCGAGGAGGCGGCGAGCGAGCGATCCGGCAGCCACGCACAGCGACTCGAACGCATCGTCGTCGTAGGTCATCTGCCAGTGGGGCCCGTCGATGGTCTGGACGTCGAGGGCGATGAGCACCTCGCGGCCGCGCGCCGGCTCGAAGCGCCGGCTCACCGCCTCGCCGAGCCGCGCCGTGGCGCGCCAGTGGATGCGGCGCAGCGAGTCACCGGGCTCGAAGGGCCGCACGCCGCCGAACAGGGCCGGGTCGTGGATCAGGCCCTGGCGGGCCCGCCGGTCGCCGATCGGCGCCAGGTCGTGCCCGGTGCTGCGCACCGGTGCCGTGCGCGGCGAGATGACCAGCGAGGTCACCGCGTCGACCTCCGTCTCTGCGGCGTCGCGGCCCAGGATGTCGCGGATCCGCAGCCGGAACGGCCCGAGCTCATAGCTGCCACGGCGCTCGGCATCCACGTGGAAGTGGCGGACGACCCGCTCGTACCAGGTCAGCGACCACGCGTTGAACAGGATGCGCCGTCCATGGCGCTCGGAGTCGCGGTCGAGATTCGGCTGCTCGCGGATGGTGATGCCGTCGGTGACCAGGTCGTCGACCGCGACCCACGGCAGCGGCAACGGCTTGCGGTTCCAGATGGTGACGTCCAGCGGAACCACGTCGCCCACCACGGCGCGGGCTGCCCCCAGGCTCCGCCCGTACTCGACCCCCTGGACGCCGTAGCGGGTCCAGAGGCGGGTCAGGGTCCCGTACACGAGTGTGATCGCGGCGACGAGCATCAGGCCGGGCACCCCGGTCACCGCGCCGAGAACGGCGAAGGTTACCGAGAGCGCAATCCAGGTGCTCACGTGCGTCAGGCGCCCGTCGAGGCCTCCTCCGCAAGCGGGACCGGGACCGTGGCCAGGACCTCCTCCACGACCGCCGGGACGGTCGCCCCGCGCAGCTCGCGATCGATGTCCAGGAGGACGCGGTGGTCGAGCACGGCGTGCGCCACGGCCCGCACGTCATCGGGCAGGGTGAAGTCGCGTCCGGCGAGCAGCGCCCACCCCTGGGAGGCGCGATACAGCGCCACGGACGACCGCGGGCTGGCCCCCATCCGGAGGTCGGGATGCTCGCGCGTGCCACGCACCAGGGCCACGAGATACTGCTCCACCTCCTCGGACACGCGGATTGTCCGCGCGGCCGCGCGCAGCGTGCCCAGCTCCGCGGCGCCGGCGACCGAGCCGACCGCGTCCAGCGGCTCCAACGCGTCGCGGTAGCGCCGCGCGATGCGGCGCTCGTCATCGGCGTCCGGGTAGCCAAGGTGGATGCGGACCAGGAAGCGATCCAGCTGCGCCTCCGGCAGGGAGAAGGTGCCCTCCAGCTCGATGGGGTTCTGGGTGGCGAGGACCAGGAACGGGTCGGGCAGGGCGCGCGTCTCGCCCTCCGCGGAGACCTGGCGTTCCTGCATGGCCTCCAGCAGCGACGACTGGGTGCGCGGGGTGGCCCGGTTGATCTCGTCCACCAGCAGGATGTTGGTGAAGACCGGGCCAGGGACGAAGCGGAAGGTGCCGCCCTCGAGGATGGAGCTGCCGGTCACGTCGGTGGGGAGCAGGTCCGGTGTGCCCTGGACCCGCGCGAAGTCCAGGGAGAGGGCGCGCGCGAAGGCACGCGCCAGGAGCGTCTTCCCGACGCCGGGGACGTCCTCCAGCAGGGCATGACCGTCCGACAGGAGGGCGATGGCCATGAGGCGCAGCGGCTCCGTCGCCCCCACCACGGCGGTGGCGACCGCCTCATCGAGGGCGGCGAAGAAGCGGGCACCGTCGGGGGGACGATCGCTCATGTCACAAGGTACTCAGCCGGCGGGGCTGGCGTTCACGATCTGCCAGCGACGGGCGCCGATGTCGATTCCACCCGGGAGCGGCGCGGCGGCGGTCCGCAGCTCCAGGGTCAGCACCGTCTGCTGCGGAACGGGGACCAGCTCCGTGCCCGCAATGAGCCCCAGCCACGTTGACGGCCGGCGCTCGAACGAGACGATCTGGGCCACAGCCGTAGCGCTCTCGCCGTCCTGGTCGGTGAGGGTGATTCGCAGGTTGCGCAGCAGAGTGGCAGGGTTGTCGCAGCCGCGCGCCGCCCCGTTCGCGCAGTCCGTCTCGAGCGTGGTGAGGGCCTCGAGCGCGGCGCTCGTTACCGCCAGCCGGTTCGTCGTGAGCCCGGCGGGCAGGCTGGCCGCGGCAGGGAGATCGGGCCAGGTCGTCTCGAAGCGGTCGAGCACCGCCGCGGGCGTGGCGGCCTGGGCGCCGACCAGCCAGAACGCGGTGCCCCACACCAGGAGGGGCAGGCTGAGCCAGACCATGGCGGCCGCCGGCGAACCGACGGGGGTGGGCCCGCTGGCGCCCTGGGCCGACCTGGCTCGGTGGTAGGCGAGCGCCGCCTGAGCGGCCCAGGCGACGAGGAAGGCGCAGCCGGCAAGGAATGGAACCAGGTAGGCGGTCGTCTCGGTCAGCCCCACGACCAGCCAGGCGACGACGAGCGCGGCGAGCACCTCCGCCACGAACCAGGCAACCGCCGCGCGGCGCCGTCCGAGGGCCAGGTCGCCGAGGCCCCAGGCGATCAGCGACCGGCGCAGGACCTGGCCGGGGGGCGCGGCGCCGGGGCGCGGCGCTGCGGTCACTCGCCGATGAGCAGCGCGCGGAGATCCGACTCGCGCTGGGAGGAGGTGACGGCCAGGACCCGGTCGCCGCTCAGGAGGCGGGTTTCGGGGCGGGTGGGGATCGCCCGGTCCTCGCGCAGCAGGACCGCGATGGCGCTGCCCTCCGGCAGCGGCACGTCGCGCAGCTCGCGGCCGACAACCGGCGAGTCCGCGTCCAGCGTGGCCTCGACGATCTGCAGCTCGCCACCGCCCAGCTCGGCGAGGTGCAGAAGGTCGTGCACCGGGATCTCGTGCTCGATGACGCCCAGGATGATGCGGATGGGGCTCACCGTCTCGTCGATGGCGAGCTGGCGGAAGAGCTTCTCGTGCTCCGGGTTGTTGACCCGGGCGATGGACCGCGGGACGTTGAAGCGCATCTTCGCGATCTGGCAGGCCGCGAGGTTCACGCCGTCGTCACCGGTCACGGCGGCGATGACGTCCGCCCGTGCCATGCCGGCCTCCGCCTGGTAGCGACCCTCGCAGCCATCGTTGGCGACCACGATGCTCCCCAGCTCGTCGGCGATCTGTCGCGCGCGGGCAGGGTCCTTCTCGATCACCACCACCTCGTGCCCGGCGGTCAGCAGCTCGCGGGTCAGGTAGTAGCCGACGTTGCCTCCGCCGATCACGACCACGTACATGCTCAGCCCTCCTCGCCGTCGCCGGTGGCTGCCGGCTCCAGGTTGTGGAGGGTGCCGTCGTCGCCGATGGCGGCGCGGGCGATGGCCTCGGCGCGCGTCCCGGGCGCCGGAGCACCGCGCAGCGGCTCCGCGGTCGGTGCCGCGACCGCGCCGTCGGTCGATTCGGGGCCGTCGGTCGCCGCGCGAATCAGGGCGTCGGAGAGGAGCACCGTGCGGCAGATGGTCTCGAGCCCCAGCGACCGATAGGCTTCCGCGCGGACCGGGTCGTTCACCTTTGCCAGCGCGCGGGGAACGCCGAAGACGTGCTTCCCGATCTGGGCGGCCAGCGCGTTGCGGTTGTCCCCCTCGGTGAGGGCCATGAACAGGTCCGCGAGCTCGGCGCCGGCCTCGCGGAGGACGTCCTCGTCCGTGCCGCTGCCTCGAACGGTGACCCCCCCGAAGTTCGCGGGAAGGCGCAGGAATGCGCGCTGGTCATCGTCGATGACGGTGACATGCTCGCCGAGCTCGTCGAGCCTGGCGGCGGTCCGCGCCCCCACGCGGCCGCAGCCCACGATCAGAATCTTCATGGCGTTCGCGCCAGGTCCTCCGTCTCCACGCGCAGGCACCAGACCGGTGCCGTCGAGTTCCGCATCACGTAGGGCACCGTGCGGCCGGCATCCCAGGCTCCCCCGAACCGCTTCTTATAGCGTAGACCCATGATGATCAGGTCCGCCGCCCACTCAACGGCCTCGTCGACGATGGCCGCGCCGGCCGCCCGGGCCTGGACCACGCCGGTCCGCGTCTGGACCTCGTGGTTGGTGAGGAACATCTCGGCCCTGCCCAGCACCTCGTCGGCGAAGGCGACCGCCTCGGGGTCCTCGGCGTCGAGCTGGAGGTCGAAGGGCACCTCGATGACGTGCAGGAGCCTGATCTCGCCCGGGGTTCCGGCAAGGAGCATCGTGGCCAGGCGGAGCGCCGATTCATCGGCCTCCGTGCCGGCCATCGGCACCAGGATGCGCTGGAACAGGAGCAGGGGTTGCTGCTTCTCGGGTCTGTGTCGGAAGACCATGGCGAGCGTATCGTAGCGGTCGCCTAGGGGGAGAGCACCCGGATCGCCGCCGTGGTCGCGATTGGGCGGGCGGTCGTCATCGTCCCCAGGTGAGCCGTTCGCTGAGCCTCGACGGCAGACCCAGGTCGCGCATGAGCGCCTGGGTGCGGGCGATGTCGTAGGCGACGCGGTGGAATTCGGCCGTCGCGGCTCGGTCGTCAAGGACCAGGTAGGCGCTGGCGGGGATGCCGTCACGCGGCTGGCCGACGCTGCCCGGGTTCAGGAGCGCCCGGCGGGCATCGAGCCGAATGGGCTCGCCGGGGATCGCCGGGAGCATCTCCACCCGCGTGTCGTCCGCGCGGAAGATGATGGGCAGGTGCGTGTGCCCGAAGGCGCACAGCCAGGTCTCGAAGGAGCCAACGTTGGCCGCCGCAACCGCCGGCGAGGTGATGTACTCCCAGATCGGATCGCGGGGCGAGCCGTGCACGGCGGTCAGGTCGCCGCTGACCCGAGTCTCGGGCAGGGTGGCGAGGTACGTGCGCGCGTTGGCGTCGAGCTGGGTGGCGGTCCACTCGATGGCCGCCCGCGCGTCGGTGTTGAAGTCCTCGGCGGTGATGCTGCCGATGGCCGCGGCGTCGTGGTTCCCGAGCACGGACCTGGCCCCCAGCTCCTGGAGAACACGGATCACCTCGTTCGGCTGCGGGCCGTAGCCCACGATGTCGCCCAGGACCCAGATCTCGTCCACGGGTGGCAGGTCGGCACGCACGGCCTCGAGAGCCGCGAGGTTGGCATGGATGTCCGACAGGACGGCGATGCGCATGGAGCCGGACGAGTATAGCGACGGACTCGTCGGTGCTCAGCCAAGGGGCCGGCGTCCCGGTTCGCCGGGCCGCCGCGGATAGCGGAGCGGCGTTGGCCGCAGCTTCTCGGCTCGCACGAACGTGTGACCGCCCAGCAGGTCCGGGGCGGCCGGCTGGATCGTGATCCGCCCGCCGCCTACCTCGCCCAGGGCTGTCCTGCCGCGCCGGACCTCCTCGTCCTCGACGGTGAGCGGGCCCTTCCAGGCGAGGAGGACGCCGCCGGGTGCCAGGAACGGCATGGCCAGCTCGGCGAGGACCGGGAGGGCGGCGCACGCACGGGCGGTCACCAGCCGAGCGCGCTCACGGTGCCGGGGATCGCGGCCGAGCGTCTCCGCGCGGCCCGCGACGACCTCGACGTTGGCCAGGCCCAGGCCCTCGACCATCTCCCGCAGGATGGCGACCTTCTTGCCGGCCGAGTCGACGAGGAGCCAGTGGGTCCCGCTGCGGGCGATGGCGAGCGGGAGGGCCGGGACCCCACCCCCCGAACCGAGGTCGACCGCATGGCTGGGGGCAACCTCGTCGACGAGCGGCAGGGCCACGAGGGCGTCGAGGAGGTGGAGCCGGGCCACCTTCGCTGGGTCGACGACGCGGGTGAGGTTCACGCGCTGGTTGGCCTCGAGGAGGAGGGCCACGTAGCGCTCCAGGCGATCCAGCGCGCCGCGCGGGAGATCCAGCGCCGTGCCCGGCAGACGCAGGAGGTCCGCTTCCAGCATGGCGCGCGCGCTGCGAGCCACCGCCGTGGGATCTGCTCCGGACATGGAAATGCTCCCGCAGGTGGCGTTTCAGTCTTCCCGGCCGTCGTCGGTGGGTGAGGCCGGCTTTCGCATCGGCTCCGACGACGCCCGGTTACCGTACTCGGCCACCGGTGGAAGCAGGACCGCCATCCTGCTCCGTCATCCGCCCCGGGGACAAGCGGGTTTTCCACAAACGCGGCCGGGGAATCCACGAATGTGGATAACCCTTCGCAGGGTATACTCGCGATCGATGGCGCCGAACGCCCTAGTGGCAGGAACGACCAAGGTCTCGTGGCGGCGACGCTGACCGACGCGACGAAGCCGCGCTTCGCGCACGCCAGCGAGGCTGAGCTGGCCCGGATCCTCGACTTCTACCAGGTCGAATGGCGATACGAGGCGGACGTCTTCCCCATCACCTGGAACGCCAGTGGCCTCGTCACCGAATCGTTCGCCCCCGACTTCTATCTTCCCCAGATCGACCTCTACGTGGAGCTGACCAC
>CAZPVG010000110.1:0-6428 GCA_964589945.1 uncultured bacterium
CCCGCTGGCCCAAAACCGATCGAAGGGAGCTTGCCGTGCTCTTAGGGAATCTGACCGGACCGGCGGCCGCCGCGCTCCCCGGGCCGCCGACCGAAGGCCGGGGGCTTTACCGCCCCCGGCCTTCTTCTATAGTGCGAGCGTTCCCGCCCGGCCGCGGGACGCGTGCCGCGGCGCGGCCGGCCCGACCCATGGAAGGAGCCGACCATGCATACCGCGTTCGTTGCACTGCTCGTCCTCGCCGCCGCGACGCCCGTCGCGGCCGCCGCCCGCGCGAGTGGCAAGCACGACCCGCTCGCTCACACGTACTCCATCGTCGCCCGCGACCCGAAGACCGGCGAGATGGGCGTCGCCGTGCAGTCGCACTACTTCTCGGTGGGCGCCGTCGTTCCGTGGGCCGAGGCGGGCGTGGGCGCCGTGGCGACGCAGTCGCTCGTGCTCGTGGACTACGGCCCGATGGGCCTCGACCTCATGCGCGGCGGGCTCACCGCGAAAGAGGCGCTCGACTCGCTCGTCCACAGTGACCCGCACCCCGAGGGACGGCAGGTGGCGATGGTGGACGCGTTCGGCGACGTGGCGGCGTACACCGGGCCGTCGTGCATTCCCGATGCCGGCGACGTGCAGGGCGGAGGCTTCTCGTGCCAGGCGAACCTGATGGCGAATCCCACGGTGTGGCCGGCGATGAAGGCGGCGTTCGAGAACGCCCAGGGCGATCTCGCCGAGCGGATGATGCAGGCGCTCGAGGCCGCGCAGAAAGCGGGCGGCGACATCCGCGGCCGCCAGTCGGCGGCGATGGTGGTCGTGAAGGCGCTCTCGTCGGGCAAGCCGTGGAACGACTACGTCGTCAACCTGCGCGTCGAGGACTCTCCGCACCCGCTCGTGGAGCTGCGCCGGCTGCTCGAGCTGCGCCGCGCCTACAACGCCGAGGACCAGGGCGACGCCCTCACGGCCGAGAAGAAGCCCGCCGAGGCCGCGGCCGCCTACGCCGAGGCGATGAAGCTCGCCCCCGACGTGGTCGAGCTGCAGTTCTGGGCCGCGTCCGGCATGTACCAGAACGGACAGGAGAAGGAAGGCCTCGAGCTGTTCAAGAAGGTCTTCGCCCAGGAGCCGGTCTGGGCGGATCTCGTGCCGCGGCTCGCGAAGGTCGGCCTGTTCCCCGACGACCCGAAGAAGATCGCCGAGGTTCAGTCCATGCGGCCGGCCGCGAAGCCGAGTCGCTGAGAGTCCTTCCACCGCGAGGCGCCACCCGGCCCCCCCGGGCGGCGCTTCGCTTCCTCCCGGCCGGCCGGAACGGCGCTTTGCGATTGAAAGCAAACCGGTTACAGCTGCGGCACAAAAGTCATGGCTTTTTCAAGGCAACTGGCAGAGAGTGCTGCGGTCGGCGTGCACGGCGCCGAGGGTTTGCTGTTCGCCTGAGTCCCCCAGCCAGGAGCCTCGAATGACGAAGCCAGCCGTCCGGGTCGTCTCCGTCCTGGCAGCTCTCGCCATGGTCGCCGCGATCGGCGCCCTGCTCGCGAGCTGCAGCAAGAAGTCCTCCCTCGTCACCGGCCCCGACGACGCCGTCCAGTCCGTCGCGGGCATCAAGGCGACCCAGTCCGAGCTGCAGGCCGCGATGCGGACGCAGCTCGACCACACGCCCGCCCTCATGGCCATGCAGGGCGTCGTGGGCACCGCGATCACGGCGGACGCGCAGGGCCGTCCCGCGATCATGGTGATGACCGAGAGCCCGATGGGCGCCGGGCGCCTGCCCGCCTCGATCGACGGCTACAACGTGATCGAAAACGTCACGGGCAGGATCCACGCATTCAAGGGCAGGCCGGGCGGCGGCGGCGGCGGCGGCGGCACGAGCCACACGGCCAAGCAGAGCCCGCCGATCCAGCTCGGCACGTCGGGCGGCAACGTCAACGACATTGCCAACGGCTACTGCTGCAGCGGTACGCTCGGCTCACTCGTCCAGAAGGGCGGGACGCAGTACATCCTGAGCAACAGCCACGTGCTCGCCGGCGACGTCGTGGCGGGCGGCAACGGCCGCGTCGCCCAGATCGGCGACGACGTGAACCAGCCCGGTCTCGTGGACAACTCCTGCAGCTCGTCGAACACGAACATCGTCGCTGACGTCTCGTCGCTCTCGACGCTCTACCCGCCCAACAGCACGCCGAACGTGGACTGCGCCATCGCGCAGGTGCGCTCGGGCATGGTGCGGACGGACGGCGCGATCCTCGAGATCGGCACCCTGTCGTCCTCGACGGTCGCCGCGTACGTCGGGCAGCCGGTCAAGAAGAGCGGCCGCACGACCGGCCTGACCCGCGCCTCCGTCTCGGGCCTCAACGCCACGATCTCCGTCGGCTACGAGGACGAGTGCGCCGGCAACTCGTTCACCAAGACGTTCACGGGCCAGATCGTCGTGAGCCAGCGCCACAGCTCGTTCCTGAACTCCGGCGACTCGGGCTCGCTCATGGTCGAGGACGTCTCCACCAACCCGCGCGCGGTCGGCCTGCTCTACGCGGGCAGCACGAACACGGCGGTGGCGAACCCGATCGGCGACGTCCTCAGCTACCTGGGCGTCTCGATGGTGGGGCAGTAACGAAGACTGCGGCGGGCGTGCCCCACGCGCTCCCACCGAAGAAGGCGAAGGCGCCCCGGCTTGCCGTGCGGGCCGGGGCGCTCGCTATTCTCCTCGCCGTCGGCTGCTGCGGATGCCCCGCACGGCCGGCCAGGACTCCGATGGCTCCTCCTTCCCGTCCGCTGGCCGAGGTGATGGCCGCGCACACGCCGGAGCTGATGGCGCTCCCCGGTGTCGTGGGCACGGCCGAGTCCCGCATGCCCGACGGGCGGCCCTGCGTCCTCGTGATGGTCGCGAAGTCCACCCCCGAACTGCGCGCGAAACTCCCCCGCGAGCTCGAAGGCTGGCCGGTGCGGATCGAGGAGACGGGTGAGATCCGCGCGATGCCCGACACGTCCCAATGAACCGATTCGCCCTGTTCGTCGTCGTCGCGCTCTCGGGCGCGGCCGTGCTGGTGCTCGAGATCCTGGGCTCGCGCGTGCTGGGCCCTTACTACGGCGTGAGCCTGTTCCTCTGGTCCGCCCTCATCGCCGTGACCCTCGCCGCGCTCGCCTGCGGCTACGCGCTCGGCGGCCGCTGGGCGACGCGGGTCCCGAGCGGTGCGCGGCTGTCAGTGGCGCTCGCGATCGCGGGCCTGTGGGTGCTCGCGCTGCCGCTGCTGCGCGTGCCGGTCGTCCACGCGGCCGGCGGCCTGGGCCCGCGCGGCGCGATGCTGGTGGCCGCGATCGTGCTGTTCTTCCCGCCGCTCGCGCTGCTCGGCACGGTCGGCCCGTACGCGATCCGGCTCGCCTCGCGCAGAGTCGAGGAGGTCGGGCGCGTCAGCGGCGACGTGTTCGCGGTCTCGACGCTCGCGAGCGTGGTCGCCGCGGTCGCGACCGGCTTCGTCCTGATCCCGGTGCTCGGCGTCACGAAGCTGCTCGTCGTGATCGCGCTCACGCTCTTCGTGGCGGCCGCGATCGCGCGCGCCTCGGCGGGCGTCGCAGGCGCGCTGATCCTGCTCGTGGCCGGCGCCGGGCTCGCCGCGGCGGCGCTCGCGCGGCCCCACCGGCTGCCCGCGGCGGTGCTGGCCGACGCCGACAGCCCGTACGCGCACGTGCGCGTGCTGGACTGGAAGGGCCAGCGCTTCCTGCTGCTCGACGGCACGACGCAGACGGTCGTGAACGCCGAGACGTTCGAGCCGCGCCAGGCCTACGTGTACGCCGCCGAGCTCGCGGCCGACCTGTTTCCCGGCCGCGGGCGGCTGCTGCTGCTGGGCCTGGGCGGCGGTTCCACGGTACGCGTCTTCGCCCACCGCGGCTGGAAGGTGGACGCGGTCGAGATCGACTCGACGGTCGCGCGCATGGCCGCACAGTTCTTCCGGCTCCGGCCCTTCCATGCGAACGTGGTGATCGACGACGCCCGCGACTACCTGCGGCGGACGAGCGCGACGTACGACATCGTCTTCTTCGACGCCTACGGCAGCGGCGCGCTGCCGTTCCACCTCGTCACGCGCGAGGCGTTCGCCGAGGCGAAGGCGCGCCTCGCGCCCGGCGGCGTCCTGGTGGCGAACGTCGAGACCGTCGGCTGGCGCGACCCGCTCGCGCACGCGATCGTCGCGACGCTCAAGGCGGACTTCCGCGAGGTCGTCGCGCTGCCGACGAGCGAGCCGCCGAACGCGCTCGGCAACGTCGTGATCCTGGCCTCGGACCGGCCCATCGAGGTGCCGGAGGAGTCCCTGGGCGACCCGGTCGGCGCGCTCGAGGACGACGACGAGCACTACCGCGTGATCTCGCGCCACCACGCGTGGGAGAACCGCTACGTGCCCGAGCACGGCCGCGTGCTGACCGACGACTGGAACCCGTCGGCGCTGCGCACCGAGGCGATCAACTTCGCCGACCGTAAGTGGACGAAGCGGGTGATCCCGGACTCGCTGCTGGCGGACTGAGGGGCCGGTTCCCGGGAATGGCGGAGCGCGGGCGCGGCGGTTATCTTCGGCCCCCCGCACGGCAACGGAAACCGCCACCCGAGGACGCGATGACCCCGAAAGACAGCCCGTCCGAGCGCTACCTGCGCGGCAACCGCATCAATCCTCCCGCGATCACCGGGAAGGAGACGGCCGCCGACCTGATCGACCAGGCGTTCCTCGCCTACAACGGCGCGCGGCTGCGCGAGGGCGCGCGGCTGCTCGTCGAGCGCATGCTCGAGAACGACGTCACGGTGGCGCTCTCGGTCACCGGCGCGCTGACGCCCGCGGGGCTCGGCATGAGCGCGATCATCCCGCTCATGGAGGCGGGCTTCGTGGACTGGATCGTCTCGACCGGCGCGAACCTGTACCACGACGCGCACTTCGGCCTGGGCCTCGCGATGCACCAGGGCACGTTCCAGGTGGACGACGTCGAGCTGCGCGACAAGGGCGTCGTGCGCATCTACGACATCTTCTTCGACTACCACGTGCTGCTCGACACGGACGCCTTCTTCCGCGAGATCATCGCGGGCCCCGAGTTCCAGCGCGCGATGAGCACGGCCGAGTTCCACCACCTGTGCGGCAAGTACCTGCGGGCGCGCGAGGAGAAGCTGGGGCTCAAGGCACGCTCGCTGCTCGCGGCCGCGTACGAGTTCGGCGTGCCGATCTACACCTCGTCGCCCGGCGACTCGTCCATCGGCATGAACGTCGCGGCCAAGGCGCTCGAGGGCAACCAGCTGCTGCTCGACGTGAACGCCGACGTCAACGAGACCGCGGGCATCGTGTGGGACGCCAAGGCCGCGGGCGGCAAGAGCGCCGTCTGGATCCTGGGCGGCGGCAGCCCGAAGAATTTCCTGCTGCAGACCGAGCCGCAGATCCAGGAGGTGCTCGGCATCGCCGAAAAGGGCCACGACTACTTCCTCGCCGTGACCGACGCCCGCCCCGACACGGGCGGGCTCTCGGGCGCGACCCCGGCGGAGGCCGTGAGCTGGGGCAAGATCGATCCCGAGCAGCTGCCGGGCACGGTGATCTGTTACACGGACTCGACCATCGGCCTGCCGCTACTCGCATCCTACGCTCTGGCGCGCCATGCGCCGCGGAAGCGCAAGCGCCTCTACGACCGACGGGGCGATGTCATGAAGCGGCTCAAGGACGCCTACTACGCCCACGGCCGCGCCAACGAGGGCGCCGCGAAGGAGTAGCCGGCGTCCGGGAAGGAGGCTCCCGTGTTCTCGATGGGATCCAACGAGCTGGCGATCGTCGTGCTCGCGATGCTGCCCGGCCTGCTCATGTTCGCGATCGGCATCTGGCTGGTCGTGACCGTCCTCACGCAGGGCCGCCGCATCGCCCACCTCGAGCACCGCCTGCACGAGCTGGAACGCCGCGGCCCGGCGTGAGCACGGCCGACCCCTTCCGCTTCACGACGATCGCCCACCAGGGCCGGGCGCTGCTCGGACCGCTCTCGCCTGCGAGCGTGGACGGGCTGCTCTCGGGGATCACGCTTCCGCGCGGGCCGGTGACGCGCCCGCGCATCGTGGACGTCGGCTGCGGCAAGGGCGAGATCCTGCTGCGCGCAATGAGGCGCTTCGGCGCGCTCGGCACCGGCGTCGAGCCGAACCCCGCGTTCGCGGCGGCGGCGCTCGAGCGAGCGCGCGCGCTGGCGCTGGCCTCCGATCTCGTCGTGCACGAGCTGCCCTTCGACGCGGCACCGCTCGACGGCGCGACGTTCGACCTGGCGATCTGCACCGGTGCCTCGCACGCGATCGGCGACACCGCCCAGGCGCTGTCGCGCCTCGCCCGGCTCGTGCCGGGGGGCGGCACCGCGCTGTTCGGAACGGGGTTCTGGCAGCGGCGCCCGGACCCGGAATACCTCGACGCCTTCGGCGGCGCCGAGGCCGAGATGGACCCGCTCGACGCCACGCTCGC
>CAZPVG010000110.1:6528-8894 GCA_964589945.1 uncultured bacterium
TCGACGCCTTCGGCGGCGCCGAGGCCGAGATGGACCCGCTCGACGCCACGCTCGCGCTGCCCGCCGCCCACGGCTGGGCGGTGTCGGCCCACCACGTCAGCACGCCCGTGGAGTGGGACGAGTACGAGGGCGTGTACGCCCGCAACATGCGCGCTTGGCTCGCCGCGCACCCCTCCGACCCGGACGTGCAGGCGTTCCGCCGCCGCATCGAGACCTGGAACGGCGCCTACGAGCGCTGGGGCCGCGACACGATGGGGTTCGTGACGCTCGTGCTGTCGCGCTAGCCCGCCGGTCACGCCTGGCGGGCCCGCGCGTACCTCCCCCGATGAGCCTGCCCCGAGGAGTCCCCGATGAGAGCAGCCGCCCGGTTCGGCGTCGCGCTCGCGGCCTGCGCCCTGATGGGGGGCGCGACCGCTGCGGCGCCCGGGCGGCCTGCGCCGTCCGCGCCGGCGGCCGCCGCGTCCGGCTTTGCGCTGCTCGAGCTGTTCACCTCCGAGGGCTGCTCGAGCTGCCCGCCCGCCGACGCGCTGCTCGCGAAGCTCTCGGACGAGCGGGACCGCGTGTTCGCGCTCTCGTTCCACGTGGACTACTGGGACCGACTGGGCTGGAAGGACCGCTTCTCGAGTGCGGCGTGGACGGCGCGCCAGCGTGCCTACGCGGAGCGCTTCGAGCTGTCGTCGCTCTACACGCCGCAGCTCGTCGTGAACGGCTCGCTGCAGATCGTGGGCTCCGACCGGACGGGGGCCGAGCGCGCGGTGCGCGCCGCGCTTGCGAATCCCGCCCGAGTCGAGGTGGCCGTCGAAGCCGTCGCGCGCGGGGACGAGGTCACGGCGCAGTGCCGAGTCACTTCGCCGCCGCCTCACACCGTGTTGCAGGTCGCGTGGGTGGACGCCGGGGAGTCGTCTTCCCCCGACGCCGGCGAGAACCGCGGCCGATCGCTGCACCACGTGAACGTGGTCCGCGACCTGCGCACCCTTCCGCTCGAGGGAGCGTTCGACGGCGTCGTCACCGTGCGGCGGCCCGAGCGGACGGCGGGCTCGGTGATCGCGTGGGTCCAGGCCGCCGACGCGGGAGCGGTGCTGGGGGCTGCGGCTGCGGACGTGGCTGCGGGTGACGGCGGGCGGCGGTCCGGGCGCTGACGCCGGCAGGGCGGCGCGGGCGAGGGCGGGTCGAATCGCGTCGGGGACGTCCACCGCCGGGGCTCGCATTCTCCTGGCCGCGTGGTGCCCATTGACGCACTGCAACCCTTCGTCGAGCATTGATGCACCTTCCCCCGGCGGAAATCCGTACTCGACGCGACCCGTGGACCGCCATGAAGCACGCCTGCGCCTTCGCCCTTCTGATCACCGGTCTCCTGCCTGCCATCGCCTTCGCGCAGGCCCCCGCCCTTCTCGACGTCTGGGGCGGCTCGGGTGGGGACACGCCGGGCTCATTCATCCATCCGACCGGCCTGGCTCTGGACCCGAGCGGCAACCTGTATGTCGCGGACCTCGTGAACCACCGGATCCAGGTGCTCAATAGCAGTGGCGGGTTTGTCCGGCAGTGGGGTTCGTCCGGTTCGGACGCCTCGTCCATCACGGTGCCGACTCACCTCGCGGTGGACGCCATGGGGCACGTATTCGTCACCGAGTGGTCCATCACCTCGCCGACCACGCAGACGGGCTTTCAGGTCTTCACGACGAACGGCGACTACGTGACGAGCTGGGGTGTCCCGATGAACGGCTGCGGAAGCAGCGACCCCGGCGTCTTCTGCGGCCCATTCGGCGTGGCAGTCGGGCCGGACGGACACGTCTACGTGACGGATACGGGCCTCCAGCGCATTCAGGTCTTCACCAACGACGGCACCTATGTGACGCAATGGCCCGTGCAAGGCGGCGACGTCGCAGTGGACCCCGCGAGCAACGTCTACGTGCAGACAGGCGGCGGGCTCCTGGCGTTCGACAGCTCGGGCAGCCCGCTGAACAGCTGGGGTAGTGCAGGTAGCGGCCCCGGCCAGTTCAACACGCCGTATGCGCTCGCGCTCGATGCCAGTGGCAACGTCTACGTCGCCGACACCTTCAACCATCGTGTCGAGGTCTTCTCGAACAGCGGCGAGCTCATCGCAATCTGGGGCTCGTACGGCAGCGAGCCGGGCCAGTTCTACCGACCGATGGGCATTGCGGTCGGGGCGGACGGACGCATCTTCGTCTCGGACACATACAATGACCGCATTCAGGTCTTCGGGCCGCTGCCGACTCGGACGAGGACGTCGAGCTGGGGCGAGCTGAAGGCGCAGTACCAGCGATGAGTCGCCGATGAAGGTCCTCCTGTCGGTCATCGCCCTCGCGGCCATGGGACCGATGTCAGCCAGCGCGCAGTCGCCGCTC
>CAZPVG010000111.1:0-8206 GCA_964589945.1 uncultured bacterium
CCAGTACCCGCTACAGTGTGTATAAAACCGTCAGCACCAATCCGTCTGACCCGGTTATTCTCCGTATCAGAAAATATAATGTCGCCATCCGAACTCACCACCAGCGCCCGCGGACTTGCGAGCCACGTTTGTCTTGCAGGCATATCGTCGCCGTTAAAACCATAATCACCTGTCCCAGCGAGAATCGTGATTGTACCGTCCGGCCCTACGCGATAGAGCCGGTTCTCATCCGGAAGAGTGAAGTACAGACTGCCGTCATGCCCTCTTGCGACCGCGCCTGGACGATGGAATAAATCAAACTCGGTTGCGGGACAGCCATCAGGGTCACCGACGAGAGGACCCCGTGGCCCGCCATTGAGATTTGCGCAACCGGACTTCAAATTAGATATATCCGGAGGCGCCACACCAGAGCCGACCATAGTATGAATCACCCCGGTCTCGTCTACGAAACGTATGCGGTTATTATATGAGTCACTGATGTATACTTCACCGTCTGTCGTTACAGCGATGGATGTCGGATGATTTAACTGCGCCTGGACGGCAGGGCCTCCGTCGCCACTGAAGCCAGCCACCCCATTGCCGGCCACTGTGGAAATCGTGCCATCGGGAGCAACGCGTCGGATTCTATTATTAGAGAAATCAGCAAAAAAGATGCCGCCGTCCGGCGCAACAGCTACACCGTCCGGTTCAGCGAGCTGCGCATTCGTCGCCTGCCCGCCATCTCCGCCGAATCCAAACGTCCCGTCACCAGCGACAGCACTGACTATCTGATTCAAGTTAAGGAAGGGTATCCGGGCGGTACGGCGTGAGCCGTCTCCAAGATACAGCACCTGGGCAATTGGATCATAAACATGTTGAATATTGAGACTCCAGCCACCGAGGCCCTGCGCACGCCCATCCCAGGCCCCTCCTCCTTGAGGAGCAAGATTGACATACTGCGTTTCTCCCAGTCGTACATCTTTTCTCAAATACGTCTGAAGCGGAGAAATGCCGGTAAGCGAAAAGCTTTTAAAAAAGTCATCAGGTGAAAAGTATAATGACAAGGCATACACATAATCGATATGTATTGTAGCCCGTTGGAGACCCTGCATGCCCCGGCCATACGCATCTTTACCGTCCCAGGTGAAGGTGGTTATCTGCGAAGGCGCCGCCGGAAAGTTTTTCTTGAATCGCCGCCCGGCTATTGATATTTCAAGCTCGATACCCGTTAGTGAAGCAGGTACGGTGTCTCCGCTAAGAGGAATCGTCAGGATATTCGCCGCCTTTCTCCCAGGCGTACGGTCGCTTCGATAATGCAGTGAATATGGAGTTCCCGCAATAGCCACCGATTCCCCGAGAATCATATTTTCACATTCGATTATCGATCGTTTCTGGCAATTTGGATCGTCCAGTTTATCAGCATCATTACTGCCTGCCTTCGGTGGGTCTGGTCTCTTGGCATCGACGGGTGGGCCATAGGGCCAATTAAAGTCCCATGGCGTAAAATGCATTATCGCAACCCGCCACAGACTGGCGCCAGGGGAATAGGTATTTGCCAGTTCTTGACGCTCAAAATCGGTGATACCAAGCGTTGCAAGGGTAGCCAAATCAGCGGGTTGACCGCTGCCGTCGACATCCAGTTCGGCCAATCCATTGCTAATGCCCAGTATTTCTATAACCCGTCCGTTGTCCGAAGGTATCCATGACGCCGCATCACGATCATAGTAGCCTGCCGGCACAATGGTACCGGCCTGAAATCCAAGGAAATTATCCACATAAGCATACACTGGCTGACTGAAACGCACATCTTTCGCGTTTACAGCAAGCGCCTCATCAACACTGAATTCTACGGCATAGGTATAGCCGGACGTTGATGGCAATTCGGCGGGCATAGTTTCCACACCGTTGTCACCCACGGTATATTCGGTAGCCCGTACGTTTAGAGTGGAAAGCGATTGGATTGAGCCATCCGGCAATACCATATCAGCCTGAGTTCCTTGAGGGAACATAAGAGTTGCCCGCCGAGCACCATCATTATCTGTGACAATGCCACCCTGCACCACCTGCATCGGATTGTTGGAATTTAAATCAACAGTTTTAACATCGGGATCTGCATGAATGAGGATCACGTCCGGCAACAGAGCAAAGTCCTGCCATGGCACATTGATTCTTCGTTGAACCCGAAGATAGCCATCTTTTTTATATTCCACGACGTAATCCCCTCCCCCATTGACCACCATATCAAACATGCCATCGGTACGTGTCAGGGTCTGGCCATACTCCGGATGGTTGCGAATCGTGATTGTTACGCCGGAAATCGGGTTCCCGTCGCGATCCATAGCCATGCCACGCATTACCGCGGCACGTTTTTGGGTGATGGCGCCACTGGCAACACCTGTCTGAATAGGATAGGGGCCGCTGTAGAGAAATGCTGTGCTATCGTACATATTGGTCGCCACAGTGGGATCTAGAGGCGGGGCAACCGTTGCAGGATCCGGGGGAAGACCGCCGACAAAGACCTTTGCCGAGTCACTGCCGTTACCGGCGCTGTCCATGGCAAAAATCACCACTCCATCCCCTGGCAAGGCGGTGATATGCGCCGTGAAACTGCCGTCCGCTCCGGCGACAACGGTGATAGTCTCCTGAGTACGCGTATTGGTGACAGTGACAAGGGTACCTGCGTCTATACTGCCTGGTGCACCGGCGACGGTCACCTCACCGTTGATCACGTCGCTGACCGTAATCAACCCCGGTACGGGTGCTGTGGGCGGTGTGGTGTCGAGCACCACTGTGACACTTATGCTCGAGCTGTTACCGGCGTTATCCGTCGCCTCCAAACTCAGTGTGTTTGTACCCTCCTGAAGGGAGACCACGTGGCTGAAACTATGATCCGACTCCAGCGCGACGGATTCCGAATTGATGGTCAGGTGTGCAGGCTCGCTGACGGCGCCGTTGATGATGAGCCGTGGTTGATTGGTGAGGTGCCCGTCCGGCGGAAAATCAACGGTGATCTTCGGTGGAATAGTATCAGGCAGTGTCAGTACGGTTACGTCATCACTTCCCTCATTTGTAACGATACCGACCAGATTGGCCCCGTCAACCGACACCTGTTCCGGGTGCCTGCCCGTAGGCAGTGAGTCGATCACGGTCTGAGTGTCGAGATCCACTACAGAGACGGTATTACTTCTGCGGTTTGCCACATAAGCACGGCCCGAAAAATCATCTATCGCCACGCCACGCGGTTCCCTGCCCACCGCCACGACGGCCACTGTGGACAGTGTACCCAGGTCGATCAGAGTCAGGCTGTCGTCTTTTTCATTCGCGACGGCCGCAAGTCCCCATTTGGGACTGATTGCGATACCAGACGGATTCTCACCCACCGGTACTGTGGCGATGATTGCGTGACTGGCGAGGTCGATTACCTGTACGGTATCCTCCCGTTCCATGGTTACCCATGCCCGTGCTTCCGGCATCTGCAAGGCCACGCTGCCGGGTTCACTTCCTGTTGGTACGGTCGCGGTTACGACCTGCGCATTCATGTCAATGACCGTGAGGGTGTCACTCCGGCTATTTGCGACCACGGCGATACCGCTCTGAGAATCCACGGCAATACCATGTGGCTCTTTACCCACATTTAGCGACCCCAGCAGCAGGTCATTGGCGAGGTCTACAAATGCCACCCTGTCGTCCTTTTTAAGCGTGATAGCCGCTATATTCCGCCATGAATCCACTGCCACATCGTATGGGCTTCGGCCTACCGGCACAGTGGAAATGACCGAACCGGACGGAAGCCCGATGACGGTGGCACTGTTGCTCTTTTCATTGGCAACTACTGCAAGCCGCTTCTGCGGGTGGATGGCGACACCACGGGGGTCCCTGCCGGCTGGTGCTGGAGCCCCAA
Source organism: uncultured bacterium (assembly GCA_964589945.1). GTDB lineage: Bacteria > Eisenbacteria > RBG-16-71-46 > RBG-16-71-46 > RBG-16-71-46 > CAIXRL01. Next base: position 3,881 of record CAZPVG010000111.1, read on the forward strand.
AGATGACATTGTCCAGATCAATCAGACTGACTGACCCAGACTTTTCATTGGCGACGGCCACCAGGTTTTCCGCAGGGTCCACGGCCACGCCAATAGGATCCCGACCCACCCGAAGCTTCCCCACTATTGTTATTGTGGCGAGATCCACCAGGGTGAGGCTATCCTCTTTTCTGTTGACCACTACTGCACGGTTTGTGACAGGGTTGATAGCGACCGCTACCGGGCTTCTTCCGACTCTAAGCGTCGCGACCACAGAGCCCGCGGCGAGATTGATAACACTTATTTCATTAAGCGTCTCATGTGCGATCACAGCGTAATCTGTGTTAGGGTTGACAGCGATGGAACCCGGCGCCTCGGGGACCGGAACCGTTCCGCTCAGCGCATGCGTCTGGAGATCTATCAGCGACAACGTGTCGTCTTTTTCATTGCTAACCACCGCTATCCCAGCCCGAGAGTCAACCGCAACATGATCGGGCCGTTTGCCGACTGGTATTGTTGCAATCACTGAAAACACTTTCAGATCTATCAACGTGACACTGTCGTCTTTCTCATTGGCCACCACGGCGATATTTCGATCGGGGTCAACAGCCACCCCCTCCGGACCCCTTCCAACACCTATAACTGCGAGAGTGTCACCTGTCACAAGATCAACGATTGTGGCTGTCTTGTTCTCTTTCTGGGTAACTACCACAGTATTGGTTGATGGATTCAGTGCGATTTCCGTTGGCCGGACATTAAGCGGGATGATCTCCAGAACGCTGGGGGCGGACAGATCCACGATCCGCAGATCACGGCTGTCTTCCTCAACCAAGGCTGCTTGATGTGTTACCGTATTGATTGCCACTACGACTGGCTCATCACCCACGGGCAGTTCTATGGCCAGAGCCTGGGGAACAACGAAGACAAGTACCAGCGCGAATGTGCATTGCCATAGACGCGCATATAACGCCGCAACCTTGCCGTGTGTTAGAACACGCTTTGTCGTCGAATCCAGAGACGTGCAATGTTGCTTCGCCGGCATATAGGCATCCCTCCTATATATCGATGAAAATTTCTCTTATTCTTTCCTATCCCATATCATCGCCACGATCGCCTCCTGCGTTTCGCAGCGCTGAGTCATACCCGCATAGTCGATGCGTTAATTTAATCAACTAATCCATATTTCAGCTCAACGGAACCTCCCTCCTGCATAGTTCGTTATGATTGGAGTGATAAAAAACACGCAACGCAAGCCATGAATAAAGCTGCCCGCTTACCTTATGGGGCGGCAATATGGAGGATAGGAAAAAATGATTTGTTATTTTATTACCATCAACACAAGCACACATTAATTGTCTCCCTAACCCACCCCTCTCTATTTGTAGACATTAAGAGGTCGACCGCATCCATGGTCTGTGACAATGCTGCCACAACGTATACTATCTCACACATGTATCATGTCAACCTTAAGCACGCAAACTGCCTGTCTCTCATAAGATTTATCAATGATGCATGTTATTAGAATTACCTCAGAAATTAACTAACATATTTCTGACAGTGACAATCCAATACCCCCAATACCTAATATAACCCCTTCTACACTCAGCATTTTTAAACTTCCACCATCGCGAATGCCATTCGCTCATGCTGAAATTAACATCACACAGTCACTCTTGTAATATCCATCGGGAGATTAGATACTGGCTGGACTATATAATTTTTGCTGCCAATAGACAGCGTTGGCAACACCCGCAAAATTATTATGTTGCATTGTCCATACCCCTATTTTGCATACGGCAAAATTGATGTGCGTACAAATCTTTAGGCTAAATGCACTGGATACTTAAAGACCGACGCGCTTTCGAATATCTGCGGGTGATGCGCCGCTGGCACGCATCGCCCGCAACGTCACCGCCTCATTGCGCTTGGAAAATTTCTTTCCTGTCTCATCCAATATGAGCCGGTGATGGGCATATGCCGGTTCGGGCAGGCCCAGCAATTCCTGCAGAACCCGTTGGATGTGGGTGGCGTGGTATAAATCCTCACCGCGGGTGACAAGCTGTATGCCCTGCAGTGCATCATCCACCACCACGGCCAGATGGTAGCTGGCGGGCAGTTCTTTTCTAGCCAGCACCACATCGCCGAGAAGATGGGGCTGCACATGGCGCATACCCGCCTCGCCGCCCGGTCCCCGGCCGTGCTCGTTAAAATAAACCGGGCCCTTCATAGACTCCCCCGCCTTGGCAAGGTCGAGCCGCAGGGCATAGGGCTCGGATTTCATACGTGCCACGCGCTGCTCCGACGAAAGGGCTCGGCAGGTACCGGGATAGAGCGGGCCTTCGGGCCCGTGCGGCGCATCGACGGCGCGCGTCACTTCCTCTGTGATCTCTTTACGGGTGCAAAAGCATGGATACAAAACATCCATCTGTTCCAGCGTGGCGAGCGCCCCCGCGTACTCGTCGAAATGCTCGGACTGTCGTCGCACCGGGGTTCCCCACTCGATTCCGAGCCATGCGAGATCCTCTAAAATTGCCGACGCGTATTCTGGGCGGCAGCGCGGCCGGTCGATGTCCTCGATCCTCAGCACGAATTCGCCGCCCTCTGCGCGAGCGGCGTCATAGGCGGTCAGCGCCGCGAAGGCATGACCCAGGTGCAGATAGCCGGTAGGGCTTGGTGCGAATCGGGTTTTCAATTGAGGTGTTACGCAATCGCTTCAATGAATATCCGCGCTTTAAACCACTTACCAACGCCCGGAATGAATGACAGCGGATGCAGGAATCTCAGAATATTGTAGTGGGGAATCAATTTCATGATATTAACTCTAAATCCACACTTCTCCAAAATCGCACGATTCTGTTCTGGCGATCGAACAGCTATGTGCTCTGGAAATTGCTTGACGATAAAATTATTTGCTTTCATTTTCTCCAGGAAAAAGTCGCCATTTGGCGTGTGCAAGTACAATTTTCCATTCGGTTTTAGGCATTCCTTGATCGCGCACAATATCCTGGCCCAATCCTTATCATATACATGCTCTGCAAAATCCATGGCGAATACCACGTCAAAAACACTTTTATTTGCGGAACAGAAATCGACAATATCACTCAACTCAAACTGAGCATTCGCTATCGATAAACTATCTCTCTTTCTTTGTGCCGCTTTGATAAATTCTTCGGAAAAATCCACGCCAACATATTGCCCTACTTTATCGGCGACCAGAGGCATCATCATTCCATTTCCGCAGGCGATATCAGCAACTTTGTATGTACCCTTAAGATCCATTTGCTTAATCAACCGTTCCAGCCTATATTTGGATTGCTTTTGCTCAAAAGAGTCAACATATTGTTTTCCATATAGTTTTTTAAGGTCTTGGTCAGATAACATTGTTAACACCTTCTGCTAGCGATCCCGCAAGGGCCTTGGTCAATTTCAAGGGATTATTCAGCTAAGAGTAATTTTCACTGCTGGCACATGTCCAGTTGAGCAAATTCATTGCTGTCACATGGGTGATTCAGCGCACGTCTCTATCAACGCGAGGCGCCACATGTTACACTTTCGACCGAACATACTTTTTCTTAAATGTCAGATACTTATATCGAAGGTGCGCATGAGTGGAGAAGCCGGCCCTGGCATGAATGCCTGTAACGGTGACTACGCCTACCGATCGAAACATTCGCTAAATTCGATCAATAACCTGCCATCGGTTTAATCGTCAGCTGTCATTTCAACACCTGCATGTGCAGGGTTGGAACTTCACTGTTTAATCCAAATCAAAGCAAATGATCGTGGAAGCCTATACGATCCATCATGGAAAAATTGACTTTACTGTAGCTTTTCTAGTCTAAATTCGCGGCAATTACGGAGCGCAAGACCTATGGCTTTGCCAAACCCCAAGCATGCCGGGGTGGGATATAACATCGGGTCAGTGCAGCCCACCGGCACTCTTCAGGGCATCCACGCACACAGGCGCACATGCCCCCGTTGTCAAGGTGCGCTGACGCGGGTAAAGCGCCGTTACGTCGATCGACTCATCAGTATAGTCATTCCAGTCCACCGTTATCGGTGCATTGCCTCGTCATGTGGGTGGAAAGGAAATCTACGGGTGCGCAGGGAGTAGCGCAATCCATGGCTTGTATCCGCGAAGGTGAACTCTTCTGAGACGGCCATCCGTTGTCAGGTTAGACATGCGGTGCAAACGAGACAATGAACCTGGGCACCAGTCCAAGACCATTCTCCGCCACTATCGACTCGCAGGGCGGCCCCTGCCCTGATTATTCTCTCGCGCTAATTCTGTAATTCTGGAATAGCGGTCTACCTCCGACTGTATACCCGTTCTTAAAATGGCGCCCC
>CAZPVG010000112.1:0-7837 GCA_964589945.1 uncultured bacterium
CGCTCTACGCGGAGGTCTGCCGGGTCCTCAAGCCGGACGGACGGTTCGCCTTCCAAGAAATGGCCGCCGGGGAAGCGGCTACGTCCTATTTTCCGCTGCCGTGGGCCACCGACCCTGCCGACAGTTGCCTAGTTTCTGCCGAAGAGATGCACTCGGTTCTCGGCGAGTGCGGATTCATCGCTGAACTCTTCGAGGATACCAGCGACGCGCATTTGAGCAGGACTACCGCAAACGCTACGCCCGCCGCGCCGGGACAGCTGGGCTTGGCGGTATTCGTCGACAATCTCTCGCAAAAGGCCGGGAATGCACGGCGCAGTCTTGAGGAAGGCCAGGTCCGGCTAGTCAGGGGCGTCTTCCGGGTGAAATGAGCAGCTGCGCGGTTGGCACTCCCGAGACGTTAATACCAATTATGGCCAGAATAGGCGATGAGCGCCTAAGCTCCCCCAGCAGTTGATCTTCGCTGGCTAGCCGGCAAAAAACCTTAGTGTGCAGTCGGCGTCCATCACATGCCCAAACTATCATTCCACCGGACCTGCGCGAAAATACCGCGCAGTCCGGTGAATTCTGGCGTTGACGTTGTAGAAAATCTTGAACAGCCGGAATGACCGACCTGCTGCCCCAGAACAGCCACACTGAGCGACTGCTCCACTCATATGCCTGCCGTTTAACCAACACTGCCTTGAACGTCCGGGGCTGGTCGTTTCCCGTCGCTCTCTCCCCGTAGCTTCGTGCTTTCTCCACGATTTCGCTACGAGAGCAGTTACGTGGGTTGTCAATAGCCTTCTAAGATATTGCTTTGCTGGAGTAAATGTTGACCCGATTTTCACTGTTGGCAGAGTTCGTAGTGGTATCTTATTGTTTTTATTATTTTTTATCTCAATAACTTAAAAGGCCCGCCCTCAGTCTTCTTTTCGTCAAGCATCGCTGAGCTTCGTAGAGAATTGTGCAGACTCTACGAAATCGTTTTCAATTTTCGCTAAAGACTTGCCTATGATCGCTTGGCCGCTTTCGGCCAGAAGCGGTCGTTAAATCACGGTCATCCGTAGTTGCAGCCTGCTTAGAATAGTACAATCTACTTGGTCCCGAAAGCCTGACAGGTCAGGACCTATATGTCAGAGCAGGTTACATACTCGCTGTTTTATCGGCATTACTATATGAATTACCGGAGTCGATAATATTTCTTACGGATTGTAAGATTGCCGAGGTAAACCACCATATGATAACTCCCATTGAGACCCCTAACATACATAAAGACCGATTTCTATTCAGTTTGGAGCGGTGTGCTGAGTCGAAGGAATTTATGCCAGCCTTTTACGATAACTTTATATCCTCCTCTGAGGAGGTTCGAGACAAATTCCGGAATACCGACTTTAATCGTCAGAATCAAATGCTACTGAACTCAGTTAGACTGGCTTGTGAAGCAGTAATTGGCAATGCGGAGGGACTAAAGGAACTCAGAGAACGTGGGGAAACACATAGTCGCTTGCACCTTAATATAAAACCAGAATTATACGACTTATGGCTATCCTCACTAATTAATGCGGCGCGTACTTTTGATAAACACTGGGACGTTGAGGTTGAGATCTCATGGAATTTAGTTCTTGGTCAGGTCATACGTCACATGCTTAGGTATTACTAGATCGAAAATCCGATTATTGTTCGTAAATGACGGGATTACTCTCCATCAAGTGTCCGGATTCATTGCCTCGGATGCGCCATATAGATTTGAAATCCCGAACACCTGACTCATAGAGTCAGCTTTGGGTCGTGAGCTGCCTTTCACTGAGGGGCAAGAACCGGCCATTTCCTGCCATTCGATTCAATAAGGCTCAGTGTCTGCTTGCCTGTGTTCAAGCTGGTAGTTTCATCAAATACCCGTTGGACAACTGATATCACCGTCTCAGCGGTATCTTGCAGCGGACCAACGTACCGCGGCCCTCGGGGGTTTCAATGCTGAGCTGTCCACCGATTATGCTGCAGCGATATCCCATAATGTGCAATCCATACCCGCCGCGGTGCTCTTGGTTTCGGTGTATGCCCTTTCCATCGTCGCTCACTGTCAGTACCAGATTTCTGTCCACACGTTCCAGGCACACATCAATGCGTTTTGGTTCGGCGTGTTTGACCGCATTCTGAATTGCCTCCTGAGTGATGCGATACAGGTGTATCGCAGTGCTTCCCTTCTTTACGTCAATATTTCGGGGGCCGTAATAGCGGCAGTCAATGCCTGTGGTGCTGGCAATCCGGGCGGTCAGCTCGGACAGAGCTTTGTCCAGGCCCATGGGGTCTAGCTCAACAGGCGCCAGGCCCCGGACCAGAGCGCGGAGTTCACCCAGAGCGGATTGGATATATCCCCTGAGCTCTGCCATGGAATCCGCTTCGCCGGTGCGACCGGAGGCTTTCAGACGATCCAGTAGGCTGGATGCCAATAGTGAGATCCCGGTGAGTTGCTGGCCGAGGCCGTCATGTAACTCGCGTCCGATGCGCTCCTGTTCGGCGGCGCCCGCTTCGATGATCCCCCGCTTCAATGCGTTGCGCTCTGTGAGGTCACGCGAGAAGACGAAAAATAGACCTCCGTCGACCGGCAAGAAGGACGTGCTGATCTCGACCGGCCAGATCTCACCATCCTTAGTTCGGTGCCGAGTCTCGAACAGATCGCTGCCCTTATGGATAACCCTGTCAATATGGGCCTGTACGTCCTGTGGCGATTCCTGTGCTTCAAGATCGTGGATCGACATGGACATCAGTCCCTCACGACTGTAACCGGAACGGCGCATATAGCTATCGTTGACCATTAGAATGTGTCCTTCCCGGTCCACCATCCAGAAGCCGTCGGCGCTGGTCTCGACCACGGCCCGATACTTGGCCTCCTGCTTGGCCAGCAATTCCTCGGTCAGTATGCGCCGTGTCGCATCGCTAACCGTGCCAAACCACTCCGAAATTTCCTCGTTTGCATCCAGCAGTGGCACCGCGCGAGAAAGTATCCAAATCAGGGATCCGTCCGATCGTGGGACCCGGTACTCCAGTTCGAACATATTCTTCGTTCGTATGGCCTTCTGGATGACATCCATGACGTGCGGCTGATCGTCAGGGTGGATGTATTGCTGTAGCCATGTGTTTCCAGAACGCATCGTATCGGCAAGAAAGCCCTTGCCAGCGAGTTTGTGCATCGTGGTCCAATCCGGGCTCATACGAAAAAGCACGTAAGAGCTTGCGGGCTCCTTTCCTCGGAATCGCTCCGTGCTTTTGGATAGGTCCACCGTCGGATCCAGTTCCCGATCGGCACGATTGGCGGCGATAGTCTTCTTCATCAGCTCGGACTCTACGCAAAACGGCGCTATTTTCGGAGACTAGCCATGACGCGCGCCGAATCATTGCAATACTCTTCGATGAATATGTAAGGATCATAGCAGAGCGGAAACTGCGAAGCGATCGAATAGCCATACAGACACGTTGACTCTCTGGGACAAGTCATCCGAGGACAGGGAGCATAAACCACCATTTGTTACGAATAGCAGACAATCAAATTGATTAGGTAAAAGTCGGTATTGGATCGAAGGCTGCCTCCGGCCAAGAGCCGCCTTTCAGTGCCGTAGGTAAGCTGGAGGTGTCCACAATACCCGGGGAAGTCCAAAGTAGGCTCAAATCTGCCTGGTTAATTGGGGGCGATTCACAATATCCCAATTGAAATTCCTTGACCGAACCAAACATTCAAAACGGTAAATGTCCGGTCTTGACCAGGATCGTGCATCCCTCTTTGCTGAAAGGCTGGTGAAGGCTCAAATGGGGGCTGCGCATCCATGTTCCTTTCGGGTAGCGCCCATGCTCATCCTCGAAAACCCCTTCGATCACCAGTATTTCCTCTCCACCGTAGTGCCGATGAGCGCTGAAGTAAGTTTCAGGCAACCAGCGCACCAAGGCAGTATGTTGGGTTTCAAAACTCGACAGCGGCATTACCGAAAGACCGGGTACAAGCCCCGGGAGCCAGTCGGCTTTCAGTGTATCTACGACCACGTTTTTACGATCTCTTACGTCCATGTGGCGGAGCTTGACGAACAAAACGCAGCCCTCGCCAGAACGTGGCGTATGTATTGAACCGGGGGCATTCTTGAGGTAGGTGCCCGGACCATAGTCTCCGCTTTCATCGCTGAAAACACCTTCCAGCACGAAAATCTCTTCGCCAAGATCGTGCACATGGCTGGGAAAGCTTGCCCCGGGGGCGTAGCGCACGATTGATGTGGCGCGTGTTACTTCCGCCCCATCCCGCTCAAGCATTCTACGTTCAACGCCACTTGACGGGCTGGGCGACCAGGGCAGATTGTCAGGTTGAATGACAACCTGCTGAGAAAAATCGGTATTAAGATTCATGTATTAATACTAATTGAAATTGGGGTGATTCGCCTCCGATTCATTAGACAGCATTTATGCCAATTGTCTGAAATGAACATAAATGCTGCCATCCATCATCGCCATGTCAAAGGTCGGTTTGGCCGAGCAGCGGACACTCCTATTGATATATGCATACGTCTACTTTTGGGCCGATTGAAGACTTCACACGAATCGACGTAGTAGTGCCCAGATTCATCGCATCGACCGGGTGTGCGAACACCTAAAAAAACAATCACTTAAAGAGATAGGGCGCCCAAGCTGATGAATCCGGGCACTGGTCTGAGTGTGTTTCACTCGTATAATGGAAAATTCGATGGCTTCCGACCCAAAGCAACCGCATGTCTCTGGGTTGCCCAGCGGGGACTGATGCCGCTTATTCCAAATTAACGTCGATTAAATCCACCGTCAGTGTCGAGGTGTCATCGGCATAGAGGCCACGGGCCGAAATGCTGCGCACCCTCCGCCCGTTTTTCAACTGCACCTTCAACCTGGTGATGAAGCGATCGAACGTGGTAAAGGCCATGTCGGTGGCGCCGCGGTGGAGCTGAAAAAGGCCCAGTCCATTCACCGCGGGGATGAGGTTCGGCGCCGCGGTCTTGGTCAGATCGATAATTATCCCACCGCGACTTAAGGAGTGAAAGTGACCCGTACCGGTCATGTCGAGGGTCAGCCCAGAACTGGACACGCTCGTGATGGCGGTCCCCGACGCAAACTGCCAGTTCACCACCAACCATCCCGGCACTTGCGCCAAGTCGATGATCTGGGAGGCGGAGAAATCCGCCACGGTCCCGCTGCCTGCGATCCCGAAGGGCATGACGAAGCCACGCACCTGTACCGGCGCCCCCAGCGGGATACTCCCGACACGATTTTCGTTCGGGTCGACGATATAATTATGCGCATCGGCGTCGTGAGCTGGATCGACGCCCGTCCCCGAAAAATCGAAGTTAGACGGGTCATGTCCGTCAATGCCGTGTAACTCGAGACTGAAGGGCGTCGGCAGGCTGACTGCCGTACCGCTCAGGGTGGTATAGTCAAGACGCACTGCGCCGTTGCCGGCGTCCATCGCCAAGCCGGCTGGGTCCGGATTGGTCACGGTGCCGAGCACGGTCACGCGCTGGCCCACCGATATATCACCGATGGTGTGTGAGGCCGCATCAAACTGCCGTCTCACGACAGTAGAATTCGCCAATTGAACCGTGGCAAGTGCGTAGAAAGTGACCGTGCCCCCGCTGTCCGTCAGCGTGGCGCCCCGTAAGGTCATGACGTTGCCCTGGCGTTGGACGACTGTGCCAATCACGGCGGCGGTGCCGTCACCCGGCACGCTGGAGCCGGCCAGCACCTGCGCAGCGACTAAACGCTGGGTCACCGGGTCGATGCCACCGAAGACTATGACCGGCACAAGGACGTTCAGCGTTGCTAGTTGGGTGAGTCCGGAGCCCCCTTGATAGATCAGGCCATCGATATCGAAGAGCGTGTCGGCAGCTGTATCGACGGCCATGGTTCCGAATCGCTTCTCCTCGCCCGTCAAGGGACGAGAAAACGGCCGCAGGTCGACCTGGAAACCGGGACCCTGCAAGTCAACGACATCGAGCGCGCCGCGCAGGCGAAAGGGTTTGGGTTCACCCGGGATAGCGTCGGCGGCGACCACCGGCTGCACGGTGACGATGGGCGAGCCACCATTGAGATCTACGGAATTGGAGGCCTTGAGGTCGAAGTCCACAATAAGGTTTACCGACTTGCCGCGGACCACGGTCAGCGTGCCATCACCGCTAATAACCACGGTGGCATTCAACGTGGTAACCGGGGTGCCTTGACTATCCAGTACAGCGGTCACTGGCACGATGGACCCGCTTCCATTTTCGACGCGGATATCGGCGTTTGTGTAATCCAAGGTCATGACGGCCCCGCTATAATGGCCCTGGAACAGCGTCAAGGCGGCCAGAAATTCAGTTGCGTTGGCGTATTGGGCGAAATCCACCCGGGTGCGGACTGGAATGGCCTGCACCACGGACCCGTCGGCTTCGGTAAGGGTAAGGGACGTGACGTCCACCTGATAAGTGGCGAAGTCGCCGGGGGTGTCCGTCAAGCCGATAACGACGCCGTTGACTACCGGTTCGGGCACGAGTGGCGTCGGCTTGTTTTCGCAACCGACAAGCACGATCGCCGCTAACACTACACCCAGCGCCTGGATTATGTGTCTCGAGGTATGCATGTGTACATCGTTACCGAATTGCCGTTGCTACGTGGAGCGAGGGGGCCACACAGGGCCCCTGCCGGAAGACGGTTTAGAAATTCATGGATTGATTATAATATAATCAATCGGACGCCGCGCGGCGCTCAAACAGCATTTAAGATCACTTTAAGGGGTCACTGTTGATTTGCACTTAAAACTGACCCACCTGGGGTAGATATTTGCATTAAAAATTGACCCACGTATAGAACCCTATCCTGCTGGGCCCCTGGCAGGAGAACAAGGAGTGATAAACGTGGCGTTATTGAGTGTCATCAGGCGTTGGCGCCTGCGCGAAGGGATGGCGATCCGCGAGATTGCCCGGCGGACCGGGCTGTCACGCAACACCATCCGTAAGTATCTGGCAAGCGAGGTAGTCGAGCCGAAGTACCCCGCCCGCAAGAGTCCGAGCAAGCTGGACGCGTTTGAGCAGACCCTGGCGTCGTGGCTGACGCGGGAGTCGAGTCGCAACCGCAAGCAGCGGCGCAACCTCAAGCAGTTGTACAGCGATCTGGTCGAACTGGGTTATGACGGTTCCTATGACCGGGTGGCGGCGTTTACACGGGCCTGGCGCGAGCAGCAGCAGGAAGCAGCACGGGTATCAGGGCGCGGCACCTTCGTACCACTGGTCTTCGCGCCTGGGGAGGCGTTCCAGTTTGACTGGAGCGAGGACTGGGTGGTTATCGGGGGTGAACGCACCAAGCTGATGGTGGCCCAGTTCAAGCTCTGCTACAGCCGGGCATTTATGTTGCGCGCCTATCCGATGCAGACCCATGAGATGTTGTTCGACGCGCACAACCACGCATTGGCCGCACTGGGCGGGGTGCCCAGGCGAGGCATCTACGATAACATGAAGACCGCCGTGGACAGGGTCGGGCGCGGTAAGGTCCGCGAGGTCAACGCACGCTTCCGGGCGATGGCCAGTCACTTCTTGTTCGAAGCCGAGTTCTGCAACCCAGCGGCCGGCTGGGAGAAGGGCCAGATCGAAAAGAACATACAGGATGCGCGGCGGCGGATCTGGCAGAGCGCGCCCCGGTTCGCGAGCTTCGCGGCATTAAACGACTGGCTCGAACAGCGCTGCTGCACCCTCTGGCAGGAGATCCAGCACCCGGAGCAGCCGTCGCGTAGGATTGCCGAGCTGTGGGCCGAGGAACAGCCACAGCTGATGCGCATGCCGCCGGCCTTCGATGGCTTTGTCGAGCACACCAAGCGGGTCTC
>CAZPVG010000113.1:0-7754 GCA_964589945.1 uncultured bacterium
CCATCAACGCCCCCTTCGTGACCACCAATTTCACCCACGCCGGCCTGCTCGGCGCCACCCTGTTCACCACGGCGACACTGGCCTATATGCTCGCCAAGCGGGTGCGGGAGAGCGAGGCCCTGGCGGCCCAGCGCGGCGTGGACCTGGCCAACCTGGAGCAGTTGACGCGCTATATCGTGGAACGCATGCAGACCGGCATCGTCGTTGTGGACAACACGGACCGGGTTCGCCTGGTCAACGACTCCGCCCGCCACTTACTGAGCATCGAGGCCCCCGGTGACACACCCAACGCGCTGCACCTGCCGCCGCCACTGATACGTCAATTAAAGGAATGGCGCGATGCATCGACTTATGAAGCACATGCCCTGCAATCGACCACGACATCGCCGGATATCATGCCGCGCTTCGCCCGGCTGGGGGTGGACAAGGATTCGGGTACGCTGATCTTTCTGGAAGACATGACCGCCATGGCACAACACGCCCAACAGCTCAAACTGGCCTCCCTGGGCCGCCTCACGGCCAGCATCGCCCATGAAATACGCAATCCCCTCAGCGCCATCAGCTACGCAGGGCAATTGCTCGCCGAGTCGCCCCATTCGGACGCCAGCGATCAGCGCCTGACCCAGATCATTTGTGACCAGTCGCGGCGGGTCAATACCATCGTGGAAAACGTGCTGCAATTGAGCCGCCGTAAACGCACCCAGCCGGAAGAGATCGATTTGCTGCAGTGGTTGACGGGCTTTGTTTCCGAGTTCTGCCAAACCCAGGGCATGGATCAAACCCGCATCACCATCAGCATCGAGCCCCATGAGTTGACCGTGCGCATCGACCCCGAGCAGCTGCACCAGATACTGTGGAACCTGTGCCACAACGGCATGCGCTATACCCAGCCCGCGGCCGGGGCGCCGGCCCTGGAACTGCGCGGCGGGACCATACCCGGGGCCCAGACGCCGTTCCTGGACGTGATCGACTTCGGGCCGGGGATAGACGAGCAGGTTGCCGAACACATTTTCGAACCGTTTTTCACAACGGCGCAACATGGTACCGGGCTCGGGCTGTATATCGCCCGGGAGCTCTGCGAGGCCAACCAGGCGCGTCTGAGTTACCTGCATCCCCCCTCAGGCGGCAGTTGCTTTCGCATCTCCTTCGCCGATCCGCGCCGCAGGCAGGTGGCCTGATGACCCGCCCCCACGTACTTGTCGTGGACGATGAGCCGGATATCCGGGAGCTCTTGGAGATGACCCTGGAGCGCATGGACGTGGTCCCCCACAGCGTGGGCGATCTGGGCCAGGCCCGGGCCATACTCGCCAGGCAACCCTTCGCCGTGTGCCTGACCGATATGCGCCTGCCCGACGGCAACGGCATCGACCTGGTGGAATATATCCAGCACAATCACCCCCATGTCCCGGTGGCCGTGATTACCGCCCACGGCAACATGGAGGCCGCCGTCGCCGCCCTGAAGGCCGGCGCCTTCGATTTCGTGTCCAAGCCGGTGGATCTGGAGGTGCTGCGTACCCTGGTGACCACCTCCCTGCGCCTGTCGCAGAAACACCCCGAGACCCCGGCCCGGGGCGCGTTGGAACTGCTGGGCAACTCGCCCGCCATCCACAAGACCCGGGAGACCATCGCCAAGCTGGCCCGGAGCCAGGCACCGGTGTATATCAGCGGCGAGTCCGGCACCGGCAAGGAACTGGTGGCGCGGCTCATACACGAAAAAGGCGCCCGAGCGGACAAATCCTTTGTGCCGGTGAACTGCGGCGCTATCCCCGAGCATCTCATGGAGAGTGAATTCTTCGGTCACAAGAAGGGCAGCTTCACCGGCGCCACGTCGGATAAGCCCGGACTGTTTCAGGCCGCCCAAGGCGGCACCCTGTTCCTGGATGAAGTCGCCGATCTGCCCCTGCAGATGCAGGTCAAGCTGCTGCGCGCCATTCAGGAAAAGGCGGTCCGTCCCATCGGCGAACAGAAGGAACACGCCATCGATTGCCGCATCCTCAGCGCCACGCACAAGGACCTGGCACGGCTGGTGGAGCAGAGCGTGTTCAGGCAGGACTTGTTTTATCGCATCAACGTCATCGAGATCCATGTGCCCAGCCTGCGCGAACGGCCCGAGGACATTCCACTGCTGGCCGACCACGTGCTGCAGCGCCTGGCCGGGGCGGCGGGGATCCCCTGTCCCGGAATCGCCTCCCCCGCCATGGAGCTGCTGAGCGGGTATGAGTTTCCGGGAAATGTGCGTGAGCTGGAAAATATCTTGGAGCGCGCCTTGACCCTCTGCGACGGCCATGAGATCAGCGCCCACGACCTGCAGCTGCCGACGCAAACGGGGCCACAGGCGGAAAAACCGGTTAAAATCCCGCTGGAGCCCTATCTCGACAACATGGAGCGGGAAAGGATTGTTCACGCCTTGGAGCAGACCCGCTACAATAAGACGGCGGCAGCACGTCTGCTAGGCGTCACCTTCGGCGCCTTGCGCTACCGGCTGAAAAAACTGGGCCTGGAATAATCTGCGACGAGCGAGTGTTGAAAATGCGCAGTTATTGCTGAAACACAGCAACCGATCAAGCCACTGACAAGGACTGTCACGGCCATGGCGACCTACCCGACAAGCCCCGAACGCGGCCTGAAAAGCAAACAGAATCACTTGTTTTTCAGTCTATTTTTATCACGCCACGCGTCACGTCCCCACCCCGGCAGTGCTTCCAGACTAAAGATGGCACGCTATCTGCAGATAACCAGGCAAGGCACACGTTTAGCCACCGGGCCACAGGAAGCAAGGAGTATCGGCCCCACACGGACAGGTCAAGGAGGCCGGGAGCAGGATAAACAAGGCCAGACGCGCTTGGGTTAAAACATCAATACAGTTGGAGAGCACTATCATGAAAAAGACACAGCAAGGTTTCACACTGATCGAACTTATGATCGTCGTGGCGATTATCGGTATTCTGGCCGCCATCGCCCTGCCGGCATACAAGGACTATACCGTCCGTTCCAAGGTCTCCGAGCTGCTGCTCGCGGGCGATGACGCCAAGGTCTCCGTCGCCGAATTCGCCTCGGCCCGTGGAACCCTTGCTAATTCCGGGTCGGGCCTGGTGATTACCGCCAATAACAGCTATGTCACCAATGGTACGGTCACTGCCAATGGTATCATCAGTGTCAGCGGCACGGGCACCGCGCTGGGCGCAAGCCAGCCTGTGGAGGTTACCCTGACGCCTACGCTGAACACCGACGGCTCCGTCCACTGGGCATGCACCGGCACACCGACGAAGTACGTCCCTGCCTCATGCCGGTAATCTGAAGGTTAGTTGGTCGAAATGCCCCATCCCTCCCGGATGGGGCATTTTTTTCTTGCAGGGCAAAATATGTCGTTCAGTTTCCGTCAACCCACGTCATATACAACGGGCCTGCTGCTGACGGCCCTGTGCCTGATGGGGCTGCTGGCCTATCTCCCCGGTCTGTCCGGCGAGTTCATCTTCGATGACGCCGCCAACATCGTCCATAATGACCAAACACACATGGAGGACCTCAGCCTCCCATCCATAAAGTCCGTGCTTCTGTCCAGCCACAGCGGGCCGCTGAGACGCCCCCTCAGCATGATCACCTTCGGACTCAACTACTACTTCACTGGCCTGGATCCGTTTTATTACAAACTCACCAACCTCATTATCCACCTGCTCAACGGCATCGGCCTGTTCTTTCTTACCCGGTTGATACTACAGGGGTACCGCCGGCGGGCGGAGCACCGGCTGACGGACACCCACATCCTTGTCATGGCCCTGGCCGTCAGCGCCGCATGGCTGCTGCATCCCCTCAACCTGACCGGCGTGTTGTACGTGGTCCAGCGCATGACCAGCCTGTCGGCGCTGTTCGTCATCTGGGGACTGGTGTGTTATGTGGCGGGGCGGCAGCGAATCAATGACGGCCGTCCCGGCACGGCACTGATTCTCACGGGCCTGTTGGTCTTCACACCCCTGGCGGTGTTGAGTAAGGAAAACGGCGCCCTGCTGCCGGTGTTCATGCTGGTCATTGAATACATCATCTTTGCCTTTGAAACACCCCAGCCCCGGCAGCGGCGATTCCTCTACGGCCTGTTCGGCCTGTCTGTCGCCGTCCCGGCGGTGATAGTCGCGGTGTATACGCTGATCAATCCCCACTGGCTGCTGGGCGGCTATCAAATCCGGGAATTCAACCTGACCGAACGCCTGCTCACCGAGTGTCGGGTGCTGTGGTTCTATCTCATGATGATACTCGCACCGACCGCCAGTCAGTTGGGCCTGTTTCACGACGACTTCCCTATTTCCCACGGCCTGCTGGAGCCGCTCTCAACACTGCCGGCGGTGATCGGACTCGCTGCACTGCTGGCCGTGGCGTTGTGGTCACGGCGCCGGGCACCCCTGGTCGCCCTGGGTCTGCTGTGGTTTTTCGCCGGGCACAGCCTGGAATCCACGGCACTGCCCCTGGAACTGGCGTATGAACACCGCAACTATCTGCCTGAGTATGGCATCCTGTTGATAGTGATTTATTATCTGATCCATCCGTTTGCCTTGACGCAGATTCTGCGTGCCCGGCAGGTGTTCGCCGCCGCGTTTATTGTGCTGCTGGGCATCGGCACCACGGTACGGGCCAGCGACTGGGGTAACCCGGCCCTCCTGGCCGTCATCGAGGCCGCCCATCACCCCGACTCCCCCCGCGCCGACTACGGTGTCGGTGTCGTGTATTCCACCCTCGCCAGTGCCGCCAAAACGGCCCAGGACCGGGACAAGTACTACAACATGGCCCGTACCCACTTTGAAAAGAGCGGCCGGTTGGGGGGCAACAATCTGGACGGTCTGTTCGCCGGCATAATGCTGAACACAACATTCAAGCGGCCCGTGGACGAGCAGACGGTCAATACCCTGGTGGCACGCCTGCGAGACACACCCTTCGCCAACAACAACACCTCGCAGCTTGACGCCCTGGCAAAGTGTGAGGAACACAGTAAGTGCGATGTCCCCCTGGGCGATATCGGAAGAATGTTCGAGGCGGCACTGGACAATCCGACACTTAAGGGACGGGCTCGGGCCATGGTACTCTCGACGGCGGGCGAGTACCTGATCAACAAGGTGGGCAATTACCCTGACGCGCTGGACATGCTTCACAAGGCTGTGGAGATCGAGCCGGACTCGCTGATGAATCGCCTCAACCTCAGCAAGGCCCTGGTTGCCGGCCACCGATTCGAGAAGGCGCACAAGCAGCTCGAGGTGTTGAAGACCATGGACACGTGGGGAATCTACACCAAAATGATCGCGGAACAGGAAAAGCTCATGGCGCAGATGCAAAACCCGCGGCAAACCCGGAAGGAATCACCCTCCAAGCAGAATACCGCCGGCGCTCAGCCGGATTTCCCGGCCGATAAAAAAGGGGCGTAAATCACGACGCCGCACCGGGCGGTGAATTGTTTATCATACAGGGAGATTGCTTCGCAGCGGATGCATACAGTGCCACAACGCCTCCTGTCCAACCCCAAGTTACACATCGCCGCGGCCCTGGTATTGGCGCTTATCGCCACCGCGTGGATCTATTTCCCCGGCCTGGGCGGCGGGTTTGTCTTCGATGACCTGCACAATATTCGTGACAATGACGCCCTGGCCATCAAACACCTGGACGCGCCGTCCCTGGAGCGCGCGGCCCTCTCCCGGGCCGGCGGCATCTCCAGCCGCCCCCTGAGCATGGCGAGCTTTGCCGTCAATTATTATTTCAGCGCCTTCGACCCCTTCGCCTATAAGCTCACCAATCTGGCCGTGCACCTGCTCAACGGCCTGGGATTGTTCTTTCTCACCGGCCTGATACTCCGGGCGTATCGTGACCGCCACGAAAGCCGCCTCACCACCACGCACATACGCATCCTGTGCGTGGTGGTCACCGCGGCGTGGCTGCTGCACCCCATCAATCTCACCAGTGTGTTGTACGTGGTGCAGCGCATGAACAGCATGAGTGTGCTGTTCACCGTGCTGGGCCTGCTGAGTTACCTGCACGGCCGATTGCGTTTCGATCGCAGCCCGTGGGGGGCGGCGCTGATCATCGCCGCCTTCGTGGTGTTCACGCCGGCCGCCCTCCTGTGCAAGGAAAACGGCGCCCTGCTGCCCCTCTACGCCTTTGTCCTGGAGCTCACCCTGTTCGGATTCCGCAGCGATCGCCCCCGGGGGCGTATGTTTCTAGGGGCCGTCTTCGGTGTCTTCCTGGCACTGCCCCTGCTGGGATTCTTCGTCTTTCTGTTTCTGCACCCGGACTGGCTCATGGACGGCTACCTCAACCGGGACTTCACCCTGGGCGAGCGCCTGCTCACCCAGGCCCGCGTGCTGTGGTTTTATCTATTCATCACCCTGGTGCCGGATATCCGCCTGATGGGCCTGTACCACGACGACATGGCCGTCTCCCAGGGCCTGTTCCAGCCGCTGACCACGGCACCGGCCATCGCGGGGATCGTACTGCTGCTGGCCGCGGCGGCGGGGTGTTACCGGCGCGCCCCCATGGTGACCCTGGGCATCCTGTTCTTTTTTGCGGGCCACAGCATGGAGTCCACCATTCTCCCCTTGGAGCTGGTTCATGAGCATCGCAACTATCTGCCCGTGTACGGCATACTGCTGGCGGTGTTCTATTACCTCGGCCACCCGGGGCTGTATTGGAACCGCTGGCGGATACGCCACGCCGCCGCCGCACTGTTGATCGGCGCCTTCGCCTGCGCCACCACGGTCAGGGCCGCCCAGTGGGGTGACCTCATGGCCTTCAACCAGGCCGAGGCGGCCCATCATCCCAAATCTCCCCGGGCCAATTACGGCCTGGGCCGGCAGTACTTCACCTACGTGGAACAAGGCGCGCCGAACCGCGCGGAATATTTCAAGAAGGCGCGCCAGTATTTCGCCCGCGCCACGCTCGCGGACAAACACTTCACCAATGGGCTATTCGGCATGGTCACGTTGTATACGTCGGTCAACCTGACCCCTCCCCCGGGGATCGTCGATATGCTGGCTCAGCGCCTGGCACAGTCGCCGTTTGCCAATAACACCGGCAACATGCTGGCACAGCTGGTCACCTGCCAGGAGAATCAAATCTGCCATCTCAGCCAGGCGGACTTGCAGCGCCTGTTCAGCGAGGCACTGAGCAACAAGACCCTGCGCGGCATCAACAAGGCATCGGTGCTGACCTCCGCCAGCCGCGTCTTTGCCCTGCAGAACAACTACCCGGTGACCCTGCGCCTTGCCCAGCAGGCCATCCGCGCCGCTCCAGGGGAGCTGCAGTACCGGCTCAACGAGGTCTACTGGCTCATCAGTATGGGCATGTTGAACGAGGCCCAGCGGGCCTTGGACAGGCTTAAAACCATGGATAGATTCAACCGGCACGCGGCGTACATACAAGAACAAGAGCGCCGGCTGAGCGATGCGAGGATGGTGCAACAGTTTGATAAAAACCACTAATCCGGGTATACCATTAGTGGCCGCAGCAGCGAGGGGGGCCGGAGCCGATAGAGTCTGCCCCAGCGAAGGCGAGGGTTGAGGAGGATCAAAACATCAACGCACAAGTTATTCAACTCCCCCTCACCCCAACCCTCCCGCAAGGAGTGGGGGAAGAGCGGAATCTTGCGATGGGTGGCGATGGATTTTTTCTCCTTCCGGGGAGGGCAAAGCTAGGGTGGGGCCGTTAGAGCCTTCCCCTACGAAGGCGGGGGTTGAGGGGGGATCAAAAGATCAATGCATAAGCTTTCAACTCCCCCTCAC
>CAZPVG010000114.1:0-7552 GCA_964589945.1 uncultured bacterium
TCAGTGCAGGTTGAACTTGGCCTCGCCTTTCGGCGTGTAGAAGACGACCTGGTTCTTGGGCGGGCGCTTGGCGAGCAGCAGCGCGGCGTTCGCGGCGCGCCAGAGGTCCTGCGGCGTTCCGGCGTGGTCGGGGAACATCGCCACGCCGACGCTGACCGTGACGCCCACGCGGTGCGCGCGGCCGTCGAGGCCCTCGAGACGCATCGGCTCCCGCTCGACCGAGGTGCGTAGCCGGTCGGAGATCGCGAACACGTCGGACGGCGCGACCGGCGGCGTCAGCAACACCGCAAACTCCTCGCCGCCCCAGCGTGCCACGGTATCGAACGGGCGCACGCCGGCGCGCAGGGTCTGCGCGACCTGCACGAGCACCTGGTTACCGGCCTCGAAGCCGAACGAGGTGTTGAACGACTTGAAGTCGTCGATGTCGCAGATGAGCAGCGCGAGCGAGCTCTCCTCGCGCTCCGCGCGCGCGATCTCGTTGCGGATCTGCAGGTCATAGTAGGAGCGATTGTAGACCCCCGTGTGCGGGTCCACGAACACGAGCTTCTCGATGCGGTTCGCGCGCTCGAGCACCCCGCCGCAGTAGTCGGCCAGCAGCGCGATCATCGCCAGGTCGGCGGGCTGGTAGGGATCGGTCTCCGCGTTGCGCACCTCGAGGTGGCCGAGGGGGTGCCCCTCGGAATCCGTGACGGCGGCGATGACGACCGAGAGCACGCCCAGCCCGCGGGCGGCCGCCGACAGCGAGGCGCTCCTCGCGACGTTCGGGCAGTAGAACAACATGCCGTGATGCTCCAGCGCATCGGCGACGAGGGCCGGATCGAGCGGGTGGTCGTCCGGGCGCTCCTCGTCCTCCTCGCGACCGAAGAAGACGACGTGCGCCGAGCCGAGCAGCTCGCGCCCGGCCTGCTCGAGCTGCGCGAGCAGGCCCGCGCGCGTCGTGCCGGTTCGCGGGTCGCTGAAGATGAGCGGGTCGTCGAGCCGGATCAGGCGCCGGACCTGGTCGAGGCGGGCGGGTGCCTGCGTCGGCAGCGAGCTGCGCGGCAGGATCGTGACGCCATTGTGCTGTCGCGGGCCCGGCATCTGCAGCGTGATGATGTCGTGCCGGTCGCGCTGCTGGTAGCGGACGGTGGGCGGGCCGCCGGGCGTCTCGCCGGGGAGGCGGCGCAGGGCCCCGGTCTGCTCGAGCAGGTCGATCGCGTGCATCGCGACCCTCTCGACCTCGTCGGAGACGCCGGAGCGAAGGGCACGCTGGACGCGCATGCGATCGACCGGCGGCAGCTCCTCGATGGGCAACAGCCGTTCGAGGAGGTCGCGAAAACCGATCTGCTTCTGTTTCATGGGCTCACCTGCCTCCCTGCGGGTTGCCCTGCCGGCCACGTCCGGGGTGCCCTGGGTCATGGGGATGCCTCTGGGGATGTCGTGCGCGGAGTGATGCCCCGGGGTACTTGGACGAACCGAGTCTATCACAGCCTATCTGCGTGCGGCTTCGCGTTTCACGCCCTCGGAACGTGCGCGGTCCGCTCCGGGTCGCCGCCCCCGCGAACCCGCTTGACGCTGCCTCGACGCATCCGTACGGTGCGACGGCGCAATTCTCGACCTAACTCTCAGCAAGACCGAGGCCCATGCGTCTCTCCGAACTCCTGAATCCCCTCGCCGTCACGACGCGCCTCAAGGCGCGCACGAAGCGCGACGCCATCGTCGAGCTCGTGAACCTGCTCGAGACCGCCCACGGCCTGGAGAGCCACGGAGAAGTCCTCGACCGCGTGCTCCGGCGCGAAGCGATGATGTCCACCGGAATCGGGAACGGCATCGCGATCCCGCACGGCAAGGCGCGCCTCGTGGACCGGCTCGTCGCCGCCTGCGGCGTCTCGCCCGAAGGCGTGGATTTCGAGGCCGTGGACGGCGAGCCCGCCACGCTCTTCATCCTGCTCGTGGCCCCCGAGAGCGGCGGCGCCATGCACGTCAAGGTGCTCGCGAACATCTCGCGGCTCCTCAAGGAGGAGTCGGTGCGCCGCTCGCTGCGTGAGGCCGGCGGCGCCGAGGCCTTCCTCGCCGCCCTGAAGGCGGCGGAGTCCGTGCACATCCCGCAGTAGCGTTTCCCGAACCGCCGTCCGCGCCCCGCGCGGGCGGGGGCGTACCGCCCGGGAAAGTCCCATGCACCTCCTCGATGCCTGGACCTCGCTCGGTCCCGCCGACCTGCTGCGGCTCCTCGGCATTCCCGCCGCGATCCTCGCCGCGGCGCTGCTGCCCGGCCGCATCGTGGCGCGCCTCGCGGCGCTCGTGGTCGCGGTGGCCTGCGCGACGCTCGCGGAGCTCGCGGCGCCGTGGTACGTGCGCGCCGGCTGGCCCGTGCTGTTCGCGCTCGTGGCCTGGCGCGCCGGCGCCCCCGACGCGCCGGCCGCCGCGCGGCCCGCGCGCCGCGCGGCGATCGAGACGATCCTGCTGGGCCTCACGCTCGGCCTTGCGCTCGTGCTGCTGCTCCTCGTGGCGGCCTCGCGGCAGGAGCTGACCGCCGCCGACGCGCGGCTCACCTCCCTCGGCGTGCTCGTGCTCGGATTCGGGCTGCTGCACCTGATGCTCCGGCGCCACGCGCGACGGGCGATGTTCGCATTCGCGGCGCTGGGCCTCGGCCTCGAGATGCTCGGCTCGGCCGCGCGCTCGGTGGACGTCCTTCACGCCGGCGCGCCGGCGGGCGCCGCGCTCGGGGCGACGCTCGTCGCTCTCGCGATCACGCTCCGCGTCTCGGGATCGCGCGAGCGCTTCGCGGGTTCGCCTTTCGTCTCCGACGCGCAAGAGCTGCACGACTGAGGGCCGCCCGTGACCTCCACGCTCCGCAAGCGGCTCGCCGGGACGTTCGCCTCGGCCGTGGGCGTGGCACTGCTCGCCATCCCCCGGCCGGCCGCCGCGGCGCTCGGCGTCGAGGCGATCGCGTTCGCGTTCTGGGCATGGGCGCGCGCCGCGACCGACCGGCGCGAGCAGGTGGCGCGCTGGAGCTGGCTGCGGCGACCGGCGCTGGCGCTCTGGCTGGCCGCGGCGCTCGCGCTGGCCCTGCCGCCCGCGCCGCCGCCCGCGACGTCCCCGGGGCCGCTCGGCGTGCCGCAGCTCGTGCGCACGATCGCCCCCGACGAGCGCGATCCGCTGCGCACGCTGCGCGCCCTGCAGGCCGTGGCGGTCCTGTGGGCGGGGCTCGAGCTGATGGCCGCGATGCCGCTGTCACGCCCCTTCCCGGACCTCACGGGCCCGCTTCCGGCGGCGGGGCCGTGGCTGCCCGCGATGCTGCCCGCGGCCGGGTTCCTCGTGCTCTGGCGCCAGCAGGCGATCTGGACGCAAGCGCCGCTCGTGCGCGAGGTGGCCGGGATCGCGCTCTGGCTGGCGGCGGCGCTCGCGGTGCTCCGGGCTTTCACGCGGCGACCATGGACCGCGTCGCTGCGCTGGCTCGCCGTGTTCGACTCGGCGCTGGCCGCGATGCTCGTCGGGTTCCGGATCGTGCCCGGCGAGGCCGCGTTCCTGCTCTGGTTCGCGGCGGCGGGCGGCCGGCTCGTCGCGCTCGCGGCCGAGCTGCACGGCGCGGCGGGCCGGCGGGGCCCAGGGCTCACGCGACTCTGGCGCCTCGCCGGCTGGACGGCGGGCGCGACGCTCGCCTGGCCGCTGCTCGTGGGGGTCGGGTTCGCCGACCGCGCGTTCCGGCCGGTCGAGTTCCTGCTGCTCGCCGCGCCCGTCACGCTGGCTTCGCTGCTCTCGCTGCGGCGCGTCGTCGAGGTGCCCGAGCGGCGCGCCGAGCCGCGCTTCGACGTTGGTCGCGTGGCCGGGCTGCTCGGCGCGGTCACGACGCTGCTCCTCGGACCGGCCGCGCTGCTGCTCGCCTGGTGGGCGGGCTTCGAGGCGAGCTTCCCCGGCGCGATCGTCGCCCTGCTGCCCCCGCTCCTCGGGGCGGTGCCGCGCCCGCCGGCGGGCGCGGGGCTGCCTCCGGTGCTCCGGGGCCCGGCCGCGACGGGCGCGCGCGAGTTCGCGCAGTCGGTGTTCCGCTCGGTGACCTGGTTCGAGGCGCGGCTGTCGGCGGCCCTGGCGGCGCTGCTGCGGGCGATGGGCGCGCCCGCGCGCGACCTGCACTCGGGGGACGCGCAGGAATACCTCCTCTTCATGGCCGGCGTGGGGGTGCTCGCGCTGCTGCTGCCGCTCTTCCGATGATCGCGACGCTCCCGCCGGCGATTCCCCTCGCTTCGGTGCTCGGCGCCGCGCTGCTGCTTCGCCAGCTCGACCGGCGCCGCGAGGGCGAGGGTCTGCCGGGCGCCGCGCTCGTCTGGATCTCGCTGCTCCCGCTCGCGCTCGTGACCGCGGCGCCGATGAGCGTCGGACCCGCGCGCGGCGCGCTCGTCGCGGCGCTCGCGGTGGCGCTGCTCGCGCGCGACCGGCAGGACGTCGGGCAGTCGGAGTGCGCGCTCAAGCTGACGTGGGTCTTCGGCGCCGCGCTGGCGCTCTCGTGGGCCGGCGACTCGCTGCTCGCGATCGCGGCGGGCACCGCGGTTCCCGCCGAGCAGTGGAACGTGCTCTCGCTGCAGCTCGACCCCTACGGCCTGTGGGCGGGCGCGCTCGCGCTCGCGCTGCTCGCGGGCGCGGTGCTGCTCGGCGGCGCGCCGTTCCACTTCTGGCTCGCCGACGTCTTCCACGGTTCGCGACCGCACCTCGCGCCGCTCGTCGTCGCCGCGCCCCAGGCGGCCGGCGCGGCGTGGCTCGCGCAGCGGCTCGCCGGCATCGACGGCTTCCCCGACGGTGAAGCCTTCGCGGGGGGCCTGCTCTCGCTGGCCGCCGCCGTGGCGCTCGTGGGCGGCGCGGCGACGCTGGCGACCCAGCGGCGGCCCGAGCGGCGGGTCGGCACGCTCGCGAGCCTGCAGGGCGCGCTCGTGCTCGCC
This sequence comes from uncultured bacterium, assembly GCA_964589945.1. Taxonomy (GTDB): domain Bacteria; phylum Eisenbacteria; class RBG-16-71-46; order RBG-16-71-46; family RBG-16-71-46; genus CAIXRL01. The sequence goes on from CAZPVG010000114.1 coordinate 4,911, forward strand.
GCCTACGCCGCGGACCCCGGCCTCACGCCGTTCGCCGAGGTGCGCGGCGGACTCGCCGCGTGGGCGACGCACCTCGCGCTCGCGCTCACCGCGGCCGGCGCCCTCGCGCGCTTCCTGTCCGTCGAGTCCGGCGCGGACGACCCGCCGGTGGTGCTCTTCCGCCGCCACCCGGCGAGCGCGGCGCTCGGGGCGTTCGCGCTGCTCTCGCTCGCCGGCGCGCCGTTCACGCCGGGGATGTTCCTGTGGCTCGCCGTCGGTCGGCGCCTCGCGGCCACCGGCCACCCGGGCCTGCTGCTCGCGGTCGCGCTCGCCTGGCTCGTCTCGTTCTCGGTCGCCACGGGCGAGCTGCGGCGCGCGTTCGGCTCGCCGGACGGCCGCCCGGCCCCGGCGCGCGGCGTGCCGTGGCCCGCGCACGCGGCGTTCGCCGTCTGCGCAGCCTGCCTCGCGGCGCTCGCGTGGAGCTGGTGGCCGCGCTGAGGTCCGACGGTCGCGGGGCAGGGGTCGACGAACCGGCCCGCTCGCGGGGGGTCGCGAGCGGGCCGCTCGAATCGGGATGGTGCGCCGCCTAGGAATCGAACCTAGAACCTAGTGATTAAGAGTCACTTGCTCTGCCAATTGAGCTAGCGGCGCAACGCGCGGCCGGCGGGTCCTGCGGGCGGAAGAGCCGGCGAAAAGCGGCCGGGAACTTATCGGCAGCGCGTTCGCGCGTCAAGGCGGACGCGTGCTACGCTGCCCGGCCATTCGGTCCGATGGTCGTCCTTCCCGATCGGAGGCAGCGGTTGGCAAGTCGTGGCACCGGGAGCGGTTCGGCGGCGTTCCTCGCGCGGTTCTGGCTGCCGGTGGCGGCCTACGTCTCGCTCATCTTCTTCCTGAGCGCCCAGCCGGGCCTGCAGCCGCCGCTCCACTTCCAGAACGCCGACAAGGTCTCGCACCTGCTCGAGTACGGCGGCCTGGGGCTGCTCCTCGTCCGGGCGCTCCGCGCGAGCCTGCCGGCGCGCAGCTGGGTCTTCGTGGTGCTGCTCTCGCTCGGAATCGGGCTCGGCGTCGCCGCCGGCGACGAGTTCTTCCAGTCGTTCGTGCCGAACCGTGATTCGAGCGTCTTCGACTGGCTCGCCGACGGCACGGGGCTCACCCTGTCCCAGCTCGCCTTCCTGGCGGCGGCGCGCGATCGGGAGGCGTGAGCGCGATGGCCCCGAAACACCAGGCCCCCCGCGGCACCCGGGATCTCCTGCCCGAGGAGACACGCCTCTGGCAGTGGGCCGAGGCGCGGGCGCGAGGCGTGCTCGGACGCTACGGCTACGGCGAGCTGCGCACGCCGGTCTTCGAGGACTACGAGCTGTTCGCGCGAACCTCGGGCGAGTCGAGCGACGTCGTGCAGAAGGAGATGTACCGCTTCCGCGACCTTGGCGACCGCGACCTCGCGCTGCGGCCCGAGTTCACCGCGGGCGTGCTGCGCGCCTACCTCGAGCACGGCCTCGGCGGCCGCTCGCGCGTCCACCGGCTGTGGAGCACGGGCCCGGTCTTCCGCTACGGCCGCCCGCAGAAGGGGCGCTGGCGGCAGTTCTCGCAGCTCAACTGCGAGCTGATCGGCTCCTCCGCTCCCGGCGCGGACGTCGAGATGATCGCGCTCTTCGTGGACGTCTACGAGGCGTGGGGCTTCCGCGACCTCACCGTGCTCGTGAACAGCGTCGGCCAGCCCGCGACGCGACGCGCCTACGGCGACCGGTTGCGCGAGTGGCTGGCCCCGGTGCGGACGAAGCTCTCGGCCGACTCGCAGGCGAGGCTCGAGACCAACCCCCTGCGCGTGCTCGACACGAAGGATCCGGGCGACCTGGCGCTGCTGCGCGGCGAGGGCCGGGCGGGCGGCGCACCCGTGACGCTGCCGCGCATGCTCGATTCGCTCGACGCCGACGACCACGCGCACTGGGAGGCGGTGCTCGCCGGCCTTGGGGCCGCGGGGATCCGACACGAGATCGACCACGGCCTCGTGCGCGGGCTGGACTACTACACGCGCACCGCGTTCGAGGTGCACGATCGCTCGCTCGGCGCGCAGAGCGCTCTCGGCGGCGGCGGGCGCTACGATGGCCTGGTCGAGATGCTCGGCGGCCCGCCCACGCCGGGCGTGGGCTTCGCGATCGGCCTCGACCGCGCGCTGATGATGATCGGCGAGCGCGGCGTGGCGGTCGGCCCGCCCGAGGTCGTCTGCCTGGTCGCCATGGACGCCACGCGCGACGCGGCGACGGCGCTCGTGCGCGAGCTGCGGCGCGAGTTCACGGTCGAGTGCGACATTGAATCGCGCGGCTTCGGCGCCCAGATGAAGGCGGCCGGGAAGTCGGGGGCGCGCTTCCTCGTGATCCTGGGCGAGGAGGAGTGGGCGAAGGGGCAGGTGGCCCTCAAGGATTCGAAGACGGGAACGCAGGAGACGCTCGCGCCGTCGGCCCTGGCCGCCGTGCTGCGGGCGAAGACCCACGAGACGGGGGAGGAACCTTGAGCGTCACGCTTGAAGGACTCGGGGACTGGCGCCGGTCGCATACGTGCGGCGCGCTGACGAAGGCCGACGCGACCCGAACGGCAACGCTCATGGGCTGGGTGCACCGCTCGCGCGACCACGGCGGCGTGCTGTTCATCGACCTGCGCGACCG
>CAZPVG010000115.1:0-7126 GCA_964589945.1 uncultured bacterium
TTCGAGGCTGGCCGCGCGGCCGTCCCAGAACTGCACCGACTGGAAGGCGGCGTTCCAGACGGTGGGGGCCGAGCGCGCGCCCTTCTGGCCGTCCACGCCCACCGAGACCGGCCGGTCGTCCTCGCCGGCCTCCATCACGTTGTGGCACGAGTTGCACGACACCGTGCCGGTCGCCGACAGCCGCGGATCGAAGTAGAGCTGCTTGCCCAGCTCGATCTTCGCCGCCGTGGGCGGATTGTGCGCGGGCGCCATGGGGGCCTTCGGCAGCGCGTCCATAGCCCGGACCGCGGCGGCCGTCAGCACGAGGAACGCCAGCGAAAGCAGCGCGAACCGCACGCGATTCATCGCTCACCTCCTGGAAGAACTTCGCCGGAACCTGCGCGGGGGGACGCGACCTCCACCGGGGGGCGGAGCGCAACGCCTCGCGACACGGGACACCCTGCGGCGCCCGTGCGGATGTTGGCAGCGCCGGCCGGGCGCGCAACCGCGCGCCCCCGCACGGCATCCCGGCGGGGAACGCGCGCGGTACGGCCTCACGACCGGCGCGGCGGGCCGGGCCCGTGCGAACGAGTCGCCGCCGGACGCCGCCGGACGTCAGCCGCGGTTGATCGCCTCGCGCCGGTCGCGTCGCGAGGCCTCGGTGTGCGCGAACGTGAACGCGGGAGCGGCGGCGTCGAGCCGATCGAGCCCCAGGATCCGCGCGAGCGTCGCCTTGACCGTGGCCGTATCGTCGTCGAACGCGCCGTGGTGCTTCGAGGTCGAGGCGTTGCGCGCGCCCTCGGGCCATGCGTTCGGGGAGCGCACCCACACGGCGCGCCCCTCGCGGGCCCCGCCGCCCGGTCCCGTGACGGGCCGGAAGTAGCCCTTCGTGTCCGGGTGCCGGTCGAGCCACCACTCCATGCCCAGGATGCCCACGCCCGCCGCCCAGAGCCGGTCGGGCGAGTCGCCGACCGGGATCAGCGGATTGCGCGCGTGCCCCTCGAACGCGTGCGAGACGAGGTAGAGCAGGGACTTGTGGTAGACGTTCGCGCAGTCGTCGTCCTGCTCGGCCTTGTCCGTCAGCGTGAAGAGCGCGAAGCGCCCGACGCCGCCCGCGTCCACGCACGGGCGGTAGCAGCGCGTAAACAGGTCGATCGTGCACGCGGGCGCCCACATCGTGACCGTCTTCACGGGCACGCCCAGGCCCTGCTCGGCGGGCTCGTGGCGCAGCCCGCCCGTGTCGGGCATGCCGAGCCACGAGAACGCACCGCGCGTGGCGAGCAGCCGCACGAGCGGCGCCATGAAGATGCTGCCCGCGCTGTGCCCCGCGACGTGGATCTCGACCCCCTGCGCCGCGAGCTGCGCGACGTAGTGCGCGACGAGCCGTGCCCCGCCGTCGGCGAGCAGCGTCGCGCCGAGCGCGTTCTGCTTCATCTGGTCCCACTCGAGCTTGCCCGTGGCAGCGCGGGCGATCGGCTCGAGCGCGTCGTCGAGGCGGTTGAGCAGGAAGTCGCGCGTCTGGTCGAGGAGCCCCTCGGGCCGGCGCCGGCGCTGCGCGTCCTCGAGCACGTTGCGCAGCGTCGTCCAGTAGTCGGTCTTCCACACGAAAGCCAGGGGGTAGACCTCCGACTCGAGCAGGGCCGCCCGGTAGTCCTGCACGCGGTGGAGCGCCCCGTCCTCGTCGCACAGGCCGCCGTGCGCGTAGAGCAGCAGCCGGCGTTTCGTCCACCCCGCGGTGATGCGCGGGAAGTCGCTCGTGAAGATCTCGGTCACCGCGTCGGCGTCGCTCGCCATGAGCCCCGTGTTCCGCAGCCGCCCGTCGTTGCCGATGCTCACGACGTGCGGCCGCAGCTCCTTGATGGAGAGCGGCGTCCGGACCCCGCCGGCGGCGGGCCCGGCCGCGGCCGCCGCAGCGGTCGTGCGGGCGGCCAGCCCGACGGGCGCGCCGAGGCGGCCGGTCCAGACGTCGGTGCCGTTCTTCAGCCAGTCGTCGTAGCTCACGTGGCCGAAGCCGCGGCGGCCCCAGTCCGTTCCCCACGAGTTCTGGATCCAGAACCCTTCGAGGTCGTAGCCCACGATCGCGAACGCGTGGCCGCCCTCGTTGCCCTCTCGGAACCGGATCCGCCCGTCCGCCTTCACGCGGTCCCAACCGGCGTGAACCCAAGACGTGGCGTAGAGGACGCCGACCTCGGCGAGCGCGGCGTGCATCGCCACGAGGTCGGAGTGGTTCACGCGGTAGTACCCGCCGAGCGGGCGCGACAGCGCGTCCAGCGCGCGCGCCTCGGTGAGGAGCGCGGCCGACGTGTCGCGCCCGGCCTCGGGCCAGTCGTCGAACGAGCACACGCCGTGCTTGTGCCAGCCCTTCATCGCGCCGCGCGCGCTCGAGCCCTCGTCGTCCTCGCCCTCCCACTCGTCGTAGCGGCGCGCCATGCGATAGAGCATGTGCGGGCTCACGCGCACGCGGTCGAACGCGCGCTCGCGGCGCCGCTCGGCGGCGGCGCCGCTCACGGCGCGGGTCAGCAGCAGGTACTGGACGACGGTCGCGAGCGCGAAGCCCGTGCAGGCCCCCTCGCGGCCCTGGTCCAGCACGGGAACGCGATGCGCGAGCCAGGACTCGAGCGGCCTCACGCGCGGGACTTCGACGAGCGTCGGAACGTAGAGCCGGTCGCGGAAATCCACCGTATCCGGGCGGGCGGAGAGCAGGTAGCGGCCCTTCATGCGCTTCGCCGTGCCGGCGACGCGGTCGCCGAGGGGATTCGCGGTGCTCCAGCCCGCGAGCTGCGGGTGCGGCGTGATGGACAGGGTGCGACGGCGGGGAAGGCGCGGACGCGGGCTCATGCTCCACCTCCTCGGTTGCGGGTGACACGGCGGGGGGCCGACTCAGCGTGCGAAGGCGCTGCGGGCCACGAACCAGACGTTCGCGGGCCGCTCGGCGAGCCGCCGCACGTACCAGGGAAACCAGGCTTCGCCGTAGCTGACGAGCACCCGGATGCGGTGTCCCTCCGCCGCGAGCTTCGACTGCAGCTCGCGCCGGATGCCGTAGAGCATCTCGAACTCCCAGCGCTCCTTCGCCACGCCGTTCGCCTGCGCGTGGCGCTGCAGGTGCGCGACGATCCGCTCGTCGTGGGTCCCGAATCCGGGAAAGACGCCCGCGTCCAGCGCGTCCGGCCTCAGCATCCGCTCGGCGAGGCGCACGTAGCTCGCGTCCACCTCGCGCTTCGAGCGGAACGCGATCGCGGCCGGCTCGTCGTACGCGCCCTTGACCAGCCGGATCGCGGCGCCCACGGGCACGAGCGCCTCGAGATCGTCGGCGGTGCGCCGCAGGTACGCCTGGATCGCGACGCCGACATTCGGGTGCCCGGCGCGCACCTCGCGGAACAGGTCGAGCGTCGCCTGCGTGTACGCCGAGCCCTCCATGTCCACCCAGACGCGGCGCCCGATCGTGGCGGCGTGCGCGGCGATCCGCGCGAGGTTCGCGCGGGCGGTCGCGTGCGAGAGGTCCAGCCCCAGCTGCGTGAGCTTGACGGACATCTCGGATTTCAGGCCCGTCTCGCGCAGCCGCTCCTGCGCCCGGACGTAGTGGTCGCCCACCGCGGCGGCGTCCGCCTCGCTCTCGAGGTTCTCGCCGAGGCGTGTCAGGATCGTCGGCCGGCCCTGCCCCTCGAGCACGCGCGTGGCCGCGAGCGCGTCCTCCAGCGTCTCGCCCGGCATGAACCGCCGCGTCGCGCGCCGCACGAAGCGCGTGCGCATCGCCCGCTCGCGCAGGAACGTCGACTGCGAAGCCGCCAGCAGCACGGACCGCATCACGCCCATGGGACCCTCCCGGGCGGGCACTCTAGTGGACTTCCGGCCGTTCGGCACCAGCGGCGGGCACTCCCCACTTGCAGGGCACGGCGCGCGGCGGCGATGCTGCCGGCCCACCCCGTCTCCCGGGAGGTCCCGATGCGCGCACCCGTTCCCGCGATCCTCGCCGCCTTCCTCCTGCTGCCGGCGCACGCCGCCGCGCAGGGGAGGGATCACCCGCAGCACGCCCACGAGGAGGCGGCCACGGCCGCCGCCGCGGCCGCGCGGAACCCGAACCTGCCCCCCGACGGGGAGTCGGCGCGGGAGGCGCTCGACCGCTCGCCGCGCCACGGCGAATGGGTGGACGTGCCGGTTCCCGGCGGCGGCACGCCGATCCGGACGTGGGTGGTCTACCCCGAGAGGCCCGACCGCGCGCCCGTCGTGCTCGTCATCCACGAGATCTTCGGCCTCTCCGACTGGATCCGCGCCGTGGCGGACCGGCTCGCGGCCGAGGGCTTCCTCGCCGTGGCGCCGGACCTGCTCTCGGGACTCGGCCCGGACGGCGGCGGCACCGCGTCGCTGCCCGACCGGGACAGCGTCGTGGCGGTTATCCGCCGCGTCACGCCGCAGATGGCGCGCCAGCGCCTCGACGCCGTGCGCGCCTGGGCGGTGATGCTGCCGGCGGCCAGCGGCCGGTCCGGCTCGGTCGGGTTCTGCTGGGGCGGCGGGCGGAGCTTCGAGTACGCGGCCACCCGGCCGCCGCTCGGGGCGGCGGTCGTCTACTACGGCACCTCCCCGGACAGCGCCACGCTCGCGCAGGTCGCCGCGCCGGTGCTCGGCCTCTACGGCGGCGACGACGCGCGCGTGGACGCGACCATCGACCCGGCGAAGCGCGTGCTCGGGCCGATGAAGAAGCCCTACGAGGTCCACCTCTTCGAGGGCGCCGGCCACGCGTTCCTGCGCCAGCAGTCGGGCCGCGACGGCGCGAACCTCAGGGCCACCGAGGCCGCGTGGCCGCGCACGATCGCGTTCCTGCGCGCGCACCTCGAGGCGAAGGGCGGCAAGGGCGGGAAGAGGGAGTAGGGGGTCCGCCGGGCGGCGGGGCCCTCACTTCTTCGGCGCGCGCGGCGGGATCGGCGTGCGGCCGGTGATCGCGTAGTAACCGAGCAGCGCGCCGATCGCGATCGTCGCGTAGGTGATCCACAGCCGCAGCCCCTCGGCCTCGAGCCCGTCGGTTCCCCACATCACGAGCGCGAGGCCCGCGATCGCGGCGGTGGCCCGCCTCAGCACGGTGCGCATGTCGTTTCCCTTCCCGGCCCGGTTCAACCCTCGCGATCGACGCCCGTGAGCAGTACGCCGAGGCGTTCGTTCCCGCCGATCCCGCCGGCGCGGCGCAGCTCCAGCGCCCCGGCGAGTCCCGAGGCGCCGGTCGCGTCGGCGAGCACGCCCGCCGAGCGCGCGAGGTCCCGCGCCTCGACCAGCGTTCCTTCGGCCGCCGTCACCGGCCAGCCGCCGGTCTCCAGCATACCCTCGACGACCGCCGCCCAGTCGTAGGTCTCGTCGTCGAGGATGCCGTGCGCGACGCTCGCGGGCGGCGTCTCCCACGGCCACATGTACGCGGCCCGGTTCGCGCGCGCGTGCGCCAGCGCTTCGCGCACGGCCTCGCGCGCGTCCGCGCGGGCCAGCCGCCCGGCGGCGGCAGCGTCCGCGTCCGCGCCCTCGCCGCCCGCGACCGGCCGCTCGCCGAGCGCGCCGAGCCCCCGGTCGCGCACGCGCTCCCAGGCCCGGCGCAGCGGCCGCGCGCCGAAGGTCTGCACCGCGTGCAGGCGCGGCAGCCGCGCGATCACGCCGTACGCCCGCGCCTCGCGCAGCGCCTGGAACGTGGCGCTCGCGAGCGCGCCCCCGCCGACCTGCACGAACAGCCGGTCGAGCGTTCCGCCCGCGCGGGCGAGTTGCGCCGCCAGCTCCCAGCCGAGCGTCATGCCGCCCTCGATCGTGAGCCCGTTCTCGCTGCCCTGGACGCAGAACGGCAACGCGCCGTCCGCGCCGGCTGCGGTGAATGCGTGCAGGCACGGATCGCCCGCGACGCCGGGCCGCCGGGGGCACACCGCCACGTCCGCCCCGAGCGCGTGCAGGCGCTCGAGCACCGCCGGGTCGGCGTCGGTGGGCACGAAGACGCGCAGCGGCCGGTCGCCCGCGCGGGCGACCACCGCCGCGGCGAGCGCGGCGTTCCCGCACGACGCGATCGCGAGGCCGCGCCGGTCGGTCGTCCCGCGCCCGACCAGTCCGGCGCGCTCGGAGACCTCGAGGTGCAGCGCGATCCCGAAGAGGTGGCGGGCCTTGTGCGAACCGCCCACGTTGCCGGTCTCGTCCTTCGCCAGCACGACGGTTCCGAGCGCGTCGTCGAGCGGCGCGAGCCGGCGCAGAGGCGTCTCGCGGAAACCCGTGCCGTCCACGCGCTCGACCGCGGCGTCGAGAGACTCGACGCAGGCGACGAAGTCGGCGTCGGCGATGCCGAGCGCGCGGGCGCGCGCGTGCGAGTGCAGCAGCTCGCGGTGGCGCACGAACGGATTCGACGAGTCGCCGACCTCGAAACGCGCGCGGCCGGGTTCGAGCCTGCGGACGAGCACGTGGTCCGCCCCGTCACGGCCGGCGTTCGGGCAGCGGAACGGGTACGGCTCGTCGGGCCCGGGCGCCGCCCCGCACGCGGCGCAGCGCAGGCGCGACGCCGGCGCCGGCGTCACGACCCGGCGAGCGCGCCGGTTCGGGCGTTGAACTCGCGGATGCGCTCGTCCCAGACCGGGATGGCGTCTCGCAGCCCGGTCCAGAACGACTGCTCGCGCCGGGCGACGAAGTCCGGGATGGAGACGCCGAGCTGCTCGACCCAGGTGTAGTAGCCCAGGTTGAAGATCCGGCGCCGGTCGGACTCGGCCAGCTCGAGCACGTGGTCCGCGCGGGTCGCGTAGAGCCAGTGGGCGAGCTCGCGCTCGATCGCGCGCTCGTCCAGGCCCTGCGGGAAACGCTTCGCCAGCGTCTTGTCGTGCTCGGTGGTGTACATCGCGTCGCCGTCGGTCGCGACGGTGAGGATCGCGTCCTGCGGCCCCAGCCCGAGCTTGTGGGCGACCTTGATCGAGGCCAGCACGTTGCAGACGCTCGAGAGCCCGAACGACGACAGCGACTCGAGCACCTCGGCGGGCACGCCGTGGCGGCGGGCGAGGAACGCGCGCCCCTCGGGCCGGCTGAACACGAGCCCGAGCGAGTCCGTCGCCTGGTCGGAGATCGCCACGACGAGGTCGGTGTTCATCACGTTGTGGATGAGCGGCACGTGCTTGTCGCCGATGCCCTGGATGTTGTGCTCGCCGAA
>CAZPVG010000116.1:0-6915 GCA_964589945.1 uncultured bacterium
CCAAGCAGCTGTGGGAGGACGGCATCGCGACGGCGGCCATCCACGGCAACAAGTCGCAGCCGCAGCGAGTCCGGGCGCTCAACGACTTCAAGGACGGACGGGTGACCCTGCTGATCGCCACCGAGGTGGCGGCGCGCGGCCTCGACATCGAGGAGCTGCCGCACGTCGTCAACTTCGAGCTGCCCATGGTCGCCGGAGACTACGTCCATCGCATCGGCCGCACCGGCCGGGCTGGCGTGACCGGCGACGCGGTATCGCTGGTGTGCGTGGACGAGGCTCCACTCCTGCGCGAGATCGAGCGCATGCTGGGAGCGCCCATCCCCTCCGAGATCGTGCCCGGCTTTGCGCCGGACCGCTCACTGCGGCCCGAGCCGATCAGGCTGCGGACCGGCGGCGGCCATAGCGCCGGCGCTCCCCGCCACCGTCCGGCTCCCGGTCGCTTCGCAGGCGCGCATGCCTCGATGCGTCCGCGATCGGGAGCGGGCCGGCCGCGCAGCGCCCGCAGGGAACCTGCCAGGAGTCACGCCGGCCCGGGTATCGGCAATGGCTCAGGGAACTGGCGCCGCCTCCCGGGAGAACGAACCCGCGGATAGACGCACCCCGGCAGCACGTCAACGGGACTTCGCCCCGCGTTAGCACGTCCTTCACACGACGCGTGCAGACTCGGTCCCGAGAGTCCGCATACAACTCTCGTCCTTCGCCTCACAGGGGTGCCTCGCACGACGGGGCACCCCTGTCGGTGTCCCGGGGCGCGATCAGGACTCGGGCGGCACCTCGTCGTCCCCGTTGGCTCGCTGCCAGACCCGCAGCAGCATCGCCACGCCGATCCCGATCACGATGATGGGCCAGATCGCGTCCCCGTTGATATCGCCCAGGTTGAAGCCGAGCGTGTTGCTGAGGAAGTAGTAGACCCCCACGAACAGCAGGACGGCGCCGATGACGAGCCCCAGCACGTCAAGGCGCCCCACGTCCAACCGTCGCCGCGCTCTGCGCACGTGACGATCCCTCCGTCCGCGGCATCGCATCGGCGCGCACCGCTGCGCGCCGGAACCGGCCGCGAGGCGAGGATCGAGATCCTCCGCCACCCTCGCCAGAGCCGATTGGCCTCCTGCAGCGGGCCTATGCGATCGTGGATGCCGGCGCGGGCAGCTCCGCATCGGCCAGCCGGCCCCGGAAAACGCGCCAGCCCGCCAGGATCACCGACCCGAGACCGAGGAGCGAGATTACGAAGGTGAAGATGGGGATGAACCCCAGGATGCCCGCCACGAAGACGCCGACGACGGCCGCGAAGTAGGGTCGGTCGCGGACGACACCGGGGCTGCTGCGTCCGAGCAGCCATTCGCCGATCCAGATCGCAGCTACCAGGTAGCCGACGAAGGCCAGGGTCGGCCACACGAAGATCAGCAGGGCGATCCCGACCGGGATTCCGACCAGGGTGACCATGGCCAGCACCGCCAGGATGGGGATCGCGAGGAGCGAGAGGAAGCCGATGAGCGCGGTCGTCCACGGCTCGTGACTGATCAGCGCCCCGGCGGCGCGCACTTGGCGTGCAGCCAGGGCAGCCAGGACCAGGGCCGCAATGAGGGTCGCGATCGCGAAGCCGATCCAGAGCACGATTGCGGCGGCCGCGAGGAACCAAGCAAACCCCACGAGGTCGCCCTCGATGCCACCGACGCTGCCGTCCACGCGCGCGCCGGTGGCCTGCACCACCGAGCTGTCGTAGGTGCGAACGTCGTTGAGAACGTGGGTCGTGGCATCGAGCTCCGCCGAGCTGCGGACCACCAGCATGTTCTCCAGGGTGGCCCCGTGTGTCACCGCGCGCCCATCAACCACGAGCAGGAAACCGACCGTGCCCGAGATGTCCGCGGCGCCGTTGATGACGATCACCGCATCGGCCTGCTCGCCGGCGGGAAGGGTGACATCGCCCTGGGTGGAGATGAGCACCCGGCCGCTGTGCGGCAGGGAGTCCTGCGCCAACGCCACGGCGGGCACCAGAACGAGCACGAGGATGAACGCTCCGAAGAGCGCCAGCAGTCGTGGCATGAAACCCTCCGATCCTGCGCCTGCCGAAGGCGGCGGCGCGTCTTCAAGGCTGAGGGTAATGTCAACCCGCGGCCGAGAGCCGGTCGGCCCAACCGGGCGGCTCAAAGGTCATGCGGCCGGTAGACTGGAGCGCCTCATGATGCGTGGCGCGGGCGGGAAGAATCAGCCGTGACTCTCGGCGACCTGGCGGCCTGGTCCACACTGGCCGCCGCCGGCGCGCTCGTGATCTCCGCGATCGCCCTCGCTCTCTTCTTCGGCGGCGCCGGGTCGTTCTGGGGACCGGTGAACGACGTCTTCGTCGCTCTCTTCCTGCTCTTGCTCCTGCCGGCCGTGGTCGCCGTGTGGCGGCTGTCTCCGGACGACATCGGCCCCTGGTTCGGAATCCTCAGCGGCGCGGCCATCCTGGGAGTCCTTGTCGCGGCCAGCGGGCAGCTCCTGCTGGTGGCCGGCGTGATCAGCCTGGACGCCTCCTACGTCACCGGCGGCGTCGGCATCCTTCCCGGGCTGGCCTGGATGGTGGGGCTCGCGGTGCTTGTCTTCTCCCGCGACTTGCTGGGCGTCGAGGTCGGGTGGTCGCTGATCGCCACGCTCGGCCTGGCGGGGCTGCTCACCCTGAGCGCGCTCGCGCTGCCAACGCCCGCGACCGCGGTGCTGGCCGTGCTGCTGACGGCGGCGCTCGTCGCCTGGCTGGCGACGCTGGCCTCCGCGGTGCGGGTCGCGATCTGAGCGACGGGCCGCGCGACGTTTGATCAGGGGGCGAGCGACCAGGCGTAGAAGCCGTCGCCCCCGTAGCTGAACTGCGCGTGGACCAGCAGGTACCGCCAGCTGCCGGGCGGGATGGAGCCGAGGCGGCCGTCAGCGCTCAGCGGAACCGAGACCCCGGCCGACTGCGCGTCGGCCTGCACCGATACCTCCGCGCTGGTCACGATGGCCGGCAGCGCCAGCGAGCCGGGGTTCGTCACCAATGGGTTGGCTCCGGCGTCGATGGCGCCGTCCGCGCAGGAATCCGGCCCGCACCAGGTCACGACCCGACCGGCCACGCCATCGATGGTGATGATGGGCGGCATCAGGGGCAAGGGCTTGCCGGAGGGATAGACCCGATCGATGGGATCGGGATCCACGACGGTCGGCGAGCTGGCCGGAGCGGTGGTCTCCGCCGGTCGCGCGGTGCCCTCGACGGGCCCGATCGTACGGGCCGCGACCCGGTACTGGAGGCCCCGTCCATTCGGTCCCGTGAGCGTCAGCGTCTCGCCGCGCACGGCAGCCGTGGCGCCGCCCGCCAGCACCTCGCGGATGAGCTGGTCCTGCGGGGCCGTGTCGACGGTGCACAGCGCGTTCTGCGGGCTCATGCCGTACAGGTTGAGCCGCTCCCCGTCCAGGCGGTAGCTCGCGGTGAACGTGCGGCATCCGGTGGAGCCGCTCGCCGTGCCGTCGGCTGCCAGGATGAGGGTGGGCGTTTCGCCCACCGTGGAAGAGGCCACGTCCCCGTCGATCAGCGTCTCGAGCGCCCAGGCGCTGCCGATCAGGGGTGTATCGGCGATGACCGGCTGCAGTGCGTAGCGCAGGGTGACACCGGGGCCGCCCAGGGTAAGGGAGTCGCCGCTCAGCGTCGCGGTGTCGACCTGGCCCAGGGCGGCGACGTAGGCCGCCTCGGTGGTCATGATCGGCCCATCGCAGGCCATCTCGGTCATCGCCAGGTCGTTGAGCTTCACCGAGGTGCCCGATACCGAGATCGTCCCGGAGATCAGGTTGCAGGCGCGCCCACTGACCGTGTCGCCGTCGATCACCAGAGTGATGTCCTGGCCGGAGACGAGGGGGATCGCCGCGCCGCCGCTGGTCCCGCTGGTCAGGGTCCAGGTGCCGTCCAGCGAGGTCGTGGTCCCGCTGCCTGCCCCCCGACAGGCGGCAAGCACCAGCAGCAGTCCGACGGCAGCGGCCAGCGTGGCGTGCTTCATGCCAACCAGACGTTCGCGGGTGGATGCGGGTTCCACCCGTCGTGCAGGCGCGAGCCGATTCCCTCCCATGCGAGGAGCAGCCTACGGCCGGCGGCGCAACGTGCAAGAGCCAACCCGCTCGCCGCGTCGTCCGTCACTCACCCGCAATGGCCCTCGCCAATTGCCCGGCCAGCCGCCATCCTTTTCGAAGGCCGATGACGCAGCGGGGTCGACATCGGCGCAGTTGGAGGGTTCACGCATGCGCAGGCTGTTGCTGGTCCTCGCCGCGCTGGGCGCGACGGGCGTGGTCGTCGCGAGGCTTCTCGATCAATGGCGGAGGACCTGGGGCGTTTCCCCGGTCGAGGCGATCAAATCGCTCCCCGGCGATGACCTCGTTCCGAACGCGGTGACATCCGAGACGCGGGGCATCACCATCGACGCGCCGGTGAGCGCCGTCTGGCCCTGGCTGGTCCAGATGGGCTACGGCCGTGGCGGCTGGTACAGCTACGACCAGATCGACATGGGCACTCCCAGCGCCACCAGCATTCTGCCCGAGCTCCAGCAGCTCGCCGTTGGAGATTTGTTGCCCACCCATCCGGGCGGTGGGTTCGAGGTGAAGGTGCTCGAGCAGGAGCAGGCGCTGGTCGTCTACGCCGACACGGCCATGGTCGAGCGACAGCTCGAGGAGGCTCGGGCTCGCGGCGAGGAGGCGCCCACGCTCAACGTGCAGGCGACCGGTGCCGCCATGTCGGCTGCCCAGCCGAGCGAGTTCGCCGCGAGCTGGGCGTTCGTCCTCGAGCCGCTCGACGGTGACCGCTGCCGGCTGGTGGAACGGGTGCGCGCCTGGTTCGGTGGCGGCGAGCAGCCCTGGATGCGCTACACCCTGCCGGTCATGGGCTTCGGCGTGTTCGTGATGGTCCGGCGCCAGCTGCTGGGCATCCGGACGCGTGTCGAGCGCGCGGCCCGTGGTGCACCTGTGTCGGAGGAGGCCGCGATCGCCTAGGGGCCGGACGGCCACCAGCGTCGGACGAGCCAGGCGATCACCGCCACGGCCACGGCGGCGGCCGCCAGTGAGACGGCCAGGTCGCCAAAGGCGCTGATCAGCGTCGGTCGCAGGAACGCCCAGGCCACGGCCGCCGCGGCAATCCCCGCAACGAGCAGGCGTGCCCGCCACACGGCTGCCCAGCCGCCCTGCAGGGCGATGCCGGCCACGAGCGCACCCAGGAGCAGGGTCCCGCTGGTGACGGTGATGAGCTGCTCCTCGGTCACGATGCCGGCCTACTGCGTGGTTCGCCGGCGGTACAGGAAAAGGGCGACGGGGAAGAAGACGATGAGCAGACCAGCGCTCCACACCAGCGCGGGCACCAGGTCCGGGCCGCCGGAGCCGCCCAGGATCAGGCTGCGGACCGCGTTGATGGTGAGGGTCATGGGCTGGTGATCCGCGAACGCCTGCAGCCAGCTCGGCATGGTGTCGGTGGGCACGAACGCGCTGCTGGCGAAGGTCAGCGGGAAGACGGCGAGGAAGATGAGGCCCTGCACCGCTTCGGGGGTGCGGACCCAGGCGCCCGCCGCCACGCCAACCCACGCCAGGGCGAAGCCGAACGCCAGCAGGAGCGCGCTGGCGCCCAGGAAGTGGAGGACGGTGCCCTCCGGACGGAAGCCCACCGCGAGGCCCACCACCGACATGACCGCGATCGCCAGCATGCCCCGCAGCAGGTCGGTGAACGTGCGTCCGGTGATGACCGCCGACTGCGACATCGGCAGGGAGCGGAAGCGCTCGATCATGCCCTTCGACAGGTCGTTGGCCAGCAGGATCCCGGTGCCGATGGCGGCGAAGACGATGGTCTGCACGAAGATCCCGGCCATCAGGTAGTTCACGTAGCTCGTGCCCTGGACCGCGATGGCGCCGCCAAAGACGTAGCGGAAGAGCAGCACGAACATGATCGGCTGCACCGTCACGTCCAGGAGCAGCTCCGGCGTGCGCCGGATGTGGCGCAGGTTGCGCTTCACCATCTCGAACGAATCCGCCAGCCACCAGCGCAGGCTCATGCCGCCGGCTCCTCCTCGGGGGAGACGGGCCCCTCGATGGGCTTCCCGGTGATGGCCAGGAAGACCTCGTCGAGCGTGGGTCGCCGGTAGCCGATGTCGTCCACCTCGATCCCCGCCGCGTCCAGCTCGCGGACCGCCCTGGTCAGGAGGCCGCCGTGCGCCGTGACCGGCACGCTCACGTGGCGGGCACTCGCGTCGACGTACGCCGCCGCACCGGAGAGCGTCTCGAGCACCGCGGCTGTTCGCGACAGGTCCGCGCCCACCCCGGCCACGACCTCGAGCCGCTCACCGCCGGTCCGGCGCTTCAGCTCGGCCGCGGTCCCGCGGGCGATCACCTTCCCGTGGTCGATGACGGCGATGTCGTCCGCGAGCCGGTCCGCCTCCTCCAGGTACTGCGTGGTCATCAGAAGCGTCGTCCCACCGTGGGCCAGGTCAGCGATGAGGTCCCACATCGAGAGTCGGCCGCGGGGGTCGAGGCCGGTGGTCGGCTCGTCGAGGAAGAGGACCGGCGGCTCCGCGACGAGGGCGCCGGCCAGGTCCAGCCGACGGCGCATCCCACCGGAGTAGGTCTTGGTGATCCGGTCGGCCGCCTCGACCAGGTCGAACCGCTCGAGCAGCTCCGCTGCGCGACGGCGGGCGACCGCGGCGGGAAGCCGGAAGAGGCGGCCGATCATCTCCAGGTTCTCGCGCCCGGTCAGCAGCTCGTCGAGCGCGGCGTACTGGCCGGCCAGGCCGATCACCCGGCGGACCTCGCCGGGATGGCGGGCGACGTCGATTCCGGCTACCTCGGCATAACCCGCATCGGCGCGGATCAGCGTGGTGAGGATGCGAACGGCGGTGGTCTTGCCGGCGCCGTTGGGTCCCAGCACGCCCAGGATGGTGCCCTCGG
>CAZPVG010000117.1:0-6822 GCA_964589945.1 uncultured bacterium
GTCACCCGCGGCCGCGCCGGGGAAGCGCTGACCGACGCCGCAGCGCTCGCGGAGCTCGGCGTGGTGGGATTCTCCGACGACGGGGCCGCGGTGCCCACCGCCCGCCTGGCCCGCGCCGCCCTCATCGCGCTCGGCCCGCTGGGCCTGCCGCTGATCGAGCATCCCGAGGACCCCGGGCTGGCGGCCGGGACCGTCATGCGCGGCGGTCCACTCGCCACGCGGCTGGGATTGGCCGGCTGGCCGGCCAGCGCGGAGCTCACCGTGGTGCAGCGCGACCTGGCCCTGGCCGAGGAGACGGGTGGCCGCCTGCATCTCACCCACCTCTCGACCGCGGCCGCGCTCGAGTCCGTGCGGGCCGCGAAGGCCCGCGGCGTCCGGGTGACCTGCGACGTGACCCCTCATCACCTGGCGCTCACCGATGCGTGGGTGGCCGGCGACCGCTCCTTTGCCTGGGAGGAGCCGGGGCCCGTTGCCGCCGATCCCTTCGGCGCGGCGCTGGACCCGAATCACGCCTACGACGGGACCTGTCGCGTGAATCCACCGCTCACCACCCGGACCGACGCGCTGGCGCTCCTCGCCGGCGTCGCGGATGGAAGCGTGGACGCCATTGCCACGGACCACGCACCCCACCCTCCGCAGCGGACCCTCGTGGAGCTGGCCAATGCCGCTCCCGGGCTCATCGGCCTGGAGCTGGCCCTCTCGCTGGGCCTGGCCGCCGTCGAGGCGGGCCGCCTGTCGCTCACCCAGCTCGTCGCCGCGCTCGCGACCCGGCCGGCAGCCCTCATCGGGGAGGATCGCGGCCTCGGGACGGGAAGCCTGGCCGAGCTCGCCGTCTTCGATCCCGCCGCTCGCTGGCGCGTCGAGCTGGACTCACTCGCATCGGGCTCGTCGAACACCCCGCTGCTGGGCCGCGAGCTGCCGGGAGTGGTCCGTCTCACCGTCGCCGGCGGCCGGATCACCTGGGAGGCAGCGAGCATCTGAGCCCCGGGCGAGGGGGCGGCGGGCGTGCACCCGCTGCCCGGATATGGGACCATCGCGGGCGCCAGGTGACCAACGATCACGGGAGCCCCATGTCCATCCGCTACAACGAGGACCTTGACCCCAACGAGGGACCGAGCTTCGCGGAGTTCGCGATCCTCGCCACCCTCTTCGCCGTCATCCTCCTCCTGATCCCGGTTGGCGTCTTCACCCTGAGCTGGCCCGTCTGGCTCCTGACCATCCTCATGATCGTGGACCTGGTCCTTCTCTTCCTGGTGAGCATGACGGCGGTCTTCCTGCTCCGCGTCTTTTTCGCGGATCGACGCAAGGGTCGGGGCAGAACGGTCGGCGTGGCGAAGGCGCCCATGGTGATCAGCACCACGGATGCGGCGCCATCGGCCTCGGGTGCGGAAGAGCCGATCTTGCAGCCTGACCACGAGGAACCTGCCTGATGCCGTTGATGGTGACCTTCTTCAACGTCCGCAAGGGGCGGGACACCCTCTTCAAGCGCGGGATGCGCCACATCTTTCCACGCAGCGCGCGCCGATATGAATCGGAGTTCGGTGTCCGGTTCGTGGGGTGGTTCAACGTGACCGAGGGATCCGAGTGGGACAACGTCATCATCCTGGACCTCCCGAACTACGGCGTGCTCGACCGGCTGTATGCCGACCCGAGCACCCGCGGATTTGGGCACCGCGTGGCGGAGTCGGTCTTCGACAAGAAGCACACGATCTTCCTCCGTGAACGCATGGGCCCCGACTTCGAGTACCACCCATGAGCTCGGAGCGCATCACCGCCCTCCGGGCGCTTGCACAGGAAGCAGAGCTGGAGCGGCGCGACTTCCTCTACGAGGCCACGGAGCAGCTCCGCCGCTTCCTGGACGCAAACCGCGACCGGTTCCGGGAGGTCGGCGCCATCGTGCTCGTCGATGACGACCAGGACTACCTGGTCTACCGGCCCCTCGACGAGACGTGGACGACGCGGCTCACCTACCAGGATCCCGCCGACTCCGAGTGGTATGACGAGGAGCAGCTCGTCGAGGCGGTCAGCGAGATCGTGGAGCTCTACAACCCCGCGGACGTGTTCTCCTGGATCATGGAGGCCGCCAAGGACCCCACGTCGCATCTGCTGCCCGCGGACCAGCTCGAGGCCGACGAGGCAGCCGGGGACGAGGAGCAGGGCCCAGACGAGGACGCCGACGCGGACTGGCAGCGCGACCTCCCGCCGCAGCAGCAGGAGACCATTGCCGCCCAGCGACTCTGGCAGCTGGCCGATGCCTACCGCGGCCAGATCAGCACCCAGCAGGCGCAGTCGCTGCGGGAGTTCGTGGCCAACGCCGAGGAGGTCCTGGCCCTCACCGGCGACCTGCTCCTGCTCGACGATGGCGAGGACACGCTGCTGCTCCGCGCGGACGGCCGCTTCGAAACGAGCCTGGACCTCACCGACCTGCCGGCCGGCACCGCGCATTCCGTGGATGCCCACCGATCCGGCCTGACCGTGACGGACGCCCGGTCGGTGGCGGATTTCTTCGACCCCGCCGACGTGCTCGGCTGGGTCACCGATGCGCTGAACGAGCGGTACCCGCACGTCGACTTCAGCGCGGTGTACGAATAGGCGCATGGCGCGCGCCCGCCCGTCGAAGAAGGCGCTTGCCGCCGCGAGCATCGAGGAGCTCTTCGCCCGCTCGGGCGCCCTGCGCGAAGGTCATTTCCTGCTCAAGAGCGGCCGCCATTCGGGGCGCTACCTCGAGAAGTTCTTCGTCCTCCAGTACCCGTCGTATGCGGCCGAGATCGGCAGGCGACTCGCGGAGATGCTGGTCCCCTACCAGCCGACGTTGGTGGTTGGCCCAACGACCGGGGGCGTCCTGCTCGCCTTCGAGACGGCGCACCAGCTCACCGCACGCCTGCGGCGCGAGGTGCGGGGTATCTTCGCCGAGCCGGTCAACGGCCCCGCCGGGCTGCCGGCCGGACGGGCTCTGCGTCGCGGGTGGCCGATCGCGGCGGAGGAGCGTGTCGTCCTCGTCGACGACATCCTGACCACGGGCGCGTCGCTGGTCGAGACCGCCGATGCGGTGACCGATGCCGGCGTGACACCGCTGGCGGCCGCGGTGATCGTGGACCGTTCCGCGGGTCCCCTCCCCATGGACCTGCCGCTCCATGCGCTCGGCCGGATCGAAATCGCCTCCTGGATGCCCGACATCTGCAACCTGTGCGCAGCGGACGTGCCGCTCGAGAAGCCGGGCTCCAGCAAGACCGCCTGAAGGACGGTCGCGTCAGCTGATCGAGGGCTCGCCCCGCTCGACCCACTTCGCCCGCCACTCCGGCGCGCTGAACGGCTGCCCGAAGTAGACGCGCTCGCGCCAGATCAGCCCGTCGCGCAGCTCGAGCGTGCTGATCCCCAGCCAGCGCGACCCATCGGCGTAATGGATGATCTGCTCGCTCCACCAGCACTCGCCCGAACCGCCGATCCCCAGCGGCTCGACGCGGGGCAGCCCCTCTGGCCGGCGCGTGCGCATCGCGAGGTACGCGGCATGATTCGGCACCCGCTCACCCGACTGCGGCCAGAC
The DNA here is from genome assembly GCA_964589945.1 of uncultured bacterium. Classification (GTDB taxonomy): domain Bacteria; phylum Eisenbacteria; class RBG-16-71-46; order RBG-16-71-46; family RBG-16-71-46; genus CAIXRL01. Next base: position 3,545 of record CAZPVG010000117.1, read on the forward strand.
CATCTGCCAGTCCGGATGTCGCAGGCCGGCCAGCAGCTCGAAATCCTCGTCCCGGCTGGCGAAGACGTACCGCTGGACCGTCGCCTCACTGGACTCCATTGGGTTTCACCTCCACCGGGGCAGCATGCCCACGCACCAACCACCGGTCAACGGGCAAACGGCCCAACCGTCACGTATCCAGACCCGGGCCCGCTCCCACGTCACCGCCTGGTCGGACGGAGCCCGCATGCTCGCGAGCGACCGGCTCGTCCCAGGTGACCTGGGTGATGCGGGCCGGAGGCCAGGCGCCGTCGGGCGGGACCACGCCGTCCTCGGCCTCCAGCGGGATCCCGATGGGCGCCACGAAGTACCGTCCCGCCAGCGACCGCGCCTCGCGGTCGAGCGCGAACCCCGCCTTGGCGCGGTGGAAGGTCACGGTGACGTCAGCCTGCACCACGGGGTCCGAGTGGCCGCCGCCGGTCAGGTCGATCCGCGTGGGGGTGTCCACGGCCAGCACGCTGCAGGGACGCCCCGCGGCGCGGGCATGGGTGCGGATGGCGTTCACGAGGTCCACGGCGGTCGAGATGGGCTCCCGCAGAGCCCCGGAGGCGCCACTGCCCAGCAGCGCGTCGACCACCAGGGTGGCTGGTGACAGGCGCGAGCGCAGCTTGAGCAGCAGTTCGGGAGTGGGCGCCACGAACAGGGCCAGGCTGCCCGCAGAGGCCATCGCCTGGAGGGCCGACCAGTTGTGCGCGGCCGCGTGGCCGCCCTTCGAGACGCCCACCCGCGACGCGTCCCCGACCAGCACCGCCGTGACCCGCTGGCCGGTGGCCGCCAGGCGCCGGGCCACCACGAAGCCATCGCCACCGTTGTTGCCGGGCCCGCAGAGCACCACGACCAGCGGCGGTTCGGCGAGCGGGCCACCGGGGCCCCGGGCCGTCTCGGCGAGGCGCGCGAGCTCCACGAGCGCCACCTCGGTCGCCGCCGCTCCGGCGCTCTCCATGAGCGCATCCCCCGCGATCCCCAGGCGCTGGGCGGCGGCGTCGATCTCGGCCATTTCGGCCGCACCGATCAGGACCGGAACGCTGCGCGACGGCTCGGCCGGGGTGGGATCGGTGGCCGGCGGGGTCCCGGGTCCGGCCGACGGATCGGCCGGATGGCTCACTTGAGGGTCTGCAGGTACTGGACCACGGTTTCGATCTCGTCCGCGGTCAGCGTGCCCCCGAAGACCGGCATGCCCTTGCGGAAGGCGGGGTCGGAGACGGCCGGATCGGTCCCGGTGATCCAGATGTTCATCCAGTCGTTGGGGTGGTCCGTGCCCAGCTGCTGGAGGTTGTCCACGGTCGGGCCGTTCTGCAGGCCGTGCAGGTCGGGGAAGCTGGCCTGGCCCGCCAGGTCCGGCCCGTGGCAGCTCTTGCAGCCCGCCTTGTCGATGATCGCCATGGCTGCCGCGGTGCCGCCGCCCGATCCCGGGGAGGCCGACGGGTTGCCGGCGATGGGCGGGTTCGTCCCCGAAACGTTCGAGGCGAAGTAGACGAGGCCGACCAGCAGGACGAAGACGGTGAAGCCCAGCGCCCAGGGCGGAAGGCCGCGCCGGCTCTCGATGGGAGTGCGAACGGTCATTGGCTCAGTGTCCCGCCGCGGCCGCGCTGGCGTCGGGATCGGGAAGCCCGTAGTCGGCGGGGTGGCCGCTGGTATAGCGCAGGAAGAGGTTGGCGAGCATCGCCAGGCCCCCCAGGGCCACGAGTCCCAGCCCGCCGGCCGCCCCGAGGCGGAACAGCAGCAGCGTGGCGTCGATCTTGTCCGCCGCGGCACCCTGCGCCAGCAGCGAGCCGTTGACGATGCCGCCGCCGATCATCGACAGGCCGCCGACCGCGGCACCGAGGAACGTGGCCCACAACTGGGCGTCGACCAGGAAGCCGCTGCTCCAGCCGCGGCGCAGGAGCCGTGGCGCGGCGTGCTCCGCGAAGGCGTAGAACGCGAAGGTTGCGCCGCCCAGCACCCCGAGGACCATCACGCCCTGCCCCCAGTCGGTCCCCGCCGTGAGTCCCTGCACGCTGCGCAGCGCTCCCACGCTCTCGAGGAGGGCGGCGCCGGTGAGGAAGACGAGGCCGCTCACGGCGAGCGAGATGGGACCCGAGGAGAAGAGCAGCGTCCATCGGCCGCTCATGGTCCCCAGCAGGTTCGCGACCGCCAGCAGGGTGGGCGCCAGGAGCAGGAGCGTGCCCGCCTGGCCCAGCGACGTGACCGCGTAGGGCACCGACGGATCGACGAGGGTACCGATCGCCGAGAGGCCGCCGAAGGCGACCCAGCCGGCAAGGGCCAGGTACGCGAGCCCGCCCGAGTACAGCGGGTTGCCGGTCACCCGCGGGATCACGTAGTAGAGGGCCCCCAGCGCAGCGCCCAGGATCCAGAGCGTCGCGATTGCGCGCGCGGTGAACGCCCACAGCAGCATGGCGTTCGTGTCGCCCAGGCTCACCACGTTCGGCACGGCGGCGAGGACCACGCAGCCGAGCAGCGCCAGCAGGCCGATGCCGAAATAGAGGACCCCGACGTAGCCGAAGCTGCGCGTCGACGCGAGCGTGCCCCAGAACGCCCCGTTGATGGCGAGCAGGCCCAGGATGGCCAGGCCCTGGATCGGCAGCGAGAACTCGGAGAGGCTCGCGCTCCCCGACGCGCCCTTGACGTACAGGAGCGCGACGCCGGCGGCAACGGCCACGTTCCAGGCGGCAGCGCCCAGGATGGCGATGGCGTCGCTCATCAGGCGGCGGCCGACGAGGCGGGGTGTGGCGAAGAAGATCGCGGCGAATGCCGCGTTCGAGATCCAGCCGTAGACGAGCGAGTCCCAGAATGCCGGCTGGACCGTCGCTCGGCTCACGTCGATGGTGATGCCCGAACCGATCGGGATGCTGAACGATGCCTTGAGCGTGTCGGGAAGCAGCGCCTGGCCAGCCGCCAGCGCGCCGATCCCGGCCGAGGCGACCAGCCACAGCACCGAGACGACGAGGAAGGCGGTGGCGGCGCTGTCCGGCGCGTTGGGGATCAGCGACCGTCGCGGGCGGGGTGGCTCATCGTAGGGGCGGAGCTTCCTGGTCATGTCGCGCGAAGAACCCTCCGGGCGCGGGTCCCTGTCGGGACGGTGGACGGGATCGGAGCTCCGGCGTGGCGAACGGAACCCGGGAGCGCTCGGGGCAATCCCGCGCCGCATTGTACCGGACACTCCTCGGTGAGGGGAGCCCCCGGGCACGACGAAACCCGCCTGGCGGGAGGCGGGTTTCGAGTCTGGGAGTCTTTGGTTG
>CAZPVG010000118.1:0-6756 GCA_964589945.1 uncultured bacterium
GTCCGACGTCGTGCTGCGCCCGCTCCGAGAGGAACCACTTGTGCTCGAGCACCTGGCAGTACGCCTCGGCCGCGTCGCCCACCGATTCGAGCGCCGGGCCGAGCGCGCGCAGCACGGGTTCGTAGTGCTCGCGCTGCCAGTGGAAGGCCGCCACCGACAACGGCACGCTGCGGTTCATCTCGCGCGTGAGCGTGGCCTTGAGCTCCATGATCTCGTTCAGCATCGTCTCGGCCTGGCGCTCCTCGGCGGACAGCCCCGTGAGGCTGTGGAACAGGTGCCGGTGGTAGTCGCGGTCGGTGACGATGGCGCGCATGCTCAGGCGGTCGCCGTGGCCGGCCGCCTCGATCGCGATCTCACCCACCGAGAAGCCGAGCTCGTTCAGCTTCCGGATGCGCTCCTGGATGCGCCAGTGTTCGTCGCGCGCGATGACCTCCTCGCGGGTCACCTCGGCCCACAGGGCGTCGTAGCGCTCGCGAATCCGCGGTCCGGTCTCGTAGGCGGCGAGGGAGCCGGGCAACTCCGCGAACGACTCGAGATCCGCGAGGTCGCCCGTCACGTTCTCCTCGAGGATCATGAGGTCCTGCCGCCGCATGCCGTTGCCGAGTGACTCGTAGTGCTCCGACGTTTCGGCGTCCACGAGGTAGGCCTGCAGCTCGCCGGCATCCCGGCGGAACAGCGTGTTCGAAAGGGAGCAGTCGCCCCAGTAGAAGCCCGCGAGGTGCAGGCGCACGAGCAGCCCGGCGATCGCGTCGAGGAGCCGATCGCGGTAGCGCCGCAGCCCGGGGTCCTGGAACAGCGTGCGGTAGGGCAGCGCCCCCTCGAGGAAACGCGTCAGCAGCACGCCTCCGGGCTGGCCGTCCACGCGCACGACGCGCGCCCGTCCCACCGGCGTCACGGCCGGCATGTCACGCTCCTCGAGTAGGGCGAGCAGCTCGTACTCGTGCTCGGCGACGGCCTCGGGCAGCTCCTTGAGCGCGTACACGGCGGGCCCGTAGCTCACGAAGCGCACCTCGTGGCGCGACAGGCCGCGCGGCACCTGCACGAGCCGCGGGCACTGGCCCGGCCAGTCCTCGAGCGGCAGGTGCCACGGCAGGTCGAGGAAGTCCGGGTGTCCCGGCCGCACCTGCAGCGACCGCAGCCCCTTCACGTCCGCGCCGGGGGCCATCTACTCCTCGCTCCAGGCCATGCGCACCCCGCGCGCCTCGAGCTGCTCAACGATGAACCGCCAGGCCGCCTCCTCGCGGCCCACGTGCTCGAGCGGGTGAACGCCGGGCTCGCGCGCACCGCCGCGCGCGACGAGCTGCGCCGTCACGGCGGTCGTGAGCGCGGTCGTGCGCGACATGGCGGTCTGCTTCGTCGCGTCGTCCCAGCGGTCCACGAGCGTCAGCCGCTCGCGGCGGCCGTCCTTCCAGCGGACCCGCACGAGCAGCGCGACGAGGTCGCGCGGCTCCTCCACGACGCACTTCTCGCGGAACTCCTCGAGGAACCTGCCGCTCTCGACGAGCGGCTTCACCTGCTCGACGTGGCCGGGCCAGCGCAGCGTGCGCTCCTCGAGCGTCGGCACGTCCGGGAACGTCTCGAGCGCGGTGCGCAGGCCGTCCGAGAGGAACGCCTCCATCTCGCCGGCGCCGTCCACCTGCACCCGCTCGAGCTCGGAGAAGACGGGCACCGTCTCGACCGCGCCGTTGCGGACGATGCGCGCGGGCCGCAGGTACTCCTCGAGCAGGTCCTCGAGCGACCAGGTGACGACGTAGCCGTACGGCCGGCCCGGGTCCTGGGCGACGCCGCCGACGTAGATGACCACCTCTTCGAGCGGCCCCTGCGAGGATGCGTGGCCGGCGGCAAGGTGCGAAAGACCCGGCGCGACGCCGCAGTCCGGGACGATCGGCACCCCCGCGGCGCGCGCCTCGGCGTGCAGCTCGAGCGGGTTCTCGGCCGCGAAGCTCACGTCCACAAGCGGCCGCTTCGCCTCGATCGCCGCGCGCATCGTGGCGAAGCCCAGGCGGGATGGCAGCGCGCCCACGGCGAGGTCGTAGCCGGCCACGAGCCGGGCCACGGCCCCGGCGTCGGCGCAGTCGGCTTCGACCCAGCGCAGGTTCGCGGCCGCCGGCAGGGCCGGCTCGCGGACGTCGGCGACGTCCACGCGGGCTTCGGGCAGCGAGCGGGCGAGGTCGGCGGCGATGACGCCGCCCTGCCGGCCGCCGCCCAGGACGACGAGGTTCATGCGGGCCTCTCCCGGGTAGGGCTCCGAAGGATCGATTGGCGGCGAAGTCTAGAGGAGAAACCGCGAATCGGCACGAAGGGCACCCGGCCGGGCCCGCCCGGTGACAGTCCGCCCTCAAGTGGTGCCCGGAGTGCCCCGATAACAGGGCCCGTCCACGCGTCCCTCCCCCGACGGCGCCCCGCGCCGGCCGCGACGCAGGCCGCAACCGTCCCCACCGGAGGTTCCCGTGATCGCGTCCGGACTCACGCATCGCCTTCAGCAGGCGGCCGACTACCGCACGGTGCGAAAGACGCTCCGCGCGTCGGCCATCGGCAGTCTCGTCATCGGCGGCATCACGCTCCTGCTCGCCGCGGTCCCGCCGATCGATCCCGTCGCCGCGCTCCTGGGGCTCGTGCTGGTGGGCACCGGCTCGTGGAACCTCGCCCGTCCGCGCCCGACCGGCATCCTCGTGGACGGCGCGACCATCGGGCTCGTGGGGATCTTCAACATCGCCTCCACCATCCCCGCCCTGCAGGCCGGTGAAGGTTCCGCGGGCTCGACGTTCTGGGTCAAGGTCGGCGTGTTCCAGCTTCTCTGGGCGGGCCAGGCGGTCTGGCGCTACACACGGTTCCGGCGTGCGTTCGACGAGATTCCGGCCGACTCCGAGCTGCACCAGCTCGACGAGCTGGTCTCGGCCCTGTGGAAGTCGAAGCCGAAGGAGTCGGCGGACGTCATCGAGTTCAAGCTGTCCGGTTTCCACGAGACCGCGTGGAAGGGGCGGCTCACCGACGGGTTCACGCTGCTCGCCTGCCACGGCGGCCGGGAGGTGAAGGTCGCCGGGCGCGACGAAATCGAGATCGCGGACCGGGGCAAGGTGCTCCTCGGGAGCGCACGGCGGGCCACGTTCACGATCCGCGGCAGGTCCACGAAGGGAACGATCCCGGCCTCGTCCCTCGAGCGCTTCCAGCAGTGGAAGACCGGGGTCGTCCTGCCGATGCCCATCGCGGCCTGAGGCTCGCCGACCGGCCGCGAGCGGGTCCCGAATCCCGCGTCCGCCCCTGCCAGCCCCTCTCGGCCCGCTGACACTCTGACAGTCGGCGGGCCGGTCCTGCCTGCCGAAGGTCGCCGAATATCCTTCGGTGAAACCGCCAACCCCGCAGAACATCGTCGCCGGGGTGCCTGCCCGCCCCGGGGGCCGGGAGCGCGGCCCGTGGCACGCCGGCTGCTGTTTCGCGGGAGCAGCAACCTCCTCCGTGGCGCCCAGGCGCGCGTGCGTTCGCCGCGCCTGGGCCGCCTGCTGTCCGAAAGCCCGCATCCGGGGCGCGTCGCGCGGGAGGTGGACGGGTGGGATTCCGGGCGCGCGACGCGGCCGCGGCGGGGCGACTTCACCCCGCACGGAGGAACGAAGTAGATTCCCTGATTGGCCCGCCGCGAGCACCGGTCGGAGGCGACTCCGGCCGCCGCGCGGGGCCCTTGAGCCGCACACCCCAACCGAAACTCTCACCCACAGGGTGCCGCATGCGCATCGCCGTACCGAAGGAAACCACGCCGCGCGAGACCCGCGTGGCCCTCGTCCCTGAAACCGTCGGCCGGCTCGTCAAGGCCGGCCAGGAGATCGTCGTGGAAGCCGGCGCCGGCGAGGCGGCGGGCTTCACGGACGACGCCTACCGCCAGGCCGGCGCCACCATCGCGTCCGGCGCGGCCGCGACCTGCGAGGGCGCGAACATCGTCCTCAAGGTGCGCGAGCCCGTCGAGAACCCCGCGACCGGCAAGCACGAGGCCGACCTCGTGCCGGAAGGCGCGGTGTACGTCTCGTTCCTCGGCCGCGACCGGAGCTCGCCCGCGGTGCAGAAGCTCCAGGCCCGCAAGGTCAACGCCTTCTCGATGGAGATGATCCCCCGCACCTCGCGCGCGCAGGCGATGGACGCGCTGTCGTCCATGGCGGGCGCGGCGGGCTACAAGGCCGCGCTCTGGGCCGCCGGGCACCTGGGCAAGTTCTTCATGCTCAAGATGACGGCCGCGGGCACGATCAAGCCCGCGAACGTGTTCGTGCTCGGCTGCGGCGTCGCCGGCCTCGAGGCGCTCGCGACCTGTCGCAAGCTCGGCGCGGTGGTCGAGGCGTACGACGTGCGGCCGGCCGTGAAGGAGGAGGTCGAGTCGCTGGGCGGCAAGTTCGTGCAGATCGAGCTCGCCGAGAAGGACGTCGCGACGGCCGGCGGCTACGCGAAGGAGCTGTCCGCGGACGACCAGCAGCGCGTCAAGGACCTGCTCGCCGCGCACGTCGCGAAGTCCGACGTGGTGATCACCACCGCGGCGATCCCGGGCAAGAAGGCGCCGCTGCTCGTGACGGAGGTGATGGTGAAGACGATGCAGCCGGGCTCGGTGATCGTGGACCTCGCCGCCGAGACGGGCGGCAACTGCGAGATCACCGTGGCCGGCGAGACGGTCGTCAAGCACGGCGTCACGATCATGGGCCCGGTCAACGTGCCCGCTTCGCTGCCGTTCCACGCGAGCCAGATGTACTCGCGCAACATGCATGCGCTCCTGAAGCTGATGATCAACAAGGAAGGGCAGCTCCACCTCGACTTCGAGGACGACATCATTCGCGACACCTGCATCACGCGGGCGGCGGGCTCGGGCCAGCCGGAGGTCGCGGGGAAGGCGTCATGAACGAAGCGACCCTGGTTCTCTACGCGATCTACATCTTCATGCTCGCGGTGTTCGTGGGCTTCGAGGTGATCTCGAAGGTCCCGGTCCAGCTGCACACGCCGCTGATGTCGGGCACGAACGCGATCCACGGCATCGTCATGCTCGGCGGCATGCTGGTGCTCGCCGAGGCGAGCACGCCGCTGCTCACGTGGCTGGGCTTCGCGGCCGTGGTCCTGGGCGCCATGAACCTCTTCGGTGGGTTCGTGGTCACGGACCGCATGCTCGAGATGTTCAAGACGAAGAAACCGGCGGGAGGCAAGTCGTGAATCCCAAGCTCCTGTCGGACATCGCCTACCTGACCTCGGCCGTCCTGTTCATCATCGGCCTCAAGTTCCTCAGCCACCCCAGGCGCGCGCGGAACGGCAACACGCTCGCCGCGACCGGCATGGCGTTCGCCATCGTCGCCTCGTTCATCTTCATCTGGGGCGGCCACGTGCTGCACCCCGGCACGAACAACGGCCTGCTCATCATCATCGGCATCGTCGTCGGCGCGGTCGTCGGCACGGTCGGGGCCCGCGCCGTGGCCATGACCGAGATGCCGCAGATGGTCGCGCTGCTCAACGGCTGCGGCGGCGGCGCCGCGGCGCTCATCTCCACGGTCGAGTTCGCGAACTTCATGGGCGCGAAGGCCGCCGGCCAGCCGGTGGATTCGCTCGGATTCGGCGCCACGATGTTCGGCGGCGTCGTGGGCTCGATCGCCTTCTGGGGCTCGCTGGTCGCGTTCGGCAAGCTCAGCGGCGTCGCCGAGAAGGCGATCACCTCGCCGGTGCAGAAGGTCCTGACGGTCGTCGTGTTCCTGGCGCTCATCGTCTCGATCGGCATGAGCGCGGTGGCCCACGACAGCATGCCCTTCTACGCCCTGCTCGCCGTGGCGCTGGTGTTCTCGATCCTCATGGTGCTGCCCATCGGCGGCGCCGACATGCCCGTTGTCATCTCGCTCCTGAACTCGTTCACCGGCCTGGCCGTGGCGGCGACCGGCTTCTCGCTCCAGCAGCCCGCGCTGATCATCAGCGGTACGCTGGTCGGGGCGTCGGGCATGCTGCTCACGCTGCTCATGTGCAAGGCCATGAACCGCTCGATCGCGAACGTGCTGTTCGCGGGCGTGGGCGGCGGGCCGGTCGCGACGGCCGGCGGCGGGGGCGGCGCGGGAGTCAAGAAGTCGCACCGCGAGATCACCGCGGACGACCTGGCGATGCTCCTCTCGAACGTGGAGAGCGTCATCGTGATCCCCGGTTACGGCATGGCGGTGGCGCAGGCGCAGCACGTCACGCGCGAGCTGGGCGACCTGCTCGCCGCGAAGGGCGTGGACGTGAAGTTCGCCGTGCATCCCGTCGCCGGCCGCATGCCCGGCCACATGAACGTGCTGCTCGCCGAGGCGAACGTGCCCTACGAGCAGCTCTACGACCTCGAGCAGATCAACTCCGAGTTCGAGCGCACCGACGTGGCGCTCGTGATCGGCGCGAACGACGTCGTGAACCCGGCGGCGCGCTACGACAAGGCGAGCCCGATCTACGGCATGCCGATCCTGGACGCCGACAAGGCCCGCAACATCATCGTCGTGAAGCGCAGCCTCAACCCCGGCTTCGCCGGCATCGACAACGAGATCTACTACAACCCGAAGACGTACATGTATTTCGGGGACGCCAAGAACGCCATCGGCAAGCTCGTCGAGGCGGTGAAGGCGCAGTAGGCCGGGCCCACGGCGAGAGGGGCGGTCGCGCGAGCGGCCGCCCCTTCGCACTGCTCCCCGCCGTGTCGCCGCGCCGGGCGCCCCGGGAACGGCGCGCGTCGGAATCCCCCGCCGGATGACGCGCCCCGGACGCGCGGGCCCGGCCCGTGCGCTA
>CAZPVG010000119.1:0-6684 GCA_964589945.1 uncultured bacterium
AACTTCATGTTGCCGGTACCGGACGCCTCTTTGCCGGCGGTGGAGACCTGTTCAGAAAGATCGGCGGCTGGATAAAGACGCTGGCCATTGCTGACGTTGAAGTTGGGTAGAAATACGACCCTCATGCTGTTGCGTACGGCGGGGTCACGATTCACGACGGCTGCGACATCATTGATCAGTTTTATGATCAATTTGGCAAGGCGATACCCCGGTGCGGCCTTGCCGCCGAAAATAAAAGTGCGCGGCACGAAATTCATGTTTGGCGCGTTTTTCAGGCTATGGTATAGGGAAATGACGTGAAGGATGTTGAGGTGCTGGCGCTTGTATTCGTGAATGCGCTTGACCTGCACATCGAACATTGAGTCCGGATCGACAGAGATGCCCATACGTTTCTGCAGATATACGGCGAAATGACACTTATTAGTCCTCTTGATTTCGCGCCACCTCGCGCAGAAATCGGCATCATCTGCATAGGGCTCAAGCTGCGTCAGCAGGCTGAGATCATTTACCCATGCGTCACCGATGACCGCATTGATCAATTGTGTCTGGCGTGGATTGCTAAGGACGATCCAGCGTCGGGGCGTGACGCCGTTGGTCTTGTTGCAGAATTTCTCCGGCGATAGTTCATGGAAGTCCTTGAGCACATCCTGCTTAAGCAGGTTCGTGTGAAGATCGGCTACGCCGTTAATGGCGTGAGAACCCGCGCAAGCCAGATGCGCCATTCGCACATAACGTTCTCCGTGTTCGTCGATTAGCGACATTCGCGCTGTTCGAGACTCGTCGTTCATGAAGCGAATTCTTATCTCGTCGAGAAACCGTTCATTTATCGTATAGATAATTTCAAGATGCCTGGGTAATAGTTTTGCGAGCAGGCCGACCGGCCAACGTTCGAGAGCTTCAGGTAACAGAGTATGATTCGTATAGGAAAATGTGCGCTTGGTGATGCCCCACGCAGGGTCCCATTCGAGGCCGTTTTCATCCACGAGGAGACGCATGAGTTCGGCAATCGCTATGGCCGGGTGTGTGTCATTGAGTTGAACGGCGAATTTTTCGTGAAATCGCTCCAGCGGGATTCGCTGGACCCGCATGATACGCAACATGTCCTGTAAGGAACACGAGACGAAAAAGAATTGCTGTTTTAGACGCAACTCCTTTCCCTGCAGTGGCTCGTCATTCGGATACAAGACCTTGGTTAGGTTTTCAGAAATAATCTTTTTATCCACGGCCCCGTAGTAATCACCGCGATTAAAAACACTGAAGTCGAACGACTCTGGCGCTTCCGCGCGCCATAGCCGCAGGGTGTTTGCCGTATTGGTACGATAGCCGAGCATGGGGGTGTCGTAGGGCACACCGTTAACCAACATGTCGGGAATCCAGACAGTTCGAATGCGCCCGGAATCGTCTGTGTATCGCTGTGTATGGCCGCCAAATTTGACTTCAATTGCCCACTCCGGCCTGGCGATTTCCCAGGGATTTCCTAATCGCAGCCATTTGTCTGTCTTTTCCACTTGCCAACCGTCTACGATATCCTGGTCAAATATGCCGAATTCATAGCGAATGCCATAGCCAATTGCGGGGACTTCCAGAGTGGCTAACGAATCCATGAAACACGCGGCGAGTCGGCCCAAACCACCGTTTCCCAGCCCTGGTTCCTGTTCCTGTTCAAGAAGTTCGTCAAGGTTGAGCCCCAACTCATTGGTGGCTTTTTGTACCTCGTCGTATATGCCGAGATTGAGAAGATTGCTACCGAGAAGGGGGCCCATAAGAAACTCGGCTGAAAGGTAGGCGACTGTGCGGGAACGATCGCGGGTGCAGGCCGATGCGGTACTCACCCACCGTTGCAGCATGTGGTCGCGTACGACATGGGCAAGCGCCATATAATAGTCGTGTTTCGTGGCAATCGCGGGATACTTGCCTTGGATATAAAACAGACTTTCGAGAAACGCATACTTGAGCGCGCTTTTACAAATGCCCGTACGTGAGAGTGGAATCGTTTGGGTTATTGATCTGAACGGGGTGCTGTTCAAAGTGACTTCCTTCAACATTCATAAGAGCACAATATATGCATAGCAAAAAGCGTGCATACTTGGCTGTGCACATGATAATTAGGCAGGGCGGGTAAAAAATCAATTCTTACAACAACTTAATACGGTCTGTGCGAACACGTCAGGAATGATAAGGTCGCTGTAGAACGCACTAATTGGGTATTGGCGAACATCTGCGCGCACCAGTCTGGTGCAGTACTGATATCATAAATGTGTGAATATATGGCAATGGGGCAGCTGAATACCCGCGACTCGTAGAGCGGTCGGAGCCGAGCTGGCCTAGTGGATCAAGGACCTGATAATCGGTGTGCAGATGACTTCCAGCGCATGGGTCATCACCCCGCCGGGGACCACCATGGTATTGGGGCGCGACATGTATGCGCCGCGAATATTCTTCATCAGCGCAGGAAAGTCATAGCGCTTCGGATCGCGGAAGTGAACGACGATGACACTTTCATCAGCGTTCGGCACATCCTGGGATTCAAAGGGGTTGGAGGTGTCAACCACGGGCACACGCTGAAAGTTGATGTCAGTGATCGAGAACTGCGGAACAATGAAGTTAATATAGTCGTTCATGCGGCGTAATATAGTGGAAGTAACGCTCTCCGCTGTGTGTTGATGTTGGATGCAGTCACGATGAATCTTTTGTATCCACTCCAGGTTGATCACCGGTACTACACCGATAAGCAGGTCGACGTATTTTGCGACGTCTACTCCTCTATTACCCTTCCGCCTTTCGGGCTGGTGAGCAGGGATGTGGGCGGGGCTGGATCGGCGCCTGGCCCATGTGGCGGCGACGACGCCCCCATGCAGTCCTTCGTAAAACAGCAGATCGCTGTCATTGGGCAATGACGACCAGTCGGAGAATTCGCCGACGGGTGCCTTGTGCAGCACGGCGTCATCTTCGTCCTTTATATAGTGCCTTATCCTGCCCGTTCCGTTTGTGGAGTATTCGCGAAACAGGTTTTCCAATTCCGCGAACATGTTGGTATCGGGCCCGAAGTGGCTCACCGGGTTGCCTGACGCGATGGAGTCATCAATGGCCTTTTCCATGGCATCGCGGCTGTAACGGAAAAAGGCATCGCCGTGCACGAATGCCGCTTGGATGTTGAGGCGGCGGAAGATCTCCGCGAAGGCATGCTGCACAGAGGTAGTGCCGGCACCGGAGGAGCCGGTGACGGCGATGATGGGATACTTTTGTGTCATAGGAATGCTTGGCGAGACCTGTATCAATATTTGTAATTATGGTAAGCCATCAGTGTAACCGAATAGCAGGGATATTTGAATCACTGTTCAGGCGCTGCATGTTAGTGATTTTAAGAAGATCTATCGCACATATTCGCTCCCGATACGCACGGGACAAGGCGTGATGGCGCCGCATGGCGGAGTTCCTCGCCGCCCGGGAGAGCCCCGCTCGCGATAACCCTGGTTCCGGGTAGACCGCATTGTTGGAACACGTCATTTCCCGCCGCACGAAGTGCTCAAGGCAGGTGCGATCGCAATCGAGAGTTCCGTGCACCGCCAGTGGCGAGGGGGGTCAGGATCGTGCTGTGCTTTATTCTGTCTTTGCTATTAAGGGTAGAAAGATAGTCAGTCCAACACCATGATTCCCTTGCCCTGGACGAATCATTTATATTGCAAATCTACCCTTATGCATGTAATTTTGTCTATTAACGAATCTGATTCGTTAGAGAAAAATGAACCAGACCCCATTTATGACGGATAGCTTATTAAGATCAAAGAGGCGTCTATTCCTCCTACACTCCTACGCCGCGCTTCCCTCGCCTGTGCGATCGCATTAACAATCGCTCTCTTATGGGCAAGCGTCGCACAGTCGACAGCCCAAACACTCGAAGCCGGATTTCATCGAAGTGCGCACTTGATATCGTTTGCGATTCTTGCTTTTACGTGGAGATTGGCCCTAGTGCGAGTATCCACCACGGTTGTTGCGTTGTATGTCATGGGTTTCGGCTTTCTTCAGGAGGTCATTGAAATATTCGGTCACGGCCATCCCTTCGAGAGCAATGATGTGGTTATTGATGTGCTAGGTGCAATCATCGGTGTGATGCTTGCGCAAATTGCAAAGAGGCTTCCGAGTATGAGGTAGCCGGTCCGGGGCAAAATTTCTATGTAGAATGCCTTTAAATTCCCTTGTCGGACAGATGTTTCCAGGTGCAGAGGCGCTTGAGGTTTTCCGTAGTCGTCAAATTGCATGCCGGTTGAGTTAGAATGGGACATATCCCAGTTTAATCCCCCTGTGTTCTCTTTAAGGCACTTTTGAGGAGAAGATGATATGACAAGTCCAAAGCGTCATGCGGTCTACGCTGCCGTTATCGGGTTTATCGCCGCAATGGTGACATGGTCCGTGGCATCGGCGGACGTGACCGTGGTGCGGCACGTAAAGTTTGGAGGGTTCATGGGCATGGGGGCGAGCGAATCGGACACAACCACCTATATCCAGGGGCTGAAAAAGCGGCATGAAAGCAGTATGAAATTCACGGGTAGCTTTCTGGGAAGTTTTCAGAGCTTGACCGGCGGTGCCAAGAAGGAAGTGGACATTTACCGGGTTGATCTCGGCAAGCGCTGGAAACTGAACACCCACACGGGGCAATATGAGGAGTACCCCATCGCCATGCCATCCCGGGAAAGTGAACACGCGCCGCCCAGCGGCAGTGAAAGGGAGAGCGAGTCGGCGCACCCCCCCTCAAAAGAGCAAGGTGACGAAGTGAAGGTGATACGCAACGAGGTCAAGTTAGAACAGACTGGCCATAAGAAAAACATTAATGGCTTCGATTGTCTGGAAAACATCATCACCTGGCACGTAGTGACGGAGAATGTACGCACCAAGGAGCACACCGACAGCCTGATGACCATGACCCTCTGGACGACCCCGTACACAGCCGCCCTGAGGGAGCTGAAAAAGGAAGAGGCAGATTTCAACAAGGCGTATTTGGAGAAGCTGGGCATAAAGATGACGCCGGAACAGAGTAAGGAACTGGGACTGAGCGTCATCGGAGCCGCCGCCGGCGCTTCCCGCGGCGATTTTGAAAAGGCCATGGGCAAGATCAAGGGTTATCCCATTGCCACCGATGTGCAATGGGCCGCCAGCGGGGAGGGCGACGGCAATGAGCAAGCGGGCGACGGCGAGAATTCCCAGGAGGAACCCCCCACAGAAGAACTGAACAAGGCGGCGGGCACATTAGGCCATATGCTCGGTGGACTTTTCGGCGGCGGTGACGACTCCAAAAAGTCCGCCCCGGAACCGCAACGTAAGCAGCAGGCGGGAAGTGACATGAAGACCATTTTTCAATCATACACCGAGATCAAGAACATCAACACGAAACCCCTGTCCGGGGACATGTTTCTGCCACCCAAGACGGCCGCTGGGGGATAGGAGAACACCGAGGGCCGGGCCTGCCGGAGGAGACCCGGCTAACTTGAATTACAATTTGGCGGTTTTGGAAAAGGAAGCAGGAATCTCATTTCTTGGTTCGAGGGCATATCCGCAAAGCCGGTGATAAAAACCAGCGATTTTGTCCAGCATCAATTTTGGGTCCTCTACTAATCCTTCGTAGCTTATCGTTATAAATCTATCGCCTCCAATAATGGCGCTATCCCGATCTATGGCGCCTTCGATTTTGTCTGCTTGCCATTGAATCTGTTTCATCGGATCATCACGCAATATCGATTCACGCCCCTGGGGCTCAACAGAGAACCATCCCGATTCGCCCTGGCAAATGGCGCGCCGGGCGCGAAGTATGGACGCAAAGACTTTTTCCGGATTTCTTGTGATCTTGATAAACACGGCGTCGGGAAAGATTTCAGCCAGCAACCGCAGCCTGAGACTGTTGGGCGGCCATTTGTTGATAAACGGTGCGTGAAATACTTCTTGTAACCCCAACACGGTGTTCTTGATGAGATCCTTGGTGGCAATCGAAACAGTATCCGGATCGATGTCATGGGGGAAGGCCTGCAGCCATAGATCCCAAAACGCTTTTCCCTGGTTAGGGCCCTGCAATCCGGGCGTTTCACCATACACGCTTGTATAGCCGTCGGGTGGGCTGCAATCCATCCATAGGGAGGAGAGACGTGCGGTGGATAATGTCGCCGCGGGAAAGTGCATCATGAAGTTGGAAAAGTAGCAAACCCGGTAGCGTCTCGCCACAAGCTGATACAGCAAGGTGCTGCCAGAACGGGGCGGGCCTATTATAAAGATAGGCGGATATGTACGCTGATAGGCTTTCTGAACCAGACGCCGTTCCAGTGGTTTAAGCCCGGATTGGACAAGGCGCCTAATTACATTTTTATAGTGCACTGCTTACGCCCTGGATAGTTCTGGTATGTATAGGGTTACCCCATATATTAACGGCTGTGTAAAAATCGGCATGAGGGAAAGTTTCCCTATAATGCCATTGCCCGTCTACCGGTGGCCGGGCGGGTACGCACCAGATCTGTGGTTTTCATGCGGCAGTGGGCTATTGTCGTATCGGAATAACGGCCGCGGCGCTATTCTGGAAGGCATGCGTGTGCTGGAACTGTCCGATCCGATCGGACCCTGGTCCCGGCATATTATTGCGGGTCCAGGGGGCGCCATTTTAAGAACGGGTATACAGTCGGAGGTAGACCGCTATTCCAGAAT
>CAZPVG010000120.1:0-6357 GCA_964589945.1 uncultured bacterium
GCCCCGATAAAAACCGGGATGGATAGTATTCTCGCTGCTTCCACTCCGGCCAATGCAAGCTTCATCCCGGTAACGGTTGCCGATGCCATGCCGAAAGTGAAAGCCCAATACGCGGGTGAAAAGGGCTGTGCTCCAAACCAGCTTGTCAGCCTGATACCCAGCATCATCTGAAATAAACCGTAACCCCACAGCATAAGCAACCAATGATCGCTGCTGCCGGGACTCACTGCAAGCCAGGCCATGGAACACACAACGGGTGGTGCAAACTGAATACCGAGCAATGCGCGTTGCTCGGTGGGAACCGCATGCGGATGCAAAATTCTCTGGATTACAAGTGATTCCAATGCCAGCCACGAGAATATCCCCGCACCCATGAATAACCATCCCCAATCGGGATACCCCAGGGCGCCAAGGGCGGCAGCACTGGTGAAATTTCCTGCAACCGCAGGTAAATAAAGTGTGGGCGCTGTATCCAGGGCGTTACGCCCGCCCTTCCACATGGTCCCGGTATGCCATAGGGAAAATACCAGGTGCCAGCAGATGCCAGCTATCATCAGGATATAGGCTAATGTACGTGAATAGGGAATAGCAGCCAGAGCGATCAACAGCGTAGTGGCGGCAAGCAGCGCAGGCATACTGCCTTGCACGGGGTGCAGAAATTCGCTGCGGACCAGCATCGGACTTTGCACGGCCTGTATCACATAGAAAATCAGAAGTGCAAGCCAGACCGCCGTGGCTAACAACAGCACGGCCTCTCCAATCCAGAGAGGCATTCCCCACAGTGGCGCGGCTACACGCCATGCCTGTCCCATGCCGGACAAACCGAGCACTATCCCAAAAAATGAGGCAGGAAGCGTTGTGTTTTTCATGATTTTATTGGTTAGAATCCTGCGCTGGCTAGATGAATATAATATTAACTTACTGTTAAAATTGCTAATGAGACGATCTTCGAAAGATTGCTGATTGTCTGAGTGTCACGTTTTGATCCCCCAGCATTATCGCTGTGTAGCGGGTTTCATAGTGTTGAACTCTAGACCGGTACCTGTTCCGTAGTCTTGACGATGTGCGTGAGATCATCAGCCAATGGCGAGGGCAATACAACGAATACCGGCAGCATGATGCACTGGGTGGCTTGCCGCCCATCGTCTATGCGGAAATCGAAATACAGGGACACCATACCTAATTTATCGAGAATTAAGTATGGTGTCCCTGTATTCACCTGTATTCGCTCAGGAATCAAAGCAAGAATATTCATTTCTGACACCGGATTTACTCGACAGCGGCCGCCGGAGATGAGTTCCTTGCTACATTTTCACCCTGACGATACGAGTATCGATCAAACCGTCGTCATCGAGCCTTATGGAACGATAGGCTGGCGATGCGTTGTCATACTCGACGGTCAGGCTATGTGGTTTGAACTGGAAGCAGGTGGACGGGGTTCCATAAAAAACGATGCCGTCACGCAAATATCTAAATTCTTGATGCACATGACCGAAGAATACTGCGTTCACCGAAGTCGCCGAGTCCATAACCGCTAAAAATTCTTCCGGCTCTTCCAAGCCGATTTCATCCAGCCATGGGCACTGCACCGGTACTGGGTGATGATGCATGAATATCACCGCGGGTTCGCGATTTTTCCGTAGGACTTGGGAAAGCAGCGTCAATTGTCGATCATCGAGCCGGCCATACACTTCACCGGGGAGCGCGGTACTCAGCAAAATGAGCTGCCAGCCTCTGTATACAATATGTTGAAATTGGCCGACGAAGTCCTCTTTAAAGATATCTTCGAGAAAGCGCGGATGGTCATGATTGCCCGGCAGGCAATAATATTTGACATTTAACTTATCCAAACAACCTTTCAGATGCCGGTAGGTAGGGAACTCCTCATCATGCGCAATATCACCAGTCACCAGCAGTAAATCCGGCGATTCATTCTCCATTATCGCGCTTAGAACCCTTAATAGGCTTTGCTCGGTGTTCACTCCCTCCATGACGGTGCCGGAGTCCGCAAAGAGGTGGCAATCGGTTATTTGGATGATGTTCATAAAGCGATGGTGCCTATTACCCGCAATACGGTTCTGACATACCGGGTAGACTCAGTCGTCCTCGGGCCGGGGTGTGCGCTTACGGATGGCGCGCATCAAATTACCGGGCGTACCAATATCCAAATAAGGTTTATCGGAGACAATGACCGCACGAACGGTTAGACTCGCTTCCAGCGCGGCGTTTATAACGTGCCCCACGGAAATTTCTCTCTCGCGATGACGGGCCTGCGATGAATCGGGGTAGTTATTAGTAGCCAACCAATCATGCATGAATCGGCTAAATGTAGGCGTCCACAGGGCCACGCCCCAAGATTCGGTCAAATCCGTTCGCGCAGGTTTGATATCGATGCGCTCCACGACCCCTTCGGCGGTCACCGCCACCATGTCCAGCGAATGAGGATGATCCGCGGGAAACAATCCCAACATGACATCACAAGGAGTTTTCCGAAACGCGTCGAACAATCGGCAATATACGTCTTCCGTTTCAAACAACATGTCCGGAAATCCCATGGCGACTATTTTGTCTGAGACGAACGGAAATACGTTATCCAGGGTGTAGGGTGTGCCCGGTGAATTGCGGATGACGCCGTACGCCAATTCAATGCCGACGGTTTCGCCACGGCCGAAATACATGGGGATGTCCCATTTGCCGTCTCCCAGAACGATAAAGCAGCGCTCAATGCCCGCACGGGTCATTTGCTCCAGCAGGTACTGACCGATCACCTTGGGGTGCGACGATGCCGGTCCGTCCTGGAACCCAACAGGGAACAGTTCCTTGCTTAGCGGTAAAGGGGAAATGCGCGTGCCACGTCCGGCCGCGGGTATCACCCCTATGACGTCCGTAACTGCATTATCCAACCGGATGTTCCCCCCATCGAATTGAAGCCGTGAAAGACCGTTGCGATTAGTTTATATGATTATAAACCATCGGCTTATGTGGTAGGAGGTATTTACGTCGGGACGAGGTTTCTTTCGTGCGCACTGTCGCTTTCGGTGAGCAGATCAGATTCGGACAGGACTCGAAGAGAATTCCGGGTCGGCATGATCGACGCAAATCGGCATGTCTCTCAGCGCCAAATTTCGACAGCCCGCCCAGGTACATTGTGAGCCCGGATTATCTGAAAGATCATGTATCCGATGTGGTCATCATCATGAACTCTATATATACCGTACCGAAGAAATCATAAAAATGCTAAATGATATGAATTTAGATCCAATGCTGATCAGCTTATGATCCTGTGATTGCCGGGTATTATATGAGCCGATATTTTGCTGAAAAAAATTATCCCTACCGTGCTTTGCTGAATCGTTTTGACGTGACTCGCCTTGCTTTGTAGATCATGATAAACGGCGGGCATGGAATTGTTTCATTGATAAAAAGATAAATATTCGCATGAATGCCGGTGTGCTGTTCGAGTGAATAAAAGGGGGGCGGCTTATGGACGTTTCCCTTGCCGCCTTTTCTTATTTCGACACCACATGGATATTCAGGACAGCCATGTTATTCGAAAATTCGTACAATTCTCTATGCCTCTTGGCAATGAGCGCTTTACGCAGCAGGTAGAGACTGCATTAGGCTGGTCGACGGGGTACGCAAGACGGGGGAGGCCAATCAAGCGCATAGATAGCTGGTTAGCTATGAGAATGATATCCATTTGTCACCGGCCACTTTTTACCTTATTGTGACCCTGACTTAGTGTTGGATCATTGGGGGGTGATATATATGCGTAAGTCTACTGCAATGGGGGTAACCAGAGTCGAGTTATTTAGCGATGCAGTCTTCGCAATAGCCATCACGTTGCTCGTGCTGGATGTCAAAGTTCCAAAGCACGAGGGAATCCATTATGCCGGAGAGCTGTGGGGCAGTCTCGTTCAGCTTTGGCCAAGCTACCTTGGCTTTGCTTTTAGCTTTCTGGTCATCGGAGTCATGTGGATCAATCACCATTCTGTCTTCGAATACATCGGTCGCATTGACCGCTTCTCGATGTTCGTGAATCTTCTGCTCCTGATGGGCATTGCCTTTTTGCCGTTTTCATCCGCAATATTGGCAGAGCACCTCGCGAACCCAGGTACTCGATCTGTTGCATCGGCGTATTACGGGGTCACACTCATATACATCACGGTGATGTACAACGTGCTGTGGTGGGTGGGTCGTAGACAACGAAAACTGCTCAAATTGGAACCACACTTGGTGCAAGGGGAGCGGACGATCACGTTTCGCTATGCGGTGTCGCTTGCTTGTGTCATTTGTGCGGTTGCCTTCACTGCAGTCAACGTATGGTTGAGCCTTTGCGTTTATCTCATTCTCGTCTTATGGAATGGGTTCTCTGAGAGATTATGGCGAACGTAACCAGCAGGCGGGGACAGGGTTATTGAGGATTTCGCCTGCAACCCAGGTATGCGGCAAATAAGTCTGTCCCATTGCTCCTGGTTGGTAAATGGGGGCGACTTATGGGCGTCCCCATTCATTTATTTCATCATGTGCTCCACTTCGTTCCAGGGCGCCGCCGCATCCAACACCGCATCGGCTCGATTGACTGCATTCCACACTCGCAGACAGCGTTCCACCTCGCAGCTGATGGCGTCGCTGACACCGTGCAGCAAGGCCATGTATCCGGCATTGGGGTCTTCCAGGGAATTGCTGCGGATGCGTCGCGACGCCATGCGCGATAGCGTACTGTAATAATTTATTCGCGCGACGCCGCGATCGATAAGACATTTGTACTCGGCGTCTGTCAGACCGCTGCCGCCGTGAATCACCAGGGGCACATCGACCACTCGATTGATGCGCGCCAGGCGTTGCAAATCGAGCCGGGATCTTTCCGTGGTCAGGCCATGGCAGGTGCCGATGGACACCGCCAGGAAATCCACCCTGGTTTGTCGCACATACTGCCGCGCCTCATCGGGCCAGGTGAACATGCCCGGCACGCCGTCGGCTTCGTATTC
Organism: uncultured bacterium; assembly: GCA_964589945.1. Lineage (GTDB taxonomy): Bacteria > Eisenbacteria > RBG-16-71-46 > RBG-16-71-46 > RBG-16-71-46 > CAIXRL01. Next base: position 4,992 of record CAZPVG010000120.1, read on the forward strand.
TCCCGCATAGCTGGAAATGACGCCGATCTCTCCCTCAACGGGGATGCCGTGGCCGTGGGCGACCTCCACGATGGCGCGTGTCAGCTCGACGTTTTCCTCAAACGGCAGATGGGCCCCGTCGAACATGACGCCGTTGCAGCCATGGCGTATCCCCCGGACCACTCCCGCCAGATCCGTGGCGTGGTCCAGGTGTATGGCCACCGGCACCGGACTGCGCTGCGCCCCCGCCACGGCGGCCGCCATCAAAATGTCAAAGTCGTAGTATTTGAACTGCGGCACCACGAAATTCAATATCACCGGCGCGCGGCAGGCTTCCGCCCCCCTCAACACACCCTGCAAAAATTCCAGGGAGACGATATCGAAGGCGCCCACCGCGTAATGATTGTCGCGGGCATGGAACAGCATGTCCCGCATATTGACTAGTGGCATACCTCTCTCCCCTTCAGGCGGCCAGCGCCGCCAAGTCGCCTCAGCATGCATCAACCATCCCGTTCTTTAAGAAGCTCGCTTAACGCGTCGTCCAGCGCGTCCAGGGCCGAGCCCATCACCAATCCGGCGCAGCGATGATACAACTCCAGGGTACAGCTTACGGGGGCTTGCAGATTGTCGCGGCCCCGGTTGCCGAAATCCAACCAGGCCATCACGGGTTGGTCCTCGGCATTGGCGTCGACGCACATCCACACGCGGGATTCGAGGATAATCTCCAGCCCACGGTGCCCGGGCACAGCGACACGCAAGGGAGACCCCAGGCGCCGCAGGGCGAGGCGCACGTGGTTATAGACCGGCGCCTCGATGGTCTTGGGCATGGCACGCAGCGCCGTGGGTACGGGACGGTCATGCATAATCGCCCTCTCAGCCTGTGTCATTACCTGTGTTGCGGCATCACTCCTCGAACTCCCCCGCCTCACCGTCACTGAAGGGATCAATGGGGTCAGATCCGATTGATTTTTGATCCTCAGAGACCGTCGGCATCGCTCAGGTATCGGGCATTGTCATTGCCCGTGGGGGGCTGGTTATACGGTTTAGCCGTAGCCAACCCTGCCCCTTGGGGGGAAGGCGCCGCCCGAGGACGGCGCCGGCAATGTCACTACCAGGACCCTATCCTGCCCCGGGACAACTATCAATAACAGTCAATTTTTTCGATGGCCATGATAGACTATCGTCTATCAATAAAAGCGAGCAGATAGACGGGATACGGAGTCATGCGCCATACCACCCTGCGCCAACTGGAAGTCTTCGAGGCCATCGCCCGCCTGGGCAGCTTTACCCGCGCCGCTGAGGAGCTGCACCTCACTCAGCCCACGGTCTCCATGCAGATCAAGAAGCTCACCGACGCGGTGGGCCTGCCCCTGTTCGAGCAGGTGGG
>CAZPVG010000121.1:0-6278 GCA_964589945.1 uncultured bacterium
GAAAAATAATTGGGGTCAGATCACAGTTTCTTCTAATATTAGAAAGAATTGGGATCTGACCCCAATTATTCAAAGGAACAGTTCTTGCGTGCAAACGAGTAAACGGAAATGACACTTAGCGTTAAAGATGCTATGGAGCTTTACGAGAACGGAAAGCATAGAAGATATAGTCTCCTGTTTTCTGTAAATGGAGGCGCTTATGCGGTTGCAGCAGTTATCGCTAAAAGCGGCAATGTTTTAGGCGGCCTTTCCTTGCGTGATCTATCGATGGGAATGGTCGCCTTTACAATTGTAATGACATGGGACATCTATGAATTTGGGGAAAGAAATAGAAAGGTACCCATTCCTGAGGTGTTTGGAAATAAAGGAAAAATGGTTTTGCTCCTTCTCGGAGCGCTTATTTGTATTGGCTGGATAAAAGCCGGATTTATCTCCTAACACAGCATTCGAGAGGGACGCGCCAAAAGCTGCGCGCCCCTCAACTATACGTTGGCCAAGCCTTGCTCGTAAGCAGATTTTTGAATGCACCCAATAAAGAAGGAGAGAGAGATGAAAAAATTCATGTTTCTTCACTTCGGTTTTCATGAGCCTACCCCGGAAATCATGAATGCTTGGCAGGTGTGGTTGGAATCAATCTCCGACAAGCAAGTGGGTCAGGGTGGTTTTAGTGGTGGTCGTGAAATCTCGAAAAATGGAACCAAGGACCTTCCATGGGATATGGAATCAATTACTGGTTACAACATCATCGAAGCGGAGAATCTTGATGCTGCCGAGAAACTTGCCCAAACCAATCCATTTATTACGAGCATTCGAGTCTATGAATTGAGGTCAATGTAGACTCGTGTGTTGCCCGGTTGTTTAGTGACCCCCGGCTTTGCCGGGGTCACTAAACTGTCGTGATTACAGGTAAGGACTGGATTCGCTGAAAAAATACCTGGTCAAGGTGGCCGGGTTCTTTTGAAAACATATGTTACAAGAATACGGTCAGATGCCATATTGGCCTCGATATTACTGACTGGCACCAAGTGAGTCAGTCCTTTTTGATCCCTGGATGGCTGATCTGATGGAAAAAGCGGAAATTGAACAATTCAGAATTCATCTCCTTCGTCTGAGATCAGAGCTGCAAGGACTTGATGAGGCATCCAAGGAGGCCGCAAAGCCTGTGGCGCTGGATCAGGCGAGTGTGGGGAGGCTGTCTCGCATGGATGCCATGCAGGCGCAGCAGATGGCGCAAGAAGTGGTCAGGCGGCGCCAGCATCAACTGGTCAGGGTCGAAGGCGCATTGCGGCGCATCGAATCCGGTGAGTATGGCTACTGTTTTGTATGCGGCGAGGAGATAGATGTTCGACGGCTTTCAGTGGATCCAACCCATGCGCGCTGTGTGAAGTGCGTCGAATAGTGTAGATAACATTGAAATATAAAAGGTTCAGGCAACAGGTTTTCGCTGGTGACGGCTAGAGGGAGTGCATTTTTCTGCATTCGACGTTAAGACACTTCAATCTGGCTTTGCGCGGCCTCATGGAGCTGGGCATCATCGCCGCCGTGGCCTATTGGGGATATCGGTTCGGGGAGAGCACCGGCACCATGCTGCTGTGGGGCATCTGCGCGCCGCTGCTGGTCTTCGGTTTCTGGGGGTTAGTGGATTTCCGCAACGCCGGTTTCATGGCGGAGCCCCTGCGCCTGATTCAGGAACTCGTCATTTCCGGCGGGGCCGCCGTTGCGCTGTATCTATCCGGTCAGCATGTGCTGGGCTGGGCCCTGGGCGTCGTTTCCATCATTCACCACGCCCTGGTCTATGTGCTTGGGGATACCTTGTTGAAGCGCTGATCCTGTTTGCACCGGCCCGGGTTGTCACGTGGAGGGAACGTGCAGGGGTCGGCTGTGCGTGTTCAGAACTGCGCCGCTTTAACCCCGCTTAGTGGCGGGGGTTTAGAGTTCATAAGAATTTCAGTAAGATGAACTATGCAAGGCTATTGGCGCTCACCGATCTTTGTGTTTGGTCTGCCCCGTTCCGGAACATCGATGGTTGCCGGGGCGTTGGGGATATGCGGCGCGTGGACCGGCACCACCGTGCCCGGCGTCGAGCCGGAAAATCCCAGGGGATTTTTTGAGCACCGCGCTCTACGTAAGCACGTTACCAAGCAGATATTGCTTCGTCTCGGCTGCGATCCGTTGGGGGTGAGGAAGTTGCCGCCTGTCGGTGTCCAGGTTGAAATTCCGGAGCTTGCCGATTTCATTCGCCGGATAATCGAAAAAGACGGTTATCAGCACGACAGGCCGTGGCTGTATAAGGACGCCAAGTTGTCGCTGCTGTGGCCGATTTTCAAGCAGGCATTTCCCGATGCAACCTGGATTTTGGTGCGCCGTGACCCTGAAGCGGTGGCGCAGTCGTGTCTTCGCGCGAGGTTTATGCGGCAGCATTCCGATGATCCTGGTTTCTGGAACAGGTATACCGAAGAATACCTGCGGCGAATCGAGGCATTACAGCAGACCGATGCCCGCATCCTGGAAGTGTCTTCTCAAGAGATCATCGATGGAGACTTTGAGGGGTTTAAGCAGGTGGTTTCCCAGACGGGCCTTTCCTGCAACGAAGCGGAACTGAAGCAGTTTGTATCGCCTGTCTACTGGCACGGTGAGCGTGACGCATCACCCCGCCAGGGGTAACCATGCCGGTGTTTTTTTCGTCTGTTTCATGCGGGCCGGGGCAAGCCATTGGCATGGATTATGATCATAACTAAAACAGACTGTTGTGTCCTTCTGTCAGGGACAAGCCGGGCGCTGTCCGGGTATGGCACGCCGCGGGGACCGCGGGCGTGGCGTCAGCGCGATTGCCTTACTTATTAGACTTTGTTGGGCGACTCAGAGATGCGTGCGAGCCCGGCTGCTGCGGCAGCGGCCTCAATTGAAGCGGGGTTGATCCGAATCAAGGCAATGTAAACAAGCAATTACATATAAGTAGCGAAGACCATAATGGTTCAGCGATCGGGAGATGCTCCAAAGAAGCTCGAATGGTCAAAATATTAATACGTTTTAATATTTTAAAAGCTGTTCACAAAATCCATCTATTAATGCATACGGTTGATATTCGAAGCGATCGCCGTGCAAAATTGACTTGAGTTGTCTGAATTTCCGCCCGGTTTTCGTAGTGTTTCTGACAAGTTTCGCCATATTAATATTTTGATCCGCGGGCGAATGCAGCAACCGTCTCAATGAGTGGGTAGTCCAGTATGCAAATGACCCAGGAGATTTTCGAGACCTTCCAGCACAGACTGGAGAAGTTCGATCCCGGCGTGGTGTGGCTTGATCGCTCGAATCGGGTGACGGCCCTGAACAGCATCGCCAGCCATATCCTGGGGGTGAAGGTGGGGCAGGTGATCGGTACCGAAGTCACTCAATTGCATCCGGAAAAGAGCCGCAGGAAGGTGGCGTTTCTGCTGGAATCCTCCGGGTGCCCGGCCCACTCGCCGCCGCCCATGACCATGATGATCAATGTCCCCGACCGGGTGCTGCTGATTAAGGTGGTCAAGATGTGGGGGAGTGATGAGGAGTTGGGGACGTGCATGGTGTTCTACGACCTGACGGACATCACCACCAGTCCGCACCAGGACAGCGTCGACCCCGGCAGGCTGCGGCAACTGTTCAAGCTGCCGGTGTACAAAAACAGCCGCGTCATCCTGCTGGACCTCAACGAAGTGGTGCACTTCAAGGCCGATGGGCACTACACCACCGTATTCACCGAGTCCCACAGCTATCTGTGCAATCTGGCCTTGACCGACCTGGAGCTGCGGCTCGATCCGGCCAAATTCGTCCGCGTGCACCGCAGCCACATGGTCAACGTCCTGTTCGCCGCCGCCTTCGATAAGGTGGACGAGCAGTACACCATCGTCATGCGCAGCCAGGTCGAGGCCAACGTCCCCGTCAGCCGCAGCAACGTCCCCAGGCTCAAGCTCATGTTCGGCTTGAATTAATCCGCATAGCGCACACTGCCGCAGCCACCCGCCTGTGCTGCCAATGGTGGGCCTTCTCTATATTGATAAATATCCCTGACGGCTGTTGGCGTTTATGCCCGGTCTTTATACATATTTTTGCGTCATTATTTCGACGATTTATGAATAAAATTTGCGATTTCCATTCATGTGCAAAAACTGCCACTGGTTCACTGAATTTGACCATTGGTGCAGGATCAAGTGAATACAGTGCCGGTTTTAACTAGGCTTGGTTGCAGGCGAACGATGTATTCGCAGCGCCATCACCGCGAGAACCCGCACCGCTACCAGGGCTTTCGTAATCCCGACGTAGATCTTCGTAGGACGTTGTAAAACAAGACGAGGGTGCCAGCTATGATACCGGGTACATTTGATTACCACGCGCCATCCTCCGTGGACGAGGCCATAAAGCTGCTGGGCGAACTGGGCGACGAGGCCAAGATCCTGGCCGGGGGACACAGTCTTCTGCCCATGATGAAGCTGCGTTTCGCCGATCCCAAGCATCTCATCGACCTCAACCGCATCGATCAGCTGCGTGGCATCCGCGAACAGGGCGGCACGATTATCATCGGCGCCATGACCACGGAGAACGACTTGATCGCCTCCAAGCTGCTGCAGGATAAATGCCCGCTGCTGCCCGAGGCCGCCAGGCTGATTTCGGACCCCCAGGTACGCAACTGCGGCACCATCGGCGGCGACATCGCCCACGGCGACCCCGGCAACGATCACCCGGCGGTGATGATGGCCGTGGAGGCGGTGTTCGTGCTGAAAGGCCCCGGCGGTGAGCGGCAGGTGCCGGCGGACGGTTTCTTTCACGGCCTGTACTACACCGAACTCGCCGCCGACGAGATCCTCACCGAGATCCGCATCCCCGTGGCGCCCAAGGGCAGCGGCTACGCCTACAGCAAGCTCAAGCGCAAGACCGGCGATTTCGCCACCGCCGCCGCGGCGGTGCAGCTGCAGATGAGCGGTGATACCTGCAAGAAGATCCACATCGCCCTCACCAACGCCGGCCCCACGGCGCTCAAGGCCAAGGACGCCGAGGCATTGCTCACCGGCAAGGCCGTCGACGACGCGCTCATCGAGCAGGCGGCGCAGAAGGCCATGGCGATCTGCGATCCCGCCGAGGACCTGCGCGGCGACCGTGACTACAAGATCCATATGTCGGGCGAGATGACCCGCCGGGCGATCCGCCAGGCGATTGAGCGGGCGAGGGGGAATTGATCATGGCGAAACAACACATCACATTCACGCTGAACGGTGAAAAAATCGAAATCCTGGTGGAGCCGCGCGAACTGCTGATCCACACCCTGCGCGAGAAGCTGCACCAGACCGGCAGTCACATCGGCTGTGAGACCAGCCATTGCGGCGCCTGCACCGTGGACCTCAACGGCAAGTCGGTCAAGTCCTGTACCGTGCTGACGGTGCAGGCCGAGGGCGGCACGGTGACCACCGTGGAAGGGTTGGCGACCAACGGCCAACTGCACCCGCTGCAGGAGGGCTTCATGCAGGAGCACGGCCTGCAGTGCGGCTACTGCACGCCGGGCATGCTGATGCGCGCCTATCGATTTCTGCAGGAGAACCCCAATCCCTCGGAAGAAGAGATCCGCTGGGGCATGTCGGGCAACCTGTGCCGCTGCACGGGGTATCAAAACATCGTCAAGGCGGTGCAGTACGCCGCGAAAAAACTTCAAGCCGCTGGAGGGGCATAAGCCATGGCCAGTACAGCAGAAGACCTGGACCGCGAACAGAAACTCGAAGGCATCGGCTGTGCGCGCAAGCGCAAGGAGGACCCCCGCTTCATCCAGGGCAAGGGCTATTATGTGGATGACGTGCAGCTCCCCGGCACGCTGTTCGGCGCCGTGGTGCGCAGCCCTTACGCCCATGCCCGTATCAAGTCCATCAACAAGGACAAGGCCATGGCCCTGCCCGGCGTGAAGGCCGTGCTCACCGCCGAGGACTTGAAACCGCTGAAGCTGCATTGGATGCCCACCCTGGCGGGTGATGTTCAGGCGGTGCTGGCCGACGAGAAGGTGTGCTTCCAATATCAAGAAATTGCCATGGTGATCGCCGATGATCGCTATATCGCCGCCGACGGCGTCGACCTGGTGGAGGTGGAATATGAACCGCTGCCGGCGCTGGTGGATCCCCACAAGGCCATGGACGCCGATGCCCCCGTGATCCGCGAGGACCTGGTGGGCAAGGACGAGGCGGGCCAGGGCAAGCGCGTGCACAACAATCACATCTTCCGCTGGGAGGTGGGCGACAAGGCGGGCACCGACAAGGTGTTCG
>CAZPVG010000122.1:0-5239 GCA_964589945.1 uncultured bacterium
CAGTGGATGACCGCGGGCCGGGGCATCCTGCACCAGGAGATGCCGCAGGGCGACCCGACCGGGCGCATGCACGGCTTCCAGCTCTGGGCGAACCTGCCGTCGCACCTCAAGATGACGAAGCCCCGCTACCAGGACGTGCAGGCCAAGGACGTGACCGAGTTCACGGACGACGACGGGACCAGGGTGCGGGTCATCATCGGCGACTTCCGGGGCAAGCGCGGGCCGGTCGAAGGCATCGCCGCCGACCCTCAGTACCTCGACGTCTGGGTGCCGCCGGGCAAGCGCAAGGTGCTGCCCATCGACACTCGCCGGAATGCGTTCGCCTACGTCTTCCAGGGCGACGGCGAGTTCCGGGACGCCTCGCCGCCGATGGGCGTGCTGACCGACGCCGGCGGGCCGGTCGAGAACCTCGTCCGTCACAAGGCGGGCAACCGCTCGCTGGTGATGTTCGACCGCGGCGACGAGATCGTCGTCCGGGCCGGCGAGCACGGCATCCGGTTCCTGCTGTGCTCCGGCCGCCCCCTCGAGGAGCCGGTCGCCTGGTACGGCCCCATCGTGATGAACACGAAGGCCGAACTCCAGACCGCCATCAGCGAGCTGCGAAGCGGCACGTTCATCAAAGACGAGTAGCCGGTCCGGCCCGGAACCCCCGTCCGGGGTCGCGTGGAGGCACGTCCCACGCGGCCCCGGACGGCTTCCTTCCGGGGGCCGATTCCGGGGCTGAAGCCCGTCCCCCCTCCTGCCGATAACCCGGACGCCCCGGAGTCCGCCGCCGGAACGACATCAGCCCAGGGATGGCCGATAAGGGGGAGTCTTGATCCAGCGCATCCTTCGCTCGCTGCTGATCGTCGCCTCGTGCTTCGCCGTGGCCGTCACCGTCCGGAACGCCACGGTCCAGCGTCCGCTCGACGCGACCGAGGCCACCGTCCTCGAGTACGCCACCCGCTTCGCCCAGGGCCAGCCGGCGTACGCCGAGCCCGCCCATCCCGAGAGCGAGGCCATGATGCCCGGCCTGCCGCTGGCCGTTTCGGTGTTCGTGCGGGCGGCCGGGCCCGACATCTGGGAGCCCCGCATCGTGGCGCTCCTCTCGATCCTGCTGTGCCTCGGGCTCGTGATGATGCTCGTGCGGCTCGAGACCCGGAGCTGGACGCTCGCGATCACGAGCGCCGGCTTTCTCGCGCTGGGCCTGAACCTCCTGGCTCCCCCGCCGGACGTGGCACGCCCCGAGATGGTGATGATGCCGTTCGTCCTCGCGGGCTTCTTCGCCCTGCGGCTCTCCGACGACTTCGGCGGACCGCTGCTGTCGGCGGTGGCGTTCACGGCCGCGTTCTTCGTGGCCCCGCAGGCCCTCTGGTTCGTGGCGGCGGCGATGTTCGCGCTTGCGATCGACAGCCGCCAGCGCCTGCTCGTCTTCACGCTCGTGCTCGCGATCCTCGCGGGAGGTGGTTACGTGCTGCTCTCCAACCTGTGGGGGCCGTGGTTCAACGTCGCCGCGTGGGGCAATCCGCTGGAGAGCCTGCGCTGGAACCCGGGCGGCATCCTGCAGCTCGTCGGCGGCGACCTGCTCGGCAAGCTCGGCGTGCTGACGCTGGCGGCCGTGCTGTCGTTCGCGCTGCCCACGTCGCCCTGGCGCGGCAAGGGCGGCCTGTGGATGTGCCTCGCGCTCGCCGCGCTGGCCGGAACGCTCGTGGCGACGCAGGTTGCCTCGTTCAACCCGGCGGCCGCGACGCCGTGCCTCGTGGCCCTCGCCGTGCTGGGCCCCGTGTCCATGCAGCGCGTGCTCTCGCACCTGTCGGCCTGGCCCGGATCGAGCCGGCTGACCGGCGAGGGCGTCGTGCTCACCGCGCTGGCGCTGCAGTTCGTGATGTTCTTCGCCGCCGCGGCCCAGGCGGTGACGCTCGCGAGCTGACCGGAGGAACGCGCCCCGGCCGGACGCGGCCTAGATGCCCATGTCGGCGAGGGTCTTCGCGGCGCGGGCCATCGTGGCCGTCAGGTCGGGGTGCGTCACCTCGAAGCGCGTCACCGCCACCTGCAGCTGGTCGGCGAGCGTCCGCGGACTCTTGGACGCGGGCGCATCGGGCCGCGCGAGCATGGTCTGGATGTCCTGGGCGAGCTGCTCGAGCAGCTTGCGATCCTTCGCCGAGATCGCCGCCGGCGAGGTCGCACCGGCGAGCGTGTCGTGCAGCTTCCGCAGCAGTTCGGAGACCGGGCTTTCGTTCATGGGCGCTCCCAGGGCGTGTAGACGGGCGCCGTCGGCCGTGAGGCGGTGCCGCGGCGACCCGCTCGGGATTTCGCGAGTCGTCGGGAGACTACCCGCTTCGCGTCCGCTCGCCCAATCGCCGCAGGACGGAGCGGAGAACCGGGGCGCTTCGCGCGCGAAACAACGAGGACGCCCGCACCGGACTCGTGCGGGCGTCGTGAAGTGCGAAGGCCGGGGAGCGGTCCGGGTCAGTTCTGCACGCTCCAGTAGTCGCCGTTGTAGACGAGCGTCCTCACGTGCTCCTTCGTGGCGCGCTCGATCACCTCGATCGTGCGACCGTGGTCGTTCGCTTCGAGGTGGGCCGTGTAGTCGTCCAGGTCCGCGAACTCGCGGCCGCAGTAGGAGTCGAAGTAGTAGCAGCCGTCGGGCGGATAGTTCCCGACCTGCACCTGTGCCTCACCCTGGGCGCCCGGCGCGGGCTCGACCGAGGACTGCTCGCTGTCCGAGGGCCCCGGCTCGTCCTCGACATCCGATCGGTCGTGGACGACCACGGTCCGCTCCACGACGCGGGGGTAGGAGTCGTAGTCGCCGTTCACGTAAGGACAATACGCGCCGTACGGCACATGGTACGGATAGCCGAAGCCGAGGCCGAAGCCGAGGTAGAAGCTCGGCCGGTCGTAGTAGCGGCGCGGGTAGGTCCGGTAGTAGCGGGGGTAGAGGATGGTCCGGCCGTAGCGCGGGCCCACGTAGTAGGACGGCCCGCGGTAGCGCGCCGAGGGCGAGCGCCGGACGTACCTGCGGCCCCAGGACGAGCCGCCGCGGTAGGTGCCGCGACCCCAGGACGAACCGCCGCGGGCGATGCCGCGGCTGCCGCCCGACTTGTAGCGGACCTGGCCGCCCCAGGAGGAGTGCCCGCCGCGGGCGCCGCCGTGTCCGCCGCGCCCCTGCGCCTGTACGGTCCCCGGCACCACGACCAGCGAGGCCGCGAGCGCCAGCGCCCCCACCCAGGCGAGGATGGGGTGCCTTCCCGTCGTCAATGTCTTCACGATGAACACCTCTTCCACGCTCGACGCGGGGGGAGGCCGGTCTTGCGTCGCCCCCGATGATGCGCCATCGAGCGGCGGCCGCAAGTCAAGAATCGGGGGATCCGGCGGCAGGTGTCGGGATCCCGGGAGGTTCCGGGCGCGCTCGCGGGCGCTGGCGAGGAAACGTCCCCTACGAACAAGCTCCGTCAATGTCCCGTTTCCGTCGCGCGTCCGGGTCCCCGTCTCCCGATCAGGTTTCGGCCGCGCCCCGAGCGCTACGAAGTCCGATCCGCTTCCCGTTCGTGTTGACGCTTCTGGGGCTGGCTCTCTTCTTCGGGTTCCGCCACTCGGGCGCCCTCAACGCGTCCTTCTTCAGCGACGACTTCATCCTGTTCGACAAGGTCCGGGACGCCCCGATCGCCAGCGCGTTCGGGTTCGACCATCTCGCGTACCACTGGTACCGCCCCTGGTCGCGGGAGCTCCACTACCGGCTCCTGGAGCGGCTGTTCGGGGCGAATCCGCTACCCTTTCATCTCGCCCTGATCGCCCTCTGGCTCGCGACGATGTGGGCGTTCTATCTCGTGGCCGGCCACCTGGGCGGACCCCGCCTGGCGACGTTCGCGGCGTGCGGTTGCGCCGCCCTGGCCCCGTAGGGACTGCCGCTCGGCTGGGCGGCGGGCGCCCAGGAGCTCTGGATGCTCCTCTTCGTCCTCCTGTCGATGCTCGCCTTCGCCGCCCGGCGGACGCTCGCTGCGACCCTGGCCCTCGGGCGCGCCCTGCTGAGCAAGGAGACGGCCGCCGACTCGACGGGGCAGGACCTCTTCTTCCGATACGACGTCGGCACCGGGTGGCGGGAGGTCGTGCTCGGTGACGAGGAGGGCGCGGCCTCTCGTCGCGAGGATCCCCCGTGGACCGAAGACCACGAGCGGCTCGCGCTCCAGCTGGCCCGGTCCGAGGACTACCGCGCCGCCGCGACGGAGTTCGCCAAGCTCTCGACGGCCCATTCCCGGAATCCCACCTACGCCCGGATGGCCGCCCTCTGCTTCGAGGGTGCGGAGGAGGACTCGGCGGCCGCCGAATGGTCTGCGCGCGCAGCCGCGCTGCGCGGAGCGGGCGAGCAGGGCACGGGCACCGGCTCGCCTTCCTCCTCTCCCACGGCGCGATAGCAGCCGGGAGATCGGGCCGCTCGTGCGGTCCGGTGCGCCGCCCCGCGGCTCAGGCCGGTTCGGTCCGATCCGGCTCGCCGGGCACCAGTCCGCTCTCGCGGCGCTTCGGGTTGCGCAGGCGTCCCAGCGTGCTGTCGAGCAGCCGCGCCAGCTTGTCCGCGGCCCCGTCGACGGCCTTGTCCAGGTCGTCCGCCAGGTTCGTGACGGCAACGGGCTTCCGCCCCTCGAGGCGCGCTTCCATCACGCATCGCTTGTCGTTCGCCCCGTGCTTGTGCGAGTTCTCGTCGCTCAGGTGGACTTCCAGCCGCGTGATCTGAGCGCCGAAGCGGCCCACCGCGGCTTCCACGACACCGCGGATCCGGTCTGCCATCTCCGCACGGGCCGTGATGTTGTGATCGGTCTCGACCAGGATTTGCATGGACCTCTCCTCGTGCTCGTGAGTGGCCCGGAATCCGGGCCCCCGCGAGGGAGCATCGACCCGGCGCCGCCGCCCGCAGGTCGTCGCGGGCCGCCGCCGGGGAACGTGCGGCGTCCGGTTCCTCCGGACCCGTCCGCACTCCTCAAGTCTCGATCGGTGTCCACCTCCATTCCCGGACCTCGGGCATGTCCTGGCCGTTCCGCGTGATGTACTCGCGGTGCTCGACCAGCTTGTCCTTGAGCTGCTGCTTCAGGTAAACGCCCCGGTCGCCCGCCTGCGGCAGGCGGTCGAGGGCGTCCATGACGAGATGGAAGCGATCCAGCTCGTTGAGCACGGTCATGTCGAAGGGCGTGGTGATCGTGCCCTCCTCCTTGTACCCGCGCACGTGGATGTTGCCGTGGTTGGTTCGGCGGTAGGTCAGCCGGTGGAT
>CAZPVG010000123.1:0-5195 GCA_964589945.1 uncultured bacterium
CGCCTGCTCGTGGACGGCCGCGAGGCGAGCCGCGTGAAGCTCACGATCGTCCACTGAGTCGCGTGGCGTGGCGACGCGCGACCGGGGTGCGGCCCGGCGGGCGGACCCTCGAAGGTCGGAGGAGTCTCCAGGCCGCGCCCGTCGACGCCACGGAAGCAGCGCGGCCGGCCGACACGCCCGGCGTAGAGCCGGTCACTCCATGGGGGCTGACGGGGAGCAACCGAAGGTCAGTCGTACGCGCGTCGCGTCGCCTCGTCGGCCATCGTCGACCGCAGCGTCTCCTCCCACTCGGGATCCGCCCAGGTCCCGCAGCGCTCGTGCGCGAGCAGGTACTTCTGCGGGATCGGATGGGTTCCGAGGACGACCTCGAGACCGTGCTTCTGCTCGATGAACGTCTTGAAGTAGCCCAGGTACGGGCAGGGCGGGTAGCCGACGAGCAGGCCGGTGGCCAGGAAGACGACTTCGGCGCCGTTCTTCTTCAGCTCCTCCGGGGCGTACTCGATGTTTCCGCCCGGGCATCCCGCGCAGGTCGTGTAGCCGACCAGCTCCACCTCGCGGCCGGCGTACCGGGAGAAGGCCCCCTCCCTCTCCCGCATCGCACGCAGGCATTTCCCCCCGGCACACGTGCGGTATCGATCGCAGATGATGATGCCGATGCGAACGGGTTCGTTCATGGCTCTCTCCCTCGTGGTTCGTGGTGACCCGTACCCGGCCGGCTCGCTCGGTCCTTCCGCATGAACGTGGCCTCGGCACGAGCCAGCACGGTCCGGTCCTGGGTGAGCTGCGCCCGGACGTGGCAGAGCGGGCCGCGGAGCCTCGTGATCTCGGCGGTCGCCTCGACGGGCCGCGAAAGCGTCGCCGGGGACAGGTACCGCACTCGCAGCTCCGCCGTCACCGCGATGATCCCCAGCGAAAACAGGCAGTTCGTCATCGCGGCGTCGAGGATCGCCGCGGTCGCTCCCCCGTGCAGGATCCCATCGTAGCCCTCGAAGGGGACGCCGCTCTCCACTCGAGCGGTCACGACGCCGTCGCCGGCCGCGCGGAACTCCAGCCTCCTCCCACCGGCGCGCTTCTGCCCGCAGAAGAAGCACCGGGTGTGCTCCGAGTCGCGCGTGCGCTGGAGCAACGTGGGTCGCGTGCAGGGGTCGTTTTCGGTCATGCGCACCTCGGTGTGCTGGTCTTCCCGGCCCGGGCGTTTGACACCCCGGGCCCGTGGGCAATATTGTGCATATGCACAAAAGGAGGTCAAGGTGCCGCGACCGAGGAAGCGGAGGCTCTGCCAGGCGTTCAACGGGGACCGGGTTTACAAGCCCCGCAGCATCCCGATGACGGAGCTGTCCCACATCCGGCTGGAGCTGGGCGAGCTGGAGGCGATGCGGCTCTGCGACCTCGAGGGCCTCACGCAGGACGAGGCCGGCGGGAGCATGGCGGTCTCGCGCGGCACGGTGCAGCGGCTGCTGGAGCGCGGGCGCGCGAAGCTCGTCCAGGCGCTGATCCAGCCCGCCGCCCTCCTCATCGAGAAGGGAGTCAGTGATGAAGATCTGCATTCCCACCGCGGATGACCGCGGTCTGGACGCACCGCTTTCGGACCACTTCGGCAGCACGCCGTGCTTCACCTTCGTGGACACGGTCTCGGGAGCGATCGAGATCGTCGAGCACGACCGGGACCATCACGCGCACGGCCGCTGCGACCCGGCCGCGGCCATCGGGTCGGCCGATGCGCGGGTCGTCGTCTGCCGCGGCCTGGGCCGGCGGGCGCTCGAGCGCCTGCAGGCGCTCGGCGTGCAGGTGTTCGTGACCCGAGAGACCATCGCCCGGCGCGCGCTCGAGGCGCACGCGGCGGGGTGCGTGAGCGCGATGACCGACGACCTGGCGTGCGGCGGCGGCGGGCACTGCGACCACCACGACTCCGGAGTCGGCTGAAGTCGCCCGGGCGTGGCAGGAGGCACAGCCATGGGCGTGCTGGGCTGGATCGTCACCGGTGGCGTGCTGATGAGCGCGATCGCGCTGGTCGGCGCCGTTACGCTCGTGCTTCCGGAGCGGCAACTGAAGCGCATCCTGATGCCGCTCGTGGCGCTGGCGGCCGGGACGCTCCTCGGGGGCGCCTTCTTCCACATGATCCCGGGGGCGCTCTCGGCCGGCGTCCCGGCCCGCGGTGTGATGCTCTGGGCGCTCGTCGGCTTCGTGGTCTTCTTCGCGCTCGAGCAGTTCCTGCACTGGCACCACTGTCACCGCGGCGAGTCGGACTGCCGCCACCCGCTCGGCTACATGATCCTGATCGGCGACGGGCTCCACAACTTCCTCGGCGGCCTCGCCGTCGCGGGCGCGTTCCTTGTGGACATCCGGGTCGGGATCGTGACGTGGCTGGCCGCGGCCGCGCACGAAGTCCCGCAGGAGCTGGGCGACTTCGGCGTCCTCGTCTTCTCCGGCTGGAGCCGCGGCCGGGCGCTGCTCTTCAACGTCCTCTCGGCGCTCACGTTCCTGCTCGGCGGCCTCGTCGCGTACCACGCGTCGTTCCGGATGGACGTCACGTTCCTGCTGCCGCTGGCCGCCGGGAACTTCGTCTACATCGCCGCTTCGGACCTGGTCCCGGAGGTGAACAAGCCCCGGAACCTCCGCCACGGCCTGGAGCACCTGGGGTTCTTCCTGACCGGGGCCCTGCTGCTCTACCTGCTGGGCGGGGGGTGACTCTCGTGCCGGCCGCGGGCTCGCAACATCGGCCGCCAGGGACGACCGCGACGACGGGTGCTCGTGTCGCACCGTCGGCGCGATCGTCGAGGAGGTGAACATGACCCCGGACCGGCCGCCGATCGCCTTCGGTCCCGTCCCCTCCCGCCGGCTCGGACAGAGCCTCGGCGTGAACAACGTGTTTCCCAAGCCATGCTCCTACTCCTGCGCCTACTGCCAGGTGGGCCGGACCGCGGCGAAGGAGATCGCCCCGAGGACGTTCCATGAGCCGCGGGCACTGGTGTCCGCCATCGAGCGCCGCCTCCGCCTGCTGCGCGAACGCGGCGAACGCGTGGACTACGTGACGTTCGTGGCCGACGGCGAACCGACGCTGGATCAGAACCTCGGCGAGGCGATCGAGCGCATGCGGTCGCTCGGCGTCCCGGTCGCCGTCATCTCCAACGGTTCGCTCCTGTGGCGGGAGGACGTCCGTCGGGCGCTGCGCCGCGCCGACTGGGTCTCGCTCAAAGTGGACACCGTGGACGAGCGGATCTGGAGGCGACTCGACCGGCCGCACCCTTCGCTCGACCTGAAGCTGGTGCTGGACGGCATGCTGGCGTTCGCGGCGGAGTTCCATGGCCTTCTCGCAAGCGAGACCCTGCTGGTCCGGAACGTGAACGACGAGCCGGCGGGAATGGAAGCCGTCGCCGAGTTTCTCGAGCGGCTGAAGCCACGGTGCGCCTACGCGGCGGTGCCCACGCGCCCCCCCGCCGAGCCCTGGGTGCGGCCCGCGGGCGCGGCGGCGATCAACCGTTGCTTCCAGCGCTTCGCGCGCCGACTGCCGCGGGTCGAGCTGCTCACCGGCTTCGAAGGCGCGTCGTTCGGCACGACCGGAGCGGCGGAGGACGACCTGCTGGCCACCGCGGCCGTCCACCCGGTGCGGGAAGACGTGGCGGCCGCCGTGCTGGTGAAGGCGGGAGGCCGCCCTTCCGATCTGCAGCGTCTCGTGGCCGAGGGCCGCCTCCGGCCGGTGCGCTACGAGGGGCACGTGTTCTACCTGTGGAGTCGCGGGTCGGCTTCGGACCCGGCGGACGCAGCGCATCCCGAGGAGGCGTGATGGACTTCAAGCGGCGCTACTACGACTGGTTCTCCTCGTTCTACGACGAGTTCATCCGCATGCACTCGCGCGACCGGCAGGAGAAGATGCGCGATTTCCTCGTCGCGGTCGCCGACGTGAAGCGCGGCGACACCGTCGTGGACCTCTGCACCGGCACGGGCTCCAACGCCCTGCGACTGGTACGTCCCGGGGTCGTCGTGATCGGCATCGACTCCTCCGCGGGCATGCTGCGTCGCGGCCGGCTCAAGTCGGTGGGCCAGCCCGGCCTTCACTGGATCCAGGGCGACGCACGCCGGCTTCCGCTTCCCTCCGGCTCGGTGGACCGCGTGGCCTGCGCCTACGCCATGTACGAGATGCCGGGCACCGCCCGCCAGGAGCTGCTGCGGGAGGTCCGCCGGGTCCTCAAGCCCGAGGGCAAGTTCGTCATGGTGGAGCACCTGCCGCCCGAGGGAGCCGTGCTCCGGCTGCTCTACTTCATCCGCATCTACGTCCTGGGCAGTCGCGGAGTGCGGTCGTTCGTCGGCGCGGAGGACTCCGAGCTGCGCCGCTTCTTCGTCGGCGTGGACGCCACGCAGGCCGAGGGCGGCCGGACGAAAGCCGTGTTCGGGTTCAAGGCCGCTTCGAAGGCGGCCTGACCGGGGGCACGGGGACCGGCGCGGGGGACCGCCCTGCCTCCCCATCCACTCCGCCGCCTCCGTGCCAGGACGGCGGGGAGCAGGATGAGGACGGGCAGGGCGGCGCCGGGCCGCACCCCGGGCCGGGCGCAGACGGGCTCAGCGAACCACGACGATCCTCTGTCTCAGTGTCCGCGTTCCAAGGTCCAGTCGCGCGAAGTAGATGCCGGGCGCAACGGGACTCCCCGATCGACCGCGCAGGTTCCACGAGACGTCCCTCGTGCTCCCGTCGAGGGCCACCTCCCAGCAGAGCGCGCCGCGCGAGTCGAACACGCGCAGGACCCCGGACCCCGTAAGGGCGTCGCCTCCGAATCGGATGGACCCGCTCGCCGGCTGCGGATAGGCATAGAAGCTGAGGCCCCCGGCGGGCCGGGGCCCGACGCCCGTCGCACTGGCGCAGCCGACGCCTCTTGCACCGATCTGGCCGCAGGTCGTGCCGACCAGCGGCGAGCTGGCGGACAGGTTCACGTCGTCCGCCGGCAGGTCGCAAAAGAGCGGGTTCACGAAGAGATCGGTCGCCCCCGGGGACACGCCCGACGTGGCGCCGCTCGAGTTCCCGAACCAGTCATTGCACTCGAGTGCCGGCGTCACGCCGGTCCACACCAGGCCGTAGCCCGAGTTCCCGTGTGCGATGTTGTGGCCAATCGAGCTGGCGCCGTCGCTGCCCAGCACGTAGCCGTTGAGTGCATTCAGGTAGCTCGTATTGGCTTCGAGCTTGCTCAGAACCGTCTCGACCA
>CAZPVG010000124.1:0-5080 GCA_964589945.1 uncultured bacterium
ACGGTCACCGTCACGGTGGTCGTCTGGCGCAGGTAGGCCGAGAGCCGATCGGCGATGCGATCGCCGAGCTGCTTCGTCGTGAGCCCGGCCGCCGCGATGTCGCCGACGGGCGGCATCGTGATGTTGCCGTCGGCGTTGATGGTGATGGTCCGCTCGAGCTCGGGGTGGAGCCAGACCGAGACGGCGACCTGATCCTCCGGCCCGAGCACGTATTCCTCGGCCCGGGCGGCGCGGGCCGGCACCCCCACGGCGGAAAGCACGAACAGCGCCGGAGCCACCCAGCGGAACACGGACGTGAGCCTCATCGAGTCCCTCCCGGACCTGCAGGGCCGTCCGGAACCGCCCCGCGCCTCGCGGAACGGCCCGGGTTCGATCGGCCGCATCTTACTTCACCCCCCCCGCGGGCGTTCACACCGCGGGCCTTTCCTTGACGCGACCGGACACCGGAGTCCCGTTGCGGGGGTGGCGCAGCACCACTCCCGCCGTGCGGGCCAGGGTCCGCAGGTCGAGCAGAAGCGAACGGTGATCCACGTAGAACAGGTCGTAATGCACGCGCCGCACCACGCCGTCGGCCTGCGCGTCCGGAATCCGTGAAACCTGCGCGAGACCGGTCATTCCCGGCAGCACGCTGAACCGCCGGGCGTAGTCGGGCACCAGGTTCTCGAATCGCAGCACGAGCTCCTCCTTCTCGGGTTTCGGACCCACGAGCGCCATCTCGCCGCGAAGGACGTTCAGCAGCCAGGGCAGCTTGTCCAGCCGGTGGCGCCCCGTCCAGCGGGAGAGCGGGCCGAGATCGGCGCGGAAGCGCGTACAGGTGATCGGCACTCCCAGGAGGTCCTGAGTGCGCCGCTCGATGCTGCGCCGGTCGATGCTCACGCTCGCCGGCTGGGCGCGTCGCTGGCCGCGGCGGCGCGAGCGTCCGATGCGCACCTCGCGCGTCAGGATGTTCCGCTCGCCGCGCAGGCGGCCCTCGCCCACGAGCAGCAGCCAGAGCGGCGAGACGAGCACGAGCGCCACGATGGCCAGCGCGGCGTCCAGGGTCTGGCGCAGCCGCTCAACCAGGTCCGTGGGCGGTGGCGGCGGCACGACCGCGGCGGGCAGCTCCACGTCGGGCGTCGCCGGCGCGGGCTGCAGGCGCAGCTCCTCGGGGGTCGGCTCGCGGTACTCCGGCACGATGCCGTGCAGGTGGTGCTTGACGACCACGGGATCGCCGGCTTCGGCCACCTGCTCGAGCTCGGCGACCGCCGTGCGCAGCGCGGTCTCGTCGATCGAGTCGAGCTCCCACGCGAGGATGCGCTCGTGGCGCGTGATCCGGGTGCGCTCCGTGTGCGAGTGCAGCTCCTCGAAGAGCTTCTCCCCCGGGCGCAGCCCCGTGAACACGATGTCGATGTCCTCGCCCTCGCGAAGCCCCGCGAGGCGCACGAGCTGCCGCGCGAGATCCTGGATGCGCACCTGCTCCCCCATGTCGAGCAGGAACAGCTCCCCGCCGCGCCCCATCGCGCCCGCCTGCAGCACGAGGCGCACGGCTTCCGGGATCGTCATGAAGTAGCGGCGCGCCTCGGGGTGCGTCACGGTGAGCGGGCCCCCGCGCTGGAGCTGGCGCTGGAACAACGGGATCACGGAGCCGTCGCTGCCGAGCACGTTCCCGAAGCGCACGGCGCAGAACCGTGTCGCGCTGCGTTGCGAGGCGCTCTGGAGCAGCATCTCGCACACCCGCTTCGAGGCGCCCATGACGCTCGAGGGGTTCACGGCCTTGTCCGTTGAGATGAGCACGAACTTCGAGACGCCGTGGCGATCCGAGGAGTCCACGAGATTGCGGGTGCCGACGACGTTGTTCAGGACCGCCTCGCGCGGGCTCGCCTCGAGGAGCGGCACGTGCTTGTGCGCGGCGGCGTGGAAGACGACGTCGGGCTTCAGGCGGGCGAACACGGCCTCGAGCCCGCGTCCGTCGCGGATGTCGCACACGATCGCGTTCACCGGGAAGCCCGGCCGCTGGGAGACGATCTCGTTGTTGATGAAATAGAGCCCGTTCTCGGCGTGGTCGAGCAGCGTGAGCTCGGCGGGACCGAACTCGGCGATCTGCCGCGCGAGCTCCGAGCCGATCGAGCCGCCCGCGCCGGTGACGAGCACGCGCTTGCCGTTCAGGAACTGACCGAGCTCCTCGAGGTCGAGGTGCACGGGCTCGCGCCCGAGGAGGTCCTCGATGCGGATGTCGCGGATCTGAGCGAGCGACGGACGCGATCCCTGCTGCAGGTCGGCGAGGCCGGGCAGCGTCTTGATCCGGACGTTCGCCTCGGTGCACACGCGCGCGATCTCCCGCAGCACGCGGCCCGGGATGCGCGGGTCGCTGCAGATGACCATCTCGACGTGGCGGTCGCGCAGAACGGTCGGCAGGTCGGCGACCGTGCCGAAGACCTTCAGGCCCTCGATGAGGTGCCCCGTCAGCCGCTGGTCGTCGTCGAGGAAGCCGAGCGGCATGAGCGACTCCTCGCCCGGGCGGCGGCGGCGCATCTCCTGCACGAGGTCCACGCCGGTGTGGTCCGCGCCGATGACGAGCGTGGGCACGGCGTGGCCGGTGATCGAGCCGAGGACGCGTTCGCGCATGAGCCGCCAGGCGAACCGCACCCCTCCGATGGTCACGAGCTCGACGAGCCACACCATCACGATGAGGCTGGAAGGGAACTTGCGCTCCGGCAGCAGGAACATGAGCACGACGAGCGAAGCCGCCGAGAGCGTCACGCCCTTGAAGACCTGGAACAGCGTCACCGTGCTCGCGTAGCGCCACAGTCCGTGGTAGAGCCCGGCGAGGAAGAAACCGAGCAGGCTGAGCAGCGTGAAGGCCGGGGCGACCTCCAGGTATCCGTTCCAGAAGCGGGCGGGGACCTGCCCCTCGAAGCGCAGGACGAGCGCGGCGAGGTACGCCAGGTTGACGATGCCGGCGTAGCCGACCGTCAGCACCAGGAATCGCGGGGCCCTTCGAAACGGCATTCGCAGGTGTGGCCTCTGCTCTCGGGAGGTACCGCGGGCTCCGGGAGGGGCCGCGGACGGGGACATGCCAGGGTGGGGCATCGGCGCTGCGCGCCGCGAAGCTCACCGGCGCCCGGCGCGAATCCCCCAACCCGAAGAACCACATGCAAGCGACGCGCCTGTCCGTCGGAACCGGATTCCGGCGCGGACCACGATGCGGGCGACCCTCGGCGAACCGCACGCCGGGCCGCGGTGACCTTTCCCGCGGCCCACCGCTTCAGGCTCCGGGGATACTAGGAACGCGGCTCCGCACGGTCAACCGGTGCATGGAAAACAGGTTAGGCTGGAAGTCGTCGTGCGGGCCGGGAGGGAAGCCGAGAGGGCGCACATCGCAGCGATGCGACGCGGGTCGACCGGGCGCCCGGAAGGGCCGGAGCGGCCTCCGCGCTGGGCTGGGGCTTTTCCCCACCGGATCGGGCCTCCCGCCGGTTCCCGGCACGCCGGGCCTCCGGTCACCCGGCGCCTCCCGACAGCATGCCGACCTCGGCGCGGATGCCCTCCCGGAACGGCCTCGGGTCGAAACCGAGGTCGCGGCGGGCCGGGCCGATGTCCACCGCCTTGGACTCGGCGAGCCGAAGAACCTGCTCCGGGCGGACGGGAAACGGCAGGCGCAGCCGCCGCGCCGCAACGGCCGCCACGTGGGCGGGCCGCAGCGGCACGGGCAGGATCCACGCCTTGCGGCCGAGCGCGGCCGCGCACTCGTGGATCATCGCGGAGAGTGGCAGCGCACTCGGCCCGCCGACGTCGTACGCGTTCCGCGCCGCCGCCGGGCGCTCGAGCGCGGCGACGATCGCGGCCGACAGGTCGTCCACGTGGACGGGCTGCTGCGGCGTGCGCCCGCCGAGCGGCGCCGCGACGAGAGGCCAGCGCCGGAGCCAGCGCAGGAGCCGCACAACGTTCCGGTCGCGTGGAGTGCCGTAGATCATGCTCGGACGGAGGATCGTCCAGTCGAGGCCCGAGGCGCGCAGCGCCGCCTCGCCCGCGCGCTTTGCGTCGGCCCCGCGGCTCTCGAGCCGGGTGTAGACGCCCGCCGAACTCACGAAGACGCCGGCGCGCAGCCGCGAGCGCCCGCGGGCGGCCTCGAGCTCCGGCAGCATGCGCGGCACGAGCGAGAGGCCCGCGAGGTGCACGACCGCGTCGGCGTCGTCGAACACTCCGCGGAGCGAAGCCGGCTCGGAGAGATCGCCCCGCCGCACTTCGACCTCGGCGAGCCCGAGGATCGCCGCCGGCTCGCGCCCGGGACGCAGCACGGCGATCACGCGCGCGCCGCGCGCCGCGAGCATCGGTAGAAGGCGCGAGGCCACGAAGCCGAGCGCCCCGGTCACGGCCACGGTGCGGTGCGGGAAGGCGGAAGGCTGCGGCGGTCCGTCGATCATTCGGCTCCTCGGTGGTCCGGAAGTTCGCCCGGGCGGCGTCCCTCACCTATCATCGGCCGGTCCGACCGGCCGGTCGTCACCCCTTCCCTCCGCGAGGCCCGGATGCTGAACGATTCGCCCGCCCCTACCCGACTCGAGCGCCAGGTCGGCCGGCTCGCCGCCGTCGTCGCGGTGCTCGCCGTCGGGTTCGCCCTCGCGGTCACCTGGGCGCTGCTCCCGAAGCCCGAGGTGCAGGCGTCGCGCTTCGAGCTCCGCGACGCGCGCGGCCAACGGCGCGGCGCGCTCGCGATCGATCCCGAGGGCAACCCCACCCTGCGGCTCGACGACGCCCGCGGCCGCGCGATGCTGTACGGCATCGTGCGTGCCGACGGCACCCCGCGGCTGCGCCTCGCGGACTCGACGGGAACGAGCCGGATCGTGCTCGAGATGGACGCCGGCGGCGAGCCGCACGTCCAACTGCTCGACCGGGGTGGGCGCACCGGGGCGCACGCCTGGATCGATGGCACGGGCCGGCCCGTGCTGGACGTACGCTGGAGAGGAACGAGACGTCGCGTCACGCTTCCGGATTCCTCCGGGGGACGCGCCCCCCGCGGCCGGGACGGGCCGATCGAGGGGCGAAGTTGGTAGCGCTACGGGGATTCGAACCCCGGTTTGATGGCTGAGAACCACCCGTCCTA
>CAZPVG010000125.1:0-5046 GCA_964589945.1 uncultured bacterium
GCCCACGCGCGGGCTTCGAGGAACTCCTCGTCGCTCCGCCACACGTTCAGGTCCACGCGGTCGTCGAGGCGCGCGAACTCCGCCTTCGCCGCCTCGCGGTCGCCGGCCATCCACGCGAAGCGCGCGTCTCGGCTCGGCAGCGTCACGGACAGGGGATGCTCGCTCTCGAGCGCTTCGAAACCCGCGTGCGCCACGGGCCACGAAGCGTCCGTCTCGCGGAACAGGTTGGCGTGCACCTCCTGCAGGGAGGTCACGATCCACGCGTAGCGCTGCGGGCCCCGGCCGTCGGGCGACGTCGCGGCGACCGAGGCGGCGAACGCCTCCCACTCGCCCGGCGCGCCGCCCCAGCGGGGCAGCAGCGCGCGCGCGACCATGCCCTCGGCGTTCTCGATCCACGGCGCGTCGCGGAGGCAGTCGTTGCGCAGCTGCATCATGCGGCCGCGCTCCCATCCCTGGCCCAGCCCGATGCGAAGCGCCGCCATGTACCAGCCGCCGTTGCGGCCGCGCTCGCCGGCCTGCGGCGCGAGGGCGCTCCAGGCCGCGTCGAGGTCCGCCTCGAAGCGCGAGAACTGCCCGTCGCTCGTTCGCGAGGCGACGTCCGCGCCCCGCTCGTCCCAGGCCAGCTTCGACATCGTGTAGGCGTAGGCCGCGAGGGCGACCCGCGAGTCCGGGCGCGCCGCCCGCCAGCGCTTGAGGCAGCCGAGGAAACGGGCCCGCTGGCCCTTCGAGACGCGGAAGTTCTCCCCGGCGAGCGCCAGGTAGAAGTGCCGCTCGCGCGAGCTGCCGTCGAGGAACAGGGGCGTCGCGGGCCCGAACCCGGCCGCGATCGAGTCGAGGGTGCCGAACGCCTCGTCGAGGAGCAGCCCCGCGACGATCCGCTCGAAGGGGAACCACTCCTCGCTGTCCGAGACGTGCTCCAGCTTCGGGGCGGCCTCCGACGCCGCCGGCCGCGCGTCGCGCGCGGTCCGCGCGCCGCGGGGCGCGCAGCCGGCGGCGGCCACGGACAGCAGCAGGCCCGCGAGGGCCAGTCTCGGGAGCGAGGAACGCATCGAGCCTCCGGAAAGGGATCCCGGAGGGCGTATCGGCCGGGGGCGCGCCCGGCCTTACGCGGAACCGGCGGCGCTCCGCTCAGCGCGTCCGGCGGCCGGGCTCGCCGATCGAGACGAGCGGCGGGTCCGCGGGCGCGGCCTGCTCGTCCTTCCAGCCCGGGCAGTTCTCGCAGAACGGCGTCGGCCGCCGCCGAGCGCGCAGTCGCCGCACGACCAGGAAGGCCACGGCCCCGAGCACGATCGCGCCGACCGCCAGGTTCTGCAGGAGCGCGCTCATCCGCCGAGCCCCAGCGCGCGGCCGCCCTGGAAGACGACGAACGAGGCCATCCAGGCGAGCGCGTTCATCATGACGAGCATGAACACCGGCCAGCGCCACGAGTTCGTCTCGCGGCGCACGACCGCGACGGTGGACATGCACTGGCAGGCGAGCACGAAGAACACCATCAGGCTGATCGCGGTGAGCGGCGTGTAGGCTCGCCGACCCGTCTCGGCGTCCGTCGCGTCGCGCAGGCTCTGGCGGAGCGGGACGACCTCCTCGTCGGCGTTGCCCAGGTTGTACATGGTCGCGAGCGTCGAGACCATGACCTCGCGCGCCGCGAACGACGTGACGAGCCCGACGCCGATGCGCCAGTCGAACCCGAGCGGCGCGATCGCGGGCTCGAGCATCTTGCCGACGCGGCCCGCGAACGAGTGCTCGAGCGAGGTCGAGGCGATGCGGGCCCCGAGCTGCTTCGCGACCGGGGTGTTGCCCGCGGCCACCGCGGCGGCCCGCTGCGTCTCGAGCGACTTCACCTCGGGGCCGCCGTGCGGGTAGGAGGCGAGGAACCAGAGCACGACCGTGATCGCGAGGATCACCGTGCCGGCGTTCTTCACGAAGAGCCACGAGCGGTCCCGCACCGTGATCAGGATCGAGCGCCAGGACGGCATGCGGTAGGGCGGCAGCTCCATGACGTACAGCGGGCGCCCGCCTCGCAGCACGGTGCGCTTGAGCAGCGCGGCAACGACGATGGCCGCGACGATGCCGAGGAAGTACATCGAGAAGAGCACGATGCCCGGAAGCGTCACGAAGCCCACCCAGAGGTTCGGGATGAACGCGCCGATGAGCAGTGCGTAGACGGGCAGCCGGGCGCTGCAGGACATGAACGGCGCGATGACGATCGTCGTGATCCGGTCGCGGCGGTTGTCGATCGTGCGCGTCGCCATGATGCCGGGGATCGCGCAGGCGAACGACGAGAGCAGCGGGATGAACGCGCGTCCCGAAAGGCCGACCCGTCCCATGATGCGGTCCATGATGAACGCCGCGCGGGCCATGTAGCCCGTGTCCTCGAGCACGCTCAGGAAGAAGAACAGGATCGCGATCTGCGGCACGAACGTGAGCGTCGTGCCGACGCCGGCGACGACGCCATCCACCACGAGCGAGCGCAGCGGCCCCGCCGGTATCACGCCCTCGAGCACGTGCCCGAACGAGGCGACGAACGCGTCGATCACGTCCATGATGGGCTGTGCCCAGGCGAACACCGACTGGAAGACGGCGCCCATGAGCAGCACGAACAGCACGGGACCCCAGAAGCGGTGCGTGAGCACGCGGTCGATCGAGTCGCGGCGCCGGTCGCGGTGCTCGCCCGGGGCCACGACGGCGTCGGCGAGCGTCGCGCGGATCGCCTCGTAGCGGCCCTCGACGTCGTCCGAGCGCCAGCCGGGCGAGAGCTGGTCGAGCCGCCGCGCCAGCGTGTGCGCGTCGTCGAGCACGTCGGGCGGCACCGTGCGCGCGAGCGCGTCGTCCTCGCCGTCGTCGAGCAGCAGCGCCAGCGCGAGGTCGTGCCGCGCGCGCTCGGGCAGCCGCTCGTGCCGCGGCACGCGCGCCTCGAGCCGGTCGAGCACGCGCTGCAGGGGCGCCGGGCGCACCCGGAAGTGGCGGGCCGAAGGCTCGATCTCGCGCTCCATGAGCCGCCGCAGGTGGCCGAGGCCCTCGCCCTTCGCGGCCGCGATCCCGATCACCGGCACGCCGAACTGGCGCTCGAGTGCCGTGAAGTCGATCTGCAGCCCCTGCTCGCGCGCCTGGTCCATCATGTTGAGCGCGAGCACGAGCGGCCGGCCCAGCTCGATGACCTGCAGCGCGAGGTTGAGGTGCCGGTCGAGGTTCGTCGCGTCCACCACGAACACGATCAGGTCGGGCGGCGGCGTGTCGCTCTGCATCCCGAGCAGCACGTCGCGCACGATGCGCTCGTCGGGCGAGGCCGGCTGCAGGCTGTAGCTGCCCGGCAGGTCGGTGACCTCGGCGCGCGCGCCCGAGGGCAGCTCGCACATGCCGGTCTTCTTCTCGACGGTCACGCCCGGGTAGTTGCCGACCTTCTGCCGCAGCCCCGTGAGCGCGTTGAAGAGCGTGGACTTGCCCGCGTTGGGATTGCCGAGGATCGCGATTCGCCGTGGCGCGACCGCGCGCGCCGGGACCGGGGCCGCGGCGAGCGCGACGGCACCGCCCGCGGGCGCGGAGTCAGCGGGGTTCGACATGGATGTGTCCGGCCTCCGAGCGGCGCAGGGACAGGCGCAGGCCTCTCAGGGCCACTTCGAGCGGATCGCCGAGCGGCGCGCGGCGGATCATCTGGACTTCCGTGCCGGGCACGAGGCCCAGCTCCATCAGGCGGCGCGTGATCGCGGGCTCGGCGTCGATGCGCGCGATGCGCCCGCGCTCGCCGGGGGCGAGCTGGGCGAGCGGACGTTCTCCGGTCGCGTCGCGCGGGGCGATCACTTCACCGCACCTCCGTCGCCGATCTGGCTGACGAGCGACTCGCGCAGGCAGGTCGAGCCGCACAGGTCGCACGCGCCCGGCTCGTGCTCGGCGCATGAGCGCGGACTGGCCTTGTACGCGTCTCGGAACACGATCGCCGCCGGGTGCTGCGAGCGCGCGAACGTGGTCAGGCGCAGCAGCTCGATCGAGACCTCGGGGCTCACGAGGTGCTCGATCATGCAGGCGTCCTCGCTGGCCACCTCCTCGGGCACGCCGAGGATCTCGGTGAGGAACATCGTCAGCACGCGCCGGCTGGACTCCGTTCGCACCGCGAGCCGCTGGCCCGCGGGCGTCAGCTCGACCGCGCCGTAGCGCTCGTGCGTGACCAGGCCGCGCGACTGCAGCGAGCGCAGCATCGAGGTCACGCCGCTCTTCGAGACGCCGAGCTGCTCGGCGATGTCCACGACGCGGGCGTGGCCCTTGTCTGCCTTGAGCGACGCCACGGCCTGGAGGTAGTGGGCCATGGAGTGACTGACTTCCTTCTCGCCGAAGCGTTTCCAGATGTCCACGGGTTCCTCGAGCGTTTGCCTGCGGATGGCGCCCGCCGCGGCCATCCGACAGGCGCGGCGGAACCGAAGGCCGGGAGGGGCGGCGGCCTGAACAGTGTTGAGTGACGTTAACAATCTGGCCGCGGCGCGGCAAGGGCGTTGTTGTCGCCTGTCCGCGAATCAGTTCGCGGGCGGCTCTGAATCGGCCGGCTCGGCGGGAGGCGGCTCCGGGGCAGGCGCCGGGGCACGGCCCTCAGGGCCCGGGTAGCGCTCGACCACCTTGCGGTTGCCGAGCAGCATCGCGGCCACGACGTTCACCACGATCACCGATCCCATGATGACGACCAGCCGGCCGGCCGGCCCGCCCTCGGCGAGGCGCTGGCGCACGAGCCCGTTCGTGGTGAAGGACCACAGGACCGCGGCCAGCACGAGCGCGACCTGGTTCGCCCGCAGCACCCAGCGCCTGCGCTTGAAGAGCAGCAGGCCCAGGACGACCAGCGTCGTCAGGCAGGTGAGCAGGTCCCCGCGGCGCAGGAAGTGCGCGGCAAGCACGAGCATCGAGAGCGTCGAGAGCGTGAGGGCGAGCGGGAACACGAGGCGGAGGATAAGCAAGCAGGGCGGGCCCGTCACGCGACACGGGCCCGGGGCCCGCGACCGCCACGCCGGCGTCAGATTCCCTAAGAGCACGGCAAGCTCCCTTCGATCGGTTTTGGGCCAGCGG
>CAZPVG010000126.1:0-5037 GCA_964589945.1 uncultured bacterium
GGTAGCGGCAGCAGCTTCGCGGGCAGAACGGGGGCACGAAGGGGCGCGCATGCGTCTCCATGCCGTCGGATCACTGCACGCCGCGCGCCACCCACACTCTCCGCCGCACAATCAAAGCCGAACGCCGGGAGGGCGTCCTGCCCTCCCGGCGTTCCTTCTTCTCGCGCGTCGGGATCAGTGCAGCTTGAAATGCCAGCCGGCCATGAGTTTGAAGTCGGGTCCCTTGCCGAGGCCGATCTTGCCCTCGACGAAGAAGCGGCTGCCGTTCTTCGTCGGCACGTCCGCGCCGCCGATGAGCGTGCCCTCGGCCTCGGTATCGCTGCCGTCCAGCCCGGGGCCGGGGTTGTCCCAGCTGATGAAGTGCACGGCGATGCCGGCGCCCGCGTAGGGCTGCCAGGTCATGTCCTGGACGACGAAGCGATAGTGGAAGTCGCCGTTCAGCGAGATCAGGGTCTCGTTGTCGCCGAGGCCGATGTCCAGGCCGGGCACGAAGTCGATGTCGGGGGCGACGTCGCCCATCTGCAGCTGGCCGCCGAACACGACCTGGCTCGGGGAGGTCGAGAAGCCCAGGTGCGGGCCGAACGTCTGGAAGGCGTTCGCGCTCGCGGCGGCGGGCGCCAGCGCGGCGACGAGGAGGAGGGCTGCCAGCTTCCGGATCATGACGAGTCCTTTCAGATGCGGGGGAGCTGCGGGCGCCGGGCAGGAGTAGCACGGGCGGACCGGACCCGCAACGGCCCGGGGGGCCCGTCCCGGCGGGTCGCGGGCGGCACCCGGCGAGCCGCGTCCGTCGCGTTCACGCTCACCTTCCCGCGTCCGCTCCGCTAGACTGCGCGGCCAGTTCCCGAACGCTCGTCCCCGTTCCCCCAGGAGTCCGAATGTCCAGCCAGCGCATTCCCGCCGCGGTCGCGACCGCCCTCGCGCTGTTCGCCGCCTTCCTCGCCCCGCCCGCGCGGGCCGAGATCACGCCCGAGGCCGCGAAGGTCGTCGCCCGGTACGTCGAGGCCACGGGCGGTTCCGCCGCGATCGCGGCCGAGCGCACGACCTACACGCACGCGGTCGTGCAGGCGTTCGGCTTCAAGGGGTGGGTCGAAACGTGGTCGGAGAAGCCCGACCGCCACTACAGCCGCACCGAGCTGGGGCCTTTCAAGCTCGCCGAGGGCACCGACGGGGCGACGAGCTGGCGGACCGACCCGACGACCGGCCGGGTGGTGAAGCTCGCCGACCGCGACCTGCAGGAGGCGACCCTCTCCGCGTGGTTCGAGGGCGAGCGGTGGACCGATCCCGACCAGGGCGGCGGGCGCGTGACCGTCGCCGGGACCGAGCACGATTCGAGCGGCACCTACACCGTGCTCGCGGTCGAGGCGCCGGGCTCCGAGGGGTTCAAGCCGCGCAAGCTGTGGTTCGACGAGAAGACCGGCCTGCTCGCGCGCATGGAGGCGCCGCACGACCAGTCGTGGGTCGTGACGACGTTCTCCGACTGGCGGCGGGCCGCCGGGCGGCTGCGTCCGTTCGTCTCGGAGACCGGGATCTCGAGCATGCCCGCGAACCGCATGCGCGCCGAGGTGGACTCGATCGCCGTCGGCGTCAGCGTCGCGGGCGTCGCGTTCTCGATGCCCGACTCCTCGGGCGGCAACGCCCTGCGCTGGCTGAAGACTCCGGGCCGGGCCGAGCTGCCGTTCGACTACACCGCGCGGCACGTGTGGCTCAAGGCCTCGATCGACGGGGGGCCGGAGCAGGACTTCCTTTTCGACACCGGAGCGAGCGTGACCGTGATCGACAGCACCTACGCGTCAACGCACGGCATCGCCACCCAGGGCCGCATGCAGGCCGCCGGCGCCGGCGCCTCGGGCAGCGCGTCGTTCGCGAAGCTCGCCTCCCTCGCGGTGCGCGGACCCGACGGCGACGGCGTCGAGCTCCGCGACCTGCGCGTCGCGGTGCTCTCGGTGAACCCGATGTTCGCGCCGTTCTTCTGGCGCGAGATGGCCGGCATCGTCGGCTACGACTTCATCAGCCGCTTCGTCGTCACGATCGACTACGACCGCGGGGTGCTCGTGCTGCACGACCCGAAGACCTTCCGCCCCGAGGGGACCGAGAAGCCGCTGCCCATGGTCATGAACGGCGTCGTCCCCGGCATCGCCGGGAAGCTCGACGACCGCTACGCGGGCGTGTTCCGGATCGACGTCGGCAGCAGCTCGACCGTGGACCTGCACGCGCCCTTCGCGAAGGAGCACCGCATCGAGAAGCGCCTGCGGGAGCGCCACCTCGTCTCGGGCGCGGGCTTCGGCGGGCAGTTCGAGAACACGCTCGGCCGCGCCCGCTCGATGTCGCTCGGGCCCTACCGCTGGACCGATCCGATGGTGACCGTGTCGCACGCCACCGAGGGCGCGTTCGCGAGCGAGGAGTTCGCGGGCAACATCGGCAACCGCATCCTCGAGCGCTTCCGCGTGACGCTCGACTACGACGGCCGCCGCGTGTGGCTCGAGCCGGGCAGGCGCTACCACGAGCGCGACTCGTTCACCCGCGCCGGCGTGCTGCTCGTGCGCCAGGGCGGCCGCGTCGTCGCGCGCTCGGTGCTGCCCGGCTCGCCCGCGGAGCGCGCGGGCCTCGCCGAGGGCGACGAGGTCACCGCCATCGACGGCCGTCCGATCGGCGGGTGGAAGCTGCGAGAGATCGAGGACCTGTTCGAGCGCGGCGAGAACGGCCGCAAGGTTTCGCTGGCGACCGTCCACGAGGGCTCCCCCCGCACGCTCGTGATGACGCTGCGCGAGATGCTGCGATGAGACCTTCGACGCGGCGCCGGCTCGCCGGCGCCGCGGCGACGGCCGCGGTGGCCGTCCTCGCGTTCCTGCCGGGCTGCGGCAAGGGCAGGTACACCGGGTTCCTGCCGCTCAACCAGCGTCCGGAGGTGACGCTGACGCAGGTGCCGACGAGCACCAGCGAGCAGTACTTCTACGCGTACGAGATCCGCTGGGCCGGCTTCGACGCGGACGGGGTCGTGGACCACTACCTCTACTGTGTCGATCCGCCCACCGAGGCCGGCTCCGACACGCCGTGGGTCGCGACCGCCGAGAACCGCCACGAGTTCGTCTTCCGGGCGAACGAGGTGGACTCGGCCAGCTCGCACAGCGGGCACGCCTACCACACGTTCGTGGTGAAGGCCGTGGACAACGGCGGGCTGGCATCCGCCCCGGCGTACAGCTCGTTCAATGCCTACACGATCACGCCCACGGTCCAGATCACCTCGCCGATCGCGAACCACCTCTTCGTCCCGACCTTCGGGCCGTCGTTCCGGCTGGAGTGGACGGGCGACGACCCGGACGGCCGGACCAGCCGCAGGCCCGTCAAGTACAAGTTCAAGATCCTCGAGAACGGCGGGGATTTCGACATGCAGATCGCGCTGCTGCGGCCGGACTCGCTCCGCAAGCGCTACGCGCCCTACTTCTCGGACTGGGACTCGGTCGGCGGGGACACGACGTCGCTGCAGATCCGCGACCTGCCCGAGGGGCCGAAGATCGTCGTCCTCGTCGCGTTCGACGAGGCCGGCGCCTACTCGCCGGTCTTCAGCCTCGACGTGAACATGTTCATCTGCGACGTCTCGTTCACGAACGCGCTCGGGCCCGCGCTCACGCTCTTCAACGAGTACCTCTACTACAAGTACCCGCAGGGACAGTTCCTGCTCGACCCGGCCACGTACCTGACAACCGAAGTGCCGGCCGACCAGCCCGTCGGCTTCCAGTGGTCGGGGGTCCCGCGCGCCGGAACGGTGTTGTCGGGATACCGCTGGAAGCTCGACGGCGACGTGGCGGACGAGACGCCGCGCACCGACGAGGCCACCGACGTCTCGCACTGGAGCCGCTGGTCGCCGCTCGAGACCGACTGCACGCTTCCGCCCCTCTCGCCGCCGCCGGGCCAGTACCTCGACACGCACTACTTCTACCTGGAGGCGAAGGACAACGAGAACCAGATGAGCCTGGCGGTCGTGAAGCTGGACGTGATCCGCGCGCGGTTCGACCGCGACCTGCTGATCGTGGACGACACGCGCTTCAGGCTGGACACGCGCCTCGCGAACGGGACGATCGCCGCGCCGACAGGCGCCTGGCCCACGGCGGCCGAGTTCGACACGTTCCTGTACGCGGTGGGCGGTGTTCCCTGGCAGGCCTACCCGGACGGCACGACGAGCCCGCCGGGGATCCTCGCGGGGTACGACTTCGACACCCTGGGCACGCGTTTCCAGCCGGGCGGGCTCGTGACGCTCGACCAGCTCGGGCACTACCGGAAGCTGATCTGGCTCGTGGACTTCAAGAGCGCGCAGATGTCGAACCCCGTGGACTACGTGCGCGACCCGATGCCGTTCCTGCACTACGCGTCGTTCCCCGGGCGCTCGAACCCGCTCACGGCCTGGATCAGGCAGGGCGGATACGCGTGGATCCTGGGGGGCGGCGCCGCCCAGTGCATGCAGGCCGAGTGGGAGAAGTACGGCACGAGCGCACTGGTCCACTCGGCCGCCGATACCGAGCTCGTGGCGGGCCGGTTCATGTACGACGCCGTCCACTGGCGGAGCGAGATCACCGAGGGGCTCGCAGGCCAGGCCGCCCGCTCGACGGCCGGGCAGCACCCGTGGGCGGGCATGCCCGACTACTCGCTGCTCCCCTCGCCGCTCACCCAGAAGACGCAGGCCAGCGACCCGTTCTCGACGTACGCGCCGAACCGCACAATGCTCGGCGACTTCTACCAGACGATCTTCGCCGCCGAGGCCCTCACGAAGGCGAACACCGTCACGCAGCGGATCGAGACCGCGCCGGGCGTCTTCACGGAACAGCCGATGCTCGACACGCTCTACGCGACCACCGCGGGCTCGATCGGGCCGAACAAGCCGATCATGACGCTCTACCACGGCCCGGAGAACGCGCCCGTCGTCTTCTCCGGGTTCCCGCTCTGGTACTTCCAGCGCCAGCAGGCGATCGGCATCGCCGACTTCGTGCTGGGGACGTTCTGGGGGATGCCGCGGCGGCCGGTGCAGCGGTGAGGCGCCGTCAG
>CAZPVG010000127.1:0-4988 GCA_964589945.1 uncultured bacterium
TGCTGTCGGGCGGGCAGCGCCAGCGCGTCGCGATCGCCCGGGCGCTCGTGAACCGGCCCAGCATCATCCTCGCCGACGAGCCGACCGGTAACCTCGACTCGAAGACGGGCGAGGAGATCATGGCCGCCTTCGAGCGGATCTGGCGCCAGGGCAACACCGTGATCCTGGTGACGCACGAGGCCGAGATCGCCCAGCACGCCCGGCGCATCGTCCGCATGAAGGACGGCCGCGTCGAGGAGGATCACGTCAACCCGACGCCGCTCTTCGCGGCCGGGGCCGACGGCGCGACGGCATGAACCTGCGCGAGAGCATCGGCATCGCTCTCGGGGGCATCCGCGCGAACAAGCTGAGGTCGTTCCTCACCCTCCTGGGGACGATCATCGGCGTCGCGGCGGTGATCGCGGTCGTCTCGTTCGTCGAGGGCCTCAACCGCTTCGTCACCGAGAAGCTCCTGAACGCGGGGGCGAACGTGTTCGTGGTCGACAAGTACGGCTTCATCACGAGCCAGGAGGAGTTCGACCAGGCGCGCAAACGTCCGGACGTGACGATCGAGGACGCGGACGCGCTGCGCGCGGGCGTCTCGAACGCGAGCCTCGTGGTGGCGCAGGCCGGCACGATGGTGCCGCTTCGCTGGCGGAACCGCACGATGAACGCCGTCGCCGTGAACGGCCGCAGCGCGGGCTACGACGAGGTGGACGACCTCGCGATCGAGGACGGCCGGCACCTGTCCCGCATCGACGACGCGGGGCGCCGGCCGGTGTGCGTGGTGGGCCCGGAGGTCGCGGAGGAGCTGTTCGGCTCCCACGACGCCGTGGGCCGCGAGATCCGGGTGGGCGCCTACGCCTTCCAGGTCGTGGGCATCACGAAGGCGAAGGGCAAGATGTTCGGGCAGTCCCAGGACCGCTTCGTCACGGTGCCGATCCGCACGTTCCAGAAGTACTGGCAGGAGCGCGGCTCCATCGAGATCGCGGTGAAGAGCGTGGACCAGGCGTCCATGCCGGCGGCGGAGCAGGAGGCGCGGAACATCCTGCGCGCCCGCCGCCACCAGCGACCCGGGCAGCCCGACCGGTTCGGGCTCACGAACTCGGAGACCTGGCTCACGCTCTACCAGACGCTGACGGGCGGGATCTTCGTCGTGACGATCGGGGTCGCGTCCATCGCGCTGCTCGTCGGCGGGATCGTGATCATGAACATCATGCTCGTCTCGGTGACCGAGCGGACGAAGGAGATCGGCGTCCGCAAGGCGCTCGGGGCGCGGCGGCGCGACATCCTCACGCAGTTCCTGGTCGAGGCGACCACGCTCTCGCTCTCGGGCGGCCTCGTGGGCATCGCGGTCGGCGGGGGCCTCGCGCTCCTTGTCGGGGCGGTCAGCCCGCTGCCGGCCGCCCTCAGCGTGCCGGCCGTCGTCCTCGGCGTCCTCATGAGCACGGGCGTCGGCGTGTTCTTCGGGTCCTATCCGGCCGTGCGCGCCGCGCGGCTCGATCCTATCGAAGCCCTGCGCTACGAGTGACCCATGGGAATCCTGTACCTCTTCCGGGAGACGTTCGCGATGGCGCGCGGCGCGCTGGTCGCGAACCGGATGCGCTCGGTGCTCGCGCTGCTCGGCATCGTGATCGGCGTGGCGACCGTGATCGGCATGGCGTCGCTCATCAACGGCTTCCAGAGGTCCTTCCAGCAGAGCATCCAGTCGTTCGGGAACAACACGATCTACATCCGCCGCATCCGTCCGGGTATCCGCTTCTCGGGGGGCATCCCCGACAGCCTGAAGCAGCGGAAGGCGTTCACGATGGAGGACGCGCGCGCGATCCTCGACCGCGCGCCCGCCGTACGGGACATCGCCCCGTTCAAGTGGCCGTACCGCGACCTGACGCTCCAGCACCTCGGCCGGAGCACGCGCCGCGGCTTCCTGTTCGGCACGACGGACGCCTATCTCACCACGCACGGCTACGACCTGGCGCAGGGGCGGTTCTTCACGGACGAGGAGGTCCGCAAGAACACGAACGTGGTCGTGCTCGGGAAGGACACGCGCGAGGCGCTCTTCGGCACTGCGGGCTCTCTCGGCCGCACGATCCGGATCGGCGGGATCCCCTTCACGGTGATCGGCGAGTTCGAGGAGAAGGGCCGCCTGCTCGGCGACAACTTCGACGAAGTGGCCTGTGTCCCCTACACGGTGATCGACAAGTACTGGAGCGCCCCGAGCAACGCGCCCCCCTGGGTGCCCCGTCGCGGGGAGCTGTTCCTGGACGCGATCGCCGTTTCGCCAGACCGGAGCGAGGAGGCGATGCAGCAGATCACCGAGGTCCTGCGGATCCGGCGGCACGTCCCGAGCAACAAGCTGAACGACTTCGTGGTCTTCAGCGACGACGCGTTCCTCGCGCTCTACCAGACCGTCACGGGGGGCATCACGGCGCTCATGGTTCTCATCTCGTTCATCTCGCTCGTGGTCGGCGGCATCGGCGTGATGAACATCATGCTCGTCGCCGTGACCGAGCGGACCCGCGAGATCGGCGTGCGGAAGGCGCTCGGCGCGCCCCGGCGGGCGATCCTGCTCCAGTTCCTCGTCGAGGCGGTGCTGCTGACCGCGGGGGGCGGGATCCTCGGCATCCTGCTCGGCGCGGGCATCGCGTGGCTCGTGCGCGCCCTGAGCCCGCTGCCCACGTTCGTGTCGCCCTGGAGCGTCGCCACCGGCCTGCTCGTCTCGGGGGCCGTCGGCGTGTTCTGCGGACTCTACCCGGCGATGCGGGCGTCGCGGCTCGATCCGGTGGATTCGCTGCGCTACGAGTGACCCCGCGGCGGCCCGCCCGGGCGTCCGATTCTGCTATCGTCGCGGGCCCATGACCGCTCCCGTCACTCCATCCGACCCCGAGACGGTCGCCGCCCGCCGCTCCCCGACGCTGGCGGACATCGTCATCCGGGGCGCCCGCGAGCACAACCTCCGCAACCTGACGCTGCGGCTGCCGCGGCAGAGCCTCGTGGTGGTCACCGGCGTCTCGGGCTCCGGCAAGTCGTCGCTCGCGTTCGACACGCTCTACGCCGAGGGCCAGCGGCGCTACGTCGAGTCGCTGTCGGCCTACGCCCGCCAGTTCCTCGGGCAGATGGAGAAGCCGGAGGTGGACGCGATCGAGGGCCTCTCGCCGGCGATCGCGATCGAGCAGAAGGGGGCCGGTTCGAATCCACGCTCGACCGTGGCCACGATCACGGAGATCTACGACTACCTTCGGCTGCTCTTCTCGAGGGTCGGCGCCCGGCACTGCCCCGAGTGCGGGACCCCGCTCGCGAGGCGAAGCGTCCAGCAGATGACCGACCAGCTGCTCGAGTCGCTCGCAGGGCGCAAGGTGGCGCTGCTCGCGCCCGTCGTCCGCGGGCGCAAGGGCGAATACCGCAAGGAGCTCGAAACCTGGCAGCGCCAGGGCTACCTGCGGGCCCGCATCGACGGGGCCTGGTGCGAGCTCGAGACGCCGCCGAAGCTCGCGCGCCACCGGCGGCACGACATCGAGATCGTCGTGGACCGGCTCGCGGTGTCGCTCGAGCAGCGGGCGCGTCTCACCGAGTCCCTGGAGGCGGCCGTCAAGCTCGGGGCGGGCCTCGTGACCGTGGCGCGCGAGGGCGAGCCCGACCAGCCGCTGAGCATCGGCGCCACGTGCCCGAAGTGCGGCACGGCGGTCGAGGATCTCGAGCCGCGGCACTTCTCGTTCAACTCGCCCTACGGCGCCTGCAAGGGTTGCGACGGGCTCGGCACGCTGCTCCGGATCGACCCCGCGCGGGTCGTGCCCGATCCGTCGAAGAGCCTCGCCGACGGGGCGATCGCGAGCATGGGCGACGCCGACGGAACCTGGACCGCGGGCACGCTGACCGGCCTCGCGAAGGCCTTCGACTTCTCGCTCAGGACGCCCTGGCGACGCCTGCCGGCCCGCATCCAGAAGCTCGTCCTCTACGGCGCGGGCGACGAGGAGGTGCGGTTCGAGTACCGGACGAAGAAGGGCAGCGCATTCATCCACCGCTCGAAGTGGCGCGGGGTCGTGCCGGACCTGGAGCGGCGCCACCGGCAGACGTCGAGCGACGCGGTCCGCCGGGCCATCGGCGACCTCATGAACCCCGTGCCGTGCCCGGACTGCGGCGGGCGCCGCCTGCGGCGCGCGTCACTCGCCGTGACGGTGGACGGGGCGAGCATCGCCGACTGGACGGCGCTGTCGGTCTCCGCGGCGCGCACGCGGGCGGCCGGTCTTCGTTTCGCCGGGGGGGAGGCCGCGATCACCGCGCCGATCCTGAAGGAGGTCGCGGGCCGGCTCGGGTTCCTCGAGGACGTGGGAGTGGGCTACCTGACGCTCGACCGTCCGGCCGGCACGCTCGCGGGCGGCGAAGCGCAGCGCATCCGGCTCGCGACGCAGATCGGCTCGCAGCTGACGGGCGTGCTCTACATCCTCGACGAACCCTCGATCGGGCTCCACCATCGCGACAACCAGAAGCTCCTCGCGACACTCGAGCGCCTGCGCGACCTCGGAAACACCGTCGTCGTCGTCGAGCACGACGAGATGACGATGCGCGCCGCGGACTGGCTCGTGGACCTCGGACCCGGCGCCGGCCGCCACGGGGGAGGGCTCGTCGCCGCCGGCCGGCCGGAGGAGGTCGCGCGCCGCTTGGACTCCCTGACCGGGCTCTATCTCTCCGGGCAGCGCCGCATCGAGGCCCCGCGGTCGCGACGTCCGGGCGCGGGCGCGGTCGTGACCGTGCGCGGGGCGCGCGAGCACAACCTGAAGGACCTCGACGTCGAGATCCCGCTCGGCACGTTCACGTGCGTGACCGGCGTCTCGGGCTCGGGAAAGAGCACGCTCGTCAACGACATCCTGCTCGCCGGGCTCCAGCGGCACCTCGGGATCGGCTCCGCGCGCCCGGGGGCGCACCGGAAGCTCGAAGGGGCGGAGCGGATCGACAAGGTCGTGGACATCGACCAGAGCCCGATCGGACGCACGCCGCGCTCGAACCCGGCC
>CAZPVG010000128.1:0-4959 GCA_964589945.1 uncultured bacterium
CCCACGAGCACCTCGGCCAGTCCATCGCCTACGCCCGCATGAACCACGTCGTCCCACCATGGACCGCACGCGAGCAGGCCGCGGCCGCGAAGAAGGCGGCGGAGAAGAAGCAGGAGGAGGGGAATGGCGGGAAGTAAGGCGCTGGCGCCCGGGCGCCCCGTCACTCACGGGTGCCAGGCGCCCCGCGGAGCACGCGACGGCCAGGCAGGTGAATTGGGCGGCCCCCGCGCCCGGAACGTCCGTTACTTGGACTTGCCGAGCCGGATGGAGTTCACGATGGCCCGCCCCAACCGGAGCGTGGTTGAGTCGGGACGGTGCTCGCAGTTGAACTCCACGCGCACGATCGCGGGCCGATCGGGCGTGGTGATATCCACCAGGTACTCGGGCCCCGCCGTGCGCACGATCCGGGAATAACTGAACGAGTCGGGATCGTCCGACGAGGCGGGCGAACCGTCCACGACGACGGCGGTGGAGTCCCCGCCCTTGTACTCGGCCCCGTACCCATAGAACTCCTCGCGCACCCGCATGAAGTACTCCACGGCAGCGAGACCGCCGGGCGTCCTGAAGGACCGTGGGGACAGCAGGCTGTCCGCGGCCCCCGAAGTGTATTCACCGTCGTAATCGCAGCGCGTGGCGAGATTCCGTAGGGCGTAGGCGAGCAGCCACTGGTCGCGATCCAGTGCGGACTTCGGGAAGGTCCACGCATGTGCCTCGACGGCCAGGGTGATGCTCATGCCTCCCTCTTCCGGGCCGATCCAGTACTCGGGAATGTCGGGTGCGTGCTCCGCGACCAGCCCCTGGGGCAGGTCGAAGGAAAAGCCGTATCTCGCGTCTTCGATGGTCCCCGCGTCGTAGGCGGGCCCCGGTCCGTAGACGGGCCTTGCCGACGTGGTGGCGAGCAGCAAGAGGGCCAGGCAGGGAAGTCGCTTTGCGCGATTCATGCCGCGACCATGCCACGCGACGGAGCGGCGAACGAGCCTCTTTCCCGGCCAGAGAAGCGCGCGGCGAATCGGGTGCCCGAACACCGCTGCGGGGTCAGCATGCCGAGTCGGCTCGGCTGCAAGACGTTCTCCGCCGGCGGCCTCCTTCTCGGGAGGGGTAATGGTCATCAAGTCATGCCAGTCGGACGCAATCCTGGAGTTCGCACAGCCACGTGGCGAGTACGTCGAGGTGTCGCTGTCCCGGCACGACCTCCATGGACGGCGCGTCGTGTGGCTGTATACCGATGGGCCGTTGATTGCGGACCTCTTTCGGTCCATGGCCGGGGAGTGGCGCGGCTGGCCGGGAGTGAAGTGCTGGAAGTCGGTCGAGGGCGAACTGAGCCTCACCGCCTCGCACGATTCGATCGGCCACATCACCCTTTGGGTCACGCTGGGAACGGTCGACTACGAGGACGACGAACCCTGGAAGATCGAGACCGCGTTGATGCTGGAGCCGGGCATGCTCGACGGCCTGGCTCAGGACAGCGACGCCCGGTTCCGGCAGGGCTCCTAGGCCAGGCGTCGGATCGCCCCGCCTACCCCTGCGCGCTGAGCTCCCACTGCTTGCGCCCGGGCTCCAACTCGACGCCGAGCGCGAGATCCTCACCGACCAGCGCCGCCAGCTTCGGACCGTGGCGAACGAAAGGCTCATGCTCGAGATCGCCTCCCGCTCGCACGAGCACCTCGGCCAGTCCATCGCCTACGCCCGCATGAACCATGTCGTCCCGCCCTGGACCGCCCGCGAGCAGGCCGCCGCCGCGAAGAAGGTGGCGGAGAAGAAGCAGGAAGGCGGAGGCGGGAAGTAGGACGCCGGTGCCCGCCAGGTGCACCGGGGCGGACCAGCAGGGGGAGAGTCCGGCTTGGAGAGCAGGACGTTCCCAGGCCGTCCACAGAGGCGGGTGATAGAGCGCAAGGAGGCGCATGGGAGATGCGGGCTGCGAGCCGATTGCACGATGCACGTATTGCGGGCTTGGGGAGTCATCAGGCTGCAATCCGGAGGGGCGCAGGCGAGAACGGATGGGAACTCATCCGGATATCACGCCGAACCACTGCACTGGATTCCAATCGACAGCGCGTTCAGGCCACAGAGATCTCGATGGGGGCATGATCTATGCCCATGTCGCCGCCGGTTCACGCGTTCCGAGTCGCATGCGGGCGCGAGAGTAGCAGCGGAGGAGCTATGCGTCGGATGTGCACGAGCACACAAGTCTCAAGCGTCGAGGGCGGCGATGGACGGGTCAACAGGCGGCGGGGGTGGACCGGGCCGGGTCGAAGCCCTCGCATGAAGGCAACTCAGCTCATGCTCGGCATTGCGCTCCTCTGCGTCTGCAGCGAGGCATATGGAGGCCAAGTCCGAGTGACCTTCGACGGAGAGGGCTTCCACCCGAGGAACGTCACGGCCAACGTGGGCGACTTTGTCGTTTGGGTTGGTGCGCAGCCGAGTTACTACGGCCTTTCCAGCGGTGACACGCTGACCTTCGCGGGCGACGGCCACTTTCAAAGCAACGCCTCATCGCTCGCTCGGGACAGCTCATTCGCGTGGATTGCGGATGAGCCCGGCGCCTTTGCCTATTTCGCCTACCCCTGGACCGGGTCATCTTACATTGGCGTCGTCAACGTCGTTGAAAGCGGAGCGCCGGTCTCAAATTTCCGAGTCACGAAGCTGCAGTTCGGTAGCGGCCCGGGTACGACGCGCATCCAGGTGTCGAATCTGGGTGGAGCCGACGGGGACTGCGGACTCTACCGCTTGCGCCTGGCCCCCGTCTCGAGAGAATGGGTGATCGGATCCGAGGGGATCGGCAGCAGCATTCCGGTTCCGAGCGGCGGCAGCGTCGTGCTTCACCTCAACTCGTACGAACCGGATACGCCCACCGACCTTTGGCTCTACGATGTGACAGTCGACCTCGCCGACACCGGTGCCGTGCAGTTGCGCGTGCCAAGCAGCTACGACGGCGGGATTCCGGGTGTCGAGCTGATTGCTGACTTCGTTCAGTGGGGAGCCGCCGGGCAGCGCGGAGAAGCGGATGCCGCCTTAAAGGGGGTCTGGGTCGCCGGCACCTATGCGTCGGGGACGATCGCTCCCGATCACTTCCTCGAGTTCTGTGGAGCCCCGGACCAGCACGGTGCCCAATACTGGTCCGAGGTCGACTCGCCGGACTTCAGCACCGTCGGTGGCTGCGCTACCCCGACGCGGGACATCACTTGGGGCAGGCTCAAGTCGCTCTACCGATAAGGCGGGCCCCTTGGCATAAGTAGGCATAACTCAAAGACAGTGGACAGCGGTGGACAGTGCTGGACACGTGGGAGGGCGGCGCTAGGGCGCTGCCCTTCATGCGTTCTAGGACGGCCGTAGATGAGGCTGCGCGGCCGATCGCGGGGCTGCTAGGCTCCAGGCACGCGACGTCCTGCGGCTTGCTTCGGCGCCACGAAAGGAGCGCTGACAATGCCGAAGCTCCCGAAAGGGATGTTCCGCAGGAAGGGTCGGCCGGGCTGGTATCTCCGGCTCTACCGGGGCGGTCGCGAGCGGTGGATATCGCTCGGGGCTGACTTCGGGGAAGCGTGCGACAAGGCGAGGACTCTCGCGGCGGGGCTGCCGATCCCCACGGAGAACGTCGGGACGGTGGGCGAAGTCGCCGGGCGCTGGCTGAGGTCGTACGTGCAGACGCAGCGGACCGAGAAGGGCCGCTCTGTGGCGGCCCAGCGCGTTCGTGACTACGTCGAGCCGTTCTTCGGCGACATGGCCGTGGAGCGGGTGACGGGCGAGGACGTGCGACGGTTCCGGCTGCATCTGGAGAACCGGACTTCGCTCAGCGTGACGAGCGTCTGGCACGTGCTGTCGGACGTGCGGTGCCTGCTGCACTGGTGCGAGGACACGGGGCTGATCGAGCGGAGCCCGTTTCCAAGGCGGGTGATGCCGAAGCTCCAGGAGTTGCCACCGGACCGGCTGGCCGACGAAGAGGCGGCGAGGCTGGCCGCGCTGGAAGCGCCTCACGGGTTCGTGTGCCGTCTGGCACTCGGCACGGGTTTGAGGTGGGGCGAGTTGTGCCGGGCCCAGGCGGCGGACGTGAAGCGGCTGCAGCTGCCGGGCGCGGTGGAAGAACAGTGGTTCCTCGAAGTCTCAAACACGAAGAGCAGGAAGATCCGGAGGGTGCCGCTGTCGCCGGAGCTGGTGCGGGAGGTGCGGTCCCGCGTCGGGCGGCTGGTGCCCTATGCGGCAGGCTCGCCGGGCTCGTTCGCGAAGGCGGCGGGCAGGCTGGCCGAAGTGCCGGACTTCCACGTTCACCGGATGCGGCACACGTTCGCGTGTCAGTGGCTGGAGCGGGGCGGGAACCTGGCCGCGCTGCAGCAGATCCTCGGGCACGCGAGCATCGAGACCACGCAACGGTACGCGAGGCTCTCCGACGAAGCGGTGATGCGGGAAGCGAGGAGGCTGGCCGAGAATGGATGACCGAAAGTACGTTAGGGCATTGCTCACTTGGGGCGCGGTACTGCTCCTCGTGGTACTGGCTGGCATCGGGGCATGGGGTTGGGCAAACCGACCGAAGGTCTACCGCACGCTCAAGAGTCCCGACGAAAAATGGTCAGTGAGCCTCATCCGGAAGGCCAGTTGGTTCTACCCGGTGGTGATGGACGTCCAAGTCTGGGCCGAGATCAGGGACCGATCAGGCAAGCTCCT
Source organism: uncultured bacterium (assembly GCA_964589945.1). Taxonomy (GTDB): domain Bacteria; phylum Eisenbacteria; class RBG-16-71-46; order RBG-16-71-46; family RBG-16-71-46; genus CAIXRL01. The sequence continues at coordinate 4,657 of CAZPVG010000128.1, forward strand.
GACGCGCAGGAGCCTTCAGGGAGTGGATATGTGGGGGGACGTTGAGCGAGAGCACTACGTTGCGACCTGCACCAACGAGGCAGTAGTGCTCGGACCGGTTGGCTGGACTGTCGACAAGCCGGTGTATGCGCGTGTGGAGAGGTCCCAGTTTGAGCACCAGTGAGGGGCGGAGCAGCCGGCGCCGTAGCCGCGGCCGTGGCCAAAGCGTCACGGACACTCGCGGAAAGTGCCACCGCGAGCCCGCGCACTCCGAAGCAGCACAATTGATTGAGCCGCCCGCGCGGATCTGAGGGAGCGAACGGA
>CAZPVG010000129.1:0-4831 GCA_964589945.1 uncultured bacterium
ATCACCTGGTAAACGACCAAGGGGTGCAGCTGAGTCCGCTGAGCTATCCGCACCTCGATCACACCGAGATCTTCGACTCGGTGGAGACCTTCTACAAACGCTTTTACTTCCGCGCCGGCAAGATCGCCGAGATAACCGGTGAGATGATACGCAGCCCGAAGATGATGAAACGCCGCTTGCGCGAGGGTGTAGAGTTTATGCGCTTTCTCAGGCAACGCTAGTGACGCAACGACAGGTTATCCTGACCGCCGATGACTTTGGACTCGCAACCGCCGTCAACGAAGCCGTAGAACTGGCTCACCGGCATGGCGTTCTGGGCGGTGCCAGCCTCATGGTCGGCGCCGCGGCCGCGGCCGATGCCGTGGCGCGGGCACGGCGCCTGCCGCGGCTGCGCGTGGGGCTGCACCTGGTGCTGGTGGACGGCCGCCCGGTGCTGCCGCCGGAGCGTGTACCGGACCTGGTGAACGAGAACGGCGAATTCAGCGGCCGCCTTGCGCGTGCCGGCATGCGCTTCTTCTTCCTGCCCCGGGTACGGCGTCAGCTTAAGGACGAGATCCGCGCCCAGTTCCAGGCATATCGCGCCACCGGCCTGGCACTGGACCACGTCAACGCCCACAAGCACATGCACCTTCACCCCACTGTGCTGGGGATGATACTCGGCATCGGTCATGAATTCGGCATGCACGCCATGCGTATCCCCTATGAACCGCTGCGCGCCTCGCGGCGCATCACCGCCGACGGGCATTGGACGCGGTTCAGCGGACAGGCACTGCTGCGGCCGTGGGTACGCCTGCTGGAGTGGCGCGTGCGCCGCGCCGGGGTATCCTACAATCAATACGTATTCGGGCTCAGCACCAGCGGTGCCATGGATGAGGACACCCTGCTGCGCATCGTCGACTGCCTGCCGCCCGGCGTAAGCGAGATCTATTTTCACCCCGCCACCGCCGCCGATGCGGGCACGCCGCCCACGGCGGTGAAACACCAAGCGGCGGAACTGCAAGCCCTGACCAGTCCGCGGGTGCGCAGCGCCTTGGCCGCCGCCGACATCCAATCGATCAGTTTCAGTGAGCTCCACCGGTAAGCAAGGGACGGCGGCGGGGCGTATCGCCCGGTTCGGACACCGCTACATCCAGGCGCTGGGCGCGCTGGTGGTGTTCAGCCAGCGCCGCGCGTGGTACGTGATCGGCACCGCCGTGGCGTTGACGGCGGCGGCGCTGTACTACACGGCGGGCCACTTCGCCATCAATACCGATACCAGCCAGGCCCTGTCTCGGGACCTGGCCTTCCAGCGTGTACAGAACCGCCTCGACGCGGTGTTTCCTGAACTGCACGACACCATACTGGTGGTGGTGGACGGCCAGACGGTGGGACTGGCCGACGACGGTGCGCGGCGTCTGGCGGCGTGGCTCGGGCAACAGACCCGCTATGTGGACAGCATCTACCAGCCCGGCGGCGGTGCGTTCTTTCGCAAGAACGGGCTGCTGTACCTCAGCACCGGCGAATTGTGGTCGCTGTCCAACCGCCTCTCGGCGGCGCAGCCCCTTATCTCCCAACTGACCCAACGGCCCACCCTGCCGGAATTGCTGTCGGTACTGGAAAAAGGCCTCGAGCTAAAGTCCGGCGCGGGCCCTCAATTGGGCGGCCTGGATACCCTGTTCAGCCACATTGGCAAGACCATGGCGGCCCAGGAGGCGGGGCGGTTTTACCAACTGCCGTGGGACGAGCTGATTAGCGGATCCTCGGGGAGCGAGGACGACCGGCGCCGCTTCATCATCATCAAACCGCACCTGGACTATGACCAGATGCAGCCCGCCCAGGCGGCGCTGGACATCATTCACACAGGCGCAGAGAAGCTCGGGTTGAACAGCGCCGCCGGCGTAGAGGTGCGCGTTACCGGTTCCGTGGCGTTGGACAATGAGCAACTGCGCACGGTGTCTCACGGTGCCGAGGTCGCCACCGCCGTGTCCATCACCCTGGTACTGCTGCTGTTGGTGATAGGTCTGCGCTCGGGACGGCTGGTGTTTTTCAACCTGCTCACCTTGTTCATGGGCCTGAGTTGGACCGCCGCCTTCGCCCTGCTCGCCACCGCGCCCCTCAATCTATTTTCCATCGCCTTCGCGGTGCTGTTCATCGGCCTCGGTGTCGACTTCGGTATCCAGTTCTCCATGCGTTACCGGGAAGAACACGGCAGGGCCCGTTCCCATATCGAGGCACTGCGCCGTACGGCGACGGGCATCGGCGGGGCGCTGACCCTGGCGGCCGTGGCGGCGGCCATCAGCTTTTATTCATTCGTGCCCACCAGTTTTGCCGGCATCGTGGACCTGGGCATTATCTCCGGCACCAGCATGTTCATCGCACTGTTGGCAAACCTCACCGTGCTGCCGGCGTTACTGTCCGTGCGTCCCATCGCGGCGCCGGCGAAGCAGCGCGCCGCCGCACAACGGCCGTTGCTGTTCCTGCGTTACGCGCGCACCATCACGGCCGCCGCGGTGCTGCTGACCCTGGGGGCCGTCCCGTTCATCATGCGCAGCCACTTCGACTTCAACCCCATCAATCTGCAAAACCCGGAGGCCGAGGCGGTCAAGACCTTCCAGTACCTGTTGAGTCACAGCAAGACCCCGCCCTACTCCATCGATGTCCTGGAGCCTTCTCTCCGGGACGCAGACGCGGTCGCCAAACGACTCGACGGGCTAAAGGTAGTGGCCCATGCCATCACCTTGTCCAGTTACGTCCCCGACGATCAGGACGACAAGCTGAACATTATCGAGCAGATGGGTCTGCTGCTGCCGCCTTTCACCATCGACCCGGCCAGCACCCCGCCCCCGCAGCCGGCGGCGATCCGCACGGCGCTGTCGCACTTTCAGCAATCCCTGACCGCCTTTGCCGCCGCCCACCCTGCGGACTCCCTGGCGCCGGCGGCGCAGACGCTGTCGGGCGAGGTGTCCCGTTACCTGACGCGTTTCGCCGATGCGCCGGAACAACTCGGGGTGCTGCAATCGCGCGTCATGGACGGCCTGTTCACACAACTGGCCGGCCTGCAGCTCGCCCTGCAGGCCGAACCGGTCACCCTGCAGACCCTGCCCGACGACCTGCGCGTGCGCTACCTCGCCGCAGACGGTGAGGCACGGGTGGAGGTGCTACCGGCCATAGACCTCAACGACAATATCAACACGCGGCGCTTTACCGAGGCGGTGCGTTCGGTGACACCCAACGCCGCCGGCATACCGGTGTTGCTGGTGGAAGGCGGCGATGCGGTAATCAATGCCTTCGGCGAGGCCAGCATGATCTCGGTGGTGTTGATCACCGTGCTGCTGCTGGCGGCATTGAAAAACATCGTTGACACGCTCACCGTACTGGTGCCGCTGGGCATCGCCGCCGTATGGGCGGTGGCCGCCATGGAACTGTCGGGCATTTCGCTGAATCTGGCCAATATCATCGTCGTACCCCTGCTGATCGGCCTCGGCGTGGCCTACGGCATCTACCTGGTGGTGCGCTGGCGAAGCGGCGTGCCGGTCACCCACCTTATGCACAGCAGCACGTCCAGGGCGGTGCTGTTCAGCGCCCTCACTACCATGAGTTCGTTCGGCAGCCTGGCCCTTTCCGGCGACCCCGGTATGTCGATACTGGGCAAATCACTGAGCCTGGCGCTGGCCTGCGTACTCTTATCCATGCTGATACTGCTACCGGCGCTGCTCATGCAGCGTTCCCAGCCGTCGGCGCAAACCGATCGCGCTCCATGACCGTTGCGCGATCACGCAAAGACAATAAAGAGGACACTACGGGTGCCACGGGCATGCGCCTGCGCATCATCATGACCGTCGCCGGGGTGGGCGGACTGGCGTTGCTGATCATTCTGGTCATGCACAGCGGGGTCAATGACGTGGCAGCGACCCTGGGGTCCGCCGGCTGGGCACTGTTATGGCTGATCCCGGTGCATATCGCTCCCATTGCGTTGGATGCGGTGGGTTGGCGCGCCCTGCTGCATGACCACCGCCAGGCCAGCCTGCCCTATCTGTCATGGATCGCGGCGGTACGCGACTCCATCAACAGCCTGTTGCCGGTGGCGCGGGTGGGGGGTGAGGTAGCCGGCGTGCGGCTGCTGATGATGCGCGGCGTCCCCGGTTCCGCCTCCGCCGCCAGCGTCATGGTAGAGGTCACCCTGACGCTGGCGGTGCAGTTTATATTCACACTGGTGGGACTGGGTATCCTGCTCTACTATTTAAGCGATCATGTGGCCGCGCGGTTGGTCATTCTCGGACTGCTGGTCAGCCTGCCGCTGTTGATCGTCTTCTATCTGCTTCAGCACCGCTGGGGCCTGTTCCAACTTCTGGAGCGGGTGTTAACCGCCCTCACCGGCCGCAAGGTGTTGTCACTGGCGGGCGATCCGGCGCGGCTGGATGAGGCCATTCAGCACCTTTACCGCAGACGCGGGGTGTTGCTGACCGCAGCTTTGTGGCAGTTCGCCGGCCTCATGGCCGGGGCCGCGGAGTTGTGGTTCACGCTGTGGCTGCTGGGACACCCCATCAGCCTGCCGGCCGCAATCATGCTGGAGAGCCTGGCCCAAGCGGTACAGAGCGCTGCGTTCCTGGTCCCCGGCGCGCTCGGCATTCAGGAAGGCAGTTTCGTATTGTTCGGCGCCGCGACCGGCCTGAGTCCCGACGTTGCCCTGGCGCTGTCCCTGGCAAAGCGCGTCCGCCAGGTGGGCTTCGGTATTCCGTCACTGTTGTCGTGGCAGTGGGTGGAGGGCAGGCATCTACACCGCCTGCTGCGGCGCGCCTAGGAGCCTGTCGGACTTGGGACTGATCTACTGCGCCGGTGGGACAACGGTCCA
>CAZPVG010000130.1:0-1551 GCA_964589945.1 uncultured bacterium
TTGGTCTATTGGGTTCATGGGTATACTTCCTGGCTATCACCCAGGAGAAGTGGGTTCGAGTCCCACATAGACCGCCAACTCTTTACCTTATGGTTTGGAGTCTATAAAGGTTTTTAACGTTGAACCAGTAATCAACGTTATATACGTCTGTGGTGTTAACGGTAGCATAGTGGTCTCCAAAACCAGGGGCGAGGGTTCGAATCCTTCCAGGCGTGCTTAGTTCTTTTAAATAGAGGCGTAGTTCAGTTGGTTAGAATGTCTGACTGTCTATCAGAAGGTCGTGGGTTCGAGTCCCATCGTCTCTGCTCTTTTGTTCATTGACATATTGATTTAACCGAGGGCGTAGTGTAGTGGATTGCATAGCACCCTGTCACGGTGAAGGAGGGGTTCAAATCCCACGTTCTCGGCTTTAAAACTTGACATTTTGAAAAAAATATATTATATTTGCACAATACATTTGTAGTTTAATTGGTAGAATATATAGACTCCAGATTTATATGGTGTGAGTTCGAATCTTGCCGAATGTGTTAATTTAATATTATGGAAAATAAATTTATTTCTGAAAAAATAATATCTGTTGTTAGATTACTTGAAAGTAAACATCCTGATATTATATTTTGTGGTAGTTTTGGTTTAGTTTTAAATGGATTACTTCATAGAGAAGTAAAAGATTTAGATATTATTACACAAAAAAATTATTATGGTACAGGAGATTTTTTTGGAGAATATTTAGTTGATATTGAATGTGGAAGATCAGAAAGATTCATGGTAGGTAAAAATAGGGTGGTATCATTTAAATTACTTATTGATGGTATTTCTATAGATGTACTTTATAATTTGGATGAAAACCCAACATATAATGTAAAATGTTTTGATGGGTTATATATTAATGTTGAAGAGCCTGAATCTGCAATAAAAGCAAAAAAAGGTTATTTACAAAATGACAGAAGTGTATATAGTGCAATAAAACATTTAAAAGATTTAATTTATTTAGGTATTGATAAATATGAATTAGTTGATTTAATTAATAATTCAAATTTAGTACCTAAAGATAAAGATAAGCAACAACGTTCTTTAATAATAGAAGATGATTTGCCGTTTTAATTATGAAAATAAATAAAAAAATAATTATAGAAGATTTAGAAAATTTATATAATTTAATTATAACATTTATTGTAATAATGTGGTTATTTTCTGGATTTGGATTTGGATTTATAGTAGAAGCATGTAATCAAAATCATTATTTAATTGCAATATTAATTGCAATATTTGATTTATGTTTAGCTTCTTATTTTATTTATAAAAGATATTTTATAAGATAAATGGTCGGTTCGAATAGTGGTTAAGTTCAGTAGACTTTCAATCTGCAAACACGGGTTCGATTCCCGTACCGACTACAAAAAAAAAATATATGAAATATTGTAACCTTTATTAATAGAATTTCGTATATTTAATTGGCAATACGTCTTTACTACTTTACGGATTATAGTTAACCGTTGAAAGGAATAAGATAAGTTGGATCACTCAGGTTCGATTCCTGATATTGCCACA
>CAZPVG010000130.1:1651-4503 GCA_964589945.1 uncultured bacterium
AGGTACAGAGCAGGAACATAAGAACCACGCAGCCTGTGCTATCACATTATGGGGGCGACAGGATTTGACAGGAATGTAATTGTTAAGCGGTGCAAGTATGTGAATGATACTTCTACACATTAAAAATTGGTATAAGTCAATAAATGGCGAAGAAAAATCAACATTCACCTTTGAAGATGCTATGGCATTCGTAGGTGGGGCAGAAGTAGTAGCCTAATTTTAAATTTGAAGTATAGTAAAATTTAATACAATACTACGTTAAAAAACCCGAACTTGGCAAATTAGTCAGGAATTTTAACTTTTTGTTTATTTAGTTAAAATCCTTAAATGACATTAAAATAAGTAAACTAAACTTGTGAATGACTTCTTAGTTATTGGTTCTCTGGACGGGGATTCGAATTCCCCCGCCTCCACTTATGTTAGAAGAAATAAAATTAATTAAAAAAAGAACAAAAGAAATTGTTAAATCTAAAAAAAGTGCCTTGAAATATTTAAAAGATTCAGGCATTTTAAAATTTGTTAAAGAAAATGAGAAATCAGAACATAAATAGTGAACGATTATGCACAGAGGATGATTTAATATGCCTCTGTGGTGAAACTGGTAGACACGCAGGACTTAAAATCCTGTGAATCGTAAGGTTCGTGTGGGTTCAAATCCCTCCAGGGGTACGTCTTGCCCTCTTGACGTAACTGGCAGTCGTATACGGCTTAAAACCGTAGTGTATGAGTTCGAATCTCATAGGGGGTACAAAATCTTAGAAACGATATATGAAATTTAGAAAACATCACAATAATAAAGGTTATCGTCAGATAAAAAATGGTAAAACCTTTAAATTTGTGAAAAAATTAAGAAAAAAATATTGTAAGAATTGAAATATTATTGTGATGAATACCGACATTTAGTTTGTAAGCCATATTCAATAGAAAATTTACATATAATGGCAAATGAACTTGAAATTAAAAGATGTTGGTTTCACAAAACTCATTATGACATTCCTAAACGTAGGATTGAAGAAATAAAATTAAAATGTGAAGTTGTTGATAAAAGAGAGATTTTAAAAATAATAAAGAATGATTGAGTATTTAGGATTTGTATTATTTATTACAACATTGATTGTTTTGATTACAATTGCAGTTAAAACAATAAATAAAAATAATAGATTAAAATGAAAATTGGTGAATTAAGAGTAATACCTAAAGGAACAAAAGTTTGGGTTATTGCTCTTCAAGAAAATATGTTCTTTGAAAAAGATGTTATTGTTGAAATAACGCATAGATTTTTTAATAATAATAAAAATTGTTTTGGTAAATTAAAATTAGTATTATTTGAATATAGTGGTATACCTGGATTAGTTGATAAAGCAAATGGTGATATTATGTTTTCATATAATGAAACAAAACCATATAAATTACCAAAATCAAAGATACCAATTATTTAAATAAAATGCCTTCGTGATGCAACTGGCAGACATGCTTGCCTCAAAAGTAAGATTCTGTGGGTTCGAATCCCACCGAGGGTACGATTACTAACACGTTGGCTTCGTGTTGAAACTGTAGATAACGTGCCTATAAAAGAAGCACTACAGCAAAGGAAAGTTGGCAACTAAACCTGCTTTGACTATTTGGAATGTAAACAGTTATTTTATATGATAAGAGAAGAATTTAAAATATCGGTTCAAATGGATGCTGTTTTTGTTGGTAATGAAACAGAAGGGTATACCTGTTGGGCAAAAGCAAGACCTGATATAATTGCAGAAGGTGATAATGTACCAGAAGCAATTGAATTATTAGAAAATGCTATTTATGATGTTTTTAAACATGAAAGTGAATTAGAAAGAAATAAAAAATGATGAATACTAACGTAACCATATTAAGATTAGTTGAACGAGAGCGAGAGGAAAGTTTCGCACATGCTCGGTTCGTCTAATCGGAATAGGATGGCAGACCTTCAATCTGCGGATACGGGTTCGATTCCCGTACCGAGTACAAGCTCTGCTGCATTGGTGAAGTGGTTAACACGTTAGACTTTCAATCTAATATCAGGAGTTCGATTCTCCTATGCAGTACTATTAAAAATGAATTAACACCCGAAGAAGAAAGATTTAAAGTTGTAGATAGATATGGTACAACACAATTTGAAATAATTAAAGTAAATGAAAAAAACTAAAATTAGTGAATTAACTGATGAAAAAAAGAATTTCAAGATAAAAGATTATCCTGAAATATATAATAATTTTATTGATGATTTAATTGAGGAAGCAGAGAAAAAAGGGAAAGAAGAAGCAGAAAAAATCAATAAATTAAATGCCGATATGGTCTAAAGGCAGGACACGTCTCTCATAAGGATATGGTTCCAGTTCGACTCTGGATATCGGTACTATGAAAAATAATACACCATATTACCGCTTGGAAGCGGAAAAAGAATTAAATATTCTAATAATTTTTTAGAAATATTTAATTTTTTCTTTTCTGTTAATAGAAAAGACTTAATAACTTTTTGTGGTGTAAATGTAGAAATACAAGGCAATTCTAAATCACCTTCATGCTTATTTGTTTTTCGTGAATATGAAAATGGTTATTATAAAAATAAACCAATTATTACCAGACATCCTAATATTTTAAAATCTGTTCTTATTGGCAAAAAAGGATGGGGATTATGGGTTAAGTTATGGTCAGAAGGTATTGGAGAAGGTAGTTTTACAAAATATGAAATTTTAAATGAGTTTTATTGCAGAAATATTAAAATTCCTATAAAATTAATGGATGATTTTGAAAATAATATAAAAAATAAAAAATATAATTTGTAACATTTTTACAAAATTTTACGTATATATTAATATGAACTATACAAT
>CAZPVG010000131.1:0-3050 GCA_964589945.1 uncultured bacterium
CGCGTCGCGCTCGAGCACGGTGAACAGGTGGGCGGCCACGAACGTGAGCACGAGCATGCTCATCACGTTGTGCGCGCCGGAGAGCCACGACACGTAGTGCGCCGGGCGCCCGGCCTCCCGAGCCTGCCACCACTCGAGCGCGAGCGGCAGCCCCGTGAGCAGCGCGAGGCCCATCGAAATCGCGGCCACGAGCCCGAGCGTGTAGTCGAGCCGGGGCCGCCACGGCGCGATGCGCAGCCAGTGCGCCCACTGGTAGGCGGCCCAGGCGGCGAGCAGCGCGAGCCCGGAGACGACGTGGATCTCGATCCCCGGGGTCGTTCCGGCCGCGAGGCGGGCGAAGAAGATGACCAGCCCGCCGGTCGCGGCGACGCCGAAGAGCGTCCACACGGCGAGCAGCAGCGGCGCGCGTAGCCGGCGCGCCCGCGGGTTCGGCGGGGCGGGACTCACACCAGGTAGCGCAGCGCGAAGATGACCTCGCCCGAGACGATGCTGACCATCCACACGACGAGGAACGACCACGTGAGCGCGGGCCGCTCGCGGAAGAACCAGCGGCCCTGCTCCTGCGCCTGGTGGGCGAGGGTGCCCAGCACCACGAACACGAGGTACGCGAACAGCGAGAGCAGCCCGTGCGCCGCGAAGCCGATCTTCATGCCGACGGGAAGGGCGGCGGACGCCGCGTGCGCGGCCGACGCCTCGGAGGCTCGCCCGGCCATGTACATGACGTTGACGAGGCCCTCGAACAAGGCGACCGAAAGGAAGATCGCGAACGGGAAGTGCCGCCGCGTCCAGTTGCGGCGCACGACGAACAGCACGCCCGCGGTCACGAGCAGCTCGCTGATCGCGGAGAACAGAGAGAAGGCGGGAATGGACATGCTGCGCACCCTAGGCAATCCGGACCCCCGACGACATCCGTAGTTTCACGGATTCGTCGGCCGCCGCGGCCGCCCGCACGGCACATTCCTCCCCGCCGGCGACGGCGGCCGGGCTCGCGCCGGCCCCGGCCGGGGCCTACAGTCCCCGCATGTCGCTGCCCGATCACCTTCGGAAGCTGCTCGCCGAGTGCGAGGTCGAGGCGTACCGCTCGCCCGGGCCCGGCGGGCAGAAGAAGAACAAGACGGAGTCGAGCGTCCGTGTCCGGCACCGTCCCTCGGGGATCGTCCGCGTGGCGACGGAGAGCCGCTCGCAGTTCCGCAACCGCCAGGCGGCGCTCGAGCGCGTCTGGAAGGCGCTCGAGGCGCGTCGCCGGCGGCCGAAGAAGCGCGTGGCCACGGCGCCGACGGCGTCGTCGCGCGCCCGGCGGATCGTCGAGAAGCGCCGGACGAGCGAACGCAAGCGGCTCCGGGCCCGGATGGCCGACGACGACTGAAGCCGCGGTCCGGCCCGCGAAACGAGGATTGACAGCCACTTGGCGGCGCTGATACCCCTCGCCGCCCGGATGCAGAAGGCGCTCAGGGCGCTGCGAGAGGATTCTGAGGGATGAACTCCGAGAAGAGCCGTGCCGATAGTGTGGAAAGCCCGCGACAGGAGCCGAGGCTCCCGCCGGGCCAGATCCTCACCGAGAAGTGGCCCGTGCTGCACCACGGCACGGTGCCGACGGTCGACCTGGCCCGCTGGGACCTGGTGCTGGACGGGCTCGTCGAGCGTCCGCAGCGGTGGACGTGGGACGAGTTCCAGCAGCTGCCGCGGGTGCAGGTGCACTCGGACATCCACTGCGTAACGCGGTGGAGCCGGTACGACAACACGTGGGAAGGCGTGTCGCTGCGCGAGGTGATGTCGCGGGCAGCCCCGAAGCCCGAGGGGCGATTCGCGATCCTTCACGCCGAGGCGGGCTTCACGGCCAACCTGCCGCTCTCGGAGCTGCTCCAGGATGACGTCCTGCTCGCCGACCGACACGATGGCCAGCCGCTCACTCCCGAGCACGGGTGGCCGCTCCGTCTCGTCGTGCCCCGGCGCTACTTCTGGAAGAGCGCGAAGTGGATCCGCCGCATCGAGCTGGTCGCCCGCGACGAGCCGGGCTTCTGGGAGCGCAACGGCTACCACAACGACGCCGACCCCTGGCGCGAGGAGCGCTTCTCGGACTGGTGACGGGGCCTGCGCCCGCGGAGCGATCGCGTGAGCGCGCCCACCCACCTCGACCGGTGCCGCCAGCTGCTCGTCGAGCAGATCGAGACGATGGGCACGCTCCGGACGGCGAACGTCCGCGACCTCAGCTTCAAGAACTGGCGCCAGAACACCGTCACCGCCATCCAGCGGATCTGGCCCGAGGACGGCGAGCGCGTGGAGCGCTTCCGGCGGATCGTGTTCACGCCGCCGCACGCCCGGCCCGATGCGAAGCTCGCGCGCGAGTGGTTCGGCAAGGGCATCGGGGAGTCGCGGACCTACCTGAACAGCCTGCTCGAGACCGTGGATCGTGAGGGCGTGCCGGAGCCCACGGCCGATGACAGGGACCCCGACACCGGCGCGATCGAGAGCGAAGTGGATTTCCCGATGCTCGACCTCGGGGAGGGCGGGACCGAGACGCCCACGGCCGAGCCCGCCGACGAGCCGGCGCCCGTCGCCGAGGGCGAGCTCGGCGTGACCCCGGGCTACACGACGCCGGACGAGCAGGGCGCGACACCGCGGGATCCACGCTCGCCCGCTCCGCCGTCGCTCACCATGAAGTTCCGGATGCCCGCGCCCCAGAAGTCCGCGCACGCCGAAGCGGCCGAAGCACCCGAAGCGCAGTCGCCGCCCGCGCTGGGCGAGGACGCCACCGGCGAGGTGCCGACCGCGGACGACGAGGAGCGGCCCGACGTGCAGATCCCGCGCGCGCCGAGCCTTCCGCCCGAAGCTCCGGCGAAGTCGGAGGCGCCGTCGAAGACGACCGCCTCCCCGCCGGCGCGACCCGCCTCGCGTGGGAAGAACGGACGGGGCAAGGTGCGCAGGGTGACGGCGAAGTCCGCGCCGGCGGACCCGAAGCCCGCGGCGCCCGCGAAGCCGGTCGAGGCCGAGAAGCCCGCGGCGCCCGCGAAGCCGGTCGAAGCCGAGAAGCCGGCCGTGGCTGCGAAGCC
>CAZPVG010000131.1:3150-4489 GCA_964589945.1 uncultured bacterium
GAACTGGACGAAGCGGACGAAGCGGACGGGGGGTCGGCCGAAGAGCTGGCCGAGGACCGGCGGGTCGCGCTGGACTTCCTCCTCAACTCGCCCGTCTTTGGCGTGGTCGGCAGGCCCGTCCAGCGGCGCACCGACACGACGGAGTTCCTCGATCCGGACGCCGTCGCGATCGCGACCTTCGCCGTGGACCTCGCGCGCCTCGACGTGCCGGAAGCGATGCGCGTCTCGCTCGCGGCGCGGCTGATCGAGGTCGCGCGCCACGTGGAGACCGGCGAGCTCGACTGGGCGCTCCTGCGCGCGCTGGTCACCGACGCGATGCAGTACCCGCAGCTCGCCCGGCGCCTGCTGCCGGTGCTGCTGCCGTGGCTCGAACGGGCCGCCTGAAGTCCACGCCCGCCGGCCGTTCCTGACATGTCCCGGACGCCGTCGGGCGGCCCGGTCACCCGGCATCGCTGTGCTACCTTGGCGCATCGAGATGCCCGGAGGTGACCGCTGTGAACGCCGAACGCTATACGCAGAAGTCGAAGGAAGCGCTCGACCGTGCCCAGAAGGTCGCGCGCGATCTCGGGCACCAGGAGCTCAAGCCCGAGCACCTGCTGGCCGGACTGCTCGCCGAGGAGGGGGGCACCATCCTGGCCGTGCTGCAGAAGCTGGGGGTCCAGCCCGCCACGGTCTCGGCCTACGCCGACGAGGCGCTGAAGGCACTGCCTCGCGTGCAGGGCGGCAGCCTGTGGCTCGGCGACGCGCTGCGCTCCGTGCTCGAGCGCGCCGAAGCCGAGGCGGAGCGGCTCAAGGACGAGTTCGTGAGCGTCGAGCACCTGCTGTTCGCGCTCGCCGACGCCGCGCACGCCGGCGGCGCGCAGCGGGCGCTCGCGCGGGCCGGGATCACGCAGGAGGCGCTGCTCCGGGCCCTCACCGACGTGCGCGGCGGCCAGCGGGTGACCGACGAGAACCCCGAGGACAAGTACCAGGCGCTCGCGAAGTACGGCCGCGACCTCACCGCAGCGGCCCGCGCGGGCAAGCTCGACCCGGTGATCGGCCGCGACGACGAGATCCGCCGCGTCATGCAGGTGCTCGCGCGCCGCACGAAGAACAACCCCGTGCTCATCGGCGAGCCGGGCGTCGGCAAGACGGCCATCGTCGAGGGTCTCGCCCAGCGCATCGTCCTCGGCGACGTGCCGGACTCGCTGAAGGACAAGCGCGTCATCGCGCTCGCCCTCGGGGCGCGCGTCGCGGGCAGCAAGTTCCGGGGCGAGTTCGAGGACCGCCACAAGGCGGTGCTCAAGGAGGTCACGTCCGACGAGGCGCGGATCATCCTGTTCATCGACGAGCTGCACAC
>CAZPVG010000132.1:0-4395 GCA_964589945.1 uncultured bacterium
CCTCCAGCCCACGACACCAAGCGGGTGTTCTTACTTCGCATGTCAGGGGATACCGAAGCCGATGAAGTGGCAGACGATACTTCCGACCCGGAAACTCCTCAGTTCGACCGCGCCAAGCTGGTGAAATGGGTCAAGGCCAACGGCACCCAAGTCACATTAGAGTCTGCAAATGGCTGGAGTGCGGATGCGTGGCGGATTACTCAAGGTGGTGTGAACGTGTGGATTTCGAACGACCTCCAGAACATTGGTCAATGGCAGTGAGATATGGCAACTGATGTAGTTGGCAGCGCACGCGAAAGCACCCAGCCAGAAGCGACCACAACGGTCGACAAGACAGCCTACAATACCGACTTCATGAAGACCATGCGCGACAACTATGACCGCGCACGGCAACGCGAACACGAGAACATCATCGAAGCCTACCTCGACCTCGGCTTCCGCTGCGGCGATGCCCAATGGGACGCGACGGCCTATAACGAACGCACCACGGAGCGTCGGCCGTGCATGGTGGTAAACATCATCCCGCAGTTCGTGCGGCAAGTGACGGGTGACATCCGGCAGATGAAACCTGGTCTGAAGGTTGTCCCGGTGGACGACAATGCCGACATCAAGACAGCGGACGTGCTGACCAACTTGGTACGCTACATAGAGAACAGAAGCGATGCGCAGGACGCATATTACAAGGCTGCGGACCAACAGGTTACGGCGGGCGTCGGGCATTTTCGCATTTTGCGCGAATACTACTCGGAAGCCTCCTTTGACCAAGAGATTCGCATTGCGCCGATTGAAGACGGGATTTCGGTATTGTGGGATCCCGACGCGATTTTACCGACACGGGAGGATGCCAATTTTTGTTTTGTACCAGTTGATATGTCCAGAAAGTCGTTTGAGGACAAATACCCTGGCAAGAACGCTGATTGGCACCAGTTCGTCGACTACCAATGGCGTACTGAGTGGGCCACCGACGACCATGTCAGAGTCTCGGAATACTGGCTGAAGAAACCTATCAAGCGCCAGATTGCGCTGATGCCCGACGGAACCGTCGTCGATGTCGACCACATTGAGGACGAGATGGAGAAAGCGCAAGTTCTAGCCCAGGCCCAGATTCAGGAAAGGGAAGGGCACCAAATCCTGCGCTATCTCGTCAGCCTGACAGATATCCTAGAGGACAAACAGGTCAGCCCTGGTCGCTTTATCCCCATCGTTCCCGTGTTTGGCGAGGAAGTGAGGATCGGGCGGCGAGTGGTACGGCATGGCATGGTTCGGTTCATGCGCGACCCGCAGCGCATCTACAACTACTTCGCTTCTGCTGAGACTGAGGTGGTCGCGCTCCAACCGAAGGCCCCGTGGCTCGGGACAGAGAACAACTTCGCAGACACGCTTGAGATGTGGCAGTCAGCCAACGTCAAGAACTACCCGTTCCTCATCTATAAGCCCGACGCCTCTAACGGCAACATTCCCCCGCAGCGGGTTCAGCCGCCGGTATCCAGCCAAGGCATCCTGGAAGGCTTGCAGCGGGCAGAGCAGGACATGTACCGGGTGACGGGAATCTATCCATCCTCGCTCGGACAGCAGGGTAACGAGACGTCAGGCAGGGCCATCCAGAACCGCCAGAGGGAGGGCGATACCGGAACCTTCGTCTACATCGACAACTTCGCCAGAGCGGTGAAGCATTGCGGTCGCATCTTGGTGGACATGATCCCGTACGTGTACGACACCACGAGAACTATCCGCATCCTAGGTGAGGACGGAAAAGTCAACACCGCGCAGATCAATAAGCCAACTACCCAGCTCCAGGGCTTACAGGTTATCAAAACCATTGAGAACGACGTGACGGTCGGCGTGTACGATGTGATGACGGAAGTGGGAGCCAGCTACACCACGCGGAGAGAAGAAGCCAAGGACGGCATGATCCAACTGATGCAGACGGCACCGCAGTTCGGGCCTCTAATCATGGACCTGGTTGCCAAAGCCCAAGACTGGCCACTGGCAGACCAGATAGCGGAGCGCGCCCACATGCTGCTTCCTCCGCAAGTGAGAATGTTGGAACAGGCCAAAGAGAAGGGCATCCCCGAGGATCAGGTGATGGCCATGATCCAGCAGCAGCAGCAACAGGAACAGCAGCCACAGCCAAACCCGAAAGACGTGGCTGACGCACAGGCCACTCAACTGAAAAACCAGCATGAGCAACTGTCGATGCAGCACGATGCCATGAAGGGCCAGCAAGAAGCGAGACTTGCCGAGTTGAACTTCGAAACAGAGAAAACGCTGGCCGCGCTGAAAGTGCAAGCGGCCATGCTTGAGATCGCCTTGAAGGAGGCGACCTTACGGGAAAAGAACAGGACAGACGAAACGCAGATCCAATAAGGAGTTTCAGAAATGCCCGACGATCCGGCAGTGATGCCTGACGAAGAGGTAAAAGCACCACCGTCTACCGAGAAGCCAGAGGACGTTCCGGCCCCCGAGCCTGACGATACAGAGGCCAAAGCGGAAGACACCGAAGCCGAAACAGAGCCAGAAGAAGAAAAACCAGAGGAAGAAGAGCCTCCGAAGAAGAAGACCTCCGGATATGCCAGACTCAAAGCGCGGCATGAACGTCTCCTCGCCCAACTGGAAGCACAGCGCAGAGAGCGCGAGCAACCCCAGCAGGAACAGGAGCCGAAGGTCGACGACTACAACGGAGACTATCTTGCGTATGAGAAGGCCGCGATTGCCTTTGCCGCGAGGCAAGCCATCCGTCAGGAAATGGCGGATGCAAGGCAACAGGACTTCCAAGCGCGAGAGGCCCAGTCCAAGCAGGAGGTCATTGAGGACTTCTTCGAAAGAACCGAAGAGGCCAAGACCAAAATCAAGGACTTCGACCAAGCGATTGACGGTCTTTATGGAGCATTCGGCCCATTGCCGAATATGGTCCGTGACAAGATCGCGGAAGCCGACAATGGCCCTCAGATCCTCTACTACCTCGCCAAGAACCCCAGCGCGGCACGAGAGCTATACGAGTCCACCCCCGTGGACGCTCTCTACCAGATTGGCCGTCTTGACGAGAAAATGGCTTTGCCAGAGGCACGAAGATCATCCAAGGCGCCACCTCCGATGACCACACCACGAGGAGGAGCGTCGCCACCGAGAGACATTCATCAACTTGCCTCCAAATCAGAGTCTATCGACGACTATGTACGGGCGCGGCGAGCTGATGAAAAGAATCGGTCCAAAGAGGACTAACCAATGGCCAATGTTAAGCTCACGGCCGACGTGATTGCTGCTGAAGCGTTGATGCTTCTCGACAACAATCTCGTCATGGCTAATCAGGTGTACCGGGGCTACGAGTCCGAGTACTCCAAATCGGTGAACGGCTATCAAAAGGGTGCAACCATCCGCATCCGTCGTCCTACCGACTTCACCGTCCGCGATGGCGCTGTTGCTGCCGTCCAGGACGTCCAGGAAGGCACGACCACTCTGGTCGTCAACAAACAGAAGGGCATCGACTTCCGCTTCACGTCTTCGGAATTAACCCTCGACATTCGGGAGTTCTCCGACCGCGTGATGAAGCCCGCCATGATCCAACTTGCGAACCAGGTGGATAAGGATGTCATGTCGCTCTACACGGGTGTGTGGAACTGGGTCGGCACACCGGGACAAACCGTCAACTCGTTCACCGACTTCGCGCTCGGGCCGCAACGCCTGGACGACGGAGCAGTGCCGACGGACATGAGAAGTTCGGTCCTGGCCCCTGCCGACTATTGGGGAATGCTTGGATCGCAGACCGCATTGTTCTTCAATTCCATCGGCCAGCCTGCGTACCGCCAAGGGTCGCTCGGCATGGTCGGAGGCGTTGCGACAATGCAGTCGCAGAACGTGCCCACACTCACCACCGGGACCCGGGTAGTTGCCCAAGGCAGAACCAAGGCGGCTGGCACGGGCGGTCTTGCGACCACTTGGGCACTGTCCAAGGATACGGGCACGATGGCATTGTCGACATACGACCATGCCGTTAGCACCACGATCAAGGCTGGTGAGGTATTCACCATCTCCAACATCTACGCGGTGAATCCCGTCACCAAAGCCACGCTGCCATTCTTGCAGCAGTTCGTGGTCGTCAATGACGTGACGGCCAACGCGACCTCGACCAACGAGACGACGTTGACCATCTCGCCCCCGATTATTTCTTCGGGTGCGTTCCAAACTGTGTCCGCAACCCCGGTTGCCGACATGACCATCACGTTCCTCGGCACGCTTTCCACGAACTATCTTCAGAACATGGTGTTCCATAGGAATGCCTTTACTCTGGCGATGGTCCCGCTGGAAATGCCGCAGGGCGTGGTCGATGCGGCCAGGAAAACCTACAAGGGTTTGAGCTGCCGAGTAGTTCCATACTACGACGGGACGAATGACATC
>CAZPVG010000133.1:0-4354 GCA_964589945.1 uncultured bacterium
CCCACCGCCGCCTGGCCATCATCGACCTCAGCATCACCGGCCGCCAGCCCATGAGTTCCGGGAGCGGTCGCTACCGTATTGTATTCAACGGCGAGATCTACAACTTTCAGGCACTGCGCAAGCAGTTGAGCGAGCTGGGTCACCGCTTTCGCGGCCACTCGGATACCGAGGTGATGTTGGCGGCGTTCGAGCAGTGGGGCGTGGAGGGCGCGGTGAAGCGCTTCATCGGCATGTTCGCCTTCGCCCTGTGGGACAAGACCCATGGCGTGCTGCACCTGGGCCGCGACCGGTTGGGGGAGAAGCCGCTTTATTATGGTTGGCTCGGTGAGCACTTTGTGTTCGGCTCCGAGCTCAAGGCGCTGCGCGCCCATCCCGCCTGGCGCGGCGAGATAAATCGCGATGCCCTGGCGCTGTATATGCGCCACAACTATATCCCGGCGCCGTATTCGATCTATGAGGGCGTGTATAAGCTGCCGCCCGCGTGCCTGCTGACGGTGCGCGACGAGGCCTCGGGCATGAGGAGAAATTTCTCCCCCCACCCCGGTGACGGCCGGCAGGCCTTCTGCCCCGCTGAGTATTGGTCCCTGCGTGAGGTGGCCGAGTCGGGCATCCGCCAGCCCCTGGCGGCGGACGATGTGCAGGCGGTGATGCAGCTGGATGCCCTGCTCAGGGACGCCGTGAAGCAAAAGATGGTGGCCGATGTGCCGTTGGGCGCGTTTCTGTCCGGGGGTATCGACTCCACCACCGTCGTTGCCTTGATGCAGGCCCAGAGCGAGCGGCCGGTGAAGACCTTCACCATCGGCTTCAACGAACAGGGCTATGACGAGGCGCACCACGCCAAGGCGGTGGCCCAGCACCTGGGCACCGAGCACACCGAGCTGTACGTCTCCCCGGAGGAGGCCATGGCGGTCATCCCGCGGCTGCCGGCCCTGTATGACGAGCCGTTTTCAGACTCCTCTCAGATACCCACCTTCCTGGTCTCCCAACTGGCGCGGCGGCACGTCACCGTCGCCCTGTCCGGGGACGGCGGGGATGAGCTGTTCGGCGGTTACAACCGTTATTTCTGGGGGCGCAACCTCTGGCGCCGGGTTGGCTGGACGCCGCGCGGCCTGAGGGCCGCCGTGGCGGGGGTGATCCGGGCGGTTCCGCCCCGGGCTTGGGATGGGCTGTTCGGCCGTCTCGGACCGGTATTGCCGAAAAATCTGCGCCAGCCCCAGGCCGGCGATAAGCTGCACAAGCTGGCGGCGGCGCTGGCGGTGTCCCACCCCGAGGCCATGTATGAGGCGCTGGTCTCCCATTGGGCGTCACCCGGGGAGGTGGTGCGGGGGGGCCGCGAGGCCGTGACGCCGCTGACGGACCGGTCGCGCTGGGCGGCGCTTCCCGACTTTACCCAGCGCATGATGTATCTGGATACGCTGACCTATCTGCCCGATGACATCCTGGTCAAGGTGGACCGGGCCAGCATGGGGGTGAGCCTCGAGGCGCGGGTGCCCCTGCTGGACCACCGCGTGGTGGAGTTCGCCTGGCGCATCCCGCTGGCCATGAAGCTCCGTGGCGGCCACGGCAAGTGGCTGCTGCGCCAGGTGATGTACCGTTATGTGCCGAAAGAACTGGTGGAGCGCCCCAAGATGGGCTTCGGCGTGCCCATTGACCAGTGGCTGCGTGGCCCGCTGCGCCAGTGGGCGGAGTCGTTGCTGGAGGTGGGGCGGCTGCGGGATGAGGGGTTCTTTGATCCGCTGCCCATCCATGAGAAGTGGCAGGAGCACTTGAGTGGCAGGCACAACTGGTCCTATCACCTGTGGGATGTCTTGATGTTCCAGGCGTGGCTGGAAGCGCAGGCCGGCGCGGCTCCCTCGCGCGGGTCGCCCGCGGTGCGCCGCCTCAATGCGGCCGGGGATCGGGGATGAAACCTGCGGATAGCTGATAACCGATGACAGAACCGCTCAAGATCCTCTATGTCGTCAATGACGGTCCGTTTTTCCTCTCCCATCGGTTACCCTTGGCGCTGGCGGCCCGCGACGCCGGCTACGAAGTGCATGTAGCGACGCCGGCATGGCCGGGGGCGGAACACCTCCGGGCCCAGGGGCTGGTGTTTCATGACATACCCCTCTTGCGCCGGGGCACGCACCCCCTTCAGGAACTGAAGGGGTTCATGGCGCTGCTGCGGCTGTATCGCGGGCTGCGTCCCGACATCGTCCATCATGTGACTATCAAGCCGGTGCTCTACGGCGGCATCGCGGCGCGCATGGCCGGCGTGCCCGCCGTGGTCAGCGCCGTGCCGGGCCTGGGTTACGTGTTCATCAATCGCGGCGCACGTATCGCCGTGGTGCGCCGGCTGGTCATGTGTGTTTACCGGCTGGCACTTCGCCAGCGCCGCTTACGGGTCATCTTTCAGAACCCTGACGACATGGTGCTGTTTGTGAAACAGGGGCTGGTGCGTCGCGGCGATGGGGTGTTGATCCGCGGATCGGGCGTGGACATGGAGAACTTTTCCCCCCGGCCGGAGGCGCCGGGGACACCGGTGGTGCTGTTGGCGTCGCGCATGCTGTGGGACAAGGGGGTCGGCGAGTTCGTGGAGGCCGCGCATCGCCTGCGCGAAGCGGGCGTGGCGGCGCGCTTCGTGCTGGTGGGCGATACGGATCCCGGGAATCCCGCCGCCATCCCACGCACACAGCTGGAGGCGTGGCGCGATGCGGGCGCGGTGGAGTGGTGGGGACACCAAGCGGACATGCAGGAGGTGTTCGCCGCGGCCCAGGTGGTATGTCTGCCCTCCTACCGGGAGGGCGTGCCGAAGGTGCTGATCGAAGCCGCGGCCTGCGGCCGGCCGTCGGTGGCCACCGATGTGCCGGGGTGTCGCGAGATCGTCCGGCATGAGGTGAACGGCCTGCTGGTCCCCCCCCGGGATGCGCAGGCGTTGGCCGATGCGTTGCGGCGCCTGGTCGAAGACCCAGATCTGCGTGCCCGCTTGGGACGGGCGGGCAGGGATATTGCTGTTGCGGAGTTTTCACTGCGGCGTGTGATCGATGAAACACTGGGTGTTTATAGTGATTTGTTATCCTGATCAGGAAAATTGTCTATCACTCCCCCTCACCCCCGGCCCCTCTCCCTGGGAGGGAGAGGGAGGTAAGAATGGAGCCGGTGGAGGGGGTGATTGGTTCATTCTCCCTCTCAGGGAGAAGGTTAGGATGAGGGGGATAAAAAACATGAAAGGCTTTGCAAGGGAATTGTGAAGGAATTCTACGGAGGCCGAGAAGTTATTATGGAGGCGCTTACGGGATCGGCAGCTGTTTGATTGTAAATTCAGACGACAGCAAATCGTGGGTTCATACATCGTTGACTTTATCTGTATGGATGCCCTGTTGGTGATCGAGTTGGATGGGGGGCAGCATATGGACAGAGAAGAGCGGGATGCCCTGAGGTCGCAGTATTTGAGATCTCTTGGTTATAAGGTATTGAGGTTTTGGAATAACGAGGTGCTGACAAATATGGAGGGAGTATTGCACAGGATTCACATGGAATTGATCGATACTCCCACACGCCCGCCGAGTCCCTAGTGGGAGAAGCGAAGGGCGCCGGTGGGGAGAGGGGGATCGAAAGATTTGTTGCATGTTATTACTCGCCCTCACCCCGGCCCTCTCCCTGGGAGGGAGAGGGAGTGAAGAGCGGCATCTTTCGATGGGTGTTAATAGATCCCTTTTCCCTCCGAGAGAAGGTCAGGGCCTACCCCCGCAAAAGCGGGGGGATGAGGGCGATCAATATTCACGGCATGAGCTTTTCAAGCTCCCTCACTTCAACCCTCTCCGGGAAGGATGAGCGAAGTGAATGCAGGTACAAGGATCTTCTTGACGGTGACGACTGACCAATGACCAAAACCACCCTGGCATCCGGTGAGGCCGCGCTGCTGCTGTTCTCCGGGTTTGTCGCGGCGCTTGCTATCACCGGGCTGGTGAGGGCTTATGCCTTGCGTCGGGCCGTTATCGATGTGCCCAATGAGCGCAGCTCCCATTCCACGCCCACGCCCCGCGGCGGGGGGCTGTCCGTCGCCGTGGTCTTTTTTGCCCTGGTGGGGGTGCTGGGGTGGTGGGGGGTGGTGAGCGGACCCGTGGTGCAGGCGTTGATCGGAGGCGGCATCGCGGTCTCCGCCATCGGCTGGGTGGACGACCACCGGCCGGTGTCGCCGGGATGGCGCGCAGTGGTTCAATTCGTCGCGGCGGCCTGGGCGGTGTATGTCATGGGCGGGGTCCCTGGCCTGACGGTCAACGGCGCTGTCGTACCGCTGGGATGGGCCGGGTCGCTGGCGGCGGTTGTCGGCAACGTCTGGGTGACCAATCTATACAAAATCAAGGACGGTATC
>CAZPVG010000134.1:0-1395 GCA_964589945.1 uncultured bacterium
GTGTTCACCGCATCCAACTTCGGCATCTCTACCGGGCGCGACGTCTCGACCAACAACGCCGCCACGGCCATGACCGTGGACGGGCTCAAGAACGCCAAGTACACGTTGAAGGCGCAGTATTGGCCGAATGCCAAGTGGGTCTTTCACCGCGACGGTGTAAAGCAGCTTGCTAAGCTCAAGGACGGCAACGGAAACTACCTCTGGCAGTCCAGCATCGCCGCGAACGAGCCCGACCGGCTGCTCGGGTTCCCGGTCGCGATCAGTGAGCTTTGCCCGAACACCTTCACGACCGGGCTCTACGTCGGCATCCTCGGTGACTTCAGTTACTACTGGATCGCCAACTCGCTGGCGATGACCATGCAGCGGCTCGTAGAGCTCTACGCTGCGAGCAACCAGATCGGACTCATCGGACGCTACGAGGGCGACGGCATGCCGGTGCTCGAGGAAGCGTTCGTGCGCGTGAAGCTGGGCTGAGGGGGCTGACATGGAAATGTACAACAACACCAAGATCATCACCTTGACCGAGGCGCAGGACCTCGCTCACACCGACACGCAGTCAAACTACATTGACCGCGAGGGCTACGATGGGCTCATGATCATCGTTGCCATCGGCGCGTTGACCGGGGTGGATACCAGCAACTACCTCACGCCGATTCTGCAGGAAGCGGCGGACACCCCGGCCTCTGCGAGCAGCTACTCGACGGTGGACACCGGACAGGTGATCGGCGCATTCTCGGCCATCACCACGACCGCTCTCGATTCCTGCGTGCAGGTGGTCGAGTACAAGGGCACCGATCGGTACGTCAACGTCAAGCTGGACTACACCAGCACCGGCATCAGCGCCGGCGTCGTTGGTGTCTACGCGCTGCTCTACAACCCGCGCAAGGCTTCCGTTGCGTCGCTGACGCCGACCACCGGGGCCGTGAGCTGACACGAGTGAACGGTCGCCGGGGCGGGGTCACTCGTCCCGGCGGCTTTGGAGGACAGAATGGGAAGCTACAACACGCTCAACTACCGAGAGCAAGGGGGCGCATCCGACGTTATTGGCGGGACTCTCGACATCACTGGGACGCTCAAGCTCGATAGTACCGCAATCACCGCCAGCGCTGCCGAGATCAACGGTACATGCGACGGTAGCTCGAAACGAACCGTTGCCGGGACCACAACCGCGCCGGGAACGCCGGGTGCAACCTTGGATAGCGTTACCGGGTTGACGACCATCACGGCCAAAATGGTGCAGATTCTCCGGTCTACAGCAGTAGTTACGGGGGATGCAAAGGTCACCGTTAGCGGTGGGACCATCAGCGTCGCGAGCGGAGATGCTACCTACACGCTCACGGCAGGCGACATCGTAGAATGGATTGCGAACGGAGTCTGACCATGAAGACGATTCGA
>CAZPVG010000134.1:1495-4307 GCA_964589945.1 uncultured bacterium
AAGGCGTGACATGATCCTCGAGCTTGCAACCGCTGCGACCGCGACGTCAATCGACCTCTCGACCGCGAGGACCAAGCTCGGCTTTCAGACCGGCATCACGACCGACGACACGTATGTCACGAGACTGCTCAAGCAGGTTGACGCCTACATCGAGCAGAAGACCGGGCGCAAGGTCTGCGCTCAAACGTGGACGATCGGGCTCGACTACACCGAGGTCAGCGACATCATGCGGTTGCCGCTCTGCCCGCTGATCTCAGTTACCAGCGTCAAGACGTATGACGACGACGGCACGGAAACGACCGTTGCCGCCACAAACTACCAGGTACGAACCGGGCTCGACCCGCGTATAGCGTTGACCGCGAGCGGGTCGTGGCCCACCGACATGAGGGCTCTGGACTCGATGCTCATCACGGCATCGTTCGGGTACACGACCGTACCGCAGGACATTCTCATTTGTGCTGAGGCGATCATGCAGCACCTCTACCGGACCAAGGGCGTCGGCATCGCCGAGCTTGGTGACGGTGGACCACTGTTCGGAATTCCGCGATGGGTGGACAAGTCGCTCAAGGCGCTGCGAGTGTGGAACGTATGATCACCGTGAACGACATCGCCGTGAAGCTGCACTTCAAGAAGATGCACGATGTGCTTGCCGGCGACGGCATGAAGAAGCTCGCGCGCGATGCGCAATCAATCCTTGAGCGCGAGATCGGGCGGGCGTTCTCTCAGCATGTGGACCCGACGACATCCCGCCCATGGGCCGCGAAGGCGGACGGGACGCAGGCCACGTTACAGCAGACAGGTACACTGAAAGCGCTGGTCTACGCGCAGCACTCGATGTTTGGAGGCAAGCCCCGCGTGAGCGCGGCAGTACGTAACGCCAGCAAGGCTCGAGCATCTAAGGGAAAGTCTGTATCGTACGGGCTCGTGGCTGGGGCGCTCTTCTACGGGCGTCCTGGCATGCCAGCGCGTCGATTCGCTGGCTTCGGAAAGACGGCAAGAGCTAAGCTGCGCGATACCGCACAACGGCTCGTCAGGGCAACGAAGAGTACGGCATCATGAGCAGCCCGCACGCTACTCTGCAGGCGGCGCTCAAGGCGAAGATTGTGACGCTCGTAGGGACCGTCCCGGTGCTCGACTTCGACGCCGCTGAGGAAGCCGATTTCGACCGCCTCGCCTCGTTCGTCGGCATCGTCTTCGAGGACATGACGGCCGACTCCATCGGCGAGCACAACCCGACCGTGTCGGCTGTCAAACAGCGCGAGTCGTGGATGTGGAAGCTCTACATCGCTGGCGGCGGTGGCGCGTCAACTGAGTACGGCAAGGCTACGGCCGTCTTCGACCTGCTCACACTGACGCGAGAACTCAAGGGATACAGACTGGTTGCGGACGGCTCGGTCGGAATGCTTCATCTCGTCGCAGAGCACCGCGAGGGGCGGCACGGTTCGGGGGTGCTCTACTCCCAGCTGTGGCGACACGGGAGGTACGGGCGATGAAACTGGTACGCTACCACGGCGAGGCTCCTGGCCTTGCTGCTCAGATCAAGATGCGAGGGCGCATCTGGAATAGGGGCGACGAGGCGACCGTCGCCGACGCGGAGGCCGCAGCGCTCGCCGTATGTGGCGGCTTCGAGATCATCGACATCATCACAGAAGCGCCCGGCGGCGATAAGCCCCGGTCGTCGCGGAGGCAGAAATGAGTGTTGTTCAGGTTCTCATGATCGACGAAACGACCTGGGGCATAACTCCGGGCACTCCTACCGGGGCTATTGTCCCGTGCGACGACGTGGACATCAGCGGCGTCAAGCGGAACCTCATCGCGTCCAAGGAGTACACCGGAGACGTCAACCCGAGGAAGCCGTTCAAGGGCAACGAGTCGGCGCCGTGGACCTTCATGCCGACTCTCCACATCGACTCCATAGGACACGTGCTCAAGCACGCGATTGGCACTCCGGCCACGACAGGGTCGGGGACGTACACGCACATCTTCAAGACCGGGGCTGCACTCCCTGCAGGGTTCACCGGAGAGGTTGGCGAGACCGACCTCGATGAGTACTTCCCAATCGCAGGGTCGCGCGTCTCGAAGCTCTCTGGCACGATCTCGAGCGAGGGTGGTGCGGTCTTCTCGTGCGCGTGTGAGGGCAAGGGTTTACCGACTCCGGCGCAGACATCTCTCGTCGGATCTCCTACCACGTATACATCTGGGCAGCTCTCACAGTTCGCCTGCGCTCTGACCAAGGGTGGCAGTGCGTGGATCGACATCGCAGAGATGACGTTCGAGATCGACAACCACCTCGATCTCAGCCGGTACTACGTCGGTGGTCTCGGCAAGCACAAGGACATTCCAGCAAACCGCAGAACTGTCGGCGGGAGTATGACGCTGTTTTTCGAGGACGACAGCTACATCGATGCGGCACTCGCCGAGACCGAGTACAAAATCGCTGCGGTTTGGACGTCGGGTTCCACTTCGCTGACTCTCGAGTTTGAGGAGATTATCATTGAGCCGACGTTGCCGCGCTTCGGCGGGCCGGACCAAGGGCCGATGCTTCAGTGCAACTGGATCGGTTACTACGCAGATGGAGTCAACGAGGCTGCCGTCAAGGCGACGCTCGTCAACACTGTAGCCAGCTACTAGAGAGGAGGAACATGGAACCGATCAGAGTACCGTGGACGTTTGGTGAGGGTGCGCTACGTTCTGACGGCGTCGAGGTGCCAGTCGTCTTCGGGCAGTCAGGAGAGCCTGGGTATTGTGAGGGTACCGTGCGCGTGCGCGCGCTCGACGGGAACCGGGTGGCGCGACTTGCTGCCCGTGGTGT
>CAZPVG010000135.1:0-4290 GCA_964589945.1 uncultured bacterium
TGGTGATCTATTTCGTGCGCAACTACATCGCAAAGGGCTTTGCCCTCGGCCGGGTGTAAGGAGGAGCGCGATGGATCTTTCATGGATGGCATGGACGTGGCCGACGGCGGCCTTCTTCGTCTTCGTCGCGCTGGCTGTTGCGTCGATGGGGTTCTGGGAATGGTGCCGGCCCGGTGGCGATCCTC
The DNA here is from genome assembly GCA_964589945.1 of uncultured bacterium. Lineage (GTDB taxonomy): Bacteria > Eisenbacteria > RBG-16-71-46 > RBG-16-71-46 > RBG-16-71-46 > CAIXRL01. The sequence goes on from CAZPVG010000135.1 coordinate 186, forward strand.
GCCACGGAATCCTCGGCCTCGACACCACGCGCGGCGACCGGCTGTTCATTTCGCTCCTCGGCAGCGCTTTTATCTGTCTCGGCTGGCTCGGTTTTGCCGGCACCAATCTGATCGGCGCGGTTGTGATCTGTGTCATCTACGGCTACTGCGTGTTCCGCTGGGTTTGAGTAGTGTTTGCAGTGCTGGAGGTAGATTTGCGCCAAGCCCGGTCATCATCCTCACCCAGGCGCGGGTGTGGTACCGTGGGCGTCGGCGCCGCACCGAGCTACGCTGGCCTGCCGCATTTCACGCAGTCCTATCAATTCCCGCTGAAACCCGGTGCTCTGTCCCCTGTACCGCTCCCCCAACCTTGGCAATGTCAGGGGCGTAGCAGGAGTGGTGCCGCCAGGGTGACTCGAACACCCGACCTACGCATTACGAATGCGCCGCTCTACCAACTGAGCTATGGCGGCCACGCGGAGAACGGTTGATCTGATACAGGCTCGATCCTGCCATTTCAAGCACCCTTGCTCAACCGCCGCGGCGGCCAAGCCAGCCGACCTTGCGGGCAGGCTCGCTCTGCGGCTCCGGGCCGGGATCGTCAGGCTGACGCGCCAGCACCGGCGGCTCTGTGGCGCCGTCTACCGCATCCGTCTTGTCGGCAGCGATCGCTTCTCTGGCAACGGCTTCTTCGGTGGCCGACGGAGCGGTTGCAGCCGCGGCAGGGGCCGCCGGATCTGGAGCGCCAGCAACCTTGGGCTCGGCAGGAGGCTCGGCCTCGGCCTCAAGCTCCGAAGTGGGCGGTTCGGGAGTCTCCGCTTCAAGTATGTTGTTATTGGATGAAACCGGCGGGGCTCCGATCACGGTGGGCGTCTCGGCATCTTCTTCCAGCTTGGCCGGCAGGGGAAGCTCGATGGGCGCGACTTTGCCCTCTGTCGCCTCGTCTGGTCCGGCGAGTGCTTCTGGCGGGGATGCCCAATGAAAGGCGCCCAGCTCGCCGTTCACCGGCGATACCGGCAGCCATGCGCGCGAGGTCATGCCATGCGCGAGCCAAACCGGATCGCGCGGCGCCCTGACCGCCCGCGCAAGCCACTCGCGCGCGCGGCCCTTGTCGCCGAACTCGCCGTCCTCGATCTCGGCCATAAGCGCGCATATCCGCGCCCGCGGCCGCTCGGCCACATAATCGGCAAGTGCCTGTCGCGCCAGCGTCCAGTCGCGCGCATCGATGGCCGCTTCCGCCAGGGCGACGGCGCCTTCTTCGCCGCCCGGCGCCAGCCTGGTCAGATCGCGCACCCGCTTGAGCCGGTCGAGCGGCGAATCGCCGGAGCGGGCATGAGCATAGACGGCGGCGATGTCGGGATGGGGGCTGAGCGACCAGGTTTTTTCCAAAATCTTTGCCGCGCGCCTGAGGGAGCCGTCCTGGGCATTGAGCCGCCCGGCTACCACGGCGGCCGGCACCAGCGCCGGGTCGAGCTTGTGGGCGCGGGTGGCAAGATCGAGAGCGGCGTCGGGCTCGGCGTCCTCGGCGGCAAGCGCCTGCGCGGTCAAGACAACTGCGCGTTTCCTTCGCGCCGTTTCGTCATCGAGCAACCGCGCCTTTCTCTGCGACTCTATGGTGGAAGAAACGGCCGGCCAGTCGCCTTCCGCCGACTGGATGGCGAGCATGGCGTTGGAAGCCCAGGCGGCGCCGGCATTGCGCCTGAGGGCCTGTTCGGCGTAGCGGCGCGCGGCCGCCGCATCGCCACTGCGCCGTGCAGCCTCGAACAGGCCCTTCAGCGCTACGAGCTCGGTGGTCGGGTCGGCCAGCATCTCGCCATAGATGTCCTTGACCCGGCGGGCATCGCCTTCAAGGCTCGCTGTCTCGGCCTGCAGCAGTCGGGCGAGCGGCTCGCCCGGCAGGATGCGGGCGGCGATCTGGGCCTGACGGCGGGCGGCGGTGATGTCGCCGGCGCTCACCGCGATCATGCCGGCCGACAAGGCCTCCTGGCCGCGCCGGGTGCGGCGGAAACGAAAATAGTCGGTGACGGCGCCGGGCGTTTGCAGCAGGCGGCGCAAGAGTGACCATATGATCGCCAGCACGGCGAGACCCAGGACAGCCAGCGCCAGCGCCAGGGCCAACGGCAATTCAATGTGATAGCCGAGCCATTCGAGTGTCAGGTCGCCCGGCCGATAAGCCAGCCACGTCGCCGCCACCGCGACGGCGGTCAGCAGCACAAAACGCAACAACATCCGCAGCATGAAGTGGTCCTCGCCCTTACGATGCGTTGCGCTTGACGCTTTGGAACACCGCCGCTGACAGGCCGGCCAGGCGGTCAAGGACCTGCCGGCGGGCATTGGCGGCGGTGAGCCATTGGGCGATGGGCTGAGGCGTCTCGCTGGTCGCTGGGCCCAAAGCGGCGACCGCGCCGTCGAGATCGCCGCGCGCCAGGGCCGCCTTGGCCATGGCGCCGGCTGCCTGCCAGTCCGGCTCGCCTACCTTGCGGATCCTGACCACGCTGAACACCCGGCGCTTGAGCGCCGCCAGCCAGCCCTCCTCACCTGAAGGTTTCGCCGCATGAGTGGCCACGGTCACCGCGCTCAGCGCCCGGTCGAGCCCGCTTGCCAGATCGTTCTCGCCCAGTACCCCCTTGTCGGCAACGCCGGCAAGCTCCGCCAGCCCCGGCAGATTGGGATCGAGGCCTTTCAGCTTGTCGATTTCGGCGGCGAACGGCTTGCCCTCGCTGATGCGCTTTTCCACCGCGGCGTAGGCCGCGGCGAGCTGGGCCGCTTTGCTGCCGGCCTCGGGTGTGCGCCGTTGCTTGGCGATGTCGTCCAGCCGGGCGGAGAGGCTCGAGACCTCGCTCCGGGCGCTGGCGAGGCCGTCTTCCAGGGTCTTCACCCGTTCCTTCAGCGTGTCGATGCTGCCGGTGAGCGCGGCGACCTGCAGGGCCCCTGCGGTTCCGGGCTGTTCGCCGGTCTTGCCGGCCTTGGCGGCGGCATCGAGCGCAGATTTGAGACCGGCAATCTCGCTCGCTGATTGCCGCGCCGTCTTGGTCAGCTCATCGAAACGCGCCTTGAAGTCGGCGGCGGACGATTCGCCTGCCCCCATCCTGGCCTTGAGATCTTCCAGGCCGGCGGTCAGTTCACCGAGCTGGGCATTGGCGTTCGTCAGGCCTTCGGTGGCGGCCTTGGCCTTGTCGCCTGCCGCCGTCATGTCGCCGGTGACGGCGCTTTGTGCCCTTTCCAATGCGGCCATGCGGGCATCGAGTTTTTCAATGGCGGCCGCAGTCTGGGGCGGGGGGAAGAGCTGCGTGCCATACTCGCGATAGAGATAGGCTCCGCCGCCGGCGGCAACCACGGCAATGACTGCCGCAGCGAGCCAGCGACGGCCGCCTGACTGCACGGCAGCCGAGGCGGTCTCCTCGGTCGCACTCTCCGCCACGCGCTCCTCCGATGCGGCCGGCTCTGTGCTGGCGGCTTCGTCAGGTGCCTCGGCCTCGGCCTGTATGTTTTCCGTCTCTCCGTTGTCCTCAGTGCTCTCCGCCACCTCGCTCGGGGGCGGGGCTTCGGGCGCTGCCTCATCGGTGGCGCTGGCCGATGTTTCGGTGACCGGCTCTTCGCCTTGCGTCACCTCGGTGGCCTCTAAGTCAATGGTCGGCGGCTTCACCGCGTTGTCGGCCGATCTCGTCTTGCGCTTTCTGCTCATGCTTTCCCATCCGGACGTCGTCGTTCCTGTCTAATGCATGCCATGCGGCGGCGCCAGTCACGCTTTGTCCTTTGCAAGGAGTTCGAGGAGCGCCGCCTCCTCGGGGCGCGCCGCGACCATAGTCGGGGCCCTGCCGCAGCCAGATTCGTCCAATGCCCTTTTCACATTTTCCGAAAGGCAATAATGCGGCAGACGGGCCATGGCGTGCGCCAATCCGGCGGCGAGCGCCAGCCGGCACCAAATGCTGGTGCTGCGAGGCGAATAGAGCAGGACCCCGTCAGCCTCTCCCTTGGCGATGGCGTCGATGACGCCTTGCGGCAGGGCCTCGGCCGCGACCGCCTCGTAGAGCACCGAGCGGACTACATCGAACCCGGCCTTGCCCAGTTCGTCGGCAATGCCGCCTGTGGTCTGGCGCCCTGATGCATAGAGCAGCGGCCCGGC
>CAZPVG010000136.1:0-2803 GCA_964589945.1 uncultured bacterium
CGATGATGGGGGAACTGCCGGGCCAGGCCACCCTTGCCCTCGGGTTCGCGACGAGCAAGAGCTCGGCGGCAACGCTTGCCGTTTCGAGCTTGATGGAGGATTTCTCCTCAGTCTGGGATGCCCAATTACGGGCCTGGGAGGCGTGGCTTGGGCAGTGCCAATTTCCCGATCTGCCACGTCATCTACGTGAGATGCTCGCCCTGTCAGGCATGGTGCTCAAAGTCCACCAGGACCGGACGTATTGCGGCGCCGCCGTGGCCAGCCTCTCAGTCCCCTGGGGGGAGGACAGCCAGAGTCGCGGCGGGTATCACCTGGTATGGTCCCGCGACCTGGTGGAGACGTCCGGGGCGTTGCTCGCCATGGGGGCGTTGGATGACGCCCGGGACGTACTGCGCTACCTCATCGCCACGCAGCAGGAGGACGGACATTGGCTGCAAAACCAGTGGCTCGGGGGTAACCCGTTTTGGCAGGGCATCCAACTGGATGAGACCGCTTTCCCTGTCTTATTGGCCTCCGCACTGAACGAACGCGGCGCCCTCGACGGCATTCCCGTCAAAGACATGGTTCAGCGCGCACTGCGGTTCATTGCCCGGGAGGGTCCCGCGACCCGTCAAGACAGGTGGGAAGAGGATCCCGGCGTCAATACCTTCACGCTGGCCATCACCATTGCCGCCCTGGTCGAGGGCAGTACCTTTCTCGACAGCGAGTCGCGGGTATTTGCACTGCACCTCGCCGATACCTGGAACGACCACATCGAGGATTGGGCATATATAAAAGACTCGCCGCTCGCTCTCAAGAGCGGAGTGGAAGGTTACTATATCCGTACGGCCCCGACGGATGTGTTGGTGCACGACGGCGCCCTGGCGGAACACGTCTTGATAAAAAACCGCGCGATTGATCCGGATCTGCCCGCCGATGAACAAATAGCGACCGACTTTCTGCAGCTCGTTCGCTACGGGTTACGGCGCCCCGACGACTCTTGCATACTCAATACCATAAACGTCATCGACCGTCTGCTCAAAACAGACACACCCAGTGGCCCCGTGTGGCACCGCTACAACGGGGACGGTTATGGCGAACACCATGACGGCAGCGCCTTCGACGGCACCGGTCACGGGCGCGGCTGGCCTCTGCTTACGGGGGAGCGCGGCCACTATGCGCTCCTGGCCGGAGAGGATTGCCTCCCCTACCTCAATGCCATGGCGGCCATGAGCGGTCCCGGCGGTCTTCTCCCCGAGCAGGTATGGGACAGCGATCCAATACCGGAACGCCGGCTGGAGCCCGGCAAACCCAGCGGGTCCGCCATGCCGCTGGTGTGGGCTCACAGCGAGTTCATCAAGCTGTGTTACAGCCGTGCGCTGGGCTATCCGGTGGACCGCCCCATCGCCACATGGAACCGCTATCAGGGGAATCGCCCGGCGGCGAGCCGGGATATTTGGGGCCCGCGCTATCACCTGCGCCGCATGCGTAAGGGGACCGAACTCACTATCGCCGTGACGGCACCGGCCAGGGTGCACTGGGGGATTAACGGTTGGAAAAACGTCAAGGATATCGACACCAGGGATACGGGGCTGGGGATATTTGCGGTGGAACTCCCCACGGCGGATTTCCAGGACGGAGAGACGATTCAATTCACATTCTTCTGGTTAACCGACGCGAGTTGGGAAGGCCGGGATTACGAAGTCCTTATCACGAGCTAGACAAAGAGGTGCATGATGATCTCAATCAATCTGGAGGGTCGCAACGCCCTGATCACGGGCGGAGATTCCGGCTTGGGCGCGGCGACGGCCAAATCCCTCGCGCAAGCGGGCGCCAATGTCGCGATCACTTACCGCTACAAACCCGAGGCCGCCGAAAAGGTTGCGGCCGCAGCGGGGGCATTCGGGGTCAAGGTCGTCATCGTCAGGATGGACAATGTCTCGAGCCCGGACGATGTCACAAAGACCTTTCAACAAGTCACCCAACAACTGGGCAATATAGACATCCTGGTGAATAACGCCGGCACCGATGGCTCGCGCGCCTTTTGTGCCGACGGTGATATCGAGGGCTGGCGTAAGGTGGTCGAGATTGACCTCATGGGCCCGTACTACTGCGCACGCGAAGCCGTGGCGCTTATGCGTAAACAGGGGCGCGGCGTCATCATCAATACAACTTCCGTTCATGAGTATATTCCCTGGGCCGGGTACAGCGCCTACACCAGCGCGAAAGCGGGGCTGAGCATGTTCAGCAAGACACTGGCCCAGGAGGTGGCCACCCTAGGCATACGGGTCATCTCCATCGCGCCCGGCGCGATCAAGACCCCGATCAACGCCAATGTCTGGGAAGACCCAAAAGGCCTTGCGGACCTCGACAAAAAGATCCCCATGGGTAGAGTCGGGGAACCCGACGAGATAGGACACACGATCGCCTTTTTATGCAGCGACCTGGCCGGCTATATCACAGGGATCACCGTTCCCGTTGACGGCGGCATGCTCCTGTACCCGGATTTTCGCCAAGGTGGATGATTTAGCCATACGGTGGTGCAATATAGGGCACAGATAACGGCGAGTAGGGCACTGTCTCGATCTCTGCCATGTCCATCATGCCGAGATTGGCTTCCTGTGTCTGGCGAATTCCCAATGAGACACCATCAGTGTTGGGATGCGTCTATTGCAATACGGTCTACATCGGTCATCGTCGGGAAGGACTTCAGAATGGTCTGAATGATTTTTTTGATATCACTCCAAGGGGATCCCGGCTTTCGTCGTGAGGAATCCAGTCACTGCCTATATTCAAATCCCTGGATTCCGGATCTCCGCTACGC
>CAZPVG010000136.1:2903-4275 GCA_964589945.1 uncultured bacterium
GCCGGCGGCATAATAGTTGCATCATGTCACGTTAGTTTACCGAGTAACGCCAAGCAAAGGAGAATGGGCATGTTCGATATGAATCCATTGAAGCGCACCACTGGCAAAACCGAGGATACCCGGGAAGCGGAGATCACCAACGCCCCCCCCGCGCCCAGAACGTCTCCCTCCGAACGCGTCAGAAGCCTCGCCACCATCGGCCCCTCCATCCATATCAAGGGTGAGCTGAGCGGTGAGGAGGATCTTGTGATCCAGGGCGAGGTGGAGGGCACCATCAACCTCAAGCAGAACAACCTGACCATCGGCCAGGATGGCAAGGTCAACGCCAACATCCAGGCGCATACCATCATTGTCGAAGGCACCCTGAAGGGGGACATCTTCGGCGACGAAAACGTGGTCATTAAAAAGACCGGCAATGTACACGGCAATGTTTCCGCACCACGGGTCAGCCTGGAGGACGGTGCGAAATTCAAAGGTAGCATGGACATGGACCACAAGCGGTCGAAGCCGGTCGAGTCGCGCAACGACACGGCTTCCGCTTCGGTGTTCAAGCTCGACAATAAAACCTCCCCCGCAGAAAAAGTCTCAGTTGAGACAAAAGACGCCGTGAAGTAAACTCACGCGCTGAGCCGGTATGTTGGGCCGGCAAGGTTGGCTGAATGGGCGGATAGCGGATTTTGTTGTCGTATAAAAACATTTTCGATTCTGATGCGGTAGCGCCGGGACGCCAGGAAACGAATATCCCCGTGTTCGCATCGCTCATGGATGTCATGGGCAAAAAGGCGAACTGGGTCATTCTTGACCTGGGTCCCGCGCGCGCCGCCAATCTGGAACTGCTGTCGAGATTCCGCTGCAAACTGTTCATCGAAGACGCCCATGAATTGATCGAGGGCTTCACGGGCGTTCCCGCGGCAGACGAGACTGTCCTGAAAAAGTGGCTCGCACAATGGACCGCCGGGACAACCACCGAATCCATCGACGTGGTACTGGCTTGGGATATCTTCAATTATCTCAAGCCGGCGCTGTGCAGGATTTTTTTAGATCATGTCACGCCGCTGTTAAGAGCCGACGCCTATCTTTACCTCTTGGTCTACTCACAACGGGAAATGCCGGCACTCCCCATGCAGTTCAAGGCCATTGCGGCCGACAAGATGGAGTATCAGCCGCTGACCGGTGGGGCGCGGCCGTCGCCGCGCTACAATCAAACAGAGCTCATGAAGCTGTTGCGTAACTTTTCCGTCACCAAGTCGGTATTGCTGCGCAACGGTATGCAAGAATATCTATTGAAGCGCCTGGCTTGAGCAGCGACCCACTAGGTCGCCGGTCACTTGCCCGCGAGTGAATCAGGCACACACGATCAGGGGTTCAGTGC
>CAZPVG010000137.1:0-4231 GCA_964589945.1 uncultured bacterium
CACCCCACCGGCACCGCCGCAGCGATTCGATTGTAAGGTTGCCTTGCTGGGTACTATCACCGGTCCCACACAGGGTGGGACCGGTGATCTTGAGGGTCAATTGAAGGTCGGTTCAGTATTACCGACTGACATCAGGCCGTTTCGTATCAAAAACAACCGAAGCGGCTCTTGGTCACAAGTGACATACCGTCCAGGACCTGTGCGTTGTCGCACATCGCCACTTTACTGCCAACCGTTACATCGGTACCGATGATGACACTTGATCCGGCTCTGGATCGGGTACCGATATTGGTGCCATCACCCACCAGCACCCCATCCTTGAGTCTCACGTAGGGTCCGATGGTCACGGTACCGTTGACATTGGACGTGGTGTCCCATACACCGGGGCCGATCCATACCACATCTTTGCCCAACTGATTGTTGCTGCCGACGGCGGCATGACCGCCGATGCTCGAATCGGGGCCAATGACGGTCCCGTCACCGATGCGCGCACTGGTCCCCACACTTGCCCCGTCCTTGACAGTGACACCATTACCAATGAACGCATGATTGTTTATGTTCGCACCTGCACCGATGCTCGCACCATCCCCTATCCTGGACCTGTTGCCAATAGTTGCGCCGTCATTGACGGTGACTCCGTCGCCAACCATTGCATAGGGAATCAAACTTACATCGTTGCCGATGGTTCCGCACACGCCTATTCTCGTATGGGGACCGACCGTGGTATTGGTTCCAATGGTCGTCCCCGCGCCGATCCTGGCGGTACGCGACACGGTGGTACCCGCGTCCCACGTCGCGGCACCCCACGTCGAGGGAGTCGCCGGATCACAGCCAGGGGTTGCGGCGAACGTCACGGCGGGGACCGCCGTCGCCATCAAAAGGGATACGCTAGGAATCAGAATATTAATGTATTTGTGTTTCATGATTTACTTGCCCTCTTTTCCATTTAATCCATGTCCACGAGTCTCAAGGTACTGAAATCACTCCGGGATGGATTTGAGTTAAGTCAACAAAACGTGTTCGATATATATAAAAAAACCTGTCTTAAATCAGCCTTAGATTTGGTAATTTTTTCCCAAATTTCGTCAGACACAAATTACTACAAACACAAGGGGCATGTCTATCATTTTATTATCTATTTGATAATTATAGTTATTTATCGATTTTAAGGGATCTACGGGGACCTCCGGGATTCGAAGGCAAGGCAGTTTGGGGCGTGCGGTCAGGGGGCCGGCTTTCCAAGCCCGCTTAGAAGCGGCGATATGAGCGGATAGTCCGTGCCCACTGAAGGCGGTCTGGCCGCCCCTCACCACGTTCCGCGGCGTGGCATGGGCAAGAGCGTGGGAGGATAAGAGTTACTTCAACAAGGGGTGGTCCTTGGGCAGTTGTTTTGAGAGCCAGATGGCGAGCTTGTGGCGCATGGTCTTTTGTGCCACCTGGTCCTCGGGCAGGGGCTGAATCAGCTTGTCGTGGACCAGCAGGCGATAGAGAAACACGATCTTGTCGTTTGCCGAATCCGTGGCTTCGAACTGCGCGGCGCCCCGCTTCTGGGCATAGATCATACCGATGCGTATCGCCTCCTTTACCAACTCCGGTTCATTTTTGAGTTTCATCCCGCCTCCACCCGCCGGTTGCCGTGAATGTTGAACCCGCACTTTGCGGATTGCCGCCTATTCCGCATATCCAAACCCCGATCCGCGGGAGTCTCGCGCGTAGTAGATGCTCTCTCCGCGCGGCACCACCACCACGCCGCCGGGAGAGACATAGTAGCGTCGCGCGTCCTCCTTTGAATCGTACCCGATAACGGTGCCCGGTGGGATGGCATTGTGCCGGTCCACGATGACCCCTTTCAGGCGCGCACCGCGCCCGATCCGCGCATAGTCCATGATGATGCAGTCCTCCAGTTCAACACCCTCCTCCAGCACCGCCTCGCGGCGGATGATACTGTCTTTTACACGCACCCCCTTGTGCACCAGTGTGGCGGCGCCCAGCAGACTGTTGTGAATCTCGCCGCCCAGGACCCGCGCCACCGGGCCCTGGTAATTGCTGGAGAACACCGGCCACTGGGGATTGAAGATATCGAAGCGCGGCTGCTCACCGAGCACATCGGCATGGGCGTGGTAATAGGCATCCACATTACCCAGGTCGCGCCAGTAGCCTTGCTCCTCATAGGGCTTGATCCCCGGTACTTCGTTGGTGGAAAAGTCATAGGCATACAGACGATGTGTGTCGAGAAGACGCGGCAGTACGTGATGTCCGAAATCGGTCTCGCCCCGTTCATGGGCCTCCTCCAGGGCCTTAACCAAGACGTCGGTACGGAACAGGTAATTGCCCATGGAGATAAGTGCACGATCAGGTTCACCCGGTATAGGGCGCGGGTTCGCGGGCTTCTCCTGGAACTCATAGATACGCCCATCGCTGTGCACATCAATCACACCGAAGGCCGGGGCCTCCTCAATCGGCACCGGACGCGCCACTACCGTGACATCGGCATCCATCTCGTGGTGGAACAATACCATCTGGCGCACGTCCATGCGGTAGACGTGATCGGCGCCAAAGACGGCCACGGTGTCCGGACGATGCAGCTGAATCAGACGCAGGCTCTGGTAAACGGCGTCTGCGGTGCCTTTGAAAGACCAGTGGCCCTCATGCATCTCAGGGGGCACCACCGTGACGAACAGGTCCGGCAGCAGGGGTGAGATCACCCACGCCTTGCGGATGTGCTCGATCAGCGCCTGGGGCTTGTATTGAACCAGCAGATAGATAGAGCGGCAGCCGGAGTTGATCAGATTGCTCAGCACAAAATCCACTATTCGATAGCGCGCGCCGAACGGAACGGCGGGTTTACAACGGCCTGTGGTCAGCGGCCGCATACGCTTGCCCTCGCCGCCGGCGAGTACGAAAGTGATAATGCGTTCCGTGTGCCTGCGTTCGTACATATTAGACTCCTCCCGATCCGGCCAAGACTACAGCAGCCCCCTGCATGACCCGATCTATAATTCAGTGTACCTCAGACGTGCCTTGACAGTCCCAGACACCGGACAATATCCCCAGAGCGGTCTGCATACTCATTTTATGGTGTTAAACTAAAGCATTGACCGGGAAAATCAAATGACAGCATCGCGAGTGATTATCAGTTACCGCCTTATTGAAGCACGGGAGGGCCCATGTTGAGATTAAGTCCCTATGTCGTCCTCCTCGGCATGATCACGCTAATCGGCATCATCGCCACAATCTGGGGGTGGCTCATTATCGCCAAGGTAAAAAAGGCCAAAAAGTGGCCAAGTATTGATGCCAAGATCGTGAAATCCAAACGCGGCATGAAACACAGTGACCTGCTGCCCGAGGTCGTATTCGACTACACGGTGGACGGGCGTCGCTACACGAAGACCCAGGAATTTCCTGCAGACCTGACTCCGGACAAGGAATTCACCGACACTTTTCTCAAGAAATATCCCTCGGGCACCATGGTAGAGGTCTACTATGATCCCTTCGACCCCGAGCAGGCCACCCTCGAGACCGCCTTTATCAGCGGAGACTGGATGGTATTCGCCATGGGGGTGGGCATGACCGTATTCGGCGTGGTGTCTTTATTCTTCAGCGTCTGACCCACGGGCACGGAATTATTAGACGCAATACGCCCGCTTGTCGCTGACATTCAATACAGCCCCCCCAGACTAGAAATCCCGAAACTCCCCATGGCCTTGCTGCCTAAATGCGTCCCAATAGGAATGTCAAATAACCAATGAACTCATGGTACCCGGCATCTCCGGCAGCTTGCTGCAGACAGCCTGGAAATACAGGGACGCTCGGCGCGTAAAAACTCACCCCCATGGCGCGGCATGGATTCATCACAGGCGCAGTACCACCTGCGCCAGGTATGCGTTTATACCAATATGCACCGGCCCAACAAACCGAAGGTGTTCGCCCATGCCTTAAGGCACAGCTTCGATGAGGACGGCAACCTGGTCGATACCAGGATCAACCAGTTGATCAGCAGGGTGTTGAAAACACCCTGTAAGGCGGCGCAGGGATGCGCCGCTCGAAAACCGAACACGCAAGTGTTTGGTTTTCGGAGTAAGCCGCGGGCGTGTACCGCGGCGTAACGCGTTGAAAAGGCCACGGAGGGACTTTTTCAACAACCTGTCAGAGACCGGATGCGGGCCCTGGCGGCGCGAATATCGGCCGCCGCAGACGCATGGGTGTCATAGGCGAATTAGCCCACCGGGTT
>CAZPVG010000138.1:0-4221 GCA_964589945.1 uncultured bacterium
CCGAGCAGCTGGAGGGGAAGGAGGCCGACGCGCGCAGCGACATCTGGGCGCTGGGCTGCGTGCTGTACGAGATGGCCTCCGGGCACCGTGCGTTCGAGGGCGCCAGCCAGGCGTCGTTGATCGGGGCGATCATGAACGCCGCGCCCCGACCGCTTTCCGAGATGGCGCCGACGTCCCCGCCCGAGCTGGACCGGCTGGTGCGGCAGTGTCTCGCGCGCGATCCCGACGACCGCTGGCAGAGCGCGCGCGACCTGGGCCGCGAGCTGGCATCGCTGGATCCGGAATCCGGGACATCGCGCGTGCAGCAGCGCCCCGCCGCCGTCCGCCGTGGCCCGTTCGCCGGCGCCCGCCTGCCCTGGGCGCTGTCGGCGGTCCTGCTCGTGCTTCTGATCGCGGGGGGCGCGTGGTACGTGCGCTCGCGCGCCACGGGCCACGCCCGGCACGTGGTGTCCACGATCCTGCCGCCACGGGGATTCGCGTTCAGTGTCGGCTCCGGGCCCATGGCGTTGTCCCCGGACGGCGACCAGCTCGCGTTCGTGGGCGAGGACTCGCTGGGCGTGACCTCGATCTGGGTGCGCTCGCTCGATTCGGTCGAACCACGGATGGTGCCCGGGACGTCGGGAGGCCAGATGCCCTTCTGGTCGCCGGACGGACGCAACCTCGGTTACTTCGCGAACGGGCAACTCCGGCGCATCGGCGTCTCCGGAGGATCCGCGCAGGTTCTCGCCCGGACGGCGGGGGTCCCGAACGGCGGCGCGTGGTCGCAGGACGGCTTCATGTTGTTCGTGGGTGGGCAGGGCAGGGGAATCCAGCGCGTGCCGGCCGCCGGGGGCGAGTCCTCGACCGTCCTGGACACCGCGCAATTGGTGACGGCGAAGTTCCCCGCCTGGCCGGTCCTGCTGCCCGACGGCCGGCACTTCCTGTTCGTCTCGTATGTCAGCTCGCTCCAGCCCGGCGCCCGGGACGGTGTCTACGCCGCGCCCCTCGACGGTCGGACGCCGCCTCGCCTTCTGCTTCCGGGCGCCATGGAAGTGCAGTACGCGCCCCCCGGACGGCTGTTCTTCTGGCGCGAGGGTGCGCTCTGGGAGCAACCGTTCGACGCGGGCTCCATGAAGCTCTCGGGAGCGGCTGTGCAGGTGGTGAGCGACGTCATGTTCGATTCCTGGCTTGGCGCAGCCTTCTTCTCGGTCTCCCGGTCCGGCGACATCGTCTACCTGCGCAGTTCGGCCAGCGCGGGCCTGGCCGAACTGACCTGGGTGGACCGCGCGGGCCACGACCTGGGACGACTTGCGCCCCCCGCCAACTACTACTGGCCGAGGATTTCGCACGACGGCCGGAAGGTCGCGGTGGATCGCAGCGATCCCGTCTCGGGCGAGGGCGACATCTGGATCTTCGACATCGCGCGAAAGCTGGGCGATCGGATCACGTCCAGTCCGCTCAACGAGACGGCCCCCGTGTGGGCCCCGGATGATTCCTATCTCTACTGGATGTCCGCCGTCGGAGCGCAGGGGGGCGGCGATATTCACGGGCGCCGGCTCGACGGCACCGGCGTCGAGGAGACACTCCTGCAGGCTGACCGGCGCCAGAGCCCATTGGACGTCTCGCCCGACGGCCGAACGCTGGTCGTGCAGAACCGGGAAGCGGGGACGACCGAAGGTAAGCTGATGCTGTTCTCGCTCTCCGATCGCAAACGGTCGCCCTGGCCCTCGACGTCGGGCGGCGAGGCCTATGGACGCATCTCTCCGGACGGACGGTGGATCGCCGTCGTCTCGCGGGAGACCGGCCAGGAGGAGGTCTTCGTCGAACGCTTCCCGCAGGGCGGCGAGAAGTGGCGCGTCTCGACGGCGGGAGGCATCGGGGTCGCGTGGCGCCGAGATGGCCGGGAGTTGTTCTACTACTCACCCGACCATCATGTGATGAGCGTCAGCTTTCGCGCACAGGCCGTGCCGGAGATCGGCGTGCCGGTCCCGCTCTTCCAGACGCAGCTGCGCACGTTCGCTTCGGGCGCCTACTTCGACGTGACGGCCGACGGACAGCGCTTCCTCCTGGATCGACCGGTTCGGGCCGACGCCCGCGCGGCGCTCACGCTCGAGCAGGGATGGACGCCTCCGCGGTAGTTGCGGCTCGCGGCGACATCACGTGCGCATTGTCCTGACCACGCCTACTTCGTGTCCTCCCACACCGGCATCCGTCCTGGGATGTACGGCGCCCCCTGCCGCTCCAGCTTGTCCTCGAGCGCCTGCGTCCGCTGGTGCAGGTCGCGCAACTCCGACAGCACGGCGCCGAACGTGTCGTGCGCCTCCTGGTAGGCCCGCTCGTAGGTCCCGGTGGGCGCGGACGTGGTGTTCCAGAGCGATCCGATGATCAGGTCCGTGCGGCCCTTGAGCGACATGCGGGCCGCGCCCTCGTACTGGGTCAGGATGTGGTCCCCGACCAGCTCTTCGTTGACCTTCTTCAGGCCCTCGCGGATCGAGGACACCTCCGCGAGCTGGCTCCCGTCGAGGTCGGGCACGCTCATCGCGGCGGCCTGGAGGTAGGGCAGCATGTCGTCCAGGCGGCCACGGTGGGCGTCGGCCGCCGAGATCGCCCGTGCGAGCGCCGCCACCTTCACGTTGAACTCGTTCAGCGCCTGCCGGTCGGTGACGGGGATGCTTGCCAGGTGGAGCGGCTCGCACTTCACCGTCCGGGGGGATCCCAGCGCCGAGAGCTTGCCATCCTGGAAGCGGTACATCGCGACCTGGTACGAGCCGGGGGGCACCATGTAGCCCACGTCCGGCTGATCCCACGGAGCGGGGTGGGCCGGGGGCTTGAGGGCGATCGGCGTCGTGGGGCTCGTCCGGAAGTCCCAGGTGACGCGGTGGACCCCGGCCTTGATCGGCTGCTCGATCTTCCGGACCACGCGTCCCTCGGAGTCGGAGATCGAGAAGAGCAGGTAGGGCTTCTGCTCGGCGTCCTCCTTCTTCAGCTCCTCGTAGCTCGGATAGGGGACATCCTTGCCCGCGTCCTGGAGCTTCTTCTCCGCTGCGTCCCGTTGCTCCTTGAGCGACTTGTAGTCGTCCTTCACGTAGTACGTGATCGTCGCTCCGACCGGGGGATTGGGGGCGCTGTAGTACGAGGCGCCCTGGAAGCCGAGTCCCGGGAAACCGAGCGGATCGGCCGGGATGAACATCTTCGCATCGGCCATGGGGAACAGGAGGTCCGGCTGGGCGAGCGACTTCGGCGTCAGGTCACGCAGCGGCGTGTAGTCGTCGAGGATGTAGACGCCCCGCCCGTACGTGGACACCACGAGATCGTGCGCGTCCCTCTGGATCGTCAGGTCCATGACCTCGGCCGACTTCGGCATGCCGGCCGTCAGCTGGACCCAGTCGGGGTTCGGCGTGTTCGACACGAACACTCCGGTCATCGTACCCACGAAGAGGAGATTCGGGTCGACGTCGTCCACGCCGATCGTCCAGGTCGAGCCGCGCGCCGGCAGGTTCGCGGTGATCGAGGTCCAGTGGGCGCCGCCGTCGGTGGTCTTGTAGACGAAGGGAGCGTAGTCCCCGGCGAAGAAGTTGTTGCACGCCGCGTAGGCCACGTCGACGTTCACGGGCGAGGCGGTGACCTGGTGGACCCGCGCGAACTTCGGCAGCCCCGGTAGCACCGCGAGGTGCCAGCTCGCGCCGCCGTCGTGCGTGTAGTGCAGCAGGCCGTCCCCCGAGCCCGCGTAGAGGCGATTCCCGTCCACGGGCGACTCCGCGATCGTGGTGATGTGCGCCCAGTCCGACCGCCTGGCCATGTCGTCGATGCTCCAGCTGCGCCCCATCAGGCGGTCCATCTCCCTCGGAACGCCGCGGGTCAGGTCGGGGCTGATCTCCCGCCAGGTCGAACCCTGGTCGTCGGAGCGCAGCAGGACGTTGGCGCCCTGGTAGAGCCGCTTGTGGTCGTGACTGGAGATGAGAAGCGGCGTGTCCCAGTCGAAGCGGTAGGCGGGCTTTCCGGGGGGTTCGAAGGTCTGCAGATACAGCCGCTCGCCGGTCTTCCTGTCGTAGCGAACGATGGCGCCGAACTGCGCCTGCGAGTAGACGATGTTCGGATCCGCCCAATCCACCTGCGTCTGGAAGCCGTCGCCCCCCTCGGTGAAGGTCCAGTCCCCGTTCGTGATGCCGCTCGAGTTGAGCGTCCGTGACGGGCCGCCGAGGCTGTTGTTGTCCTGGGTGCCGATGTAGACGTTGTAGAAGG
>CAZPVG010000139.1:0-4097 GCA_964589945.1 uncultured bacterium
ACCGGGTTGAGTACCACATGGCGGCAGACATCCATTAAATAGCGGTTGCGCTCCACGACAATGGCCTTGTAGCGTCCTTGAAACAGGTGTCCGCTGCGATTGTGGCTTTGATTGAAACGTTGTGTGTACACGCCATTCAGCTGGCGCATGCCTTTGGAGAGATTCGGTTTGGGTGTCTCGATCACCAGGTGATAATGGTTGTCCATCAGGCAATAGGCGTAGCAATGCCACTGCATGCGCGAGCCGACCTCGGCATAGGTGGACAGGAATGCGGTGCGGTCATGATCATCGAGGAATACCGCCTGACCGGCGTTTCCACGGGTGGTGATGTGGTATACCGCACCTGGATATTCGATGCGCAGCGGGCGTGCCATAGGCCCATCTTGGCCCGTTCATTGTGACTTTTCAAGCCCTCTGCGCAATGTCTATTTTTAAAGACAAAGCAGCGTCAATATATTTGTGAAAAAACGATGTATTTGCATTGGTTTATCGGCATGGGTGGGTGTGTGCCACCGGCGGGGGTCAGGGCATTGGCAAGGCCGTGTCATCGCAGCCAATACGCTGCGCCGATCTTGGAGCACAATGAAGGGGTGATCATCAATATCGGGTCCCTCCAGACGCTGATGTCAGAGGTGAATGCAGAAGCGTATTCGGCGGGTGTCGTCGCCTTGACCCATGCCTCGGCCGTAAGCCTGGGTCCGAAGGCTCGAGTCATGCATCAGTGCCAGTGGGATCGATGTCGCTCAGTGGAAAAAACCGCTGAATCACAACTCCCACGCCCGGTCCTGACCCTGGAGGATCACCATCAGCATACGGTGGCACGGGTCGGGACGCCGCTGGGCGTGGTGGGGAGGGTGGCGTCGCTGGCGCCAACCGTGGGTGGTTTTACTACAGGGCGGACTTTGTCTGGGACGTTGGGATGACCGGGACGATGTTCTATGTATGGTGACCGGGGAAGGTCGGGATAACTCCCGCCTTCCCCGATCAATAGTTGGGGGGGAAGGCGGGTAGAAGAAGGTCAGGAAGAGAAATCTCTGTCCATCACGGTTTTGCGACCATCCCGTTTTGCCTTTTCGATGGCCTCATCACACATCCGGCGTATGATCTCCGATAAAGCGGCGGCGACGTTGCCCGATGTGTTCATGTCCGCTTTTGACCGGACGTAGTTTTTGACTTTTGAAACGACGACCAGTACTTCCTGTTCGCTGTGAGCGCTGTTCATAGGCATTCCTCCGTATGGCTTATTGTTTTTGTAAAATCCGTGTTAAATCGTTGACGATCGTCGACTGGATGATCTATGTTCACTACATCACATAATAAAAAATTGGTCAATAACAACCTAGCCGAGTTTGCCCGAGTATATTTTATCGTGCGGCGGCGTGATTTCGGTCCGTGATTTTGATCTTTCTCATCGTATAGTACCCGCTGCTCGTGGCAAAAGATCGAAAATCCATTCTCAAATCCCCGTGTGCCTTGTTATGCGCGGATTACTCGGGCAGGCCCCCAGGGCCGTGTCTTGTCCTAAAAGTCACTGTGCCTGAAGCATACCCCTGCTGTGTCGTCGCACAGTATAAAACACTTTTTCCTGTGGACCACAAGCGGTAATTTTATAGACGATTTGGTCGTCTAGTGCTTTTACACAACACTGTGCGTTCCGTGCGCAATTTCGATTTCGGCGGGCAACCTTCCTTTGGCGGTTAAGTTTATTATATTCAATAAGATGGCGCATTAGTGCAGGTAGCTGACGGTGCTTTTTGCCGCTCTCGTGGTGTTGAGCGGCCGTGCTTGCCGGCGGGCATCGTCAAGTCGGTTTCCAGCGCGGGCAGGTTCTGCTGCCGCAGCCGGCTTTTTTCCCAAGTGATCGCCCGCCATGCATTGCAGTGCGTCTAGGTCCAGTATCTGTATCTGATTGGTATGGACCTCGATCACTTTTTGAGTCTGCATGCGGGACAGTACCCGGGAGACAGTTTCAACGGTCAACCCCAGGTATTTTCCGATATCTGTTCTGGTCATGGCCAGGGTGAACGTGGTGGCCGAATATCCGTGGCTGCTTTGATACGTGGAGCGATTCAGTAGAAATGATGCCAGTCGCTGATCGGCCTTCTTTTTACCAAGCAGCATCAGCATATTTTCATGCCGGAGGATCTCATGGCTCATGCCCTTGAGCAGGGCGTTCTGCAGTTGCGGCGCGAGCCTGTGGTGTTTTTCCAGGCTGTCGAAAGAGAGTCGGCAGATGCTTGATGTGTCAAGTGCCATTGCGTTGGAAGGGAACTGGCTTTCGGCGATACCGTCGAAGCCGATGATCTCGCCGGGCAGATGAAACCCGAGGATCTGTTCCTCACCGTCCTCGGAAATGAAATAGGTCTTGATCACCCCGGAACGTATCATGTACAGGGCTTGAAAGGGCTCGCCGGCACGATACAGGTATTCGCCGCGGTGTAGCAGCAGGTGTTGGCCGGTGTTGTCCTTGAACAGGCATGAATCACCTGTCAGGGGGGCGTGACCGAGACACTTATGGTTGACGATGCAGTTCTCGCAGGACAAATTAAATACATTTTTTTCAGCTAGTTGTGAACCATTTGACATGACGCCTCTCCCGATTGTGATTGTCCGCCCTGATATCCCGGAACGGCTTCGGGACATCCACTGGCGTTAATGTATCGGGAGCGGGACCGGGGTGAAATACGTAATTCTACGTATATGGGGCTTATCCCGGCGAGCTGTTTGATCTTTGTTATAATTTATAGGGGTTTGCCAAGGGCTTGTTCGATGAGGTACAGCAGTTCACCTTCTTTGAAGGGCTTCATTACCACCGCATACGCTCCGGCCTGCCGGGCCCGCTTGGTCAGCTGTTCGTCCTTATAGGCCGTGACGATGATTACCGGGATAGGGATGCCCCGGGCGCGCAAATGCTCAAGTAATTCAACGCCGTTCATGCCCGGCATATGCACATCCAGGACCAGGCACCCGCTTTGCCCGGGCAGATACCTGTTGAGGAATGCCTCCGCGGAATCATAGGCGTATGCCTGCAAACCGTCCGATTCGATCAGCATCCTGACCGAATCACGAACAGCCGCATCATCGTCGATGATGTATACGCAGTGGTTGGTGAGATTCTGGGTTTCTATTGTCAACTCTGTATGCCACATCGGGGTGACTCTTGCGCGTTTACCGTATGACGATCCCTATCCCGTCCGGCTGCGGTCACGAATTTCTAATTTAGACATATATTACAGGGGATTTTGCGGCCGGGACATTGATATCAATCAAACCGCAACAGTTGTCATGTATCGGTGACGTACGTATATGGTCGGCGTTGCGGTAAACGTATGCGGACGGTTTTCAAGACGCCGCGCCATCAGGACGTCAGGTGGTTGTTATGCGGTACTTTTACGCCCCGAGGGGGTATGAATGACCGCCGCTTGGATCAGTTCGGCCAGTGACCTGGCCTGCATTTTTTTCATAATCTTTGCGCGGTGCAGTTCCACGGTCCGCTCGCTTATGTTCAACTCAAAGGCGATGACCTTGTTGGCCTTGCCGGCGACAATCAGGTCCATGACCTCCCGTTCGCGGGGCGTTAACTGAACCAAGCGGGCGGCGTGGGTTTGGTGATCGCTGGAGTGGCGTCGATGGAGTAGATCATGTTCGATTGCCTCTTGTATCCGCTGCAGCAGCCGGTCGGCATTGAAGGGTTTTTGTATAAAATCCATGGCACCTTCTTTTATGGCTTGCACCGCGGCGGGAACATCACCATGACCGGTCAGGACGATAACCGGCAGCGGCGGCTGCGGGCCCGTCCACTGTTCCAGGAGGTCCAGTCCGTCGATATCGGGCAGGCACATGTCCAGCACCAGGCACCCGGGCCGGGTCGGGTGATAGTGTTCGAGAAAGTCTCTGGCGGAACCGAAGGTGGCCGCATGGAGCCCGGCGCTGCCTACCAGAAGCGATAGAGAGTCGCGGACGGCGGGGTCGTCGTCGACGATGTAGACGGTAGGTTCAGTCATCGCCGGTGCGGTTGCTGATCGGCAGAGTGAAGTGAAACTGCGCCCCGGCCTGTGTATTGGGTTGTGCCCACAGGTGCCCGCCGTGGGCGCGTA
>CAZPVG010000140.1:0-3949 GCA_964589945.1 uncultured bacterium
CTCAGGCCACCCAGTGGAGCAGCGCGGCGCAGAGCAGTCCCGCGTAGAGCCCGACGATGTTGCCCAGCACGGCGAGCAGCAGCCCCACCGGGGCGAGCGAGGGCTGGTAGACCGATGCGACGATCGGTGCCGAGACCACGCCGCCGATGTTCGCCTGCGACGAGGTGGCGATGAGGAACATCGGGGCGCGGAGCAGCCGTCCGCCGGCGAACAGGATCGCGGCGTGGAACAGGATCCATACCGCGCCCACGAGGAAGAAGACCGGCACGCCGAACACCGCCCGCAGGTCGGCCTGCGCGCCCAAGGTGGTCAGGATCAGGTAGAGGAAGAGGTTGCCGACGTGCGACGCGCCGGCACCCTCGAGCCGGGCGACGGGCGTGAACGAAAGGGCGATCCCGATCCCGGCCGCCAGGATGATCGTCCACGCGAAGGCGGTGAGGATGCCCCCGATCGGCGGCAGCCACGCGCCGAGACGCGTGGCGACGAACCCCGCCCCCAGCCCGATCGCGACGATCACGGCGAGGTCCACGAACTCGGTCGGGCGGCGCTGCGAGGCCTGGAAGTCGGCGAGCCGGCGGTTGAGCCGGTCGATCACCGAACGATCCACCTTGAAGAAGCGATCCACGGAATCCTGCACGCTCGAGAACGACATCACGATCCCCATCCACCCGTAGCCGATCAGCACGTCCACCACGATCATCGTTCCGAAGATGCCGCTCGGGCACCCGATCGACTCCTTGATCGCGACCATGTTGGACGAGCCGCCGATCCACGATCCCGAGAGCGAGGCCATCCCCATCCAGGTGTCCGGCGGCAACCAGGCCTTGAAGAGCAGCAGCGCCAGGGGCGCGCCGAGGACGACGCCCGCCGTGCCGAACAGCATCGTCCCGATCGCCTGGGGCCCGAGGCGCGCCAGCGCCTTGAGGTCGGCCGACAGCAGGAGCAGGACCAGGCCCACCGGCAGCAGCAGCGAGATCACGGTCTGGTAGAAGGGCGACTGGCTCGGGAAGAGACCGACCGACGTCCCGACCATCGGCAGAAAGTAGACCCAGAGGATTGCGGGCACGTAGCGGAAGAGCCGCCCCGCCGGTGTCTTCTCCTTGACGAAGTAGATGCCGCCGACGAACACCGCGAAGACCGTCAGCAGGGTCGGCCAGTCCTGGATCAGGGCGCTCCGTGGCTCCATGGCGCGCGACTATGGACTGCCGTAAGGGGTAATCCAAGCTCCGGGCATCGCGTTACGGGCGATGTTCGGGAGGCCGTCCCGGATCAGGGTCGCCGGCCGGGGCGGGTCCGGCGCACCGGACCCGGCTACTCCGGTTCCAGCGCGGAGCGCCAGTTCAGCAGAACCGTGTAGGGATGCAGGTCCGTCGAGTGGGTCTCGATCGATGCGTAGACCCGGCCGAAGTCGGGGCTGAAGGTTCCGGCCACGATGTGCTGCACGTCTTCCGTCAACGGAGTCGGGAAGAGTCCCACCGGGTTCTCGGAGCGCACGCCGTTTTCGAACCGCAGGTCCATGACCATGGCCCCGCGCGCGACACGGAGCATCAGATGACGGCCATCCCGGCTCCACCAGGCCTCGGTGGCGCCGTTGGGCGAAACCAGATACCGCGTCCCCGGGACCGGAAACGACTGGACATAGACCTCGTAGCGGCCCGACTCGTTGGAGGAGTACGAGACCCACTTGCCGTCGGGCGAGAAGCGGGCGTTCCGTTCGTCGAACGGGGTCCCGACGTATCGCCTGGCTTCGCCGCCCTCGACGGGGAACACCCAGATGTCCCAGCCCGTCTTGTCACTCAGCATGTGACCGATCAGATACCGGC
The DNA here is from genome assembly GCA_964589945.1 of uncultured bacterium. Classification (GTDB taxonomy): domain Bacteria; phylum Eisenbacteria; class RBG-16-71-46; order RBG-16-71-46; family RBG-16-71-46; genus CAIXRL01. The sequence continues at coordinate 1,824 of CAZPVG010000140.1, forward strand.
CATCCGGCGACCACGACGTGACGTACTTGAAATTCGACACCGGCGTCTTCAGGACCTTCGTCTCTCCGCTCGAAACGGACTGCAGGACGATCTCGCGGCGCCCCTGGATATCGGTCGAGTAGGCGAGCTGCGAGCCGTCGGGGGACCACGTGAGATAGGACGGCGTGCCGGTTCCCGACGTGAGCCGCCGTACGCCGCGACGCTCGAGTTGGAAGACCCACAGGTCCGACCCCGTCGAAGTCTGCTGTACGGCCGCGAGCTGGGTCCCGTCCGGTGACGCGATGAGCTGCTGATAGCGTCCTTCGGGGACCGGGATGGTGGTGACCCGATGCCCGGAGCGATCCAGCACGACGACTTCCGTGTTCACCAGGTTCCCCGCCTGATAGGCCAGCGCTCCGCGTCGAGAGACCAGCAGCAACGGGGCGCCCATGAAGTTGGTGCCTCCGGGCTGGTCGACGAGCGCCATCACGGGCCCTTCGAGCTTTCGCCTCGCGGGATCGAAGCGCCGGGCCAGGACGCGACCCTCATTCGTGTACACGAGCCATCGGGGCTCGGCGAAGCGCGGAGCGCCGTCGCAGCGGATCAGCCTCTCGCGCGTGCCGCCCTTCGTCGAACCGACGTAGCAGTCGAGGCCCTGTCCCCGCCCCGGCAGCGCCGCGTAGATGAAGTGGATTCCGTCCGGCAGGAAGTCGGGGAAGCGATGCGCCGTCTCGCTCGAATCGAGCGTCGTCACCTGCCGGACCGGCCCGCCGCCGGCATCCACCGCGAACAACGGTCCCTCGCCGCCCGGCGCGAAGACGATGGTTCCGCGGCTGCCCCAGCTGACCCCGCGGCCGCCGGCGCTGACGTCCGCGAGCACCCGTGGCGCGCCGCCACGCAGGTCCAGGCGCATGAGCTTGTCCTGCGTCGTGAAGGCGATGGAACGGCCATCGGGCGACCAGGTGGACAGCTGGGCGCCATCGGTGCCTTCCAGCTCGTGTGGCGTGGCATCGTCGAGGGACCGGATCCACAGGCTGCGCGACTGGTTCGGCCGGGTGCAGACAAACGCCAGCGTACGGCCGTCAGGGGAAAGGCTGGCATACACGGGATCTGCGTTCACCGCCTGGCCCGCCGGCGGCATCACCGAGAGCCGGGTCACCTCGGGTCTGGTCACGGGTCTCGCCAGCAGGAGGCCGCCGAGCACGGCGCTGGCCGCGGCGAGCGCTCCGGTCAGCGCCCACCAGGCGATCCGGCGCTGCCTGACCTCCGGGACGGCGGATGGCGCCGGCCAGCCGACTCCCGAAATGGACTCGTGGGGGGCCTCGAGCGCCACGCGGGCCTCGCCGATGTCGCGCAGGCGCTTCTTCGCGTCCTTCTCCAGACAGCGCTCGAGCAGCGCCCGCACGCGCGGGGGCGTGTCCTCGGGAAGCGCCTTCCAGTCCGGCGATCCCTGCAGGATCAGCGCGATCAGGTCCGACGCCGTCTCGCCCTCGAACGTGCGCCGGCCCGTCAGGCATTCGTACAACACGCAACCGAACGACCAGATGTCCGTGCGCCGGTCGAGCAGCTTGCCGCGAGCCTGCTCCGGGCTCATGTACGCCGCCGTGCCGAGGATCACCCCGGAGCCCGTCGCGTCCCTCGTCATGGTCGGCGACTGGCTGAGGTCGCCCGCGGACGCGGAGCTCGACGCGGCCGCGCCCTTGGCGAGTCCGAAGTCGAGCACCTTCACTTCGCCGGTCGGCGTGATCTTCACGTTGCCGGGCTTGAGGTCGCGGTGGATGATGCCCGACTCGTGCGCCGCCTCCAGCGCCGCGGCGATCTGCCGGCAGAGGTCGGCGGCATCGTCCACGGGAAGCGGGCCTCGCTCGATGCGCTCGGCGAGCGTCTCGCCCGGCACGTACTCGAGCACGAGGTAGCGCTGGCCGTCCTGCTCTTCGAGGCCGTAGATGCCGGCGACGTTGGGGTGCGTGAGCGACGCGAGCATGCGCGCCTCGCGTTCGAAGCGCTGGACGCGCTCGGGGTCACGCGAGAACAGCTCCGGCAGCATCTTGATCGCGACCTCGCGTCCGAGTCGCGGATCGCGACCGAGGTAGACCACCCCCATGCCGCCGCGGCCGATCTCACGCTCGACCTTGTAAGGGCCGACT
>CAZPVG010000141.1:0-2022 GCA_964589945.1 uncultured bacterium
ATGTTCGTCGGCGCCGGCGTTCCCTGCCAGGGGACGCGGTTCTGCCAGGAGGCGGTACACCGCACCGGCCTCATGGGCGACTGGGCGAGCTTTGCAACACTTCTCGCCGGCCTTGCCCGCGCCGTTGTCCTGCCGCCAGATCCCGACAATCCCGACCGGCTCGACCGGCCCCACGCCATGAAGGTAAGTGCCGATGGCGAACCGGTGAGCGAGGGTGAGCAACTGGCCTTCCTCGCCACCACCCTCAACCGTCTGGTCCTCGGCGCGCGTCCGTTCTGGGGCGGCACCGGTGCCCCCATCCGCGCCAGCCTTTTTCCCTATCCGCCGCCCAATCCGTTGCGCTGGCTGCTGCCCGCCCTTTACGGCGGCGAGGACCGGCGCGCGCCGCCGGGCGCCATCAGCTTCACCGCCCATGACATCGACGTCGCCACGGCAGCGGAGTTCGTCATCGACGGAGAGTTCTTCGATCCGCCCGAAGAAGGCCCGCTCAGGCTCGAGACCGGCCTGGAGTTCACCTTTCTGTGCCGGCGGTGAACCGCGCCGTCAGGCGCTTTGCTTCAAGCCCCCGGCGCCCGTCGCCACCACCTCGGAAAACAGTTCGATGATGCGATCGATGTCGTCGTGCGTGTGGGCCGCCGAGACCGAGCAGCGCAACAGGCACAGCTTGCCGGGCGTTCCGGGCGGCAGGGCGATGTTGACATAGACGCCCGCCGCCAAAAGGGCGTTCCACATGGCGATGGTCGAGACTTCATCGCCCCCCTTGACGGCGATCACCGGGCTCGGCTCGTCGCAGCCCAGGTCCAGCCCCAGTGCCTTGAAGCCGGCATGCAGGCGGCGGGAATTCTCTTCAAGGCGCTCGCGCCGCTCGGGCTCGGCCGCCAGTTTCCTGACCGCCGCCAGCGCCGTTGCCGCCGAAGTGGGCGAGGGCGAGGCGGTGAACATATAGGGCCGGGTGGTATAGCGCAGCGTCTCGAACAGCGGATGATTGCCCGCCCCGAACCCGCCGATGGCGCCGACGCTCTTGGAGAAGGTGCCGACGATGAAGTCGCACTCGTCCTCCAGCCCCGCCTCGTCGGCAAGCCCGCGCCCGTTGGGACCGAGCACGCCGAAGGAATGGGCCTCGTCCACCAGCAACTGGAATCCGTACTGGCGCTTCACCTCGACGAAGTCGGCGAGCGGCGCCCTGTCGCCCATCATCGAATAGATGCCTTCCACCACCACCAGCCGGCCGCCGCCGTCATCCTCGCTGCGCTTCAGCCGCCGCTCCAGGTCGGCGGCATCGTTGTGGCGAAAGCGCACCAGCTTCGCCCCCGACAGGGTGCAGCCGTCATAGATGGAGGAATGGGAATCGGCATCGAGGAAGATGGTGTCCCTGGGCCCGCAAAGGCCCGCCAGCATGCCGAGATTGGCCTGATAGCCGGTGGTGAACACGATGCAGTGTTCGCGCTCGAGGAAGCGGGCGATCTCGGCCTCCAGGTCGCGGTGCAGCGCGTAGGTGCCATTGGCGATGCGCGAGCCCGTGGTGCCGGTGCCGAAATCGTCCAGCGCCTTCTTGCCCGCGGCGATGCAGTCGGCATCGAAGGTGATGCCCATGTAGTTGTTGGTGCCGGCGAGGATGGTCTCGCGCCCGTTGATGATGGCCCGCGTCGGCGACAGGATGGCCTCGTTGGTGACGCCGACCGCGTTCACCCCCATGGCCACCATGCGCTGGACGCGCTCGGCAACACCGCGATGCTTGTCGAACAGATCGGCCATGGGCGCCTACTTCGCTTGCAGCCGCTCGGCGACGACGGCGCCGAGATCGTCGATGGTACGGGTTTCCGACAGCACGTTGAGCGGAATGTCGATGTCGAAGTGGTCCTCCACTTCCATGACGAAGTCCATCACCGACACCGAATCGATATTGAGGTCGGTTGATATGTCGGTGGAGCCGTTCAGCTCGATCTTGTCGGCATTGAAGGGCTGGAGCAATTCGCAAAGCTTGGCAAAAATGTCATCGCGCGTCGCGGTCATCGCGCCTCG
>CAZPVG010000141.1:2122-3861 GCA_964589945.1 uncultured bacterium
GAGGTGAAGGGAAGGCTCCTGGGCGGCACCAGCACCACCTCGCACTCGACCCCGGCGGAGTGATGGATCACCGCGCTCACCTCGTGGCGCAGGGCTTCCATCGCCGCGGCATCGCCGAGCCGGCATTGCACCAGCACCACCACCTCGTCCTCGCCGTCCTCGCCCTCCACCGCGAATGCGGCGACATCGCCGCTGCGCAACGGCCCGATGCGTTCTGCCGCCCACTCGATGTCCTGCGGCCAGATGTTGCGGCCGTTGTGCAGGATGAGATCCTTGACCCGCCCGGTGATGACCACCTCGCCACCGACCATGTAGCCCATGTCGCCGGTATCGAGGAAGCCGTCGCCGCCCAGCACCGCGTCGGTGGCCTCGGCGCACTGGAAATAGCCGGCCATCAGGCTCGGGCCCTTGACAAAGACGCGGCCGATGTCGCGCTCGCCCAGCACCTTGCCCGCATCGTCGCGCACCACGACCGCATGGCCGGGCAGCGGCCGGCCGCACACCACGAAGCTGCGCACCCGTTCGGGCGCCGCGTAGGCGGCGTTGGCCGGAACGGCGCGCCGCGACAGCTTGTAGTGGGTGCGATCGATGACGTCGGTCCTGAACGGCTCATCGACATCGGCGAAGGTGCAGGCAAGCGTCGATTCGGCCATGCCATAGCTCGGCAGGAATGCCCGTTGGTCGAACCCGGCCGCTGCCAGCTTGCCGGAAAAGGCATCCAGCACCTCGGCGCGCACCATGTCGCCGCCGATGCCGGCAACGCGCCAGGCGCTGAGGTCAAGGCTCGCCGCGCCGCCGTTGATGCGCCGGCCGGCGAGATCGTAACCGAAGGTGGGAGAATAGCTTATGGTCGAACGGTTGTCCGACATGAGCTTGAGCCACAGGACGGGCCGGCGTGCAAACGAAGCCGTCGCCAGGTAGTCGACGCTCACCTGGCCCATCATGGGCGAGAGGCAGAAACCGACCAGCCCCATGTCGTGATAAAGCGGCAGCCACGAAAAGGCGCGGTCATCGGGCCCCACCTTGAGGCCGTGCCGCAGGATGCCGCGCACATTGGACGTCACCGCCTTCTGGGTGATGAGCACGCCCTTGGGGCTGGAGGTCGAGCCGGAGGAATACTGGATATAGGCGACCTCGTCGGCGGCGAACGGCTTGAGCCCGGCCTCGCTCTCGGGCAGGGCCTGAAGCGTCTCGTGGGTGAAAACCGCAACGACGCCAGCCCGGCCGGCGGCCTCGCCCACCAGACCCTCAAGGTCCTCAGGGGTCACCACGACCGTGGCGGCAGCCGCCGTCAGCATGCCGCGAATGCGCTCCACGAAGGCATCGCGGCCGCCGATATGGATGCTGTAGGGCATCGGGCAGGGCACGAAGCCGGCATACTGGCAGCCGAAGAACACCGTCATGAATTCGGGGCCCGTTTCAGCCACGACCGCCACCCTGGCGCCGCGCTCGAGGCCGAGCCCCTGCAGTCTCAGCGCCACCGCGATGGCGCGCTCGCGCAACACGCAATAGGGCAGGACATGCGCCAGTTCGCCGCGCGGCGAATAGAAGTTGAACCCGGTCGCACCGCCGGCGGCGTAATCGAGGCCCTCGGCCAGTGTATCGAAGGCGCCCAGCACCTGTTGCCGGCCAGGCGTTGCCCGCGGCGTTGGTCTCAGCGCGTCCTCAGCCTCACGGCGCCGAGACCGTCCTCCGGTGATCACTTCCATTTTCAAAGCTGAACTCCGCTCCCCCTGACA
>CAZPVG010000142.1:0-3822 GCA_964589945.1 uncultured bacterium
GGATACCGTCGAGGCCCTGTCTGCTCCCATTGCGCAGTGGAAGGACTGGCTGGAGCTTTATCCGGCCCTCCGCCACGCGATCCGCAAGTATATCTACCTCCGCCTGTGCCACCTCAGCGAGCTGGCCTGTGACTTGGCCCTGCACGACACCATGACCCGTTTGTCTCACCTGATACTGCGCTATTGTAACGACCGGCTGACGTGTTCCGACATCAACCTCATCAGCGACCTGCCACACGAAGAATTGGCCCATATGATTGGAACGGTGCGTGTGGTGGTCAACCGGCTCCTTGCCGAACTCAAGCGCGAGGGGATCATTGACACGCACAGCGGCAGACTGCGCGTGCTGAACATTGAGAAGTTGCTACAGAAAACCGAGCAGCAGCTATACAGCATCCCCCACGGATCGAGTGATCCGCTCGGTGCCTCGCCGCACTAGAAAGGTTCTGGCAAACCTCACCACCTGGGGGAAGGAAATAAAGTACATTTCAGTTACCTGCCTGATACGCCGGCGGTTTCATCAGCGCCGTAGCCGAACCCTTTTTTTCGCGGTCATGCCACCGGCCAACCGCCTGAATACAACACGCACTGTAACTTAAGTTATAGCCCCGGCGGCTCCCACCCATTATAAATACTCCGTGCACAGGGACGTGCACAATACACCTAACCCGTCGCATGCCTATGTAAAACTTGTTACACGCTGCGAGCCGCCGGCCGGAGATCAATCAGTCGAAGTCACTGTCTCAGCCTGGACGCAAAGGGACCTGAAGCAACTCCGAGCATGATGAATTTTGTATTACAGGAAATCACAGCATGAATACAAGACACCGAATGGAACGGCGCATAAATCTTCGCAAGCCCGTGCGGCTCCGTGCCGCTGTTCGCTACCGCGACAGGGGGGAGAACTGCCGTCTTGAAACAACGACACTCAATTTGAGTTTTGAGGGGGCGTTTTTGGAAACCGGCGAGATTGCGCACCTGGTTGGTTCAATCGTGCGGCTGGAATTGCAGGCCTTTCCAGGAAATCCGCTTACAATCGATGCCCTGGTCGTTTACAGGAACCATGCGGGTCTCGGCCTGATGTTCGCCTACTACAAGAATGAAGTCTTTGAACAACTTGTTACACTGCTGGAGTCCACTCCGAATAAGTCCGATGGGTGGGCGGCTAGCGGCCCCGACACACCGGGCGCAATCGCCGCGGCAACCGGCGAGGCTGAACCAGAAAGGACTGCTGTCTGATATATTCGACAAAGGAGTCGGTGATAAATGAAAATCAATATCATCTATCACCGGCCCCTTTAACTCGCTGACGCGTCATTTCCGGACACCCCACTTTTTGTCTGGACACCCATGATCTATATGCAACTATTTGACGAAAATTTTGTATTAGTTTATGGGTGTCCAGTTTTTTTTAGAAACCCAACCCCTTCTTCAACTTATCCTCAAGCTTCTTCTTCGCCTTGTCCTGTTGTGATTTCACCGCCGACTGCAGTTCGGCCTTGAGCAGACCGTCCAGTTGATTCAGGCGCGACTGCAGCGTGCCTTGGGTATCGGTAATCGCCGCGATCTCTTTGTCATAGGGGCCCGTGGCCTGGTCCACCTGGGCGGACAGCCGGGCCTTGAGTTTCTGTTCCAGTTCACTCCCTTGGGTCTTGAGCTTATCGAGGACAGCCGCTTTGATTTGCTCGTCCAGGTTGGACTGCAGTGACAGGCTCGGTGAGTCGAGGCTGCCAAGCATCTTGCCGCGAACGTCGAAGGACTTGATGCTCGACAGGGCGGAGGCAAGTTGTGCGGCCCAATCCTGTTTTGCCTGGCTGGTCCACTGGGCGCCATGGAATGCGGCGCCCGCGTCGGCGTCCAGCGTCCCGCCGGTGAGACCAGCGCTGCCGGTTACATTGACCATGGCGTTGGCCAGCGTCAGGGTCAGGGCGTCGGATTGGGTGACACGGGCGCCGGTGACCCGCCAGTCGGAGACCTGCCAATCCACGCTGTCCTTGGGGTGATCAGGGTTGACGTGGTCGAACACGCCGGTGAGGTGCGCTGCCCTGGCGTTGGGGAGGTTCTGTCCCCTGGCGTCCAGGCGCGCCGGCCGGCCGAGGACCTGCGGCTGGGGTGTAACGTCCTGGAGCGTGACGGCGAACACGCCCACCGGCACCGTGGCGCTGGCGCTCGCCCGGCGGATCAGAAAGTCCGGCAGTGGACGCAGCTCATGGAAGTGGATGAAGTGGCCTTCACCGCGGGGCGGCCGGGCGGGTTGGGGCGCGGCCGGCCCCGAGGGCAGCAGGCGCACGATCCGGCCGTACCAGGTGCGGATCACGTCGAACCACTTCTGGGCCTCGTCGCCGAACACCAAGCGCGTAAGGCTGCTGGCGCCGGCGGCACTTAATCCATACTGTTCCCGGATGTGCCTCAGATCTTGCAGCGGCGCCTCCTTGAGGGCGGCAAACTGGGTGGTCAGGGCCTGCTTGGCCTCGGCGATCTGTTTGCGCGCATCCTCCACGGCGGCCTTGTCCTTGCGCAGTTGATCCTTGAGGGTCTTCAACTGTTCCTGGCTCCGCTGCAGATCGCTGAGGGATTGGACCTTAGCGCCGGTCAGTTCGTCGATTTGGCGTTTGTACGCCTTGAGAGCGCCCTCATCGGGCAGGGCCTTGATGGCCTGTTCGACACGGGCACGCTGGGTCTTTTCGCTCTCCCGAAGGTCATTGACCCGTTTGACGGTTATCAACTGCTCGCGTTGCATGATCTCATCGACACTGGGCAGTTTTTTCTTGACCGCCTGTAGTGCGTTTAGCGCCGCGCCCCTTTCGCCGGGTTGGGCGATGGTTTTTGCCGCCTTGCGAATCGCGCCGGAGGTCTTTCGCGGGGTGTTGAAACTCATCCCCTCTGCGGTCATGTCGTCGATGATGACGTGCCCAAGGAACAGTTTCCACGGTTCCACGGTGCCGCCCACCGAGGCGACCTCCACCATGTTCTGCATGGGTTTATCGGGATCAGTGACCTGCAACCTGCGCAGGTGAAATCCCAGCGGCGAGAAGGTCAGATTGGCGCTGTCGACCTGCACCCGGGCACCCACCAGTCTGGTCCCAATGGATTCAATGCTCATCTTGAGCAGCCACCCCGACAGCAGCCACCAAGTGCCGATGACCACCGCCAGCAGCGCCACAAAGCCCAGTACCCCGGTGGGTCGGATCCAGCGCGTCATGGCTAACTCCCAGACGACCAGCGTGTGTACAACTGATAAAAGCGGCTGGCCATGATCGCCTGCATGATCCGGGTCTTGCGCACCCAGGTGAGCACGTGGGCGCGGTATCGCAGCACCAGGACGCGGGTGGTGAAAAACACCGGCGCCGCCAGCACCAGCGCGGTCATGAAGCCGCCCAGGGTCAATGTATTATTGAAGCGGGCCAAGCGCCAGAAGTCGCTGTTGTACATGGCGGTCCACATGCCCTCGAGAACCCCCGCGGTCAACAATGCCTCGCCGAACCAATCCATCAACGGATCGACCAGGTAGGCAATGCCCGAGAAGACCCCCCAGAACAGGAAGAACGCCGACAGGTTGATGCGGAACAGGAACACCAGTAAGGCGATGATGAGATTGCTCAAGCTCCACAGGGGCGTGAGGCCCACGAACATCCCGGCGACCACGCCGAGCGCCAGCTGTGCGGGGTTTGATTCGGAATTCAGCGCCTTGACTAATCTGACAAATATCTTGAGCATGGCATTCCAGGCAGGGTGTGAGGAGCGCCGCGAACACGGCTCGCTCGAATATCCATTAGCAGGCGGGCACGGACCGCCTGCGGTATCGATTTGCTCCAGAAGCGG
>CAZPVG010000143.1:0-3821 GCA_964589945.1 uncultured bacterium
AGCATGCGGGTGCGGTCGAGGTCCATCTTGGCCTTGTCCACTTCGGCGCGCGCCTTTTCGACCTCCGCCTGGGTGCGCTGGAACTCGGCTTCGGCGCTCGACAGCCGTTCCTCGGCCTCGCGCCGGGCGCGCGGGTCGAGCAGCGGCGCCGGCGCCGGCATGATCGAGGCGATGGCATCGCCCGCCTCGATCCGGTCGCCCACCTTCAGGCCGATGCGCGTCATGCGTCCCGCCAGGGGGGCCGCCACCACGTAGCGTTCGCGCACCCGTGTCTTGCCGTCCTCGGCGACATAGGCCACGAAGCGCCCGCTGGTCACAGGTGCGATCTCGACGACGAGCGGCCGCGGCATGAGCATCCACCCCACGCCGGCAATGACCGCCACGGCAATGAGGCCCCACAGAACGCGGATGGCGATGACGCTCATGCGCTCACTCCCTCGTCTTCAGCACCGCCACCAGATCGAGGCGGTCGATGCGCCGTCTCACCGCCCAGGCGCTCGCCAGGGCCGCGGCCACCACCACCACGGCGGCGGCGACATAGGTGCGCGGCTCGATCACCGCCGGTACCTGGAACGATTCGTTGGAGCTGGAGCGGGCCATGAGGTCGACCACGATGCGCGACAGCCACAGGCCGACGGGAATGCCGATGGCCGTTTCTATGCTGAACTCGGTGAACAGGATGGCCGAGACCTCGGCCCGGGTGAAGCCGAGCACGCGCAGCGATGCCAGCTCCCAGGCCCGCTCCTGCAAGGCGATGCGGGCATTGTTGTAGACCACCCCCACGACCATGATGGCGGCAAAGCCGGTGAGCACGGTGGCACTGATCAGGATCAGGCCGGCGACCTTGTCGAGGAAGGAGGCGATGGCGCTGGCCTTCATGGTGACCGCCTCGATCACCGGCAATTGCTTGAAGCGCCGCCCCAGCGCTGACAGCGAGCTCTCGTCCACATAGAGCTCGGCCGCCGAGACCACGCCCTGATCGCCGGTCATGCGGTTGAGGGCGGAAAGGTCCATATAGGCGTTCATGCCGAGGATGTCGTCGACGATGGAGGCCACCTTGACATCGCGCACGCCGCGCCGGCCCTCCAGCACCTCCACCCTGACGCTGTCGCCGGGAACGACGCCCAGCCGCGCGGCCAGCATGCGCGACAGGGTGAGCCCTTGCGGCGCCAGCGTGACGGGCTTCAGCGCCTCATCGCGCGGCCGTCTGAGGCGTCCGTCCGGCGGCAATCCGGTCAGCGCGGTGAGGTAGCTGCGATGGCCCGCCCGCAGGCGCGCTGGCACGAAGCGCTCACCCTCGACCGCGAGCACGCCCGGCTGGCGCGCCAGGTCGCGCAGCACAGCCTTGTCCAGCGGCTGCGGGAAGGAGACCGTCACATTGCCGCGCTCGACCAGGGAGAACTGCACCTCCATCATGTGATCCATGGCATCGTTCCAGAACAGCCCGAGCACCACCATGGGCACGGCAAAGGCAATGCCGGCGACGGTGAACAGCGCGCGGAACGGACGCCCCGCGATGTTGCGCATGAGCATCATGCCGCGCGGACCCGGCTTCAGCCAATGCAATACCCTGGCGGGCAGCACATGATGGAACGGGCGCGGCGCATCGGGCCGCATGGCAACCGCTGGTGCCACCTGCACTACGCGGCTGAGGGCAGCCAGCACCCCGGCGGCAGCGGCAGTGAAGCTGATGAGGACGGCCAGTAGCGCCGGCCAGGCGCTGGTGTGCAGGTCGAGCACCGGGAAGCGGAAGAAGTCGCGGTAGCTGACCATCAAGCCCTTGGCGATCAGCATCCCGCCACCGATGCCGAGGAGCGAGCCGAGCCCGACGATGAGCGCCACCAGCTTGAGGTAATGCAGGGCGATCGGCAGGTTGGCAAAGCCCAGCGCCTTGAGCGCGGCGATCTGCTCGCGCTGGGCGGTGACCAGGCGGGAGATGGCGATGTTGAGCAGGAAGGCGGCAATGGCGAAGAACACGAACGGCACCGTGCGGGCCATCACGCTGAGCTGGCGAAGCTCATCGTCGAGGAAGCGGTTGGAGGCCTGGTCGTGCCGGGCGAGGGCGCCCGTCGCGCCATAGCGGGCAAGCTCGCGGTCGAGGTCGGCGATCACTTGTTCGATATCTGCGCCGGGCGCGGTCGCCACCACCGCGTCGTTGAACGCCCCGGTCATGTCGAAGGCGGCCTCGGCGGCCTTGCGGTCGACCCACAGGATGGCAAAACTGCGGTCGTCGGGGATGAACATGCCGGGCTTGATGGTGTAGACGAACTCCGGCGACAGCGCGATGCCGGTGATGCGGAAGGTCTCGAGCCGGCCGTTGAGGATGACGTGCAGGCTGCTGCCCGGTTCGATCCCGTTGGCCTCGGCAAAAGCCTGGTTGACCGCCGCCTCGCGCGCCGCCCCCGGGCGCGGGCCGGTGCCGCGGGTAAAATGCAGCTTGTCGAGGCGTTCATCTCCGCCATGCTCGAGCGACACCATGCGGGCCGACACCGGGATGTCGGAGGCCGGCCAGTCGAGGATGACGTCGCGCACGATGCGCGGATCGACCATCGCCACCCCGTCGATCAGCTCCAGACGCGAGATCACCGCCAGCGGTGCGCGCTTGACGGTGGCGAAGACATCGCCGAAGCGGGCCTCGCGATAATAGGTCGCGCGCGCGCTCGACAGGCTGTCATAGGTGGCGATCAGGCCGACGAACACCGCCACGCCAGCCGCCACCAGAAGCGCGATGGTGATGACCTGCCCCCTGAGGCCGGAGATGTCGCGCCTGAGCTTGCGGTCGAGCAGGCTCACCACGACATCTCCGCAGGGGTGATGCGCTTTTCGTTGCGCCGGGCGGAGACGATGCGCCCGCCACCCAGCCGCAACACCCTGTCGGCCATGCCCGCAATGGCGGCGTTGTGGGTGATGATGATGGTGGTGGTGCCGATCTCGGCGTTTACCCTGGCGATGGCCTCCAGCACCACCTTGCCGGTGTCGAAGTCGAGAGCGCCTGTCGGCTCGTCGCACAACAGCGCATCGGGGCGCTTGGCGATGGCGCGCGCCACCGCCACGCGCTGTTGCTCGCCGCCGGAAAGCTGCGAGGGAAAATGGTCGAGCCGGTGGGTGAGGCCCACCAGCGCCAGCGCCTCGCGCGCATCGAGCGGATCTTTGGCGATCTCGCACACCAGCTCCACGTTCTCCTCGACCGTGAGGCTGGGAATGAGGTTGTAGAACTGGAACACGAAGCCCACATGCTCGCGCCGGTAACGGGTGAGTTCGGCTTCGCTGGCGTGGGCCAGATCATGATCGCGCCAGCGCGCGCTGCCGCCCGAGGGCTGATCGAGCCCGCCGAGAATGTTGAGCAGCGTCGACTTGCCCGAGCCGGACGGCCCCAGCAGCACCACGATCTCGCCTTCATAGATATCGAGGTCGACATCGCGCAAGGCGTGCACCTCCACCTCGCCCAGCCGATAGATCTTGGACAGGCCGCGCGCCTCGAACACCACCGCCGCCGTCGGGCGGGTCGAGGTATCCGGGGCAGTCATCGACATCATCAGCGCCCTCGCGGCTGGACAGGGTAAAGCAGCGCACAAACGCTGCCGCCGGCCGTCAACACCGGTCAGCCGCCGTCATGCGCGCGGAATCGCACGACCACTATGATAGGCAATTTCGCCGCGGCCAATAACCCGTCCGCGCGACGCGCCGTCGACCGGGCCGGAGCGCTTGGTAGCCGCACCCCGGCATGCTAGGAGTGACGGCCGACATGGACACCGCCGCCGACAACCCGAGAGAGCTGGCCGGGCATTTCGATCTCACCGCCTTGCCGCCGGGCTTTTACG
>CAZPVG010000144.1:0-3743 GCA_964589945.1 uncultured bacterium
CATCAACCAGAAGGGCCAGCTGCCCGTGGGCGAGCCGCGCATCTACTTCGGCACCGCGGAGAGCAGCTACGTCCTGACCGGCACCCAGACCGCGGAGTTCGACTACCCCGTCGGCGAGAACGAGAACGCGACCACCACCTGGAAGGGCACCACCGGGGTGGGCGTGGGTGGCTTCTTCAACCGGCTCCTCTACGCCCTGAAGTTCGGCGATTTCAACCTGCTGATCAGCAACCAGCTGACCGATGCCTCGCAGATCCTCTACCGGCGCACGCTCCAGGAGCGGGTCCAGGCCATTGCCCCATTCCTGAGCTACGACCGTGACCCGTACCTCGTCAGCGCCGAGGGGAAGCTGCTCTGGATCTGGGACGCCTACACCACCTCGAACCGCTACCCGGACGCGCAGCCGCTGGAGGGCGGCCTGTTCAACGGCATGAACTACGTGCGCAACAGCGTCAAGGTGGTCATCGACGCCTATGACGGGTCGATCCGCTTCTACATCGCCGATCCGAGCGATCCCATCGTCAATGCCTGGGCGAAGATCTTCCCGGGCCTCTTCAAGCCGCTCGACTCGATGAGCGCCGATCTCCAGGCGCACCTTCGCTACCCCGAGGACCTGTTCACGGCGCAGAACGAGCAGTACCAGCTCTACCACGTCAGCGCCAACGACTCCGGTGCGGAGACGCTCTACTCCAAGCAGGATCGCTGGGCGCTCGCCACCCAGGGGAACGACGTCTCCGGGCAGTCGCAGGTCGTGGAGCCCTATTACGTGATCATGAAGCTCCCCGGCGAGACCGACGCGGAGTTCGTCCTGATCCAGCCCATGGTCACCCAGGGCCGCAACAACATGATCGCCTGGGTCGCGGCCCGCATGGATCCGGGGGTCTACGGCGAACGGATCGCGTACCGGTTCCCGCCCGACACGAGCACGTTCGGTCCCGCCCAGATCCAGTCGCGGATCAACCAGGACAGCACGGTATCGGCCCAGTTCACGCTCTGGTCGCAGGCCGGGTCGAGCGTGGTGCGGGGCAACCTGCTGGTCCTGCCCATGGGGGACTCGATCATCTACGTGGAGCCGATCTTCCTCAAGTCCACCTCCACGGCTCAGCCGGAGTTCAAGCGGGTCATCCTGGCCACCCAGAGCAAGGTCGCCTTCGCGGACACCCTCGACCAGGCGCTGTCGCAGATCCTGGGCGAGTCGAGCGTGCCGCCTCCCGAGGGCGGGGGTGGTGGCGGTGGCGGCGGCCAGCTGCCCTCCGACGCCCCGGGCCTGGTGGCCCAGGCCCAGCAGCTCTACGCGGACGCCCAGTCGGCGCTCCGAAACGGCGACCTGGCGACCTACCAGGCCAAGATCGACCAGATGAACCAGGTCCTGCAGGCGCTGGCCCAGCTTGTCGGCACGCCGGCCCCGTCACCCAGCGCGTCGCCCGGAGCCTCGGTCGCGCCGTCGGCGTCCCCGTAGCCGCAATGCGCGGCCTGCAGATCCTGGTCCTCGGGGGCGGCGGCCGGGAGCACGCCCTCGCCTGGCGGCTCGCTCGCGACCCCGACGTGGGGCGCGTCCGGATCGCGCCGGGAAACGGTGGCACGCCCGCGGCTGCGGAGACGGTTGGGGACCTCGATCCGTCCGATCCCGTCGCCGTGGCCCGCCATGCGTCGCGCGAGCGGTATGACCTGGTCGTGGTCGGCCCGGAGGCGCCCCTGGCGGCCGGCGTGGGTGATGCCCTGGAGCGAGCCGCCATCCCGGTCTTCGGCCCGACTCGCGGCGCCGCGCGCCTGGAGTCGTCCAAGGCCTATGCCAAGCAGCAGATGGGCCGCGCCGGTGTAGCCACCGCGGCATGGCGCACCTGCACCACGGTGGACGAGGCACTGGAGCATGCCCGCGCGCTCGACGCGCAGGGACGTCGCCTGGTGGTGAAGGCCGATTGGCTCGCGGCAGGCAAGGGCGTGGTGGTGCCCGACGACCTCGCCGCGACCGAGACGGCGATCCAGGCCCTGCTGGGTGACGCGCAACCGGGTGCACAGCTCGTCCTGGAGGAGCGGCTGACGGGGCGAGAGGTTTCCGTCTTCGCCCTGGTGAGCGGCACGGACGTGGCGCCCATCGGTGCGGCCTGCGACTACAAGCGGCTGGGCGACGGCGATGCCGGACCGAATACGGGGGGCATGGGTGCCTACGGACCCGTTCCGTGGTTCGGTGCCGCAGCGATCGACCAGGTCGTCGCCAGCGTCTTCGAGCCGATCGCCTGGCTCCAGGCCCGAGACGGCCACCCCTATCGAGGCGTCCTGTACGCCGGGCTGATGCTCACCGAGTCCGGCCCCATGGTGCTGGAGTTCAACGCCCGCTTCGGTGACCCGGAGGCGCAGGTCCTGCTGCCCTTGCTGGACGGCGACCTGGCCGCGGCGTTGCTGGGTGCCGCTCGCGGGGACCGGTCCGCGATGGAGCGCTCGATCGGACCGCGATCCGGCGCCGCCGTGGGGGTGGTCGTTGCCTCCGAAGGCTATCCGGACCACCCGTTGACCGGCCGCGTGCTGGGCGGGGCGGACCCGTCCTCGGCCGCGGACGACGGGGAGCTGCTCTGCTTCCACGCTGCGACGGAGCGCGACGGCGCCGGGTTCGTGTCGACCGGCGGAAGAGTGGTCACCTTCGTCGGGCGGGGACCCGACCTTGCCGCGGCGCGGGCGGCCGCCTACCGCGGGGTCGCGGGCTGCACGCTCGACGGGAGCCGGAACCGATCGGACATCGCCCTCCGCGAGCTGGCGGCGCCATCGGCCTAGGGGCTCCCGCCGGAGCTAGCCCCCTGCGTTGTGGTCGGGTTGGTCGCCTGAGGGCCCGTTGGCGAGCATGGCCACGATCCGCTGCTCCAGGCCCAGGATCCGCTCCTCGAGGGCGGCGATATGCTGGAGAATCTCGCGGTTCCCCTTGAGCAGGTCCTCGTTCTGCTGCTCCTCCACGTCCGCCTCGGCCGCCGCATGCTCGAGCGTCAGCCGATCCCGCTGCGCCGAGCGGTTGCCGGCCAGCAGGATGAGCGGTGCCGCATAGGCGGCCTGGGTCGAGAAGGCCAGGTTGAGGAGGATGAACGGGTACGGGTCGAAGTGGAACAGCAGGTAGACGTTGCCGCTGATCCAGGCCAGCACGATGACGGTCTGGAGGATGATGAACCGCCAGCTCCCCATGAAGCTGGTCACCGCATCGGCGATCCTGGCCCCGGTGGGCGCATTGTCGATCATGGCCTGGTTCACCGGATGCCGGTGGCGATGCGACCGGCCGCTGGAATGGCTCACGGCGCGAAACCTCGTGTGCTCCTGTCGAGCTCAGGCTGCCCGGGTGGGACGAGCCGATACCCGCGCCATCGTAGTGGCTATCCTTAGCGCCGATGGCCCCCGCTCCCCCCGTCGCGGTGATCTGCGGCTCACGCTCCGACCTCCCGACCCTGCGCGGCTGCTTCGACGTGCTCGATGAGTACGGGATCGGCTGGGAGGCCAGCGTCATCAGCGCCCACCGACAGCCGGAGTCCCTGGCCGGGTACGTGCGCGAGGCCGAGGCGAGCGGGGTCCGGGTCTTCATTGCGGCGGCCGGGCTGGCGGCGCACCTGCCGGGGGTCCTGGCCTCGATGACCGCGCGGCCCGTGATCGGCGTGCCGCTCGACGGTGGCGCCCTGGGCGGGGCCGACGCCCTGTACGCCGTGGTCCAGATGCCGCCGGGAGTCCCGGTGGCGACGGTCGCCCTCGGCTCGGCCGGCGCGAAGAAC
>CAZPVG010000145.1:0-3703 GCA_964589945.1 uncultured bacterium
CATCACACAACGCCCACGCGGTCTACGGCCAAAACGGTGGCATCTTTGTCTTCCGCCACAACGAAATCCACAATATGAACGCCGACGCCCACGGTTTCTGCGCGACGCACGGCACGCGAGAGTGGGAGATCAGCAACAATCGCTGGGTCAACGAGATACTGGGCGTAAACGTTGTGTCTCGTCGGCTGGCAGGCGCGTGGTCAGCAAGGTCGCGCCCCGTCGGCTTGCGCTTGGTCGGCTGCTGTCGTGCAGGGACCCGAGCAGGCCGGCCCAGCTGGCAAGGGACGGCGCGCATATTGAGGACGTCCACGACCGAGCGCGGGGGTAGCCGTTGCTGAGGCGGTTCAAGCGGAGCGCGCTGTCGAGGTGGCGGGCGTGGGCGTCGGTGACGCGCTCAGCGGGGCGTAGGGAGCGATTTGTGGGACGGAGACTGGGCGAAGATGTGAGACAGGTCTTTAGCGGCAACGCAGTCCTCGTGGGCGCGCACGAGGGCGTCAATCGCCCAGCTGAGCAACCAGCGGGCAGCCTGGGCGCGAGAGCGAAAGACGGCGGTGTCGGCGCCGGCGTGCTGGCGTTGCCAGTCGAGGTAGCGGTCGAGGCGCTGGACGAGCGCGTGCGGCAGTCGGACGGCGTAGGCGGGAGGCGGCGTGGGATCTGCGGCGTTGGCACGTGGCCGTCGCTGGGTTTGACCGCTGGCAGCTCTGCGACGCTTGGGCTTTAGTGGGCGCTCAGTCGTCATGCTCGAAGCGTTTTTCAAAGAGGGCGTTGAGCTGCGGCAACACCGAGACAATGGAGCCTGAAGGGCGGCGCCACTTTCCCTGCTCGAGGTAGTCGATGGTGATGCCGAGCTTGAGCGCCAAGACGGCCTCGGAGTGGAAGGTGCCGCCGTTGTTTCGACGCATGCGTTCGAGCTGGCCGTTGATGGTCTCGACGACGTTGGTGGTACTGAAGGAACGGCGCACCGGCTGCGGGAAACTGACAAAGGCGAGATAGTGCTCACGCTTTTTGCGCAGCTTTTCGATGAAGGTCGGGGCTTTTTCGGTGAAGGTATCGCAGAGCTCGTCGAAACGGGCGGCGGCGGCCTCGATGTCCCAGCAGGCTTTGATGGTACGGATACGGGCCATGAACTCGGCGATATCGGCCTTGGGCAGGTGGCTCTTGGCGTTTCGTTGCATATGGACGATACAGAGCTGGATGTCGCTTTGGGGAAAGAGGCCGGAGGTGAGCTTGAGCAGACCGGAGAAATCATCCTGCACGATGCAAAGCACGCGGCGTAGACCCCGCTCGAGCAGCGAGCGCAGCACCTTTTTCCAGTTGTCGAGTGACTCGCGACCAAGCAGGCACTGACAGCTCAGGACGCGTTTTGTGCCATCGGTGTGCAAGCCGACGGCGACGTAGATGCACGCGGGGCGAATGCGGTCATCGTCGCGAATCTCGACGAACTTGGCGTCGAGAAACAGGGCGATCATGTCGGGGTCGATGGCGGCGGTGTTT
This sequence comes from uncultured bacterium, assembly GCA_964589945.1. Taxonomy (GTDB): domain Bacteria; phylum Eisenbacteria; class RBG-16-71-46; order RBG-16-71-46; family RBG-16-71-46; genus CAIXRL01. The sequence continues at coordinate 1,495 of CAZPVG010000145.1, forward strand.
TTCAGCGCAATGATCTCGGTGAATTCGGTGGCCACCGCGTCGAGGTCGGGCTGAGAGGCTGACAGCCCCATCTTTTTGAGCGCGCTTTTTGCAGCACCGATGCTGCGGGAGGCAGAAAGCAGGCCGACAAAGAGTGCCTGGTCTTCGTCGGTGTAGCCGCGCTTGTAGGGGCCGGGCAGGATGGCGGGACGAAAGGGTCCCGATCGAACGCGGGGTACGGAGATATCAAGCGGCATGCTCCCCAGCTTGAGGCCGCGCTGATAGAAGCCGTTACCATCGTCCTGGTCGGCCTGCTCGAGATAGACGCTTCGCTCCGCGGTGCAAAGCGCATTGAAGGTGGCCGCGAGCATCTGCCGAAGGCTCAGGTCGCCGAGTCCTCCGGCGACAGCACGGGCGATTTCGTCCTGGGCCTCTGGGCTGAGCTGCGGCGTATTGGCGGGGTCTTTCGGTTTACGTGGCATGCAACAAACTCCGAGCTGCGTTAGGGACGTTTGGTGGTGGTCAGAGTGCTGATGAGTTGGCGAACCGCCACAAGCCGCTGTTCGGTCGAGCTACTGGGCGGTGGCGGCGACACGATGCGCGTTTGGCGTGCCTGGTGCGGCGTGCTTTGTCGGGCATCAGGCAGCTGCGTTGTCCCAGGTGGCAACGACAGCACCTGCACGGTCGCGCGCGACGCGTCGAAGGCAATCAGATCGCGCGCGACGAGCTCTGAGCGTGCGGCTGCCAGCGCGTCCGAGCTCAAGCCGGTGTCGCACTGCAGTCGGGTCTCGCCATAGAAGCTGATGCCGCGTCTGTCGCTGACGATGCACAGCAGGCAGTACAGGATCTTGGCCTCGGCGCTCAGTGCGGCCCAGGTCCCGTCTGTCACCAATCGCAGCGGTATCCAGCCAAAGGGGCGTTCGATCTCGCGGAGGCGGTGCTCCAACAGTAGGGGTCGGCTCATCTTTCACCTCCCGGCTCACAGCAGCCGTCGAAACGAGGGGGTTTGGTCACGACGAGACACCCACAGGACCACCCGACCCCATTGGCCACAGCGCTGACAGCGCTGTCGGCCGCGCGGCCTGGCGGTCCGGCGCGGCCGATTGGGGCCTTCAGACCGGTGGGCCTCGTCTACAGCGTCAGATAGCGGCGGGTCGGGCGGTGTTGGACCGTGATCCGTGACAGTTTCTTCATCGTGGCGCGGTTGCAGAGCTTTTTCGTCTTGTGCGTCCCCCTGTTTTCCGACGTCGCGCGCACGTCGTCGGCATTCGCGCTGCCTTCTGTTCTGGGCCGTGCGCGCCGCCTCGGGGTCCTTGGCGATGTGTCGCTTGCGAGCAGCGTCCTTGCGCGCCTTGCTGGCCGTCTCTCGGCACCGCGTGCCGCAGTACCGATGGCCGCGATAGCAGCGACGGCACAGGCAAAACCAGCGCAGACACCGCCGACGGTGGCACTGTATCGCGACAAGACCGACAGCGTGACCGCATTGACCGCGAGCCATGGCGCACCTGGCGCCATAGCCACTTGCCCCAACGCCCCCCCCGTGGCATGGGTTGGATAGGCTTAACCGGGGCGACTACCTCAGCGAGCCAGGAGGCTCGGAGCCTCTATCTCCGGGCCTCCACCCTTTTGACGCCAGCGCTGATCATCCCAGCCTCTCGACCGTCCCGCCAGACGCCAACCAGATAGAGAACCAGACCGGTTCACCAACCTGCTCCAACCAGATGGGCAACCAGATCGAACACAACATTTCCCTGGCTCCCGTTCGTGGAGGTATGACCAAGAGTTGTGGACGGCAGGCATGAGAACGGCGGCGTATCCTTCCGCGTGAGCAACGCGAAGACCCTGGTCGCCACCAGGGGGAAGGAGACGCCATCCATGCTGAAGGTAGTCGAGAATACGGCTGTAGCAGAAGAGGAAGTTGGGCCGCAGACACTGGACGAGATCGCGCTGGCGGGGGCGCGGCAGATGCTGAAGAAGGCGCTGGAGGCGGCGGATGTCTCGTACATTGAGCGGCACAAGGATGCCCGGGACGAACGAGGCCGAGCGCTGGTGGTCCGCAACGGCCCACCACGCGAGGCATGTGACCTGCGGGGCCGGCACGATCGAGGTGAAGCCGCCGCGGGTCAACGACAAGCGAGTTAGCGAGCAAGGGGAACGCCAGCGATTTTCGAGCAGGATTTTGCCGCCGTACATGCGTCGATCACCGACGGTCGCCGAGGTCCTGCCAGTG
>CAZPVG010000146.1:0-3627 GCA_964589945.1 uncultured bacterium
CGAGGATAGCGCTTTGCCGCTGGTCAAGATCGGCATCGTACCGTTCGCGCAATATGTGAATGTCGGCGTCAGCCGGCGTAACGCCAGCTGGATCAGCGTTCCAGCCGATAGTGGCACGCAGACTTTTTATGGATGCGTGGGATCACGCAACTATCCGAACAACGTGCAGGACCAGAACTACGACACCAACCCCGTGCCGGGTCTGATGAACATCACTTGCCCCAGCGAGATCACCGATCTGACCATCGACAAGGGCACCCTGGATAGCGCCGTCGATGCCCTGTACGCCAGCGGCTATACCTATATCGCCGCCGGCCTGACCTGGGGCTGGCGCATGGTGTCGCCCGATGCACCGCTTACCAAGGGCATCGCCTATGAGAACATGGACAAGCAGAAGCTGAAGACCAAGAAGTTCGTGATCCTGATGACGGACGGGGAAAACACGCGTGCACCCAGCTACCCCAAACATGACAGCACGAGCAACAGTCTGGCCAACAACCTGACGCTAGAGGTATGCACAAACATCAAGGCCAGCAATATTCAAATCTTTACCGTGGCGTTTCAGGTCACCGATGGCACGACCCTCAACATGCTGCAGACCTGCGCCTCGTCCAAAAACTATGCCTTCAATGCCCAGGACAGCGGCGCTCTGGTCATGGCGTTTCAGAGCATCAGCAACCAGATCTCACGGTTGCGATTGGCTGAGTGAGTGAAGGCTGGGCGCGGCCAAATAGCGGTCATTCGATGGCTGTGCCCAAATGTTTCCGGGCAACGGGGGACCTTGCGTCAGCCGAGCTGAATGCCTTGCGCACGAGCTCCAGCACCGCGGCAACGAGATGCAGGCCGGTGCGCGCCTCGAGGCACACCAGCCATTCGCGCATGGGGGCGTGCCAGTCCGTGAAGGTGAGAAGGCGCAAGCGCCTGTCGTCGACGAACTCGCCGGCCGAGACGATACCGAGGCCGAAACCCTGCGCCACCGCCTCACGTGCCGCTTCGCGCCCCTCGACCTCGAACACGGCCTCAGGGGCGATGGAGCGGGCGTTCAGCTCCTGCTCCAGCAGCTTGCGGGTGACCGAGCCCTGCTCGCGCAGCACCAGCGGCATGTGCGCCAGTTCGGCAAAGGCGATGCGCTTGCGCTTCGCCCACGGGTGGCTCGTCGCGACGAAGGCGGCAAGATGGCTCTCGCGCAGGAGCCGGGATGCGAACTGCGGCAGCGCCGGCACCTCGGCCACCACGGCGAAGTCGATGTCGAAGCGCTCCAGCATCTCGATGAGGCGGGCGGAGTTGCCGCCGATCAGTTTTTGGCGCACGCGCGGGTAGGCCTGGCGCAAGGCGGCCATGAGCGGCAGGATGTGGACGGCGGCATCGGCGCCGAAGACGAGGCTGCCCTCCTCCAGCCGCCGGGCTTTGGCCAAGAGGTCGATGGCGGCGGCCGATGCCTCGAACTGGCGCTCGGTGAGCGCGTAGAGTTTGCGTCCGAGATCGGTGAGGGTGACGGAACGGCGGCCGCGCACGAAGAGCTGCACCCCGTAGGCGTTCTCCAGCTTGCGCACATGATCCGACACGGCGGGCTGGGATATGCCCAGTTCGGCCGCGGCCCTGGAGAAGCCGCCGCAAGTGGCGACCGCATGGAAGGCTCTCAATTGGGCGTGGTGCATGCGGGTTAGACGATCCGCGCGGCGGCGGTGAGGTTCCTCAGCTTGTCCATGGCGAGCTTGCGCCCAAGAAAGCCGAGGCCGCAATCGGGCGCGGCGATGAGGCGGTGGCGGTCGATGTGGTCGAGCGCGCTTTTAAGCCGTTCGGCGATCTCCTCGACCGGCTCGATGCGGCTTTCGGCGATGGCGACGGCGCCGAACACCACGGTCTTCTTCGCGAACTTCTCCAGCAGCGCCAGATCGTTGTGGCGGTGGGCATCCTCGATGGACACGGCATCGATGGCAACACCGTCGAGTTCGCCGGCAAGGCGCGGGTAGACTTGCCGGTCGGCCTTCGGATAAGTGGTGTCGTCGAGATGATTTGGATAACCACAGCACATGTGCATGGTGCGGGTGACGCCTTCGCCCGCCTTGTGGAAGCACCGTTCCAGCGCTTCGAGACCATAGCTGAGCGCGGCCTCGGGCCTCCTGGCGAACATCGGCTCGTCCACCTGGATCTGGGCGCAGCCGGCATCGGCCAGCGCCCTGATCTCGTGATTGAGGGCCGCGGCGAGATCGAAGGCGAGCGCGCGCTCGTCGCCGTAGAAGGCGTCCGCCGTGGTGTCCATGATGGTGACGGGACCGGGCACGGTGATCTTCACCGGGCGGTCGGTGAAGTTTTGGGCGATCACCCAGTCGCGGTCGAGGAAATGACCGGGTTTCGCGCGCACGCGGCCGCGGATGGTGGGAAGATCGGTCTCGTAGGCACCGCCCCGCACGATGCGGTGGGTCAGGTTGTCGAAGTCGAAGCCGTCCAGATGGCGGCAATGGTAGTGGATGTAGTTCTCGCGCCGCTGCTCGCCGTCGGTGGGGATGTCGATGCCGCAGGCGACCTGATCGGCGACAGCCTGACGGGTGGCCTCGATGAATTTTTCCTCCAGCCCGGCATCGGCGCCAGCGATGGCCGCGCTGTAGCGGCGGGTGACTTCGCTGCCGGCCGAGCTCTGCCCGTTCTCGAGCTGGAACCAGTCCCTGACCGGCAGCCAGTCGGGCTTGGGATAAGCGCCGATGCAGGTGGTCCTGAGGCCCGAAGGTGTCATGGTTCCCCTCGTTCACATATCTGTTAAACTGATGGCAGAGATAAAATCAAACGATTTGACTTATGGCAAGGACAATCCTAGCTGTCGCACCCGAAAAGGAGTTCATCCATGGTTTCCAGCGTCCGTTCGTTCGCTCCCACCTATACCGGCCCGGAAGGCCAGGAGGACATGCCGTGGCTGCTGACGCCCGGGCCGCTCACCACCTCGCGCGGAGTGAAACTTGCCATGCTCGCCGACTGGGGCTCGCGCGACATCGAGTTCCGCCGCGTGATCGCCGAGATCCGCGAGCAGCTCCTGGACATCGCCGGCGCCAATGACGGCTATGAATGCGTGCTGATGCAGGGCGCGGGCACCTTCGCCATCGAGGCAGCACTTGCGGGCTTCTGTCCCAGGGGACGCAAGAAGAAGACGCTGGTGGTGATCAACGGCGCCTATGGGCAACGGGCCACGCGCATCCTCGAAAGGCTCGGGCGGCCGTTCGTCAGCATCGACAAGGGCGACAGCCGCCACCCCACGGCGGGCGAGGTGGAACGCGCCCTCATCGCCGATCCCGACATCAAAACGGTGTTCGTGGTGCATTGCGAGACCACCTCCGGCATCGTCAACCCGCTGGAGAAGATCGCCGAAGCGGTGAAGGGGCAAGGGCGCAGGCTGATCGTCGATGCCATGAGCTCGTTCGGAGCATTGCCGCTCGACATGGGGGCCTCGGGCATCGACGTGATGGTGTCGTCCTCCAACAAGTGCATCGAGGGCGTGCCGGGCTTTGCCTATGTCATCTGCCGGCGCGACCTCCTGGAGGCGTCCGAGGGCATGTACCATTCGCTGGCGCTCGACCTCCACGACCAGTGGCAGGCGATGGAAAAGAACGGCCAGTTCCGCTTCACCCCGCCCAC
>CAZPVG010000147.1:0-3612 GCA_964589945.1 uncultured bacterium
TTTGAGAGCCCCAGCCCCGACCTGTCGCAGTCGCCGACCATCACGCAGGCGATGACGAGCGCCAACGTGATCCTGGGCACCGCGGCGTACATGAGCCCGGAGCAGGCGCGCGGACAGGCGGTGGACAAGCGCGCGGACGTCTGGTCGTTCGGCGTGATCCTGTTCGAGATGCTGACGGGAAGGCAGCTCTTCGAAGGCGACACCGTGTCGGACACGCTCGCCGCGGTGCTACGCGCCGAGACGGACTGGAAGTCGCTGCCGGCCGCGACGCCCGCGCGGGTCCGGCGGCTGATCGAGCGCTGCCTCGTGCGCGACGCGCGCCAGCGGCTGCGCGACATCGGCGAGGCGCGCATCCTGCTCGACGCGGTCGTTTCGGGCGCCCCCGAGGAGCCGGCCCGCGTGGCGGAGGCCGCGCCGGCGGCCAGGTCCCGGCTCTCCCCCGTGCTCTTCGCGGTCGCGGGACTGGTCGCCGGCGGGGTGGCGATGGCTGGCCTGGGCCGGCTCGTCACGAAGTCACCGGAGGTGCCGCTGCGGCGGTTCGTCGTCGCCTCACCGGACAGCGCAAGCCAGCCGCCGCTCGCGCCGGCGATCTCGCCCGACGGGAGCACGGTCGCCTGGCTGGTCGGCTCGACGCTGTGGGTCCGCCCGCTCGGCTCCGTCGAGGCGCGTCCGCTGGCCACCGTGAGCGGCATCGCCAGCCCGTTCTGGTCCCCCGACAGCCGGACCATCGGGTTCCTCTCCGGAAACCGGGTCATGAAGGTCGCCCTTTCAGGGGGCGATCCGCAGATCGTGAGCGACGTGCGCAAGCCGTTCACGAGCGGCTCGGGAGCGACCTGGAGCGACGACGGCGTCATCCTGAGCAGCCGGGCCGAGAACGACGGGATCCTCGAGGCCCCGTCTCTGGGTGGCGACGCGCACGTGCTCCTGCCGCCCGACACGACCGCGGAGACGGACTTCCACCAGCCCTGCGCCCTGCCGGGGAACCGGGGCGTCGTGTACGTCGTGCACCGCCTCGCGAAGGGCCCGGACACGATCGAGTTGCTGTCGCACGGCAAGCGCCGCGTGCTGTTCCAGCTTGAAGGCCAGACGCTCGCGGACCCGGTCTATTCGCCGACCGGACACATCCTCTTCTCACGCGCGCCGCAGAACGACGGCATCTGGGCGCTGCCGTTCTCGCTCGGCGGGCTCAAGGTCACCGGACAGCCGTTCCTCGTGGTGCCGAACGGCCGGCAGCCCTCGGTGGCCCGGGACGGAACCCTCGTCTACCGCGCGGGCGCCGGCGCCGGCGTCTACCAGATCTCGTGGCTGGACCGGACCGGCAGGGTGATCGCGGACATCGGCGGCCCGGAGGAAGGGTTCTCGCTGATCTCGGGTCCGGTGATCGCCCCGGACGGCGTGCGCCTCGCGGTGAGCCAGTCCACCTCGGAGGACGAGGCTGACCTCTGGGTGTTCGACACCGTCCGCGGGACCAAGACGCGTCTCACCTTCGACAAGGGGGTCGAGAGCGATCCCGAGTGGTCGCCGGACGGGAGCCGGATCTTCTACGCGGCCTCGGGCGCGGACTGCTCGAATGTCAGCTGCTGGCAGATCTTCTCCCGGGCCGCGGACGGAAGCGGACGTCCGGACACCCTCGCGACCGGATTCCTTCCCAACGTCTCGCCGGACGGGCGCACGCTCATCTTCGGCCGGCTCGAGTCGAGCAGCCTGAACCTGGTGAGCCTCCCGCTCGAGCCCAGGGGTCCCGCGGTGGATGTCGCCGCCGCGAACAACGACTCGCGCCAGTTCCCGGGCCCGGTGTCGCCGAACGGGAAGTTCGTGGCCTACGTCTCGAACGAGTCGAATCGGAGCGAGGTGTACCTGCGGCGGTTCCCCTCGTGGGGCGGCCAGTGGCAGGTCTCGACCGGTGGCGGGAATTGCCCGCGCTGGAACGCCACGGGAAACCGCCTCTACTACGTCCACGGCGACGACTTCTACGAGGTCGAGATCGGCGGGGGCGACTCACCCGTGCTGGGCGCACCGCACCGCCTGTTCTCGCTGCAGCCGTCGCTGCGCGTCCTCGGGATCTCGGCCTACTTCGACGTCACGCGAGACGGCCAGCGTTTCGTGGTCATCCGGCCCGCGGGCGCGACGCGCTCCGACGCCGACGTGGTCGCCGTCCAGAACTGGTTCTCGGAGTTCCGCGGCAGGAAGTGACGGGCGGCGGGCCGCCCTCGGGACCGCGCCGGTCGCACCACGCCTGAGGCGGTCATCGCTCCCATGAAGGTCTGCATCGTCGGCGCGTCCGGAAAGCTCGGGCAGTACATGGTGCGGCACGCGCTCGACCGCGGGTACGAGGTCGTCGGTGTGTGCCGGGCGCAGAGCGTCGGCAAGCTCGAATCGTTCAGGGACCGCATCACGATCGTGCCCGGAGCCACGAACGACCGCGAGGTCATCCGGAGGGCGGTCGCCGGTTGCGACGGCGTGCTGACCGTGCTGGTCCCATGGGGGAACCGGCAGTACTCGACGGGGACGGCGCAGGCGGTGCTGGACTACGCGCGTCCCGGCGCGCGGCTGGTCTTCTCCTGCGGCTGGCACATCACGCGGGACGGCAGGGACGTCTATTCGCGGAAGCTCAGGACGCTCGTGAGAGTCGCCGGCTGGCTCGGCCGCCTGACGGGCTTCGTGGACCTCGACGACCAGGTCGAGGCCCTGCGCCGCGTGTTCGTGAGCGACACCCGCTGGACGGTCGTGCGCGGGAGCGCTCTCGAGGAGGGCGAGAGCCAGGGCCTGCCGGTGTGGAGCCGGCACGTGGGCGACCCCGTCCTCGCGAGCGGCCTCACGCGCCGCGTGGATTTCTCGCTGTTCATGGTGGAGGCGCTCCGGAACGACGGGCTCGTCCACGAGGCCCCGGCGATCGTCGGATGCCGGACGCCCTCGGCGGTCGAGCATGCCGGTGCCGCCGCGCGTCAAGCGAAGGCCTGATTCGCGGACGATCGCGCGAAGCCCCCATCGTGCTGCCGCAGGGCCGGCCGATGCAGCCGGCGGCCACCCCTCAGGGTGGCCGCCGGAGTCACGAGGATCGTCTCGGTGCGGGACCGCTCCCGGTCAGTGCACCACGGCCAGCCGGCGAACGAACCGCTCGCCGTCCACGCCGAGACGCACGAAGTAGAGCCCGTTCGCGACCCGCGCACCGGCTTCGTCGCGCCCGTCCCACCGGAAGAAGTGCGAGCCGGCCGACTGCGGCCCCGACGCGACGCGGCGGACGAGCCGTCCCTGAACGTCGAGGATCGAGAGGTCGATCTTCCCCGCGCGGGGAAGCGTCAGCGACAGGTTCGCGCCGTCCCGGGCCGGGTTGGGCGCCGGGGGCGCCAGGCGGACGGTCGTGCCGGAAGCGACGGGGCCGTCCTCGACCCCGAGCGTCGCGATCCGGCCGAAGCCGGTCAGCGTGCCGACGGTCGCGACGTAGACCCTCCCGTTGGCGACGAGGGGCACGTTGAACTTCGACGCCTGGTCGAGGACGTCCCGCGTCCCGGCCTGGTTGCTGTCGTAGTAGATGTGCGTCAGGTCCGCCGGGTCGTACGCGTAGAGGACGCCGGGAGCCCCGCCGGCGTTCCTCTGGACGGTCCAGAGGAT
>CAZPVG010000148.1:0-3520 GCA_964589945.1 uncultured bacterium
AGCGGGGAGCACGCTGCGCCTCGACGCCGACTCCACCGGCGGCCTGAGCATCGTCTGGCAGCGGCGGGGCGAGACCCCCGACGATCCCGAGAGGCTCGCCGTCGCGTCAATCTCGGCGAAGGGCGAGCCCCTGGTCCCGCCCACGCCCGTGGCCGTGGATGAGCCCCGGAGCACCCAGTCCCTGGGGCGGTTCGTGACCGTCGGGAGGCACCGCCTTCTGGTCTGGGCCGAGCACGACCCGCGGAGCGGCGAGGACTCGCTCGCCTTCCGCCTCTGGTCGCCCGAGCGGGGGCCGATCGGTCTCACCGAGCGCTTTCCGGCCGCCCTCGCCTCGAAGTGGCCCTTCCTGGAGGCGGTGGTCGACGGCGCCTCCGCCGTCACCCTCTACTGGGCACCCGACGGCCCCGAGGGTCTGGCGATCCCCGGGGCCGTCGCGTGGCAGAGGTTCACGATCAGCGAGCCGCCCTGGGCTCCCTCCACGAGGTAGCCCAGGGCCCTTCGGCTCGACTTACTTCCCGCCGCCCGAGCCCTCGAACATCTCCGACACGGGCACGATCGTGACCGAGGTCGGCTTGACCGGCAGGTCGACGATCGACTCGTCGTCCTTCTTGACCGCGTCGTCCACCTCGCTGTTGTACTCCATGGGGCTCGGCGCGTCCTGGAACAACGCGGCCGCCATGGCCGGCGCGTCGCCGATCACCATGATGGCCTGGTAGTCGTCGGTCTGGAGGTACTTCTTGACCGCGGCGTTGACCTGGTCGACGGTGAGCGCCTTCAGGTGCTTCTCGATCTCGTCGATCCAGTAGGGGGTGCCGTAGAAGGTGCTGTCCATCTGCACCCCGAGGCGCTCCGAGAGGGTCTGGGCCCAGAGCTTCGAGTAGTTGATCAGGTAGTCCCGGGTGAGCTCGAACTCGTCCTGGGTCATCCCCTGGTCGACCAGCCGGCCGACGTAGTAGAGGCCGGCGCGCAGGGCGAAGTGGGCGGTCTTGGGCACCACCGGCCGGATCCAGAAGGAGAAGTACTGCTGGTGCCGGGGCACGTTGGGCGTCGGCCGCGAGGTGTAGGGCGGCACGGCGTAGTACTCGATGTAGGAGTAGTCGCCGTAGTTCAGGCCCCGCTTGCCCCGGAGCTGGTTCATGAGCACGCCGTTGAAGGTGCGGTGCTCGCCCAGGTAGCTGTTGGCCACCATCAGCGGGTAGTAGTCGTCGTCGGCCCGGGTCACCGGGATGGCGTAGCCGACGTTGATCTCCGTCGAGCCGGTCTGCTTGGTGATCAGGGTGAAGTTCCGGCCGTGGGGCTCGGGCAGCGGCGGCAGCGGGGTCGCCTCGCCGGTTCCCTCGGGCAGTGCGCCCAGGGCGGCCTGGAGCTTGCCCGGGTAGTCCTCCGGGTAGCCGCCGGCGACCCCCAGGATCAGGTTCGCCCGGGTGTAGTTCTCCCGGTAGAAGGCCTTGACGTCGTCCAGGGTGATGCTGCCCAGACCCTGGACGGTGCCTTGGGGGGGATGACCGTACGGCAGCCCTTTCCAGATCTGGTCCTGGAGGGCCTCGAGACCGAGCAGCTCGTCGTTCGAGGCGCGCAGCGTCGTCGTCAGGTAGGCGAGGAGCTGGTTCTTGTTGCGGTCGAAGTCGGACTGCGAGAAGGCCGGGTGGAGCACCGCCTCGGTGAGGAGCTCGGTGTACTTGGCCAGGTTGTCGACGTGGGTCTCGCCGGAGATCACCGTGACCTCGCGGTCGGTCCGGACGTCGATCGAGCCGGCCATGGGGTAGAGGGCGTCGAGGATCTGGGAGTAGGTGTGCTGCTCCGTGCCCCCCTCGCCGATCATCTCGGCGGTGAGCGCCGCGAGGCCCTCCTTGCCCTGGGGATCGTGGATCGAACCGGCCTTGAACATCAGGCGCACGGCGACCAGCGGCGTCGCGGGGTTGCGCTGCTCGACGATCTGCATCCCGGAGGCGGGCTGGGCCGCCCGGGCGGATAGGGCCGGCAGCGTGGCCAGGAGCGAGACGACCAGGCCGCAGGCGACCGGGCGCAGAAGGCCGGCGGGCGCGCCGCGGAAGGTGTGGACGATGCTCTTCATGGTTGGTTTCCTCCCTGGCCGGCGCTCGTTTCGGCGCTCGCCCCGGCGCTCTTCTCGGACTGGGCCGAGCTCAGCGTGACGACGGTCTCGTTCGTGTCCACGAAGGTCTTCTGGGCCAGCTTCAGGATGTCCTGGGGGGTGACCTTCAGGTACTCCTGGTAGAGCCGGTTGATGGTCTGCGGATCGCCGGTCAGCTCCAGGAACTGGGCGACCGTCACCGCCACGGAGGGCGCGCTGTCGAGCTGCAGGGCGAAGTCGTAGCGCATGTGCGACTTGATCCGCTCGAGGCGCGCGGCGTCGACCGGCTCGGTCTTGAGCTTGTCGAAGGCGTCCTCGAGGGCCGAGCGCACCTTGTCCATGTTCTCGTCCGAGCGCAGCCGGCTGTAGATGGCGAAGAGATACGGATCGCGGTGGAACTCGGCGCCGCCCTGGATGAAGTCCACGAGCTGGCGGTTGACCACCAGGTCCTGGTACAGGGGTGCGTTCTCGCTGAACAGGAGCTGCGAGATCAGGTCGAGAGCCGCGGTGGTCTTGGTCGTGGCGTCGAACGCCGGCACGTGGTACCCGATCACCAGATACGGATGGGTCTTGACCGGCCAGTCGATGTGGCCGGTGCGCTCCTCGGTCTGGGGCGGCTCGGCCGCGATCTGGACCGGCTTGTAACCGGGCTTCCAGCCGTCCCAGTACTGGTTGGCCATGGAGAACACCTGGTCCGGGTCGACGTCCCCGACCACCAGGAGCTTGACGTTCCCGGGCCGGTAGAACCGGTCGTGGAACTGCAGGCTGTACTGGTAGTACCCGGGCATCGCCTTGATGTCCTTGAGGAAGCCCATGGTCGTGTGCTCGTAGGTGTGCTTCTCGAACGCGAGCTCACGGAGCTTCTCTTCGAGGTGGAGGAAGGGGCTCGAGGCGTTCTTGTTGTACTCGCCGAGGATGGAGAGGGCCTCTGTGCGGAACTGGTCCTCGGTGTACTTCAGGTTCTCGAACCGGTCGGACTCGATCTTCATCATGGTCTCGAGCTCGCTCGAGGGGCCGACGATGTAGTAGTTCGTCCAGTCGTCGGTGGTGAAGGCGTTCGAGTCCGCGCCCATCTTCTTCAGGATGTCGTTGTAGACGGCCTGAGGGTACTTCTCGGTGCCCCGGAACATCATGTGCTCGAAGAAGTGGGCGAAGCCGCTGTGGCCCGCCTCGATCTCTTGGCGCGATCCGGCGCGGACGACCACGTAGTAGGCCACGATGCCGGGGCTGTCGAAGGGGATCGCGAAGACGTCGAGGCCGTTGGCCAGGGTCTTGTGATGCACCGCAAAGGGGAAGATCTCGCCGTTGCCATGACCGGCCGAAGCGGCCGAGGCCGGAGCCACGGCGAGGACCAGGGCGAGGGCGAGGAGCGCGGCGCTGATTCGCGTCAGCAAGGGAACCTCCTTTCGGTTGGGAGCGGCCCCCGGA
>CAZPVG010000149.1:0-3438 GCA_964589945.1 uncultured bacterium
ATCATTAAGGATGCAAATAAATGGACTTGAAGATTGTGCAGGTGTGGGTCGCAAGCATCGGTTTGTTCTTCCATGCCTGCCAGGTAGCCGGTTCACCCTACTCATTTGATGCCGAGCCCGTTTATCTGGGCGCCGTTGGGCATTATGCACCACTGGACTACTATCCGGTGGCAGTCGCCGCGAATGGTGGCACCGTCTGGTCCTTGGACCTGTTCCACAAGGAAGTACAGAAACTTGGATCGACCGGCCAGGTGGACCAGCGGTTTGCTGTCAGCGAACGATGGCCCCGGGATATGGAAGTCGATGGCGCAGGGAATATCTACGTAGCAGACTCGGCCTATAACACCATCCGCAAGTACGATCCGAATGGTAATCAGCTGCTCCAGTTTGGCTATTCCGGCGATCAACCCGGGGAATTCAAGCAGCTCCGAGCCATCGTTCTGGATGGGGCGGGCAACATTTACGCGGCAGACTATGCTACCGAACTATCGAAGTTCGATCCGCATGGTCGCCTGTTATGGAATACGAAGGCTGGTGTCACGCCACAGGGGGACCTCAAGGCCCCCCAGGGAATTGCGCTGGATGCGAGTGGCAATATCTATGTCGCCGATACGACATTGAATGAAATCCTGATCTACTCGCCGACCGGGACCTACCTTAGAAAGATACCAACGGTTGGTACAAACTGGAAACTTGAGTCGCCGGTAGGCGTTGCGGTTGCCGCGGACGGCTCGATCTTCGTGCTGAACCGCCTGCAGCTCGGCGACGAGATAGGTTTACCGCAGATAGTCAAATTTACCAATGCGGGTGCCTTTGTCGATGCGTGGGGTCGCAAGGGCAGAGGGCCGGGCGAACTCTGGGAGCCTCAAGGACTTACACTGGATTCCAATGGCGACCTGGTGGTGGCCGGTTTCCAGGGACACAATATTGTCCGCTACGACCAGGCGGGTAATTTCCTGGGTGAGTTCAACGATCACAATATCCAGCCGAATGAATTCGCCCAGGTCAGAGGCGCCGCTGTCGGTAAGGATGGCACGCTGTATGTTACGGACTTCTGGAACCAGCTCGTGCAGGTATTCGACCGCTACGGGACTTTCCTGGATATGTGGGGTGAGCGTGGCCAGGGGCCCGGGCAGTATTTCAATTTTCCACGCTTCACAGCGATCAACGACGCCGGCGATATCTATGTAAGTGACGACAGACAGGTGCGCCGGTTCACCGCTAGCGGTGATTTCCTCGCCATGTCTCCCTATTTCACTTTCCCTGGCGGTATTTCGATCGATAGCGCCGGCAACGTCTGGGTAACCGGACAGGGGGATGACACGATCCACGAGCTGACCCCCGACCTGGTCGATATCCTCGAGCTGGATGGGTCGGCGATTCCGGGAGGGTTGAACAGCCCGTTCGGGATTGCTCACGATGCAGGCGACAGGATATACGTTGCGGATACGATGAACCATCGCATTCTGCGCCTGGCTCCCAACGGTGATTTTGAGCTGGCATGGGGAACCGAGGGCTATGACCCCGGGCAGTTCAGGGCTCCGGTCGGTATTGCTATCGACAGTGAAGGGCATGTGTTCGTGTCGGAGACATGGAACGAACGGATTCAGGTCTTCTCACCGGATGGCGACTACCTCACCGGGTGGGATGTCCCCGGTCAGCCGGATAAGGACGTAGCTCGCGTCTACGAGCTTACCATGGACGGGGATTACTTCCTGTATGCACCTGATCACACACCCGGCCAGGCCGAGGTGCATAAATATGCGCTGGTGCCAGATGTTGATCCGTCGGGGGTTCCCGTATATGTCGCCGGCCAGGATCTGGGTTACTACCTCTGGTCTGATGATGGCGCTGAATGGCGCGTGCGCTGGTCCGGGGATGGCGTGTTACATGATTTTTCCGGCACAGTAACATCGACCACGCCATTTGTATCCAGTACGGCTGTCGGACTGGACCCGGATGATGCGTTCACCGCGACCTCGCCCAACCGCGTGGATTTCTCGGCGAGTGAATCGGATGGCGATGAGGGATTCGATTTCCTGGTCGGTGAGAGTGGTGTGGTCACCTTCGACCTGAAAATCGACGGTGTCGCGAGTGCCGGTAAAGTCCGTGTAGGATCCGGAAACTGGGTTCCCAATACGCTGCCGCTGCCTTTAATGACGACCGCGGCGGCCGTCTCGCCGATTGATACCTTCGGCAGGCCAGCCTATCAGCCGGGAGTCGATGGGGGGGTGTATGTCTGGCAGGATGCGGTCGATGGGGAGTGGCATGTTCGCCTGAACGGCGATGGTGTGCACACGGACAATTACACGCTGGCTATCAGCACTACAGGTACCTTTACTGGAGTAACCGGCATCGGCCTGGCCTCGAACGATGCCCTGACATCCACTCAAAACACGATCACCTATACCGGTTTCGTCGGTGCATGGCAGGATGGGATCGACTTCTTTGCACAGGACGGTGACGTAATCTCGTTCACGCTGACCAGGAACGGTGCGCCTGCCGGTAACAGCATCGTCGTCGGTCGGACGAATCAACAACCGGGTACCGGGACAGTGCCTTTGGTGTCTGCGCCCGCCATAGGCGTAGTGCCAAGCCCAATAGAGAATGTCGCCACCGTCGGCGCTCCGAATTACGTACCGGCCCAGGACGCAGGTTACTACCTCTGGCAGGACGAAGACGATGGTGAATGGCATGTCCGGTGGTCCGGAGACAGTGTCAAGACATTCACCTATGCAGGTACAATAGCCACTAGCCAGCCATTCACGAGTGTGTCGACATTCAGTTTCGAGAGCAACGACTCACTGCAGGTCGACACCTCCACGGTCAGCTTTACTGCCAGGGCCGGTGCCGGCCAGGACGGACTGGACTTTTTCGTGCCCGAAGGCACGCAAGTCACATTCAGTCTTTTCGTAGACGAGCAGGCAGTTGCTTCCGAGGTCGAGATAGGAAATGCCGCTGTCCACCCGACTGATTCGACATTCACTCTGTTGTCGGCCTCGTTATCCACCAATCCCGACGGGCAGCCTTCCTCCTATAATCCTGCGGTAACGTCAGGGTACTTTATCTGGAGAGACGTTAGTGACGGCAAGTGGCACCTGCGCTGGTCCGGAGACAGCATCACCACCTTCCACTACGAAGGTAGCGTCAAGTCCAGTAGTGGCTTTAGTAACTGGGCGGGGTACAGCTTCGAATCGAATGACACGGTCAACCTGGTTGGTGATACGCTTACGTTCACAGCGCTAGCCGGGGCTGGCGATGACGGTCTGGATTTTACTGTCCCCGCGGGCAGCCAGCTCATTTTTGACTTGCAGTCCCAATATGCAGACAATCCGGCAACAATTGCTATCGGTACCGCGAATGCACACCCTGCAACCATACCGTTTTCCCTGCCTGCTCCGTAGCCGTAGTATGGCTGCCGCGTCCGGTTGAAACGCC
>CAZPVG010000150.1:0-3391 GCA_964589945.1 uncultured bacterium
AGGTCGACGGCGAGCTCCAGAAGGTCGGCGTCGGGGCGCTCGCTCAGCATCCGGGAAGTATAGTGGATCGGTCACCAAGCCCCACGCGGAGCCATGACCCTCAAACCGTCCCTCGACTGGCTGCTGGTCTTCGTGCCGGCGGCGATCACCCTGGAGCTCCTCGCCCCGGAGCTCCACACGCCCATCTTCCTGGTCTCCTGCGTCGCGGTGGTCCCGCTGGCCGGCTGGCTGGGCAAGGCGACCGAGCACCTGGCCGAGCGCACCGGCGAGGGACTCGGAGGCCTGCTCAACGCCACCTTCGGCAACGCCGCCGAGCTGATCATCGCCCTGTTCGCCCTGCACCGCGGCCTGACCGACGTGGTCAAGGCGTCGATCACCGGCTCGATCCTGGGCAACGTGCTGCTGGTGACGGGCGCCGCGATCCTGGCCGGAGGCCTCCGTTTCGAGAGCCAGGAGTTCAGCGTCGGTGGCGCCCGGATCCAGGCCACCATGCTCACCCTGGCCACCATCGCCCTGGTCATGCCCGCCGCCTTCCATCACCTGGCCGGGGCCGGGGCCGGCGCCGCCGGCTCCGAGCGAACCCTCTCCGAAGAGATCGCGGTCGTCCTCCTGATCACCTACGGCCTAATGCTCCTCTTCTCGCTGCGCACCCACCGGCAGCTCTTCGACGGGACCGGGGCCGGGGACCCTGTCGGGGACCCTGTAGCTACTGGGGCGGCGGCGGTCGAGGAGCGCGCCGGTCACGCCACCTGGAGCGTCAAGCGCTCCCTCGGTGTGCTCGTGGTCTCGGCGGCCCTGATCGGATGGGTGAGCGAGATCCTGGTGGGCTCGGTCGTGGTGGCGGCCCGCGATCTGGGTATGACCGAGGTCTTCGTTGGCGTGATCGTGGTGGCGGTGGTGGGCAACGCCGCCGAGCACTCCACGGCGGTGATGATGGCGCTGCGCAACCGGATGGACCTGGCGATGTGGATCGCTGTGGGCAGCTCGATCCAGGTCGCGCTGTTCGTCGCACCGCTCCTGGTCTTCGCCAGCCTCCTGATCGGCCCGGCGCCCATGGACCTGGTGTTCACCCCCACCGAGGTGATCGCCGTCGGCCTGGCGATCCTGATCACCGGCCAGATCGCCGGTGACGGCCGGTCCAACTGGCTCGAGGGGGTCCAGCTCCTGGCGGTCTACCTGATCCTGGCGATCGTCTTCTACTTCTTGCCGCCATCGTGAGCCCGCGCCCCCGACGGTCGCTGCCGCTCACGGTCCTCCTCGCCCTCGCCTTCGCCTTTGCCGCCGCCCGTCAGCTCTGGAGCCGCGAGTCGAGGGCCCGCGCCAGCTTCCGGTCCCGGCCGTAGAGGTCGTTGCGGAAGTGGGTGGTCCCGTCGCCGTCGACCCAGGCGGTGCGGTAGAGCAGGTAGACCGGGATCGGCTGCGGCAGGACGATCCACTTGCGGCGACCGCTGGCCACCGCCGAGGCGAGGCGGTCCGGCGGCCAGGCCGGATCGTCCCGGAAGACCCAGCGGGCCAGGTCCAGGGGGTGCTGGACCCGGACGCATCCGTGGCTGAAGCTCCGCTGCGCCCGGTCGAAGAGGCTCTCGGACGGCGTGTCGTGGAGGTAAACGTTGTAAGAATTGGGCAGCATGAACTTGATCCGCCCCAGGGCGTTGCCCGGCCCCGGAAGCTGGCGCACGCGATACCGAAAGCTGCCGCCCGCGGCGACCGACGCCCAGTCGATCGAAGCCGGGTCGACCCGGCGGGCGCCTTTGCCGCCCCAGCCGTCGACCACCTCGTAGCGATGGCTCGGTAGGTACCCGGGGTCCCGGGCGACCGCGGGCGCGATCTCGTGACGCATGATGCTGCGGGGGACGTTCCAGTACGGGTTGAGCACCACGTAGGTCATGTCTTCGTTGAACGCCGGAGTCGCGGCGTGGGTCGTGCCCACCACGACCTTCATGGTGGCGACGGTGTGGCCGTCGTCGACGACCCTCAGCATGAAGGCGGGGATGTTGACCTCGAGCCGCCGCGGCGCGAGCTCGACGGGCAGACTGCGCCAGCGCTCCATGTTGAGCTCGATCTGACGGATCCGCTCGAGCGCCGGGACGTTCATCGCCTCGAGCGTCCGCGAGCCGACGTTGCCGTCGACCTCGAGGCCGAGGCGGCCTTGGAAGCGGCGCACGGCCCCGGCCAGGTCGGGGCCGTACACCACCTCGGCTTCTGCGGGCGCCGCGGCGTCCGCAGCCGGTCCTCCGGCCGGCGGCAGGGCCTGCGCCACGGCGGGCCGCGGTGCCGGCGGCGGCGCGGCGCCCGGCGCCAGGTCTCCCTCCGCCTCGAGACGGGATGCGAGCATCGTCAGGTAGGCGCGCGGGACCCGGTCTCCGGGATGA
This sequence comes from uncultured bacterium, assembly GCA_964589945.1. Taxonomy (GTDB): domain Bacteria; phylum Eisenbacteria; class RBG-16-71-46; order RBG-16-71-46; family RBG-16-71-46; genus CAIXRL01. The sequence continues at coordinate 2,373 of CAZPVG010000150.1, forward strand.
ACCACCGGGCCGTCCGGCACCCGCGCCCAACCTCCGGTGCTCGCGATGTGGCGGTAGCGCTCGAGCGCCGTGCGCAGCCTCCGGTACTCGAGGCGGCGAGGGCGAGGCCGGTCGAGAGCGGAGCTCCCGGCGCTCGCCGCGGTGGCGGGCGGCTTCGCGGCCACGGTAGGAGCCAGCGCGGTGTGGGGAACGGCGGACGGGGGCGGAGCCTTCGCATCCTTCGAGCAGGCGAGGGCCGCCAGGGAGAGCGGAATCAACAAGACGAACGCTGAAGAACGCATGAGACCTCCAGAGCCACAGGGATGCAGTGTCCAATCCGGCGCGAGCCGACTCCCGGCCCGCCCGTTCGCTTGAGGGTCACTGCAAGACTGATTCCGGGAGGACCGTTTCCGCCGGGCCCGCCGGGATCGCCGGGATCGGCCGCGGGGCGACGGGCGGGAGGATCAGAGGGGCCGGCGGGCCTGCCGGCTCCGGTCGCTCCGGCGGCGGGCCTCGGCGGCGAGCGCCTTACCGGTGGTGGCGACGAGGATCAGAGCGCCCCCCACCAGCGGCCAGGCGCCCGGCACCTCGCCGTGGACCAGCCAGGCCCAGATCGGGCTGAACGCCGGCTCGACGAGCAGCAGGAGCGAGGCCTCGAGGGCGGGGACCCGCTCCAGGCCCCGGGTCAGGAGCACGTAGGCGAAGCCGATCTGGAGAACCCCGAGGTGGACGACCGGCAGCCAGTCTCCGAGGCTACCGCCCGAGACCGGCAGCGCCCACGGCAGGCAGACGAGGCAGGCGATGAGGTTGCCGGCGATGGCGGCGGCGGCCCCCGGCCGTTCGCGCAGCCCGCCGCGGCTGCGCATCTCCTGGCTGCCCAGCCAGCGCAGCCCGAGGATGCACAGGGCCCAGCTGAGGCCGGAGACGGCTCCCAGGAGGTTGCCCAGGCCCGGCCGCGGGGCGGTGGCGAAGGCCTGGGGATGGCCCACGAAGAAGGCGGCGAGGCCGAGGCCGATCAAGGCCATCCAGCCGAGGTCGCT
>CAZPVG010000151.1:0-3382 GCA_964589945.1 uncultured bacterium
CGGTCCCTGGACAATGGGGGCACCCGTGCGCGACCAGGTCCACCCCGGCGACCACACCCCATAGTCTTTGGCAATTGCCGACCGTCCGAGGTCGGCTGTCCCTGCCTCACCGTTCCTCATCGTTCGCCACTCGGCGTCCGTGGCGAACAAGGCCGATGCGGCTGCTGCGTCCGTTGCGTTTATCGCGGCGATGTCCTTGTCCACCAGGTTGACCAGGTCCGCGGATGCGGGAGCAGCGGACGCCGGCTCGGAGGTTGCCCCGACCACGTACTGCTCCCGGACGAGTCCGGTGCCCGGATCGATCCGAACAATGCACACCGCGTTCACCGAGCCGGTCGACGAGGTCCAGGTCATGGGAAATGCCGCGATCGCTCCCTGACGAGCGATCGCGCCGGTGCGGTTCATGACGGAGCCGTCCGCGGCCCACGCGACCACTGCGGCCTGCACCTGGGCGTCGGTGGACAGGCGCTCGGTGATGTCGCCGCTGTCGATCATGAAGCGCACGATCGGCGTGACCGAGACGTATCGGCTCACCGCGTCCTGGCCGTCGCCGGCGTTCCACGCGGCGAGCAGCCCGTCCACGATGGCTGTCGGATCCGATGGCGCCGGGCTCGCGAGCGGCGTCGGCGTTGCGGCGGTGCCCACCGCGGGCGCGGTGGACAGGTTGCTGACGAGGATCCCGCCGGCCACGGCGAGGATGGCAATGGCCGTCACCGTCGCGGCCCACGCGGCCGCCGGCCACGAGGTGAAGCGCGACAGCCAGCCACGACTTGGTGCTTGCTCAGACATGGTTTGGATCTCCTCGATGATCCGGAGAACGAGCGTGTTGGGAGCATCGGGAGCGTGGCGCTGCATCCACGGCCGCAGGACCCGGTCCAGGTTCTCGTCGTGCGAGGTCATGCCATCTCTCCACGGACGGCAACCGTTCGTTGGTCGGCGTCCAGAGCGGCTCGCATCGCCTGCTCGGCGTGGTGCAGACGCGACTTCGCCGTCCCGACCGGAACCTTCAGCGCATCGGCCACCTGCGGCATGGACAGATCCAGGTAGTAGCGCAGCACCAGCACGGAGCGTTCCCGCGCGGTGAGGCGCCGCAGGCCGCGAAGCACGACGTCGCGATCGGCGACACCGGCCTCCAGGTGGAACCCATCGTCCGGCACGACCCGGTCACCCAGGGCGACCGACGGCCGTCGTTCGCGGCGAGCGGTGTGCAGGCAGGCCCGCACCAGCAGACGGTGGAGCCATCCGTCGAACCGGTCGGGATCGCGAAGCTTCGGCAGGTCGTGCCACATTCTGATCAGCGCCTCCTGGACGGCGTCCTCCGCCATGGTGCGGTCGTGGAGGATGAGCACGGCGGCGCCGTAGAGTCGGTCGACAACGTCAGCAACAAGTGTTTCGATTGCTCGACGGTCGCCGCGGCGCGCTTCCTCGATGACCTGGTGCCTCATTGATGCCCCTGTTCTCCAGGTTTGCCCCTAAAGGGGCGCCCGCTGCGGAGAACCGTTCGATCCCGCTGCCGCCCGCAGCGCTTCAGCGGGGATGGCGTCGAGCGCATCGAACCGCTGGACGGCGCGGCTGGGGGTAAGACCCGCCGCGATCAAGGCAGCAGTCAACCAGCGAGGCGTGAGCTCGCGCGGATGCAGGAGCGCCGCGGGTGGCCACATCGGGACCTATCCCTCCCCTGGATAGATGCTGGACGGCAGCCATGGCCTGCAGGCAACCCAGCGTACGCCCGCCATCAAGCAGCAAGCACCCTCGGGGTCGAGGCGCGCCCCGTCTTGCGGTAGCCGGCGATGTGGAGCATCCCGTCCTGCAGCTCGGCGCCGTAGCCGACGATCGTCATGCGGGGTCCCCGGCGGTTCCCTCGAGGGGCGAAATGGGCGGGACGCACGATGTCGACCGGCGTGACGCCCGCAAACGTGCCGGGCGCAAACTCGACGACAACAAGATCATGCTCGTCTGGCCACCCAGGGTTGCAGCACAATGCGTAGACGTATGCACAGCCCGGACCAACCAACTCGCGCTCTCGAGGCCGTCCTGGCAACGGGCATCCCCCACCGCGTGGTGCAGACCGAGCTGCCCAACAGCCCGGAAGAGAGCGCGGCGCTCCAGGAGATCCCGGTGGACGCGCTCCTGCGCACGATCGTGGTCCGACGCGGCGAGGACGACTACCTCTTCGTGCTCGTGCCGGCCGGCCGGCGATTCGACTGGCCGCGTCTGCGCGCCCATCTTGGTGTAAAGCGGCTTTCGCTCCCGGATCCGGACGAGGCGCACGCCGTGACCGGCTACGTACGATTCACGATCACCCCGTTCGGATCCACGCGTGCCTGGCCGGTCATCGTTGACGCCTCCGCCATGGCGCACCAGGTCCTCTCCGTCGGCGGCGGAGTGCGCGGGCTCAACATCCACATGGCGCCGGCCGATCTGGTGGCTGCCCTTGGCGCACAGGTCGTGGACGTCACCACCGGCGAAGGCTGAGGACTCGGTCGCAGGGCATACTGCGCCGATGAAGACACAGCAGGTCACCCTCCCCGACGGCCGGTCGCTTGACGTCACGATTGGCGGAGCCGATGCCGGAGCGATGGCGCTGATCGCCCACCACGGCACGCCGGGCGAAGGGACGAAGTTCGCCGATTGGGAGCCCGCGGCCGCCACGCGCGGGCTGCGCCTGCTCGGCTACAGCCGGCCAGGCTACGCCGCCTCCACCCGGCACCCCGGACGCAGCGTGGGTGACGCCGCTGCGGATGTCGCCGCCCTCGCCGACGCGCTCGAGGTCGAGCGCTTCGTCTCCATCGGCCGCTCGGGAGGCGGTCCGCACACGATCGCGTGCGCAGCGCTGCTTCCGGACCGATGCCTCGCTGCCGCGGCGCTCGTCACGGTGGCGCCGTGGGGCGTCGAGGGCCTCGACTTCTTCGACGGCATGGCCCTCGGCAACGTCGAGGAGTTCCGCGCAGCGCTCGAAGGGGAGGCCGCCCTGCGTGAGTGGATGGCGACCAACGGTGAGCCCTACCGGCACGTCACCGGGGAGTCGATGGCCAGCACCATGGGCGCGCTGCTACCCCCGGTGGACCTTGCGGTCCTCACCGGTGCATTCGCCGAGGAGGACGCCGCGGGGATACGGCGAGCGCTCGAGCACGGGTTCGACGGCTGGGTGGACGACGACCTGGCCTTCACCCGGCCCTGGGGCTTCGACGTGACGGCGATCACCCGGCCGGTCCGCATCTGGCAGGGCGAGCTCGATCAGCTGGTCACGGTTGCCCACGGGCGCTGGCTGGCCGACCGGATCCCCGGTGCCATGTTCCACCTCGCCGAAGGGCACGGCCACCTGTCGCTCGCTCTCGAGCATCGCGACGCGATCCTGGACGACCTGCTGGAGGCCGCCGGC
>CAZPVG010000152.1:0-3225 GCA_964589945.1 uncultured bacterium
TATTTAATGCTGTTTGATATAAATCACGTTTTATTGTTAATTTGTCAATCTTTTTCTGTGATATATTATAGAAATAATAATTAGCAATTAATGTATTTAATTCGTCTATATTATGCTGCAATATTTGTTGTTCTCTGGTCATAACACTTATTTTTATATAAATACAGAAAAGTTCTTGTTTTTTTAAAAATAAATATATAAATTTGTTATAATGAAATACGAATATAAAAGAGTAAATGAAACAATTAAAGCAATAGAATTTGATGATTGGTATAAAAAATTTGGTGATCAATGGAAAATACTTGAATATAAAGAAGTAGAAGTTGATACAGGTTATATCAATATAACTATGCTATTAGAAAAAACAACTTATAATAATCCTTATGGAGGCTATTAATATGAAATATGAATATAAACGTGTAGAACATGTGGCATTGCCCTCCGAAGTTGAAAACCAATTAAAACTCTATGGTAGTCAAGGTTGGGAATTAATTAGTTATAAAGAACGTGATATTGATGTTAAAATTGCTTATGTGGCAGTATTTAAAAGAAACTCAAAATGAAACAATATAATAGAATAGAACAACAAGTAGAAAAAACTAAAATTAATGAATGGATTGATTCCTATACTAAAAATGGATGGACTATCTACTCCTATCAAGAATTACCATGCCATAACCTTGATTATGTTAGATTAATTGTACTTTTTGAAAAACAAGAAAATAAAAAATCCTTCTTGTAAAAGTATTTATTAATATGAAAATAAAAAAAGTAGATATTCCAAATATAATTAAAGAAGAAATTGAATTAAATGAAAAATTTATAGGTAATAATGTGGGATTCGTTTCTTCTTATGGTGGTGGTATTAGACCTATAAATGATAAAGATGATTGGAGATATAGTGAAATATATGAAAATCCTGGTACGTTAAAAAACTTTGGAGATTGTAGAGCAGTCTTGGATGATTCTATTAATTTGTTTATCGCTGATAACCCCAATGTAATTCATTTGGATTTAATTGATTGGCTTCAACAACATGGCTTTTTACGTAAAGATCAAGGTTGGGAATATCCTACCTATGTGGGCATCGTGGCTTTACAACAATATCAAAATACAAATATCTTATACCTATCCGAATCATATGAAGAAGTAAAAAATTTTACTCGTCAAGATTTATTGAAAAAAGCAAGAATAAAATTTCCATTCTTTACTTTTAAAGAACAATTGTATGGACGATAATGTATGATTATTCACTCACTAAACTTATTTTATTAGATAATGTATGATTATTCATACTGGAAAATATTTACTATTATAATGGTTTTAATGGAAAATATTTTCATAATTAATGGTTTTTTACTATTATAATGGAAAATTTTTTTTAAAAATTTTTTTGCTCAGTCCAACCTTTGATTTATAATTATTTCCTATAGAGGGTTTAAAATTTCTGGTAAAAAATTTTTCATGTAGCACCCACGCCCCTATGAGAGGGGGTCCCGTATGGGGGACCGGTGGGGGGGATACGGAGGGGGATGGCATGGTATTTGTATGGGCTATTTCCTTGCGTTATAAACGATTGCAATTAACCAATGATAGATATATCAAGTTAATTGCAATCGTTTGGTATAACTAAAATAAATGGGTATTGCTACCCATTAATTGATTACTAAGGTATCACCCTGAACTTTCATGTTATCAACTTTTTCAAGGGTATAGGTTTTTTTAACTTTAAAATCAGCCTGAAATTTGATAAGGTTTTTATACCTTGTTTTCAGATTCACTCCGAGGTCAAAAGGTTTACCCTCTACCAATACAGTTCCGGCAATTTTAATACCGAGGATTTTAACTGAAAGGCTTTCCTTATGGATTTTAATTGCATTGTTAACAGGAACAAAGGCATCAATTTGTGCTTTTGCCCGATTGTTTTTTTCTTCTTTAGGTAACAGGGAATTTTTTGCTGACTCAACCAATTCATTATAAGCAGTTTGCAAGGTTTGAATATCTTTAATTTCACTCTTATAATCAAAGGTTGAAAGGTCGAATGCAAGCAATTTCATAAGATTTTGCTTATTCAGGTTTTCCTGAGAAACATTGGTATTGATTACCAAATTTTGGTAGACTCTACCCGTACCTGTTTCGTAATGAGCGATAGAGATAAATTGAGCTGATTTGTGATTTTCAAATGCGTCAAAGAGGTTTTTTAAATTTTTCATTTTACTTTTTTGAGTTAAGTGAACTATACTGTTTACATAGATATATACGATAGAATAGTATCAAGGTTTCACAAAATCAAATATTTATTTATATTATTCCAGATCTGGATAAAACCAGGCATATTTTGTATTATATAAAGAATATTAAAATATAGGAAACTTTTTAAATTAGCATACGTTAATAACAGTAAACAAACAAATAAAAAAATGGCAAGACCTTTAAATATTATCGCATCAGAAATTATACAGGATATGAAAAAACAAAATCCTGTTGATTGGCGAAGGAAATATTATGCTTCATTAGCATATGTGGAACCAATGACTTGTTTAAATTCCATAAATGACAATTATGGCATGGACTCAGGTAGTTCAATTGTTGCCTATGCACTCAGTAACCTAACTATATGGAAAGGTGAAGTTGCAAGGGGAATTAAAAAAGAATTGAATGCAATATTAAAAGGGAAGTAAAATTCCCTTTTTTTATAACCTTTTAATTTCAATTTCGTTTATAATAATAAACAAACAAAACAATGAACTTACACGAAGCTGAAAATCTTGCACTCGAATTAATGATTAAGCATAATCTTTTTAATTGGGATTTTGCATATCATAACAAAAAATCTTCTTTTGGTACTTGTAATTATACAAGGAAAACTATTTACCTATCAGCACAAACAACTCCATACATGGATGAATTAGCAGTAAAAAATACTATACTGCATGAAATTGCTCATGCAATTGTCGGAGTTGAACATGGTCATGATTGGGTATGGAGAAAAAAGGCAATCGAAATCGGGTGTGACGGTAAAACTGCACATAATTATGAATCGGTTATACAAAATATGAGATATAAATATATTGCACATTGTCCAAAATGTAACAAGGAATACGGAATTAACAGAAGGAAAAAAAGACGTTCATCGTGCAATTGTCAAGGAAGATTTTTCAATGTCAATACTGAGTTACATTTTATTCAGCAATATTGAAACCTTATACAATGTCCTTACGTATA
>CAZPVG010000153.1:0-3216 GCA_964589945.1 uncultured bacterium
GTGCGCGACGGTGACACCGTGGCGATCGAGGGCTTCACCCACCTCATCAGCTTTGCCGCGGCCCACGAGATCATCCGCCAGGGGCGTCGCGACCTGACCCTGGCACGCCTGACCCCGGACCTCGTCTACGACCAGATGGTTGCCGCGGGATGCGCCCGTAAGCTCATATTCAGCTGGCTAGGGAACCCCGGGGTGGGCGGCCTGCACGCCATCCGAAGGCGCATCGAGGCCGATGGCGGCGCCGACATCGGTCCGGCCCTGGAGGTGGAGGAGTACAGCCACTTTGGGATGGTGGGCCGATACACCGCCGGTGCCTCGCGGCTGCCATTCTTCCCGCTGCGCTCCTACGTGGATTCCGACCTGCCGCGCGCCAACCCGCTGATCCGCGAGGTGGCCTCGCCCTATGGGGACGAGCGGATCGCCGTGGTTCCGCCCCTGAACCCCGACGTGACGGTGATCCATGCCCAGCGGGCATCGGCCGCCGGGGACGTGCAGGTCTGGGGGCTGCTGGGCTGCCAGAAGGAGGCCGCCTTTGCCGCGGACCGGGTGATCGCCGTGGTCGAGGAGCTGGTGGACGAGTCGGTCATCCGCGCGGATCCGAACCGGACGCTGGTGCCCGGGCTGATCGTGGACGCGGTGGTCGTGGAGCCGTGGGGCGCGCATCCGTCGTACGCGCAGGGGTGCTATGACCGGGACAACGCCTTCTACGTCGAGTGGGATGCGATTTCGCGGGATCCGGGTGCGCTCGACGGGTGGCTGCGCGAGTGGGTCTATGGGCTGGAAGGTCGGGACGCCTACGTCGAGAAGCTGGGCAACGACCGGCTAGAGGCGCTTCGGCCGGGACACGCGCCGTCCGGCAGCGTGGACTACGGGGAGTATCGGTGAGCGACGCGGGTGAGCGGCCGGCCGCCTACACCGCCAGCGAGATGATGATCGCCGCCGCCGCGCGTGGCCTGGCCGGCAAGCGGGTCTGCTTCGTGGGCGTGGGCCTGCCGAACATCGCGGTCAACCTCGCCCGCCTCACCGTGGCCCCGGAGCTGGTTTTGGTGTACGAAGCCGGCGTCTTCGGCGCGCGACCGGCGCGGCTGCCGCTCTCCATTGGCGATCCGACCATCGTCACCGGTGCCACCGCGGCCATGAGCATGTTCGAGCTCTTCGCCTTCTACCTGCAGGGCGGGCTCGTCGACGTGGGGTTCCTGGGCGGAGCGCAGATCGACCGGTTCGGGAATCTCAACACCACGGTCATCGGTCCGTACGAGGCACCCTCGGTGCGGCTGCCGGGCTCGGGCGGTGCCTGCGAGATCGCGCTGAACGCGCGCGAGGTGCTGGTGATCATGCGCCAGTCGCAGCGCAGCTTCGTGGAGCGCCTGGACTTCCGGACGTCACCCGGGCGTGCTGCCGGCACCGATGTCGCCCGTCCGTCGTGGCGCGGCATCGGTCCAACCCTGGTCGTGACCGACCTCGCGGTCTTCGGCTTCGCCGACGACGGGGAGATGGAGCTGCGCTCGCTGCACCCCGGCGTGACCGAGGAGCAGCTCGCCGCGTCCATGGCCTGGGAGCCCAAGCGCGCGGCGCGGGTGGGCGTGACCGAGCCCCTATCGGGAGAGGAGCTGCGCCTCATCCGCGACGAGCTCGACCCTAAGGGGATCTACACGCGCTGACGGCGCGGCGCCTCCCCCTTGACCGGGTACAACCGCTGTTGGTACATCCGCGGCTGAGGCAGTCCTGTGCCATCGGCCCACCAGCGGTCATGGTGCGGGGACCCCTGAGGTAGGGCTCCGCCACTGATGTACCAACACTACTGGTGGCGTGGAGGCGCGGGGCAGACAACGTTCGCCGCCGGCACGCCCCCGAATCCACCGCGGTGGATGCACCGCCTCGCGTTGGCGCCGCCATCGGCGCAGCGCTGCGCGGACGCCCTGGGGAACGATTCGGGCGTATCGTCCGCCATACCGTCCGGGGGAGCCATCGAGACGAGGAGAGGGGAGGAGCGTGCCGGGCGAACTGGTGGTCAGGGCGCAGCACGGCGACGAGGACGCCTTCGAGGCGCTCGTCACCGCATCGGCCGATCGCTGGTACGCCACCGCCTCCCTGATCCTCCACGACCGGAGCCGGGCGGAGGATGCCGTGCAGGAGACCATGATCCGGGCCTGGCGCGACTTGCCCCGCCTCCGCGACCCGGAGCGCTTCGACGCCTGGGCGCGGCGCATCCTGGTCCATGCCTGCGTGGACCTCGCGCGGTCTGACCGCCATCGGCGAACTGAGCTTCCGCTGCCGACCGATGTCGCCTCGACCTCGGATCCCGCGCGGGTCATCACTGACCGCGATGCCGTCACCACGGCCTTCGCCGAGCTGACCGCAGAGCATCGGGCCATCCTGGTCCTGCGCCACTACCTGGGTCACTCCGTCCCAGAGGTGGCCGATGCGCTGGGCATCCCGCTCGGCACCGCCAAGTCACGGCTCTCGCGGGCGGAGGCTGCCATGCGAGCCGTCCTCGAGACCGATGGCGAGACCGTCACCGAGGGAGGCACGGCATGAACGGCCAGGACCGCTTCGAGGCCGACCTGCGAGGATGGCTGCACGACCAGGCGCCGCGCTCCGCACCGGAGGGGCTGGTGCCCACAGGGATGTCCGCAGTCCGTGGTATTCCGCAGCGCCGGACTTTGGCCTGGTTCTTCGCGACGCCGCCGGTCGCCCGCGTCCTGGCTGCAGGCGTGGTCGTCGCGGGCGTCCTGGCCGCTGCGCTGCTCCTGGACGTCCTGCCATCGACAGCACCGCCTGGTGCCTCGCCCACGCCAACTGCCGTTCCCTCGCCGACGATCACCTGCACGCTGCCGTCCGGGTGCGGCGAGATCGTTCCCACGATCACGGATGCGGTCACCGATGTCGGCTACCCCATCCGGTCCGTGGACATCGGTTCGGGATGGTTCTGCTACGCGGATCCGTTCCACCCGGTTCCGTGTCCCTCCCAGGCGCTGTACGGGCACGATGTCCTCGGTGAAGCAGAGGTGACGTTCTGGGGCAGCCCGCTGCACGCGTTCTTCGTCATCGGAACGCGTGCCGACGGATCCATCGGCTATGAAATGAAGGTCCTGCCCGAGCCTGGATCCACGCTGCCGCCCGTGTCGCCGAGCGCGTCGCCATCGGCCTCTGAGCCCGTAGGGCAGCCGGGCTTCACGACCAATGCGCCGCCAGCGGCCGACGCGACATGGACCT
>CAZPVG010000154.1:0-3204 GCA_964589945.1 uncultured bacterium
TGCCGCAGCTGTTACGGTGTTTTTTGAATATTGCACTAAAATCCATGCCTTGCCGCTATCTTCCCGGCGGCGCAGGTAACACACGCAGGTTAATTTGCACTAAAATAGCTCCGGCGTTCCACCAACAACCATAAGCGTGTCATCCAATGAACGAAAAACCCGATTACAAGGCAGTCTGTACCTCCACCATAGGCGTCGAACTGACAGAAGACGAGTGCAAGGTCCTGGCGGGCATCATAGGCGTGCGCCATCTTCATGACGGCGAATTGCTGGTCGCGGAAGGGCAGGAGGACGACACACTGTTCGTCCTGATCGAAGGTAAGCTTGCCGTCACAGGTAACGTGTCGGGCAAGGAGATGGTCGTCTACTCCATGACCCCGGGCGAGTGCGCCGGCACCCGCGCCTTCGTCGACCGCACCCCGCGCAAGGCCACTCTGCGCGCCAGTGGGGACGCCGTCGTCTATACCATGCGGCCCGACGCCTTTGAATCCCTGCTGGACGAGCACCCCCGCATCGTCTACAAGGTCATGCGCGCCCTGTTCCGCATCACCCACTCCAACCTCATGCGCATGAACCAGGAAAGCCAGGAACTGGTCAACTACGTCTCCAAGACCGGTGGCCGCTACTGATTGCCGTTGATCCCGGCACGCCGGACGCAGGTCCCGGTAATGGTGTACAACCCGAAGGCAAACGCCACGTATGAAGCGCCGTTATTTGTCTGTGTTGTTTGCACATTTTATCCTGATGCTATGCGCATTCCCGCCCGCATACGCGGCGGGAACGCAAGTCACACTGGTCTATTCGGGTAACCTCAACGGCGAGCTGGAGCCGTGCGGCTGTACCGTGGAGGGGGATCTGGGCGGTATCAAGCGGCGAACCACCATGGTGGACAAGCTGCGCAAGGAAGTGCCGGGCCTGATCCTGGTGTCCACCGGCGGGCTGCTTGCCAGCGAGGCACCGGAAGACCGCTTGACCGCCACGTACATCATGAAGGGCCTGCGTGACCTGGACTACGACGCCATCGGCGTTCAGTGGAAGGACCTGGCCTACGGCACCGACTTCGCCGTAAAGGGCAAACTGCCCTGGGTCGCCTCCAACTGGAAGGGTACCGACTTCCCCAGGCAACGCGATATACGCCATGGGTCGGTACGCGCGGTGTTTTTCGATTGGCTGGATCCCAAGGCCTCCCCCGTGATGAACAAGCCCGGCGCCAAACCCCTGGTGGATGAGCAGACCAATGCGCTGGGTCAGCGACTGAAGCAGGCGAAGGCGCGCAAGGCACTGACCTTGGTGGCGACGTATCTGCCCTTGGAAAGCGCGAAGCGGCAGCTTCCAATGGAAGACATCGATGTGCTGTTCGTTAAGTCGGCGTACGAGGTCTACGGCGAGCCAAAGAAGGTCGGGTCAACCCTGGTGCTGCAGCCGGGTTCTCGAGGCGAGCGCCTGGCCCGCGTCGACCTGGTGTTGAACGACAAAGGCGGCATCGCCTCTTATCATCAACAGGTGATCACCCTGCCCAAGACGGTACCCGACTCACCGCGCATGCAGGCGTGGTACGAGGAGTACAACGCCCAGGTCAAAAAGGCCTATGAACACACCGTTGCGATACGCAAGCGTCAGGCCTCCGGCGACAGCCCCTACGCGGGGGATGAGGTATGCGGAACGTGTCACGCCGACAAGCATAAGATATGGGAGAAGACCAAGCACTCCGACGCCTATGGCGCCCTGCTCGACGTGGACAAGGCCTTCGACCCCGCGTGCATCAAGTGCCACACGCTGGGCTTCAACAAGCCGGGCGGCTTCATTGACAGCAGCGTGACCGCGCAGTTGGAAAACGTGCAGTGCGAGAACTGCCACGGCGCCGGGCGCAAACACGCCGAGTCCAAGGGAAAAGTGCCGGTGGCAAACGCCGACTGGAAGCCCGTACAGATGTGCCACCAGTGCCACGTCCCGGCGCACAGCCCGTCATTCAAATTCTCCGTATATTGGCCGAGGATAAAACATTAGTCCCCAGGCCGGAATCCAATGCCTTTAATTCGGGGGTGGCCGCATGTCTGCCGGCGAAAGCCTGGATTACGCCGGCAGGATATCAATAGAACTGTTCCGGCCTTCCTTGAAAAAATCTCTATGGATAAGGCCCCGCCCGCCTTTGCCGATCTCTATACGGAATCGCGCTACGCACCGCGACACCGGGAACAGGAGTAGAGGGCGCGTCCCGGTGCCGGGTATGACGGGATATGACTCAGAGAACCTATGATCAACCAACCCTTCTTTGTGCCGGCATTAGTCATTATCTTCATGGCGATTCCGCTTGTCCTGGGCCTTATTCCGAGGAACCGGATTTATGGTGTCCGCATTCCAAAAACACTATCGGATGACGGAGTCTGGTACCGGACCAACAGGTTTGGCGGCTGGGGCCTGATTGTTTCCGGGGCAATCTATCTGATAGTCGCAAAGATATTTCCAACTTCTGGTCCTCATGATCCCGATTATTCTCTGTGGTTGCTGCATCTCGTTGCCTTCGTTTTGCCGTTGATCATTAGTGTGATGCTGGCGATCAGGTATGCCAGAAACCTTTGAAGTGAGGTGGGCAAGCTGTCTGGATATCGTGCCGCAGGACGATCAGAGCCGTTTCCGCCGATATATTTTGACAATCTCTCCATGGCGAAAGCAGTCTACCTGATGGTCGTTCACCAGCCCGCAGGCCTGCATGTGGGCATACATGATGGTGCTGCCCACGAATTTGAAGCCGCGCTTCTTTAGATCCTTGCTGAGGGCGTCCGACTCCCTGGTCTTGGCGGGGATGTCCTTCATGCCCCGGCGCCGGTTGAGGAGAGGCTTGCCGCCGACGAAGCGCCAGATGTAAGTATCGAAACTGCCGAATGCGTCCTGGACGGCGAGGAACGCCCGCGCATTGGTGACGGCCGATTCCACCTTGAGCCGATTACGAATAATCCCCTCGTACGCCAATAGCTTTTCGAGTTTACCGGGGGTGAAGCGCGCCACCTTTGCCGGATCGAATCCGGCAAAGGCCTGGCGATAACCCTCGCGCCGCCGCAGGACCGTGGCCCAGCTCAAGCCCGCCTGCGCGCCCTCAAGTATGAGGAATTCGAAGTGCCGAATGTCATCATGAACCGGCACGCCCCATTCCATGTCATGGTATTGCTCGTAGAGGGGAAATGTATCCTGCGCCCATGCGCAACG
>CAZPVG010000155.1:0-1422 GCA_964589945.1 uncultured bacterium
CGCACGCCTTTTCCGGCGGCCAGCGCCAGCGCATATCCATCGCCCGGGCGCTGGTTTCCGATCCGCGCTTCGTGGTCGCCGATGAATCGGTCGCCGCTCTCGACGTCTCGATCCAGGCCGACGTGCTCAACCTGCTGAAGGCCCTGCAGGAGGAATTCGGGCTTACCTACCTGTTCATTTCCCACGATTTGTCGGTAGTGGCCCATATCTGCGACCATGTGGCGGTCATGTATCTCGGGCGGCTGGTGGAATCGGCGCCGACGCGCGCCTTGTTCGCGCGCCCCAAGCACCCCTATACCAAGGCTCTGCTCAGCGCCATTCCCTCGCTCGACCCCGACAATCGCGGCACGGCGCAGAAGCTCGAAGGTGAAATTCCCTCGCCCACCAATCCGCCGCCAGGCTGCAAGTTCCACACCCGCTGCCCTTTTGTGCAGGACGTCTGCAGGCGCGAGGAACCGGTGCTGGAGAACATCGGGGGCGGCGAGGAGATTGCCTGTCACCGCTGGAAGGAACTGCTGGACGCAACACCCCCCTGATTGAGGCAACGCGGGGGCGGGGTCAGGTCGAATTGACCGACCGGAGCGTGGCCCTGAGTTCATATGTGGCGCCGGCGAGGCGCAATTTGGCCCCGGGCAGCGTTGCCGTCCGCTTGAAGTGGCCCCGCGCCCTCCCGCATGCGCATCCCTTCGTGATGGGCCTTAACGGTGCGCCTCTTGCCCACCCGTTGCGCTGTCATCTTCTCTTTGCCGGTGACAGTCCTCTTCGGCCTGTTCTTCCTCTTGCCGGGCCTTCTTCACCGATCCGGCTTTCTGGGCGGGACTGAGAGAGACCCTGCTTCTGGGCACCGCGGCGCCCAGTCAGTCGGTTCCCCTCAGGCGTGGCCAAGGAACCGGCGCGATGGTGCTATCGTCTGGACCGTGATGAAGTCGTTTGCCAGGATGGCGGTCGGGGCCGTTGCGGACATGCCGGCGGCGCGGCATGGGGCATGATGGGGCGGGCTAAAGCAAGAAGGAGCTTCGGTGCGTGAGCGAGCCGGCAGGCGGCAAGATGGGGCTGGTGGGCGCTGCCGCCATCGGCATCGGCGGCATGGTGGGCGGTGGCATCTTCGCCGTTCTCGGCCTGGCGGTGCAACTGGCGCATGGCGGTACACCGGTCGCCTTCGCCCTGGCGGGCGCGGTGGCGCTGCTCACGGCCTATTCCTATGCCAGGCTCTCCGTCACCTGGCCCAGCCGCGGCGGAACCGTCACCTTCCTCGACCGCATATTCGGCGCCGGCATGTTCACCGGCAGCCTGAATGTCCTTTTGTGGCTGGGCTACATCGTCATGCTGTCGCTCTATGCCTATGCCTTTGGCAGCTATGGCGCGACGTTCCTGCCGGCCGGCCTGCAAGGGCCCGGCAAGCACGCGCTGATCAGCCTTGCA
>CAZPVG010000155.1:1522-3122 GCA_964589945.1 uncultured bacterium
GCCAATACCGCGCAGGACGTGCGCAACCCCGCGCGGACGCTGCCGCGTGCCTTCTATCTTTCGGTCGGCCTGGTGATCGTCCTTTATATTCTGGTTTCGCTGGTCACGGTGGGAACGCTCGACATCGATGAGATCGTTGCTGCCAAGGACTATGCGCTTGCCGCGGCGGCACGGCCGTTTCTCGGCGAAGCCGGTTTCAGCATGATCGCCGTGGCTGCCATGCTGTCCACCGCCTCGGCCATCAATGCCACGCTCTATGGTGCGGCGCGCCTCACCTACTGCATCGCCCGCGACGGCGAACTGCCGGCTACGCTGGAGCGCGAGGTGTGGGGCGAACCGGTGGAAGGGCTGCTGATCACGGCAGGCCTGACGCTGATCATCGCCAACGGTTTCGACCTCACGAGCATTTCAACCATGGGCAGCGCCGGGTTCCTCGTCATCTTCGCGGCGGTGAACGCGGGCAACGCCCTCAAGGCATCACAGACGGGCAGTCGCGGCTGGGTTTCGGTCTTGGGAGCGCTTGCCTGCCTTGCCGCCCTGGGCGCATTGATCTGGCAGACCGCGGAAACGGCGCCGGCAAAGCTCCTGGTGCTGGCCGCGATGGCCACTCTGGCGGTGGCGATCGAAGGCGGCTACCGGCTGGCAAGGCGCCGACCGCGCCTGCTCTAGATGAGTGTCCGATCCCGATCAACTCAAGTGGTATTCACACGCCGAACGGATAGGTATCGGGCAGGCCCTCGATCTCGCCTGTGGCCAGCGGCGTGACGGCGTTCGTCTCGTCGATCCACACATAGTCGTCGAACTGGCGCGACAGCACCGCTTCGAAATAGTGGCTGGCGAGCTCGGTTTCGGGGCGGTAGATGACACCGATTGCGCGCTCCAGCCGCGGCTTTGCAAGGTCGGCGACAAGGTCCGCCTGCGCATGGCGCAAGGGCAGGATCAGCCCCGGCACGTTAGTCAGGTGGAACTGGCGCTCATAGCTCTGACGATGGGCCGGACGCACCGCTTTCACTTCCATCGGCCCGTCCCAGTGCGAGGCGGCGGCCACAAAGCCGTGATCAGTGCCGAAGCCGATGCGGTAGGCCTCATCGCCAAAGCGCTCGGCCGAGAGCTGGCCGATATTGTGCTCGCCGCGCGCGCTCATCTCGGTCGCCGCGGCGTTGCCGATATGGGAGTTGTGCGCCCATACCACCGCCTTTGAGTCCTCCCCGCGGAAATCGAGCAGCCCTTTCAGGGTGTCGAACATATGGCTGTCGCGCAGGTTCCACGAGGAGCGCGAGCCATAATACATGGTGCGGTAATAGGCCTCGGCATTGGCAACCACGCTGGCATTGCGCTCGGCATCGAGGAAGCGCTCACCGTCGAAGCGGGTGAGCTCGTTGCGCTTGACCAGGAGATCGCCCAGCATGCCGACCACCTCGCCCTCGCAGGAATGATAGGCACTGGTGAGCGCGGCATGGCCGTAAGCGGCCGGGTCGGCCTCCCACGGGCTGAGGCAGCCATAGCGATCGCGGGCAATGCGGGCGAGGTCGGGGCTGACGCTGTCGAGATAGTCGATCACCTCGCGCACCGAGGCATAAAGGCTGTAGAGGTCGAGGCC
>CAZPVG010000156.1:0-3036 GCA_964589945.1 uncultured bacterium
GAGACCAGGGAGCTCTTCGAGCAGACCATCGGGGCGCTGGCCAACGCGGTCGACGCGCGGGACAAGTACACCCGCGGCCACTCCCAGCGGGTGAGCCACATCGCGGAGGCCATGTGCCGGGTGATGAAGCTCCCCGAGTCGGAGATCGAGAAGGTCAAGTGGGCCGGCCTGCTCCACGACGTGGGCAAGATCGGCATCCGCGACAACGTGCTCCTCAAGCCCGGACCGCTCGATAAGCACGAGCGCTACCTCATGAACCAGCACCCCACCATTGGCGCGGAGATCGTGGCGCCGGCGCATCAGCTCAAGCCGGAGGCGCCGCTCATCCGCAGCCACCACGAGTGGGTCAACGGCTCCGGCTACCCGGACGGCACGGAGGCGCTGGACATCCCGCTGGGCGCCCGCATCCTGACCATCGCCGATGCCTACGAGGCCATGACCTCCTCGCGCCCGTATCGGCTCACGCCGTTCACCCACGAGGCGGCCGTGGCGGAGCTGGAGAAGTTCTCCGGCATCCAGTTCGACGCGGAGATCGTGCCCATCCTCGTCAACCTGGACCGCGAGACCCTGGATCGCCCGCCCGACAGCCCGGACGAGCTGCCCACCATGCTCCACGCCGACGATCCTCGCGACACGGGCGACGACGCCACGCCGCAGGACACCGGGAACGCTCCGCCCCGGATCGCCGCAGCCGCCGCGAGCGACCCCCAGGTAACCGAGAGCCAGCCCGACGAGGGGCGGACGAGCACGCGACCGTCCACCCAAGAGGGAAGCGCACCGAGGCAGGCACTGGCCTCGGACGATGTTCCTTAGCGCCATTGCGCTGGCGCTCGTGGTTGGAGCGCTGGCAGGGGGAGGGCTGCCGCGCCTCGCCGAGCTTCGGCTGCGCTGGCTGTGGCTGCTTGGCCTGGCCCTGGGCCTCCGCCTGCTCGCCTACCTGGCCCGCAACTGGGGCATCGACGAGTCCGTGCCGCTGGGCGGTGCGTTCATTGCCGCCTACTTCCTGATCTTCGCCTGGCTCTGGGGGAACTGGCGGGTCCCCGGGCTGCAGGTGGCGGCGGTGGGCATCGGCCTGAACACCATCGCGGTCCTCCTCAACTCCGGCCAGATGCCGGTCTGGATCGGGGCGCTCACCGCGTCCGGTCTCACGCCGGCGGACATGGGGACGGACCCGTTCCACTTCCTGATGAGCGCGACCTCCGTGGCGGACCTCGTCCAGCGCGGCGGCATCTTCGGCGACGTGGTGCCCTTCCCGGTGCCCATCATCCGCGACGTCGTCAGCATCGGCGACGTCCTGCTGGCGCTGGGGATCTTCTGGGCCATCGTCTCGTCCATGACCCGGCCCAACGCCCCGGTCCGCGCGGGCATGGCCCTGCCCAGCAGCCCCCTGCGTCCCACCACCGGCGGTGAGTTCCAGGCCGGCGTCGCCTACGCCGGGGCCTTCGCAACTCCCCAGGCTGCTTCGGCCGGGCCGATGGTGTCGGTTCCCTCCCCCGCCCTGCCGGCCCCCGGAGAGGCGGCGCTCCCGGGCGCCCGTGCCCAGTCTGCCTACCTGCGCCTGGCGCGGAACGCGAACTTCTCGCTGCTCTGGGTGGGCCAGCTGATCAGCGCCTTCGGGGATCGGCTGCACCAGGTCGCGCTGGGCTTCCTGGTGGCCACCCGCGGCGACGCACTGGAGGTGGGCATCACCTTCGCCATGACCGCGGCCCCCAACGTCATCCTGGGTCCGCTGGCCGGAGCCCTCGCCGACCGATGGGATCGGCGGGTGACCATGATCATCTGCGACGTCCTGCGCGCCGGCCTGGTGCTCCTGGTGCCCATCGTCATCGACATCAACATCGGCTACGTCTACGCGGTCGCCTTCGCGGTGGCCACCGTCAGCCTGGTCTTCCGCCCCGCCAAGGTGGCCGTCATCCCGCTCATCACCGCCGACCGTGACCTGGTGGCGGCGAACTCCGCGGTCACCGTCACCGAGACCATGGCCGACCTGCTGGGCTATCCCGCCGCCGGGCTGCTGGTGGCGGCCCTGGCCTCGCTCATCGGCGCCGCGTTCGTCATCGACAGCGCCAGCTACGTCATCTCGGCGCTCCTGCTGTGGAGCATGGCCATGGGGCCCTCCGACCACGTCGCGGACAAGTTCAGCATCCGCGCCATCTGGGCGGAGATGGTCGATGGCTGGCACTTCCTGCGCCGCCAGGCCGAGCTGTTCAGCAACACCGTGGTCAGCGCCTTCTCCCAGATCGCGGTCGGCGCGGAGGTGGCCTGCTCGCTGCTCTACGCGCAGACCGTCCTGGACCGCTCGCGGATCGACTTCCCGTTCAACTACTCGCTGCTGATGGCCGCCATCGGCCTGGGCAGCATCGTGGGCGGGGTGGTGATCGGGGCCGTCGCCGAGCGCTTCCCCAAGGGACCGATGTCGATCGTCGGCTTCTTCACCTTCGGCCTGCTCTTCATCGCCACCGCCTTCGTCCGCGACCCGGTCCTGGCCATCGTGCTCTTCTTCGGGGTGGGGGCGGCCAACATGGTCTTCCTGATCCCGAACATCACCCTCTTCCAGCAGCGCACCCCGCAGCGGCTCATGGGTCGCGTGGTCTCCACGCGGCAGGCGCTGGTCTACGGGGTGATGGCGGCCTCCATGGCAGGGTCCGGCCTGCTGGCCGACATCCTGGGTCCGGCCAACGGGCCGGCCATCGTGCTGGGGATCGGCGGCGCCGTCTGCTCGGTCGCGGCCCTGGCGGCGGCCTTCGTGCCCGCCATGCGCAACGCGCGCTGAGCACCGGGTGAGCGCGCGAGCCCTCGCGAACGCCGGTCGCGTGCTACCCTTCGCGGCCGAATGACCACTGAGAACGAGAAGGGGCCGCAGCACCCCGAAGCCGATCCCGAGGAGCCCGCGGAGCTCGCGGATCCCGAGGAGCTCGCGGAGCCCGCATCGGACGCCGATGCCGTCGCGCCCGAGGCCGACACCACCCCATCCGAGCCCTTTCCCGCGCCCGAATCCGAGTCCGACGCTGACGCCGAGGAGGAGGAGCCGGAGGA
>CAZPVG010000157.1:0-2980 GCA_964589945.1 uncultured bacterium
GTCATCCTCGTGACCTACGAGGTGGCTTTGGTGGTTCTCCTATTGATGGGAGACTAAACAGATATTGTGGTCTAGCCGGGAGAAACAGATGAACAAGGCTTTAGCCATAACCCACCCGAACTTCACTGGCGAGCAGGTCGATCTTATCAAGACGACGATCTGCAAGGGCGCCAGCGACGACGAACTGAAGCTGTTTCTCTATCAAGCTGGGAGGACTGGTCTGGATCCATTGTCCCGGCAGATATACGCCGTCAGGCGGTGGGACTCCAGCCAGCGCAAGGAGGTCATGGGCATCCAGACCTCTATCGACGGCTTCCGCCTGATAGCGGAGCGGACAGGTAAGTACGCCGGCCAGATGGGTCCGTTCTGGTGCGGGGAGGACGGCGTCTGGCATGACGTATGGGTCTATCTGGAAATGCCCTCTGCGGCCCGTGTGGGCGTGCTGCGGACCGATTTCAAGGAACCGTGCTGGGGGGTAGCCAGATTTGTCTCCTACGCCCAGAAGACCAAGGACGGGGCTCTGACGCGGGCCTGGGCAACCATGCCCGACGTGATGATAGCCAAGTGTGCCGAGAGCCTAGCCTTGAGGAAGGCATTTCCGATGGAGTTGTCCGGCATCTACACCAACGACGAGATGGATCAGGCTAGCAGTGACGGGCACAAGTCGGCCTATCAGGCCAGGAAAGATGGAGATTGGGAGTCATTGACTGCCGAGATGGAGTCCCAGCCGACAGAGGAAGCGTTGAAGAAATGGGGTATCGAGAACAACCCGCGCATCCATCAACTTCCGGAAGAATGGCGGGTTCACATGCGGGAAGCCTACGAGCGGCGCCTGAATGACCTACGGTCGCCGGTCAAGCGCCAACTGGTCGAAAGCCTACATCTAACAGACGAGGAGAAGGCCGAGATAGACGATGCCATCCCTGACGGAGATATGCCTGACATCCCGCCTGAGCTGGACCGCAGGAAGAAGAAGGGCAGGTCGGCTCTACCCTATGCCAACAGTGCCACTGAGCCTCCAGCACCCATAGACCCCGACGCCTACTTGGACGAACTCGATGCCAACATGGCGACTGCCAAGACCGCAGATGATCTGGCGGAGGTATGGGGGGAGCATCTGGCTTATGAGCACGACCTGATGCCTCCAGACCGTGACAAAGCAGATATGCTTCTGGAGAGGCATAGGGACAGGCTGGACCGACAATGAGCCAATACCGCATCCCAATGGTGTCCGACGGCCGATGTCTTCGACCGTTCGGGGATTGCGCGGTAGAGGATTTTGAGAAGGTACGGCGCGGGAAGCCGGTGGTTATCACCATCGAGGAGGTGCGAAACCCCGAGCATTTACGTAAATACTGGGCATTGGCAACCGCCGTGGCCAATTTCGACCCAGAGTTTGAAGACCGCTACGATGCCGACTTCTGGGCGCGGTCGCACATGCCATGGATGCTACGGGAGTTTATCCTGGACGACGGCAGAGTGGCTGTTAGGCTTAAGTCGATAGCCTTGGAAAAGATGAGCCAAGCTGCGTTCGGACGCTTCTACGACAGGGCGCTCCACCTGTGGACACAGAGGCTAGGAACGGACCCCGAAACCCTGCTGGAGCATACGGAGGCTGCATAATGGACCATGACCCGAGAAGCCCGAGCGCGAGAACATCAGCTCTGATAGAGCATGAGAAGCGTTTGGATGCCATCACGGCAGCATTGGACGACCACGCCACGCAACTTCATGCTCTCAATGCGACCGTGATAAAGTTGGCGAGTTTCGCCAAGGATGTCGCTGAATTGCTGAAAGGGCTAAGAGATGCCGCGCAAGGTACCGGAGTGGAAGGGGAAGACACCTGATAGCCGACCTCCTTGGTCAGTGATCGAGCGCCTACTGGAGAAGCAGGACCATAAGTGCAATGGGCCATGCCAGCAGCCGATAGGGCCAGGGAACCCATATGATGTCGACCATATCATCGAACTCAAGGATGGAGGGGAGAACCGGGAGGGGAACTTGCAGCTTCTATGCCGGAAAATCTGTCACCATGACAAGAGCACCAAGCGTCAAGTGGCGAGGGCGCGAGAGACACGGAAACGAAAGAAGAACAGCGGTTACAAAGGAACAAAGAGGAAATGGCCGGGACACGAGAAATGGAAGCGGATGCCAGACGGGAGAGTCGTGAGGAGGGAGGAGAAGTAGCGGCCATAAGGGGGGTGCTTGACAATCAGATAAAGGCCGTTGCCTTCATCACAGCCATGCAGGCCGAGATATTAGACCTGCGCGATACCATCGCCAAGAGGGACCACCGCATCATGGTTCTGGAGACTGAGATTCGAGCCAGAAATGCAGCCCATTGGATTTTGATGGAAGAAGTCTACGCGATGCGGAGTCGTGATCGCAGCCCATAGGAGCGGAGCATGAGCGGGGAAGCCCAGATCAATTTGGTTTGCTGCACGCAAGTCTTATTGCAGGACATTGGTGCAGAGGAGGTGACGCAGAAGGATACCGCCCTCACTTATGCAATGGCCATCAAGTCCGCCCTCGATGGTGCTGATCGTCCAGATTGGCCAACCATTAATCAAGCCATTATCGAGAGATGGGGGAAACGTGGGCTAGTGCGAATTAAGAAACTCGCCTGGCAACATTTTCGTATTCCCGCATCCGAGCCTAGCAAGGAATGATAGCATGAGCGAGCGATACCATTTTGAGACAGACATTTTGCCTATCGAGATTCGCGATGGCAAATACGTTCACATCCAAGGCATCCCATATGACATGACGCAAAAGGAGGCCGAGAAAATCATTGCGGTAGTTCTCGCTCTCGCTTCGCCCGAATCCAGCAAGGAAGGATAGCATGACCGCCGCAGATAACGACCTGACGCGCGAGGAGATTGAGGAAATGCGCCTCATATGCGAGGAGAGCCACCTTGATCGTCGTTGGGATATGCTATGCGACCTCGCCATCGCCGGGATCGAGGCGCGGGAGAAGGTC
>CAZPVG010000158.1:0-2968 GCA_964589945.1 uncultured bacterium
CCATATACGAACAAAGATGCCGTGTATAGTCACCCCCACTGGTGATATTAGACAGTTGAATGGAGACGAGACGCCAGAGGTACTTGATCAAATGCGGGCGTCTGGATCTGTGATAATGGATCGAGTTGTCAATCGTATCAGATGGTCAGTCACAACAATGAGCGCTGTTCTTTTCGACGATTGGAGTCCGTATGATCGTTTTACTATTGTCCCATTCTTTCCGTTTTTCAGGCGTGGCAAGACCAGGGGCATGGTTGATAATGCGATAGGTCCACAAAAGATACTCAATAAGGGACTAAGCCAGGCAATACATATAATCAACACGACTGCTAATTCAGGATGGCAAGGTGAGCAAGGCCAACTTACCAACATGACGGCGGATGACATGGAACATGTTGGTTCAAAGACGGGAATTTATATTGAGCGTAAAGCTGGCACAAATCCACTGCAAAAGATACCGTCAAACCCTATGCCTCAAGGGATTGAAAAACTTATCGAAATAGGCACTGGAGCAGTAAAAGAGGTAACTGTTCCCGACGCGATGAGGGGCATTGCAAATGGTAACGAATCTGGGATAGCTACACAGAGCAGACAACACGCAGCGCAACAAATCATAGCCGTTCCACTTGATAATCTTTCCAGGACACGGCACATGCTATCTGAGTGGATTGATTATGCAATAAGCAAATACTACGACACGGAAAGAGTTTTCAGGATAACGCGTACAGACCCGGTAACAGGGAAAGAGGATGAAGACAGGTTGGTTATCAATAAGTTCGACCCAGAAACAGGATCGTATATTAATGACATGACCGCTGGCGAATATGATGTGGTTATCTCTGAGCAGCCAATGCACGTGACCTTTGAAAATAGCCAATATGAGCAATGTATCGGGATGAGAGAAAAAGGCATTGCCATTCCCGATAGCGTTATTGTTAAGCACAGCAATTTGAGCGATAAAGCCGATGTAATAGCGGCTATGGAAAATTCAAGAGTTCAGGCTCCTGATCCAGTTGAGACAGCTAAAGTCGGGTTGATAGAAGCGCAGATAGAGAAAACGAAAGCTGAGGCTATAAACAAAAATGTTGAAGGGATGTTTTCGGCAACACAAGCAGGCCAGCAGATAGCCGCTGTTCCACAAGTAGCGCCGATTGCAGATGAGATTTATTTAAGCGCCGGAGGTGTAGACAAAAATAAGCCTCCACTATTCCCCGAACCTGGCCCGGGAGTTACAGCGCCCCCTCCACCGAAAAACACGAACCCGCTCACTCCTACGAATCCAAGTGTTGGAATGGACAAGGGAATTGAGGGCGGACAGGAAAGTTAACAAAAGGAGATAACAACATGCCCGATGACGAATTGGACAAAGAGTTAGAGCAGGAAACAGAAGATACGGGATTCGATGATATCGATAATCCTGCAGATAAATCGGTACTTTTTGGTGATTCAGAAGATCAAGAAAAGGAAATAGAACCAGAAAGCGGCGAAGAGGATTCGGAACAACAGGACGATGAGGAGGAAGATTCTTCCGATATCGAAGGGGATGATCCTGAAAAAGACAAAGTGTCTGACCAAAAACAGCGCGACGAAAATATTCCCCGAGGAAGGTTCGACGAGGTTTACCGAGAAGCAAAGCTTAACAAAGAAAGAGCCGATCAGCTTGAGGCAGAGTTAGCGGCCCTGCGCAATCCTGGAAAGGCAGAAGAAAAGCCTAAAGAACCGACAATAAAAGAACTTAGACGGCAGTATACAGAGGCCATCGCTGACCTTGATTATGAGAAAGCCGAAGAGGTTGGTGACAAAATTGACCTTCTTGTAATCGAGGAAGCAGAAAGACGGGCCGAAGAAAAGATGGCCCAAAGAGAAAAACTCTGGGAACAGAAATACGAAGAAACAGATTTGAATGAAGAAGCAGAAAAGCTTGTAAAAATATATCCAGAGCTTGACTCTACGAGAGACGATAAAAACCAAGACCTCATTGACGATGTTATCGGATGGCGGACTGTGTATGAGTCAAAGGGGTTAAGGCCAACCGAAGCTCTTGGAAAGGCCGTAGAGAAGGTTATGGGGAAAAGGGCCGACGATGAAGTTAAGCCGGAAAAGACAGACACCAGAAAAGAAGAAATGGTGAAAAGAAACGTCAAGGAGGCAGGAAAGCAACCACCGAAACTTGACGGAATAGGGGCACGGGCAATATCAACCCCGCAGATGGTTGATTCTCAAGACGATTGGGATAAGATGCCAGCTAAAGAGCGGAAAGCTCTGTTGATGTAATGCTCCAACAAGTGACTTCGACACTATAACCGATGTATCAGCCGTGGTTTGGCGGAAAACAACCCGGTCCTTGGGACGTAAACCCATGATTCAGCCAGGGCGTTGAGGCGGTAATCAACCCCGGTCGTTTGGCACCGCAAAGCCATTAACAAAATAAAATATTTGTTAATTCTTTTATGGAGCATAAGAATCATGGGTTATACAGCATTTGCGGCGCAACTGCCCGCACAAAAACAGGCATGGGTCAAGGAATCCATTCGCGTATTCCGCGAAAATTTCTTTTTCCAGAAATTCACCGGGACCGGACCGAATAATATTGTCCAACTCATAACCGAGTTGAAAAAGACCGAGAAGGGCGACCGGGCATACATAGGGTTGGTACATGACCTGGGTGGATCCGGAATCGTTGGAGACAATGATATCGATGGACGTTTTGACGACCTTGAATCCGAATGGATCGAGATTCATACCGACCAGCTCAGAAAAGGCGTCAAGAGCAAAGGTAAGGTTGATGATCAGCGTTCTGTTTTTGATTTTCGTACCGAGGCGCGGGACAAACTTGCATACTGGAGAGCTCAGATACTCGAAGAGTTGATGATTCTAGCCGCTTCAGGGGTATCGTTTGCCTACAACACTGACGGATCAACCAGGGCGACAACCGGACAAGATGCCCTAACCCTGCTTGAGTACGCAG
>CAZPVG010000159.1:0-2866 GCA_964589945.1 uncultured bacterium
GCGAGCTCGCGCATCACCTCGATGCCGAGCTCGGGGAACTCGCGGATGAGGCGCAAAAAATGCTCCTTTTCGATGCGCAGCGTGTCCATCTGCGTCGCCGCCTTGACGGTGGCGGTGCGCGGCACCTCGCACAGGATGGCGATCTCGCCGACGATGGCGTTCTCGCCCACGCGGGCAAGCGGAATGTCGCCGCCGGCGGTCTCGGCCACGATGTCGGCCTCGCCCTTCATGATGACGTAAGCCGCATCGCCGTCGTCGCCCTGGTGGAACAGCACCTGCTGGGGCTGGAACGACATGCGGTCGGAGGTAAACGCCAGGAGCTTCAGCTTGGCCGGCTCCATCTTGGCGAACAGCGGCACCCGCTTCAGGCGGTCCACTTCATCATTGAGCAACATCGCCTTTAAACTCCGTTCCTCAACTCTCCGCTCCCGCCTTGTCCGGCATTATGCCACAAGTCTGGCGTAAGCGGCCTGCTTCTTCAAAAGCTCGCCCGGCGCGCCGTCCTCGGCCAGCCGGCCGTCGTGCATGACCATCACGCGGTCGAAAATCTCGGCCTGGGCCGGGTTCGACAGGATCCACAAGACGCCGGCGCTGCCGCCCGCCGGGCCGATGGGCTCGCTCAGGATGCGCTTGAGAATGCTGGCCTGCGAGGTGCGGTCGAGCGCCGACAGGGCGCGATTGACGATCAACAGATCGGGGCGCCGCAACAGGGCGCGGGCCAGGCCGATCTTCTGGCGCAGCGCCTGCGACAGGCGCTTGCCCCCGGTGCCGACATTGAATTCGAGGCCGACCCGCAGCACGCCGTCATAGAGGCCACAGCGATCGAGAGCCTCGCGCAGCATGGCGAACACCTTGGCCTGGCCGCCGGCGATGCCGTAGCACACGCGCCCCAACAGCATGTTGTCCTGCACCGAGGCGTTCTTGTTGTAGCTGGCGGGATCGTAGAACTCGATCTGGTCCCTCAGCTCCTCCGGCACGCCGTCGCGGAAGGCGCGGCGCAAATCCATGAGGCTCGCCTTGACCTCCTCGTCGATGAGACCCATGCGGTGGCGCGGTTCGATATAGGCGAACGGCAGGCGGATGAAGCGCTGGCGGTCCTCCTCGCTGACCGCTTCATAGGCCTGGCTGGCCACCCGCGTCAGCGCCATCTGGTATTCGGGAATTTCATCCGGCGCCATGAAGCTCAACTGCTCGAAGAACGGATGATCGGGGGGCAGATCGGCGAACAGCTCGATGGCGGTCGAGGCGATCTCGCGGCCACGGTCGAAGAACAGGCGATCGAGGTCGAGGTCGGCGAGAAGCTGGCGCACAAATTTGTGGCCGGCGAGATTGTGCTCGGCCAGTTCGTCGGTGTCCGGCGTGCCGAAGAGGACGTTCTCGGCCACCGTCGCCTGGTCGGCGTACTTTTCAGGATCGAAGAACTCCACCAGCCCGGTCTTGTCGCCCTGCTGCAGCCGTTCGCGCATGTCGGTGCGCACCTCCAGCACGGCGCTGGTGAGATCGCTGTGCCTGGCCGGGTCGATGCGCCCGCGCAGGCCGAGATCGATGATATCGTCCTCGAGTTCGACCAGGGCGAGAACCCTCTTCACCTGGTCCATCAAATCCTCGGGGCCGGTGGCGCCGGCGGCATCATAGTCGACCCAGTCGGCCGCCAAATCGAAATCGACGTTGCCGGCCCGGTGCGCCTCGGCCACTTCCCAGGCGCGGCGCTTGGCCCCGGCGGCATCATAGTCGGGCGGGCGCAGCGGCACATGTTTCAGGCCATAGAGCAGGTTGTCGGCCACCGAGCCCTGGAACAACGGCAGATCCGACGGCATCACCGAGATGCGCCGGCCGGTCACCGCTTCGGGGAGTTCTGCGAGGTCGTCCTCGTTGAGGACCACCCGGCCGGCGGTGGGCGGCAACAGGCGCGAGGCCAGATCGCCCAGCGTCTCGGCGCCGCTGTTGGGCCCGCCGATCACCGCCACCTTCTCGCCAATGGCGATGCGCGAGGTGATCTGCTCGATGAGCTTGGCGCCGGCCTCGTCGGTGACACCGACGCCGGAAAAGCGCAAATCACCCTGCAAGGGCGGAACCGCATCGGCGAGCGGCTTCTGCAGCTCGCGGTCGATCATGCCCTCGGCGTTGAACTGCTCGATCACCTGGGAATATTTCACCTGCACGTCGAGGCGCTGCTGATCCCAGTCGATGAGCTCCTTGATGGGCGAAGGCAGGTCCTTGTAGGCAGCGATCACGGCGACGAGCTGGCCGATGTCGAGATTGCCGTTGAGGGCGAACCAGCCGCCGATGAGGTAGAACACGAAGGGCGTTACCTGCGCCAGGAAGTTGTTGAGGAACTTGACGAAAAACTTCCTCTGATAGAGCTCGTAGCGGATGGAGAAGATGCGCCCCAGGCGGTGGGCGATGTCGGCGCGCTCGAAATTGGAGGTGTCGTTGAGATGGACGTTGCCGATGCCGTCGACAATCTCGCCGACGCGGCCGGCCAACTGGCGGGCGGTCAACTGGCGCTGGCGGCCAAGCTCGATCTGGCGCCGTCTGAGACGCGGTATGACAATCGCCTGCACCGCCACGATGCCGGCGGCGATGAGGCCGAGCGAGACCGACTGCACCAGGATGAAGACCATGGCGGTGGCGGCCTGGCCGCCGAGAAAGACGGGGGTGACGAAGGCCTCGCCGATGAAGCCGCCGATGGGCTCCACCTCGTCCTTGATCATGGTCGACAGCTCGGCCGGCTTGGCGCGGCGGAAATAGGACAGGGGAAAGCGCATCAGCCGGTCGACAAGCTGGAAGCGCAACTGGCGCAGCATGCGCTCGCCCAGGCGGCCCTTGTAGGTGTTGATGTAGAACTTGAACAGGCCGTTGACGA
>CAZPVG010000160.1:0-2844 GCA_964589945.1 uncultured bacterium
TTGAAATAATGGGACATTATTTCAATGGTTCATCTTGCTTCAAGATCAAAATGCGCCAGGCCGGCATGCCGCGGCTGAAGTTGGTGCTGGCCTATGAGGGCACGGACTTCCACGGCTGGCAGCGCCAGCCCGGCCAGCGCACCGTGCAGGGCGAGCTCGAACGCGCGCTCGGAGCGGCGCTGGGCGTGGAAGGCCTGGTCGTGAACGGGGCCGGGCGCACCGACGCGGGCGTGCACGCGCGCGGGCAGGTGGCCTCCTTCCGGGCGGCCACGACCCTTCCGGCGGGTGCCGTCGCGGCGCTGGGCGGCCGCGAGCTGCCGCCCGACCTGCGCATCGTCGAGGCCCGCGAGACCGGCGAGGACTTCCACGCCCGGCACTCGGCCCGTTCGCGGCGCTACGCCTACCGGCTGCTCGAGCGGGAGGACGTCCTGCTCGGTCGCTTCGCGTGGTGTCCGCTCAAGCCGCTCGACGGCGACGCGCTGAACCGCGCGGCGGCGCCGCTCCTCGGGCGCCATGACTGCGCCGCGTTCGAGGCGGCCGGCAGCTCGCCCGCCAACCCCGAGTGCGCGATCACGATGGCGCGCTGGGAGCGCTGCGAGGGCGGATGGCGGTTCGACGTCCGGGCCGATCACTTCCTCTACCACATGGTGCGAAACCTGGTCGGCACGCTGCTGCGGGCGTCGGCGCTGCCCGACCCGGCCGGCCATGTCGCCGAGGTGCTCGAGTCCCGCGCGCGCTCGCGCGCGGGCGCGACCGCGCCGGCACGGGGGCTCTGCCTCGAAGCCGTGGGGTACGAGGGAGAGGAGGGCCTCGCCGCGTGACCCGCCAATGGCTCGGAACCCTCATGCTCGCGCTGCCGCTGCTGCTGATCGCCTCCCCGTCGCGCGCAGGCGACATCGGGGATTCGCGGCGCTCGGCGATCGTGACGGCGGCCGAGCGCGTGAGCCCCGCGGTCGTCTCCGTGAGCGTCGTGCAGACGCGCGTCGTCCGCGCGGACCCGTTCGGCGGCATGATGCGCGACGAGTTCTTCGACCGGTTCTTCCCGCGCACCGAGTACCGCCAGAGGGTGCCGAGCCTGGGCTCCGGGGTCATCGTGGACGCCTCGGGGATCGTGCTCACGAACTCGCACGTCATCCGCGACGCCGACGAGATCAGGGTCACCCTGCCCGACGGGCGGAGCTTCGACGCGAAGGTGCTGGGCGACTCGCCGGTCTACGACCTCGCCGTGCTCAAGATCGAAGGCACGAAGCTGCCCGTCGCGCCGCTCGGCGACAGCGACTCGCTCCTGGTCGGGGAATGGGCCATCGCGATCGGCAACCCGTTCGGCATGCTGATCGAGGACACCCAGCCTTCGGTCACCGCCGGCGTGGTCAGTGCGACCCGGCGCGACATCAAGAGCGAAGCCTCGGACAACTCGACCGGCGTCTACAAGAACATGATCCAGACCGACGCCGCCATCAATCCGGGCAACAGCGGCGGCGCGCTCGTGAACGGGGACGGCCAGGTGATCGGGATCAACACGTTCATCTTCACCCAGGGCGGCGGCTCCATCGGGCTGGGGTTCGCAATCCCGATCAACATGGCCAAGAAGCTGCTCCACGAGATCCGCAAATACGGCCGCGTCCGGCAGGCGTGGCCCGGCCTGCAGGTGCAACCGGTGACCGAGCTGATCGCCCGGCGCCTCGGCTGGCCGGACGCGAGCGGGCTGGTCGTGACCCGCGTGGACCCGTCCGGGCCCGCCGCACGGGTGGGCGTGCGGGTCGGCGACCACATCCGGCGCGTGAACGGGCGCCGCACGAACACGGTGGACGACATCCAGGCGAGCATCTACGGCGCCCAGGTGGGCGACGATCTCGTGCTCGACGTGGAGCGCGACGGCAAACCGCTGACCCTGCGCGTCCCGCTCGAGGAGGCCCCGCACTGACATGATCGATCGCTACGCGCGTCCGGAGATGGCGGCGGTCTGGAGCGACGCGCACCGGCTCGACCTGTGGCTCCGCGTCGAGCTGGCCGCGACGGAGGCGCGCGAGCGGCGCGGCGAGGTGCCGGCCGGGACCGCCGGCCGGATCCGTGGCCGCGCGAAGCTCGACTTCGGCCGCATGCTCGCGATCGAGGCCGAGGTCCACCACGACGTGATCGCGTTCCTCTCGATGGTCGCCGAGAGCGTGGGGGACGACGAGGCACGCCACCTGCACGCGGGATTGACGTCCTCCGACCTCGTGGACACGGCGCTGGCGCTCCAGGTGCAGGAGGCCGGCCGCGTGCTCGTGCCGGCGCTGGCGCGCCTGCGCCGGGCGGCGTGGAACCTCGCGCAGGCCCACCGGAAGACTCCGATGGTGGGCCGCAGCCACGGCGTGCACGCCGAACCGATCACCTTCGGGCTCAAGGCGCTGCTCTGGTGCGAGGAGCTCGGGCGCACGCTCGACCGCGTGCAGGCCGGGCTCGAGGACTGCGCGGTCGGCAAGTTCAGCGGCGCGATGGGCACGCTCGCCCACCTCGATGCGGCGGTCGAGGAGGCTGCGCTCGCCTCGCTGGGGCTGCAGCCCGAGCCCGTCGCGAACCAGGTCGTGCAGCGCGACCGCCACGCGGGGCTCCTGTGCGCGCTGGCCGTGGCGGGGGGGACGCTCGACAAGATCGCCCTCGAGATCCGCCACCTGATGCGCACGGAGGTGCGCGAGGCCGAGGAGCCGTTCGGCGAGAGGCAGAAGGGCTCGTCGGCCATGCCGCACAAGCGCAACCCCGTGCGCTGCGAGCGCGTCTGCGGGCTCGCGCGGCTGCTGCGCGGCTACGCGCAGGCGGCGCTCGAGAACCAGGCGCTCTGGCACGAGCGCGACATCAGCCACT
>CAZPVG010000161.1:0-2813 GCA_964589945.1 uncultured bacterium
TGAACGTGTAAGATGTGTGATCACCACTGTAGAGGGCAGTGTCGGTGCCTGATCCACCAATGAGGCTGTCGGCCCCAGCCGCGCCAACAAGAGTGTCATCGGCACCCGTGGCGCCCTCTATGGTGTCACCAAGATGCGTGCCCACCAGCAGATGCTGGTCGGGGTTCTGGATGACCCCGTTGGCGGCAAACCCGACGGCCAGATCCGCCTGAATGAGCCCAGAACCCGTAGCGTTGTCGAAGCCCGTATCGAAACCGGCGGTATAGGGATTGTTCATGTCGGCTGAGGAATCCTGCAACAGGTGCAGGATATCGTCAGGCGTGAGCAGGCCGTTTGCCTGCAGCATCAGCGCCGCCACCGCCGCTGCGTCGGGCGCCGCAGCAGAGGTGCCGTAGAAGTTGGGGTAGGAGTCGGAATCGGAATCATCGTGGCCGAAGAAGCTGGTGTTGCCGCCGTCGACGGCGGTGATCGCCGGTGTCTGGCGCAGCTCCGGCGTTGTCAGCCGGTTGCCTGAGGCATCGAACAGAACATACGTCGGCCCGGTCGATGAGTAATATTCGAGCGTCGCCGGATCGACGCCGTAGGCGGGGGTATGCGAGTATCCGGCTGCCCCCACCGCTATGCCCGCCGTGGCGTGGCCGTAGGCGGTACCGTCGTTCTCGTTGCTCGCCGTGGTGCCAAGGTTGACCGAGGTGCCGTTGCCCAGCGCCATCAGCTTGATCCTGGTGGGGGTCACGCCGCTGTACAGGCCGACACGCAGGTAATAGGTGCTGCCGGCCGTGAGGCCCGACGCACTTATCACCTCGACCGGATCGCCGCCGATATTGCCGCTGGCCGCGCTGCCGTAGATCTGGGTGCCGTCGGCATTGGTGATGAACAGGTCGACATCGCTGGCCGAACCGGCGCCACCCGCCGAAGCCCCCGGTTGATCCCACTGCAGCACGAAGGTCTCGCTCGATCCGGCCACGAAGGACAGATAGTCCTGGCCGGAAGCGAACTGCATCAGTGTCTCATTGTAGCCCTGGATCGTCGTGGTGGCACCGTTCACCCAGGCGCCTTCCCAGCCCTCGTGGCCGTTGTTTCCGGCCGAGGAGAAATAGGCCACACCGCTGGCTTCGACCTGCTGGATCGCTTGCGAAATGATCCCGTCCTGGAACGCCAGATCGGCATAATAGGTGACGTCGTCGACGATCACCCTGGCCCCGGCATTGGCCAGCGCGATGATGTTGTTGGCAAAGCCTGCCTGGCCGGTAAACGCGGTGGCAAAGGCGATCGAGGCGCCGGGCGCCAGGTCGTGCACCAGTTGCGCCATGCCGCGGCCCTCGTCGGTGCCGCCGGCATAATCTTTACCCGGCAGGATGGTGGTATCGGTTGGCAAATCGCCATTGGCGATGTCGGTTGCCATCGTATCGGCGTTGCCGGAAGTGTTGAAGCTGTCGGACAACACCCCGACCTTGATGCCGCTCCCGTCAAAGCCATAGGTCGAGCGGGCCTGATCGGCATGCTCGGCCGCATCGGCCTGCGTCGTCACCGTGCCGGCAAGCGGCTGGTAAAGCGACTGATGGGCCGAGGCGACATCGCCAAGGCCCGCGAGAGCGCCGATCTTGTCGATGGGCAACAGGCCCGAAGCGACCGATCCGAAGCTCGATCCTTCAGTCAGGCCAATCGCCTGAAGCTGCTGCAGGAGGGCGGCACCATCGTGGTCTTCTGCCGTCACATCGATGACGACCGACTGGCCGTCACTGCCACCGCCCGGCTGGGCCGCATGGACTGCGAACTGGGCCGACAGGGATGACACGCCCGTTCCCGCCGCCCCGGCCGCGAGGTAGAGAGCGATGAGCTGGCTGTCCAGGTGACCGAGCTGCCCCTCCTTCAGTGCCACAGCGGCATCGGCCGGCTTGCCTGGCACAATGCTCTCGGGCATGGCGAACGGAGGAGCCTGAATGAATGCCGCATCGACCGGCTTGCCCGGCATGATGCTCTCGGGCACGGTGAGCAGCGGAGTCTGAATGAATGCCGCCGGCATGTGTGCCGTGGCTGGTAAAGCGCTCCATTGGCCCTCAAGGCCGGCGTTCCATGGCAAGGCCGCCTGGCCGGCAAGACCGAAAAGAGTGCTGCTCGCCGGTGTGAGGCCGGTCAGGGCGAAAGCACTGACACCCGCCCACAGGCCATCAAGACCCGGATCCCCAAGCACCAGACCGGTCGAGGTGTCACCGTCGCCCCAGCAAAGGGCCCAGTCAAATGTCCCTGTGCCACTCATCGCCCACCTTTGAGCTCGACTGTCACTGTGACTGTCTTACCGCACCGAAAAATGATCCCAATTCGGTGCGGCCAACGAAGTCAAGATGCGAACCGGTGAACCGGAGGCACCGGCGTCCACCAGCGAGCCATCCACACCCCGGTGTGATCTGTACCCACCGACGGAACCGGCATCGCCGGGCGCATCGAGGTTCAGCCTGGCATCATCTTTCGGGAACATCGACGCCCTCCCTCAATCCCGGGGCGATCACGTCACAGCCGTTCGCGCGCCAGGGTCTGCCACGAACCTTTCATAGTTGGGAAACCTTCATGAAGTACAAATCAGCATGATAAAGCTTGAGTAAAATGCTGAAGGAGACCCTGGTTTGCGAGGCTCACCGGGGGGCAGGTGGCATAGCCCTGGTTTCGTGGCAACGCCCATTCTGCTTGATCGCTCCGATGGAGCGCTGTCGGCGAAGGTCTGAGCCCTGTTTGTTCAACCGCCGCCGGTCGGTGAGTCCAGAACACGTAGCCGGCATGCCGAGACGGCATCGATCTAACGGTCCAAAATATTT
>CAZPVG010000162.1:0-2783 GCA_964589945.1 uncultured bacterium
AATTAGTTTCTTGAGGAAACTACGGTACACTCCGCCGCATGGCACGGCAACCACGGGGTCGCGGCGAGCGGCTGAGCCGCGATGCGTACGAGGTGAGCGAGCTGCTGGTCCGTGCCCAGGAGGCCGGCCGCAGCACCCACGCGCCGGGGGCCCCGGAGCCGGCGCCCATGTCGCCCCACGCGGTCCGCGCCGCCATCCACCTGGCCATGGCGGAGTCCGAAACGGTGGGCGAGCTCGCTCACGGCCTGGGCGTCAGCGTGGGCTGGGCCAGCCGCATCGCGAACGAGATGGAGCACAGCGGGCACCTGGTGCGCGAGCGCGAGACCGATGATCGGCGGGTGGTGCGCCTGAGCCTGTCCCCCGAGGCACAGCGGCTCATCCGGGCCTACTACGCCTGGCGCGGCCAGGCCGTGGAGCGCGCGCTGGCCGAGCTGGACACCGGGGAGCGCGACGCTGTGCGCCGCTTCCTGCGCCGCGTGGCGGAGGAGCTGGAGCGCGGCCCGGGTGCCGGCTGAGCAGCTGCGAGAACGGCCAACGTCATGGCCCGGTTGTGCTGCACAGCCGCACAGCCGCACAGCCGCACAGCCGCACAGTCGCACGCAGCAGCCATGACGCGCGGCGGTGACCAGTCGAACGGGACGGCCTGAGACTCTCCCGCCGGGCCCGCCGTCGACCGCGCGCGGACGAGCGCCCGTACACTGCGACGCATGAGGATCGGGTTCAAGACAAGCCAGACCAACGTCGACTGGCCCACCCTTCGGTCGACCTGGGAGCTCGGCGACGAGCTGACCGTCTTCGACTCGGGGTGGATCTTCGACCACTTCGTGGCGCTGGGCGAGGGCGGTGGCGGGAGCCACGAGGCGTTCGTCACCATGGCCGCCCTCGCGGCGCTGACGCGTCGGCTGCAGCTCGGCCACCTGGTGCTCGGGAACACGTACCGGCACCCCGCCCTGGTCGCCAAGTCGGGTGCCACCATGGACGACGTCTCCCGCGGACGCTTTGTCCTGGGCCTGGGTGCCGGATGGCACGAGGCCGAGCACGCGATGTACGGCATGACCCTGCCCCCCATCGGCGAGAGGATCACGATGATGGAGTCCGCCGTGCGGGTCATCAAGGCACTGTGGCGGTCGCCGCAGGGCGTCTCCCTGGACGCGCCGCCGTACCGCCTCGCGAACGCGGTCTGCGATCCCCCGCCCTTCACCCGGGGCGGCCCGCCGGTCTGGCTGGGCACGCAAGGTCTCCGACGGGGGCTGCGAATCGTGGCGGAGCTGGCGGACGGCTGGAACCAGACCGGCGACCCTGCGACCTTCGACGAGAAGCGCGACGCGCTGCTGCGTCACTGCGAGGCGCTGGGCCGCGACCCCGGCGAGATCGAGATCAGCGCACAGGTCTTCGGGCGGGACGGGCTGCCGGCCATGCTCGAGTCGGCATCGGACTATGCGCGGCGCGGCGTTCAGCACGTGATCCTGGTGACGCCGGCTGCGGACGGCCCCGACGGGCTACAGCGCCTGGCGCGCGAGGTCGCCGAGCCGCTCCGCGAGCGCTTCGGCTGATGGCCGATCGGGCCGCGCCCACGGCGCGCATCCTGAGCATCGGCACAGAGATCCTCTTCGGCGAGATCGTCGACACCAACGCCGCGTTCCTGGCCGGCGAGATGGCCCGCCTGGGGCTGGTGCTGACCGGCATACGGCAGCTGGGGGACGACCGCGCGGAGATCTCGGACGCGTTTTGCGACGCGCTGGCGAGCGCGGACCTGGTGGTGGCCACCGGCGGCCTGGGGCCGACCCACGACGACCTGACGCGCGAAGGGTTGGCGGACGCGCTCGGCGAGAAGCTCACGGAGGACCCTGCCCTGGCGGACCGCCTGCTTCAGCGCTTCGGCGGTCCCGGGCGCATGCCGGTGAGCAACCTGCGGCAGGCACTGCGCATCCCCTCGGCCGAGGCGCTCGAGAACCCCATCGGCTCAGCGCCGGGCTGGTGGGCCGATCACGACGGTCGTGTCGCGGTCCTGATGCCCGGGGTTCCGTCCGAGATGCGGCGGATGTGGCCGGAGCAGGTGGTGCCCCGGCTGGTCGCGCGCTTCGCGCTGGCGCCGCTGCAGACGCGGACGGTGAAGACCTTCGGCATCGGTGAGTCGGCGGTGGTCGAGAAGGTCGGCACACTGCTCGAACGACCCGGGCGCGGCATCGGGGCCGGGATCTACGCCCGGGACGACGGCGTCCACCTGCGCTTCAGCACCCGCGGGGATCCCGCGACGCTGGCCGGGCCGGTGGAGCGCGCCCTGGCCACGCTGGCTGACGACGTCTACGGGACCGATGACGACACCCTCCCGGCCGCTGCCCTCCGAGCTCTGGCCCGAGCGGGCTGCGCCACCCTCGCGACCGTCGAGTCCGGCACCGATGGCGCCCTTCTGTCAATCCTCGCCGGCCACCCGCCGGCTCAGGGGGAAGCGCGCTTCGTCGGCGGGGTCCTGGCGGTGAGTGGACAGCCGCGGCCGGCGCTGCCGGACGTCGATGCGATTCTCACGGTCGAGCTGGGCGACCCCGGTGCCCTGGGCCGGAGCCGCGTGCGGCTGTCGCTGCGCGCCGGCGAGGCCGGCTTCGAGGAGCGGGACGTGCGAATCCATGGCTCCGGCCCACAGCGGCTGCGCCGGGCTGCCTTCGCGGCCCTCGAC
This sequence comes from uncultured bacterium, assembly GCA_964589945.1. Lineage (GTDB taxonomy): Bacteria > Eisenbacteria > RBG-16-71-46 > RBG-16-71-46 > RBG-16-71-46 > CAIXRL01. Next base: position 2,675 of record CAZPVG010000162.1, read on the forward strand.
CAGGTCCGTCGCGCCATCGGCAGATAGCACCGGCCCGGGCCCCCTGCGTCAGCTCCAGGCGCCGATGATCCGGACCGCCCGGGGCACCACCGACACCTCCCAGCTCAGG
>CAZPVG010000163.1:0-2768 GCA_964589945.1 uncultured bacterium
GCGAGCCTCGGCGCCAGCGGCAGCTTTTACCGCCTGAGCGTCGGCACGTTGCCGTCGGCGGTGGCGGCGCAGAAATTGTGCAATGCCCTCATCTCGGCGGGCGAGAAGGACTGCCTGGTGCGGCGGCAGTGATGCCGCAAGCGGTGCCGCGGGCAGCTTAGCGGAGCCCCGATCATGGCCGTCAAGGCATTCATCTGCGGCTGCCAAGGGCCCGCTCTGAACACGGCCGAACAGGCCTTTTTGTCTTCCGAACAGCCTTGGGGCCTCATCCTGTTCAAGCGGAACATCGTCGACAGAACGCAAGTTCGCGCCCTTGTTCAATCGTTCCGCGGGGCGGTGGGACGCCCCGATGCACCGGTGCTCATCGACCAGGAGGGCGGGCGCGTGCAGCGCATGGGCCCGCCCCATTGGGAAAAATATCCGGCAGCCCGCGCCATCGGCGACCTCTACCGCGCCGACCCTCTGGCCGGCCTCAAGGCGGCGCGGGCGGCGGGCTCGCTGATGGCCGCGGACCTCGCCGACGTCGGCATCAATGTGGACTGCCTGCCGGTGCTCGACGTGCCGCAGCCGGGCAGCCATGCCGTCATCGGCGACCGGGCCTACGGCGATGGGCCGGAAGAGATCGCCGTCATCGCCCGCGCGGTGGCAGGCGGCCTGATGGCCGGCGGCGTCCTGCCGGTGATCAAGCACATGCCCGGCCACGGCCGCGCCGAAGCCGACAGCCATCTCGCCCTGCCGCGCGTCAGGACACCACTCGCCGAACTGGAGCGGGTGGATTTCATGCCCTTCGCCGCGCTCGCCGATCTGCCGCTCGCCATGACCGCGCACGTTGTCTACGAGGCCGTCGATGCCGAGCGTCCGGCCACCCTGTCGGCGAAAGTGATGCGCGAGGTGGTGCGCGGCGCGATCGGCTATGACGGTTTGGTGATGACCGACGATTTGTCCATGCAGGCGCTTTCCGGCAGCCTGTCGGCGCGGGCCGAAGCGGCCGTCGCCGCCGGTTGCGATATGCTGCTGCATTGCAATGGCCGGCTCGATGAGATGCACGAAGTGGCGGGCGCCGCCCCGGTCCTGGCGGGCAAGGCCGAAGCCCGCGCCGCGGCGGCGCTGGCGCGCTTGCAGGCCCCGCAGCCGGGCGACCGCCGCTCCTTGCTTGCGGCGCTGGAGGCGGTCGGCGAAAATGCGTGAGCCATTTGCATATCGCCGCAGCGGCAGGACCTTGCGGAAAACCGCATTCGGCCCCTCGCGCGAATCAGTGTCGCGGCGGCATTATGGCGAGGCGCGTCGGGGCGCGTCGGAGTGGGCATGGTGACGACGACGGACAAGCCGGGGGCAAATCTCGACCTGTGGCCGGATGGCGGCGGGCCGGTGCGGCGTGAGACCAGCGACGATGATGCGCTGATCGTCGATGTCGCCGGCTTCGAAGGCCCGCTCGATCTCCTCCTGCAACTGGCGCGCAGCCAGAAGGTCGACCTTACGCGCATTTCCATCCTGGCGCTGGCCGAGCAGTATCTGGGCTTCATCGACAAGGCGCGGCGGCTGCGCATGGAGCTGGCGGCCGACTATCTGGTGATGGCGGCCTGGCTCGCCTACCTCAAGTCGCGCCTGTTGCTGCCGCACACGCCCGGGGACGACGACGAGGTGCCGGCCGAGGAGCTGGCCGCCCGGCTCGCCTTCCGCCTGCAGCGCCTGCAGGCCATGCGCGAGGCAGCCGCCCAGCTCATGGCGCGCAACGTTCTGGGCCGCGACGTGTTCGGCCGCGGCGCGCCCGAACCGCTCATCGTCACCACCCACGAGACCTATGCCGACAACCTGATCGACCTGCTCAAGGCCTATGCCGAGCGACGTCAGCGCCGGGCCGCGTCGCGCCATTATGCCATCAAGCCGATGCCTGCCTGGTCGATCAAGGAGGCGCGCGCCGTGCTCGAGCGCCTGATCGGGCAGATGGACGACTGGGGCCGCCTCGATGCCTGGCTGGCCGAATACCTGGTCGAGCCGGAGCGCCGCCGCACGGTGCTCGCCTCCAGCTTCTCGGCCGGGCTGGAACTGGCCCGCGAGGGCCAACTGGAACTGCGCCAGGACGGCGCCTTCAAGCCGATCTTCATGCGCCGGCGCGCATCGCGCCCGCTACGCGTCGTGTCATAAAGGAGGTGCCCATGGCCAAGACCGTGAGCCTGGCAAGACCCGCCAATGATCACCTCGGGGACTCTGACCTGGAGGGAGCCGCCGCCATGCATCCGCGCGACGGCTCGGCCCAAGCCATGCGGGTGGTGGAGGCGGTGCTGTTCGCGGCTTGCGAACCGGTGGCGGCCGACGATCTCGCCCTGGTACTGCCCGAAGGCAGCGACGTGACGGCTCTGCTTGAGGATCTGCGCCGGTTCTACGCCGGGCGTGGCGTCAACCTGGTGCAGGTGGCGGGACGCTGGTGCTTCCGCACCGCCGGCGATCTGAGCTTCCTGTTGCGCCGCGAGGCGGTGGAGCAGCGCCGGCTGTCGCGCGCCGCGCTGGAGACGCTGGCCATCATCGCCTATCACCAGCCTGTCACGCGCGCCGATATCGAGGACGTCCGCGGCGTTGCCATCTCCAAGGGCACGCTCGACACCCTGATCGAGATCGGCTGGGTCAAGCTGCGCGGGCGCCGGCGTACTCCCGGCCGCCCCGTCACCTACGGTACCACTCAGGCGTTCCTGGAGCATTTCGGCCTCAACGAGACGGGCGACCTGCCGGGTCTCGCCGAACTCAAGGCGGCGGGCCTGCTCGATCAGAAC
>CAZPVG010000164.1:0-2764 GCA_964589945.1 uncultured bacterium
TGCGTCGGGAGGCAGGGCGGTGAAGTCGGCAAGGGTCTTTCCCTGATCAAACTTCACGATGGTCATGTGATGGAGCTGGGTGCCATCGTCGGTAAAGTGGAACAGGGTCGGCCCCGCCGGCAGGGTGTCCGGCATTTCGTACTGATATTCCCTGGCCACCACGTTTACCACATTAGGCCCCGCCGATATCGCGGCCGGCGCGGCCGATTGCAGCGAGGTTTTCTCGCCGCTTGCACAGGCGGTCAAGGCGAGAAACGACATGCCCGCCAAATACCAGGACTTACTCATTTATGATTTCCCGAGTGTGTGGATACTGCTTGCCCAACGGCCCAGAGGCGGGCCGAAGAGGAGCACTCTCCACCCCGGCGGTTCTGGGACGTCCAGCTGCAATATAACCATCATGTCGTGGTTTTGTCTAGCGATTATTCATGACACATCGGGAGTTGTTTGGATGTGCCGGGTGATTCGACAATCGCTGATTTTTGAGGCCGTCCCCCGGTGCGCTAGCGCCTCTTGCTTCTGACCGGGCGCTATGCGATGGAAGGACAGGAAAGATGAGAATGCCTCGGAATCAGAATTTCACAGACATTTATGCACATCGCTCGTAGGCAATGGTGATGCTGGTATCCTGGTGGCTCCCAGCCCTCATGATCTCGAATCGGATTTTTGCTCCAGCTCAAGGAGCTCTTCTTCAACGCCCGCCGCGTGAGTGAGTTTCGCGACATTGTGCTTGGCGAAAAAACCGTCGAAACTGCCGAAGCGCTGCACGTATTCTATGATCAGTGAGGAGTGTTCCGATGCGCTTGAAAAAATTTGCTTCAGACCCTCATGCTTCGATCCGATGACGTCGAGTAGAAAGTCGCGGCCCTCGTCGCGGATCTGTGCCACGACATATTCGATATTTTCCATTCCGTCACGTTCCCCATCGGTTACCCCCAATGCGATATGGTGTAGCCGCGGCCCGTAGTTGCGCACGAATGTCTCCGTAGGCGAGGGGATATTCCCGAGGTGGTTGACGAAATAGGGCGTGTTGCTGGCCGTGAACACCTTCGCCGGGCTTCGTGCCTCAACCGGGAAGTGCGTGCTCTTGGTGACGTTGGTGGATGAGTTCTGGTCCTTGATGTCATAGGAGCCCCAATAGTAGTAACTCGACAGGGACAGCCACTCGAGGATCGCCACCTCACGGTTTTGACTGTAGACGCGTGTTGCCAGATGGTCGATGGGCAGGATAAGCCCATCGATGCCCAGCTCCTGTTGCCGCTTCTTTGCCGTTACGTAGACTTCCTGAATCTCAGGACGAATATTGCTTATGCCCAGGGAGTAGGTGCGGATTTCGTCCGTTGACCGCTCCATATAAGCCGCAATGTTGTGGGTATACGGGGAGGGTTTGCCCACGGCCAGGTTGCCCGGCAGTTCCAGCTTGCGAGTCTCGTCTTGTGAAAAAAACCGAAATTCGCGTTTCTTTTGCAGATTGACGACGCTGTGCAGGTCCGTGACACGTAGAATCTCGCCCATATAGCGGCTGTTGGGCTTGACGGCCCCTATGGGATATACCTCGTTGAGGGAGCGGAAGATGCCGCGTATCCGCCCATCCTTGACTTCGCGCAGCAGGATGTCCGGGGAATTCATGTCGATGCGCAGGATGTGGGTCCAGTGGCTCTCGCTCTCCAGGGTCACAAGGTAGTGATAAGGGGTCATCAAGGTGAGTTCCCCTATGTAGGGAACGGAGTGGCCCGGGTCGACGGTTAACATGATCGCCTCTATCTGCTGGATCATGTCGGTCAGGCCGACACGGTCGCGCTCTTCCAGAAGACGTTTCAGGTAGTCTTCGAAAAACGCGGAGTTCGTTTTGTCGCCGTGGCGGCTGAATGAGAGTGACTTCGTCATAATAATACGTCCGAGTCTCAACGGGATTTAATGGACAGGAAAAAATCCGCGTGTCTCAGGGAATTGCTCAGCGGACTTAAGGCTTTCATTATAATATCATTTGCAGGTGTCTATCACGGTGATAGATAAAAGATGATAAATGCCGGGAAGGGGTGTTCTGTGAGGATGCTGGTGAATGCGGGCATCCGGGGCGCCACCTAACACTTGCCTATGCTTGCCCGCCATGTATGTGATATCGCTTACTGCCGGCTGCTGGATGCTATGGCTCTAATAGGTGGTGGGACATGAGTCGCTAACGTCTCATGTCCTGTGCGAGCCCCCCTGGGAGCCTCATTGGTCCCCTTGTTGTTTTGTTGTCCGTATATCTGTATCGGCATCGGCGTTATCCGCCAGATTTCTTCGCAGTATTCCCGAATCGTGCGATCAGATGAAAACTTTCCGGAGCGGGCGGTATTCAATATTGACATGCGTGACCAGTGATCACGGTCGCTGTATGCTTGGCTGACCTCCAGCTGGCAGTGGCTATACGAGGCGAAGTCCGCCAGTGCCAAGTAAGGGTCATGATGGAGCAAGTAGTCTACCAGCGGACGGAATATCTCGGTGTCGCCATGCGAGAAGAATCCATTACGTATCAGATTGATTGCCTCACGGAGTTCAGTGCTGGTTTTGTAGTAGTTACCTGGTTGATAGCCCTCTGCTTTCAGCGCATCAACCTGCGGTGCGGTCAAGCCGAACAAAAAGAAGTTCTCCTCACCAACCTCATCGCGAATCTCTATATTGGCGCCGTCGAGTGTGCCGATAGTGACGGCACCATTCATGGCAAACTTCATGTTGCCGGTACCGGACGCCTCTTTGCCGGCGGTGGAGACCTGTTCAG
>CAZPVG010000165.1:0-2740 GCA_964589945.1 uncultured bacterium
TGTGCCCGACCATGTTCTCGGTCACGTAGATCGGGATGAACTTGTTTCCGTTGTGAACGGCGAGCGTGTGCCCGACGAACTCGGGCAGCACCGTGCAGCGCCGCGCCCAGGTCTTGAGCACGCGCTTCTCCCCGCTCCGGTTCAGCGTCTCGATCTTCCGGACCAGGGAGTCGACGACGTACGGCCCCTTCTTGATTGAACGCGCCATGTCCGCCTCCCCGTCTACTTCTTCCGGCGACGCACGATGAGTGCGTCGCTCAACTTGCGCTTGCGGGTCTTGAGACCCTTCGTGACCTGGCCCCACGGCGAGCACGGATGCCGGCCGCCCGAGGTCTTGCCCTCCCCGCCACCCATCGGGTGGTCGACGGGATTCATCGCCACGCCACGCACGTTGCCGAGGCGCCCGCGCCAGCGGCGCCGGCCGGCCTTGCCGTACGAGACGTTCTCGTGGTCGAGGTTGCCCACCTGGCCGATGACGGCCCGGCAGTTCACGTGGAACTTGCGCACCTCGCCCGAGGGCAGCCGCAGCTGCGCATAGTCGCCTTCCTTCGCCATGAGCTGGCAGTAGGCGCCGGCCGAGCGCGCGACGCGCGACTTGCGGCCGGGGTACAGCTCCACGTTGTGGACGTTCGTACCGACCGGGATCGACCGGAGCGGAAGGCAGTTGCCGTTCGCGATCTCGGCGTTCGGGCCCGACATCACGCGGTCGCCGACCTTGAGGCCGTCGGGCGCGACGATGTAGCGGCGCTCGCCGTCGAGATAGTGCAGCAGCGCGATGCGGGCGGAGCGGTTCGGGTCGTACTCGATGCTCGCGACCTTCGCGACGATGCCGTCCTTGTCGCGACGGAAGTCGATGAACCGGTAGCGCTGCTTGTGGCCGCCACCGATCCAGCGCATCGAGATGTGACCGTAGTTGTTGCGCCCGCCGGACTTGTAGACGCGTTCGGTCAGCGCCTTCACCGGCCTGCTGCGGGTCAGCTCCGAGTAGTCCGGCATGACGGTATGCCGGAGCGTCGGAGTGATCGGGCGGTATTTCTTCAGACCCATCGGCTTTCCCTCGTCAGATCTGCTCGAACAACTCGATCTTCTGATCGGGCTCGAGCGTCACGATGGCCTTCTTCCAGTCGCTGCGCCGGCCGACCCAGCGGCCCTGCCGCTTGACCTTGCCGCGCACCTGCATCGTGCGGACGTCGTCGACCTTCACCTTGAAGATGTTCTCGATCGCGCGCTTGATCTCGATCTTGTTCGCTTCGCGCGCGACCTCGAAGAAGTACTGGTTGCGCATCTCCCGCAGCGCGGTGCCCTTCTCGGTGATCAGCACCTTGCGGACGATCGAGCGGGGATCCCGGTTCATTTCGCGAAGACCTCCTTCACCCGCGCGAGTCCGTCGGCGGTGAGCACGAGCACCTCGGCGTTGAGCAGGTCGTAGGCGTTCAGCTGGTGAGCGAGCGTGGTCTCGAGCCGGGCGATGTTGCGGACCGACTTCCAGACCGCGTCGTTCTGCCGGTCGACGACCAGCAGCGTGCGCTTGCCGTCGAGGCCCATGTTGCGGAGCAGCCCCACGACCTTCGATGTCTTCGGCGTCTCGGCCTGCAGGGCCTCGAGCACGGACACCGCATTCTCGGTCGCCTTGAGCGAGAGCGCGGAAACGAGCGCCGCGCGGCGCTGCTTCTTCGGCAGGTCGGTGCGGTAGTCGCGCGGACGCGGACCGAACGCGCGCCCGCCACCCGGCATGAGCGGCGACGTGTTCGAGCCCTGGCGCGCGCGCCCGGTGCCCTTCTGGCGGAACGGCTTCTTGCCGCCGCCCGAGACGAGCGAGCGGTTCTTCACCATGGCCGTGCCCTGGCGCCGGTTACCCAGGTGGCGCTTCACCGAAAGCCACAGGAGGTGCTCGTGCACCGGCTGGGCGAACAGCTCGTCCGGCAGGGCGGTCGTGCCCTTCTCCGTGCCGTCGAGCCCGTAGAGCTTCGCGTCCATTTCAGCCTTCCCGCTTCTGGATGTAGACGAGGCCGTTCGGCGGGCCCGGGACGGCGCCCCGGACGAGCACGAAGTTCTGCTCGGCGTCGACCGCGACCACGACGAGGTTCTTGACCGTGAGGTTCACGCCGCCCATGCGGCCCGGCAGGCGCTTGCCCTTGATGACGCGCGAGGGATACGCCGACGCGCCGATCGAGCCCGGCTGCTTGCCGAACGTCGGGCCGTGCGAGGCGTGGCCGGCGACGAAGCCGTGCCGCTTCACGACGCCCGCGAAACCGCGGCCCTTCGTGACGCCCTGCACGTCGACGTGCTCGCCCTTCTCGAAGAGCGAGGCGTCCACCGTCTTGCCCACTTCGAAGGCCGAGGCGTCGGCCACGCGGAATTCCTTCAGGTGGCGCGACGGAGGCAGGTTGCGCTTCTTGAACTGGCCGAGCACCGGCCGCGTGAAGCGCGACTCCTTGTTCGTGCCGAAACCGAGCTGGACCGCCACGTAGCCGTCGCGCTCCCGGGAGCGCACCTCGGTCACGGTGCAGGGTCCCGCCGCGATGACGGTCACGGGAATGATGTCGCCCTTCTCGCCGAAGACCTGCGTCATTCCGACCTTCTTGCCGATGATTCCCATCATGTCCGGTGTCTTCCTTCCCGGAGGCGCATGACGACCGCGGTCCGCAACCGGCGGACCCGCCACCGTCGCTCCGGCCCGAGGCGTCGCCTCAGGTCTTGATCTCGATGTCGACGCCCGCCGGAATGTCCAGCTTCTCGA
>CAZPVG010000166.1:0-2691 GCA_964589945.1 uncultured bacterium
CGATGTTGACCACCGCCGGCGACAGGCGCGCGGCCAGGTCGGCCACCGACTGCGGCCCCGCCGCCGTAGCGGGGTCGGCGTGGATGGCGGCAAGCCAAAAGGCAAGCAAAAGCACGGAGAGCACGATGGCCGAAGGCCGGATGCGCTTGAGCCTGTGAGGCATGATTCGGCAGTCCTCCCTGAAGACGCCCGATGTTAGCACAAAAACCAGATCCTGCGCGCGTTCAGCCCGTCCCGAGATACTGCCGCGCCACCCAAACCACCACCACGCCGGCCGCCACCGCGATGATGCCGCCGGTACGCAGCCGGTCCTCGGGGATTTCGGACGCCAGCGCCATCATCGCCCTGAAGCGCCCCGGTGCCAGCGCATAGCCTATGCCCTCGATCACCAGCACCAGCCCCAGCGCTGTGATCAGTTCCTTCATTGTGCCGGTGCGGCGGGGACCTTGTCGTCGGCGGTGCCCTGCGTGCCGAAATACTTGAAGAATTCCGAATCGGGCTTGAGCACCAGCGTCGTCCCCGGCTCGTTCAGACTCTTCGCATAGGCCTGCATGGAGCGATAGAAGGCGAAGAATTCGGGGTCCTTGGTGACCGCTTCGGCAAACACCTTGTTGCGCTCGGCATCGCCCTCGCCGCGGATGATCTCCGACTGCTTTTGCGCCTCTGACACGACAACCACCAGGTCGCGGTCGGCTTCGGCCTTGATGCGCGCGGCCTGGGCCTGGCCCACGGCGCGCAGCTGGGCGGCTTCGGCGAAGCGCTCGGAGTTCATGCGGTCATAGGTATCCTTGAGCACGTCGGGCATGAGGTCGGTGCGGCGGATACGCACATCCACCACCTCGATGCCGAGAGCGAGCCCCTCCGGCCTGATCTGGTCGCGGATCTCATGCATCATTGCCGAGCGGTCCTTCGACAGCGCCGCCTCGAAGGTGCGCCGGCCGTAGGTCTGGCGCAAGCCCGCGTCCAGCCGCGTCTCGATGCGGTTGCGGGCGCGGTCGACATTGGCGCCGACGGTCTCGCGGAACTTGCGCGGATCGACGATTTTGATCATGTAGCTCGCATCCACCGAATAGCGTCGCCCATCGACCACCTGCACCGACTTGTCGGGGCTCTCGAAGGTCAGCATGCGCGCGTCCACCGGCACCAGTTCGTCGACGACCGGCATCTTGAAATAGAGTCCCGGCTGGGTGATCGTGCGCTGGATCTCGCCGAAGCGCACCACCAGCATCTTCTCGCGCTGGTCGACCACGAAGGCGCTCGACCACACGAGAAAGGCCGCCACCGCCAGGATGGCCACGCCAAAGGTCTTGATGAAACCGCTCACTGGTTGCCTCCGGCCTTCTGGCGCTTCTGGATTTCCGGCAACGGCAGATAGGGCACCACGCCGGTGCCGTCCTTGCCGCCCTGGATGATGACCTTGGTGGAGTTGGACAAGACCCCTTCCATGGTCTCCAGGAAGAGGCGCTTGCGCGTCACCTCAGGCGCCTTGGCATATTCCTTGTAGACCTCGTCGAAACGCCTGGCCTCGCCCTGCGCCTCGGCGACAACGCGGGCCTTGTAGGCCTTGGCGCCCTCGGTGATCTTGGAGGCATCGCCGCGCGCCTGGCCGAGCTTCTTGTTGCGGTACTGCTCGGCGTCGCGGATGAACTTGGACTGGTTCTGCTCGGCGCGCTGCACTTCCTCGAAGGCATCGATCACCTGCGGCGGCGGATCGGCCTTTTCGAGCTGCACGCCGAGGATCTTGATGCCGGACTTGTAGGTGTCCAGCACCGTCTGCACCAGTTTGGTCACCTCGTCCTGCGCCTCCAGACGGCCCTTGGTGCGGATCTGGTCGGCCGGCGTGCGCCCGACGATCTCGCGCATGGCGCTTTCCGACACCACGCGCACCAGTTGATCGGGACCGCGGATATTGAAGAGATATTCCTGCGGATCGCTGATCTTCCACTGCACGGTGAAGCGGATATCGACGATGTTCTGGTCGCCCGCCAGCATCAGGCCCTCGCCGCGTCCGGTGCCGCCGAACTCGGCCTGTTTGACCGAGGCAACGGGGAGATTGATGAGCTCTTCAACCGGCCACAAGGCAAATCTGAGCCCCGGGTCCTCGGTGCGCGCGTATTTGCCCAGCCGCAAGACGATGCCCTGTTCTTCCGGATTGACCTTGTAGAAGCTCATCCAGCCCCAGAAGGCGATGAGCGCCAGCAGCACCAGAATGACCGTCGAGCGGCTGCCGCCGCCCAGGCCGCCGCCACCTCCGCCGGGAAACATCGACTTCAGCCGCTCCTGGCCCTTGCGAATGATGTCTTCCAGGTCGGGGGGCATATTGCCCCCGCCGCGACCCGGCGGCTTGCCCGGTCCCTGGCCCCACGGGCCACGGCCGCCGCCCTGCCATCCACCGCCGTTCTGACTGTTCCACGGCATTACGTGTCGGTCCTCACCTTGTCGCTGCCGGCAACCGCCCTGGCGGCACGCACTCCGGCGTCTCGATCAGCGCCCCATATAGGCAGGCTTGCCCGCGAAGTCCATGCACGCCTGTGCAAACTTGCTCGTCCGGTATCTAATAGACCACCACCGAGCGGATGCTCTCGCCCGCATGCATCAGGTCGAAGGCGGTGTTGATCTCCTCCAGCTTGAGCGTGTGGGTGATCATCGGGTCGATTTCGATGCGGCCGGCCATGTACCAGTCGACGATCT
>CAZPVG010000167.1:0-2659 GCA_964589945.1 uncultured bacterium
TCCGCTAAGCATTCACTCATGACGGCAATACATTGCCGGCGCAAGGAGAAAGAGTTATGTCATTAGTCATCAATACCAACATCTATTCGCTGCAAGCGCAGATGGCGTTGGATAAGAACCAAGCCCCTCTGGCGCAGGCGATGCAGAGGTTGTCATCGGGTCTGCGGATCAACTCTGCAAAGGACGACGCGGCCGGATACGCGATTTCCACCCGGCAGACGACTCAGATTAACGGTCTGGGCGTTGCCATCAGAAACGCCAACGACGGCCTGTCATTTGCGCAAACCGCAGGCGGTGCCATGGACGCCATGACCACTTCCTTACAGCGTATCAATGAACTGGCCATCCAGTCCGCAAGTAACAACACCTCCACCGACCGTACGTCTCTGAACCAGGAAGTCCAACAGCTGGTATCGGAATTGAATCGTGTCGTTTCCCAGACCCGTTACAACGGGGACACCTTCCTGAACCAGGCCAAGAGCATTAATATTCAGGTAGGCACAAATGTGAACGAGACGATTAACGTGTCCACTAGCAACGTCTCGCCTACTACCATGGGTGTGTCCACGACGTACGCAGACTCATTGACGGGCGCGAACATCGCCGGGTCCGCATACATGAGTTACAATGCCGGCGCCCTCGGTTCGGGTGCGACGATTGCCGGTAAGGATATCGGTGATGCCCTGACGGCCTCGTCGGTTCAGAACAACAGCCTGGCTGTCATCAACCAGATCAACCAGTACACCAACGATACCAACGTCACGGCGTTCAGCTATGGTAACGCCCTTGTCGGTAACAGCACGGCGATGGCCGCTGTTACAAGCGGCACGGGTAGTACTGCTAATGTCGATGCGGGTTATCTGACCATCAATGGTACCCAAGTAGGTAGTTTCCAGGTGACTAACAGCGCTACTGACGCTATCGCGAACTTGGTTTCCGCCATCAACAATAAGTCTACGACCACGGGAGTCAATGCCTATATGGTCGATTCCAGCGGTGCTTCCGTGTCGGATGCCGCAGCGACGACTCGCATCGTTCTGGCCAATACCAGCGGTGCTGGTATATCGGCATCCGTAGATAACAATGTAGCCAACGCCAGCCTGATCACCACGGCCAACTTTGCTACCGGTACCACCAATGTAGACGCGGGTCAGAATGGTAAGATCATCTTCAATTCCGATTTGACGACCACTTCAGTGTCGCTGGATGGCACAGCTACAGGTGCCGCTTTTGGTATAACCGGTGCGTCTAGCGCCATATCGCTGACCGCAACTTCGGTGAACGCACTGTCGGTGACCAACGTCGCCAATGCCAACATCGCCATTCTGGCGACGCAGAAGGCCTTGGACGTGATCACCAGCGAGCAGGCAAAATTGGGTGCGGTGCAAAACCGTTTGGATACCACCGTATCCAACCTGAGCAACGTGCAGGAAAACGCCACCCAGGCGCGTTCCCGCATCAAGGACGCCAACTTTGCCTCAGAGACAGCCAATCTCACCAAGAACCTGATCTTGCAGCAGGCTGGTATCTCGGTTCTGCAGAGAGCCAACAACCTGAACCAGAACGTACTCGCCTTGTTGCAATAACCAACACCCGGAGGATAGCGGGCGGGGCCAACACCCCGCCCGCTATTAATGCCGATGCAAGTATCCATGAATCAGATAGACCTCATATACCAGGTCCAGCAGGATACTCAGCAACGGAATGACACTCAGCAGGTCAGCAATCAGGGACAGCCCCAGAACGCGGGGCAAACAAGTAAGCCGTCTGGTAAGAATTCTGGCACCGATATTGCTTCTTCCAAGCAGGATACGACCCTTAAGTTGGATAGGTACCGTGCGTATTTTGCCGTGGATGAAAACAAAAACGTGGTGATCCGTATCGCGGATGCCACCGGCAAGGTGGTCAACCAGCTACCTCCCGAGGCGGTACTTAAGGCCGATCAGATCTTAGACGATGTACTGCACAAAATCTTCGATGTGAAGGCGTAGTTGAGGTGTAGAGATGGCAGTTACTACATCGACGGGACTTTTCTCAGGCGTTAATACGGATCAGCTGATTCAACAGATTTTGTCTGTGGAGAGTCAGCCGATTACGGCGTTGCAGCAGAAGAGTACCAGTTATCAGGGTAAAATCAGCTCGTACGGGTCGATCAAGAGCGCGCTCTCCAAGCTGCAGGATGCCCTGGCCAACCTGAAGTCCGGCAACATCTACTCGATTGGTGCGACGTCGTCGGATACGTCGTCACTGACGGCCACGGCGACCTCCTCCGCCAGTGAAGGCACTTACAACATCAAGATCAACAACCTGGCGACGGCACAGTCGGTCTATTCGACGACGTTTGCCAGCGAAACCGCCGCAGTGGCGGATCTGAGCACCAATGCCACACAAAAGCTGCAGATTCAGGTGGGCAGCGGTGCCCCGGCAACCATTACCGTGGATTCCACCAACAATACTTTGGGTGGAATAAAGGATGCCATCAACAGCGCAGGGATAGGTGTTACGGCCAGTACCATCAATTCCGGTTTTGTCGTGGATGGCAGCAATAACACCATCGTCTTTAATGACGGGACCGACCATACCGCGACGCTGACGGCGGGTACTTATACCGCTGACAGCCTGGCCAACGAATTGAAGCGGGCGCTGGAGGCCGCCAATA
>CAZPVG010000168.1:0-2627 GCA_964589945.1 uncultured bacterium
TTAATTTGCATTTAGGCCCCAATTGCTCTTGAGTTAAGATTTGTAGTTTCTTTCCAATACCCTTCTTTTGATATTTCTTATGAACTGCAAGGTCGGACAGGTAGCAAGCATAATGAAAGTCTGTCATGGAACGCGCGGCACCAACTAATACCCCATGATTCCAGGCTGTAACCATCAGATTACTATTCTTTACCATACCTTCCATGCAATTTCAGAGCTCCTGACATGGTATCAGGCGCATTTGAGACACTCCTCGCTCTGGACGTCGAAATGAAGTCGTAGTGATGTGCCAGGGATCTGGGTTGGCGCGGCGTTGAGTTCTTGGCAGAGCGCGGCAATTGCGCGGCTGCGTCGGGGCGCACTCAATGGCTCCAGCGTGACCTTCAGGTAGCCGTTATGTAGTTGCAGTGATCCGCGTGCGCGAAAGGCTTCGCGCAGCAGTGCGCGACCGTCTTGCTCGTTGCGCCGATAGTGGGGGGCGAGCGCTCGGTACAGTGTCGTTTCGGCGCGGTACACGGCCATTCTGACGATGTTCATGAAGTGCTTGTGCTCGACGGTCAGGGCCTGAGCCTGGTCGTCGTCGCGCAGCGTCTCGGTGACCGCAACCCGCTTGGGCAGGCGTTTACGTCGCTCAACGAGCTTGGCAATCTTCTCGCGGGTCTGCGCCAGCTCCTTTCTGAGCGGCGCATGGGCGATCTTGAACCCCCGTGTGGTAGCGGCTTGCGTTTGCTCGTTGGCGTCGATGGCGCGCCCGAGCTGCGCCTCGAGCCCCGCGGCCTTGGCGCGCAAGCGGGAGATAGTTTTGGTGAGCTTGGTGCGCGCGGGATTGGGTACCGTGCGCTGCGGGTCCTGCGGCTCGACCTCATAGGTATCGAGCGCATTGAGAGCGAACGCTTCGCCCGCGTACTTGAAGTAGTTCTCCTGACGCCAGCGCTCGAACATCCGGTAGGCGACCTCGGCGGCCGTCAAATCCCGACGGCTGGTGACCACGTGAGTCTGGTGTCCATCGTCTCGCCAACGAACCACGCAGCGCAGCTGCAGCTTCGCGCCCGGGCGCACCAGCCCATCGCGAAGCCGGTATTTCAGCTTGCGCCCCTCGCGCTCCAAGGTGTGCTCGGCAAAGTCCTTGGCCGGGTAGCGCGGACACTTGCCCTTGCGATAGGTCAGCACGTCAAAGCCCGCCGCGAGGATTTTGCGAAACAGCTTCGGGCTCCAGCCCCCACGGTCGAAGACCACCGTGGTGCGTTGGTCTTCTGGCAGCAGTGGGCGTAGCTCTTCGAGGATGGGCAGCAACTGCGCCGTCAACGCGCCACTGACCTCGCCGGTGACCACGAACAGCGGCTCGCCGCGCGCATCGTTGACCCAGAAGTCGCTCGCCGCCGGCATCGCCAGACGCCGTTGTGTGACGTAGGCCTTGGCGATGCGCCGCTTGCCGAAGTAGGCGCGGACGTGGCCGTCGATGTAGAGAAAGCCCAGTGCCTCGGCGTCGTCGCTGGCCAGCCGCTCAGCGAGCCAGCGCATCAGCGCCGATGCCTTGGCGAGCTTGGCAATCTCGTGCACGCGTCGACGCAACGTCTTGACCTCCGGCGCGCGGTCGAGACCGAGCAGGCGTCCAAGCGCCGCTGGCGCTACCCCGGCGAGGTGCTCCGCACGCGTGATCCGCAGCGCCATCATCAAGCACAACGTCATCAGCGTATGGCGTAGTCCGTAGAAGCCATTCTTGAGCTTGCCGTAGCTCGCCTCCACCCCTTCGAAGAAACCCTGCGCTACCAGCGCCGGCACGATCAGCAGCGCCCCTACGAAGCGAAGCTCGCGGCCCGCCACGAAGCGCACCGAGGCCTCTGTGATCAATCCGAAGCGTGCCAGAACTCGTTCCTCACGGCGCTGCAGATCGCGCTCGTCGCTCTCCCTCGGGTGCGCCTCGACAGGCGCAAACCCCACCGTGCTTGCACCATCCGGCGGATACTCGAACTCCACCGGTTCGAGCGGTTCGCCTTCGCTCGCTACCAACAGGGGTTCCTGTTCAGGTGGCCTCGTGCGCTCGGGTTCATCTTTCAAAATGCTGCGGATGGTCTTCTCATCGATCCCCAGCCGCCTGGAAATGCCACGCTTCGACTCGCCTTGGCGCCAGTAGCGTCGGGCCCGTGCCCGCAGCTGCGGCTTGGCCTTGATCGGCCCCTTCGGACCCCTACGCAGCTCGGCCAACGCCGGCAGTCCACCCTCGGCCAAACGTTGGCGATCCCGATGCAGGGTCGCCCGCGACAGCCCCAACGCCTCGACCACCTCGACGGTCTTGGCCAAGCCCGCCATGACCAGATTGGCACCGGCGATGCGCCGGTCGAGCTCGGAGTTTGCGACGAAACGATGCCACGGCGCATGGTGCACCCAGACCACGCACAGGCCATCGTCGTAGTCCAACCACACGAAGCGGTTAAGGCGGATACGATCAGGCTCAGATGTCGGAAAATCCAATGACGGCGGTGTTACTTGGGCATTCGACATAGACTCCAAGTGTACAGCGAGCCAGCATTAATTTCAATATATTTGTCTCATAATTATACCGCACCACTTGGACATCACTCTTGCTGCAATCAAAGGCTTAGAGCTACCATGTCAGGAGGTCTGAA
>CAZPVG010000169.1:0-2588 GCA_964589945.1 uncultured bacterium
CCGGTCCTGGCGATCGGCGGCGGTCACGCCTTCGGGGCCTACATGGGCTACCAGCTCTCCCTCTACGGGAGCCAGGACGTGACCTTCCTCCTCGAGCCGGACTTCGGCCACATCGACCACTTCATGACCCCGCGCCACCGGCAGTACGTCGAGCGGCCGATCCAGCGCTGGGTGCAGAGGGTGTTGGGGCATTAGCCGGGGTCGCCGCCCCCGGCGAGATGCCGTCCGAACGGGCGAATCGAGCGCTCAACGCCTGCCTGAGCGAGGTGTTTCGCCGCCGCCGGACCGCCCCGGAGACATTTTCTTGGACCCGGCTCGCGCCCGCGTCGCTTCCGGAGCTCCTGGCCCCCGTGGTCCGGGACGCGGCCCGCGTCGCGACGGAGGTCGACCGTGAGCGCCTCACCCCGCCTCGAACGCCTCCCGGGCCTGTCGGATCTGCGCGTGGTTGGCTGCCGCCCACTCGACGAGCGGCGTGAGCGGTGTGAGCAGGGAGCTGCCGAGGTCGGTGAGGCTGTACTCGACGCTGGGGGGCACGGTGGGGAAGACCTCCCGGTGGACCAGGCCGTCGCGCTGCAGGTCGCGCAGGGTCTTGGTGAGCATGCGCTGGGAGATGTCGGGGATGGCGCGGCGTAGCGCGCCGAAGCGGTGGGGCTGCTCGCCCAGGATCGTGATGATGAGCGTGCTCCACTTCGCACCGACGTGAGCGAGAACGTCGCGTATCGGGCAGTCGGCGAAGTCGTCGCAGTCCCTCATGGCGGTCACCTCCGTGTGCGTATCGGTGGCAAGAGTGCCTTCTTGCGCACCCACGAGGCAGATTGTAGCGTAGGTCTCAATCGGGAACCAAGTACCCGAGTCATACGAACGGACCAGGAGAGACCAGAATGATCACAGTGATGGGAGCGACCGGACACACGGGAGGTGGTATCGCGGACAGGCTGCTGGCGGCGGGCAAGAAAGTGCGGGTGCTCGGGAGGTCCGCCGACCGGCTCGAGGCGCTCGCCGCGCGCGGTGCGGAGCCGATGGTCGCCGACGCCGGCGACGCCGCGGATCTCGGCCGGGCTTTCGCCGGCGCCGAGGGCGTCTACACGCTGATTCCCCCGACCCCGCAGGCCGCCGACGTACCCGCCGAGCAGGACCGCGTCGGCGAAGCCATCGCACACGCCGTGCGGGAGAGCGGGGTGCGGCGGGTCGTGATGCTGTCGAGCATCGGCGCCGACCGGCCGTCGGGCAACGGGCCCATCGACGGCCTCTACCGCCAGGAGGAGCGCCTGCGCGCCATCCCCGGGATCGACCTGTTGATCCTGCGGCCCGGCTACTTCATGGAGAACCTGTACTCCAGCCTCCCGCTCATCCAGAGCCAGGGGATCAACGGCGGCGCCCTCGCCGGGGACCGCCCCTTTGGGGCCGTCGCCACCCGCGACATCGCGGCGGCGGCGGCCGAAGCACTCCTCGCCGAAGACTTCGAGGGCGTCACCGTGCGCGAGCTGCTCGGGCCCCGCGACGTGACGATGAACGAGCTCACCCGCATCCTCGGCGAGAGGATCGGCCAGCCCGACCTCGCCTACGTGCAGTTCCCGTACGACGACTTCGAGGCGTCGCTCGAGCAGGCGGGGCTCTCTCCCAGCATGGCCGCGCTCTATGCCGAGATGTCGCGCGCCATGAACGAGGGGCGGATCGTTCCGGTCGAGGGACGCGACGCGCGGAGCACGACGCCGACCCCCTTCGAGAGCATCGCGGACGAGATGGCGTCGGCGCTGGTGCCGGCCTGAAAGGGCCGCGGGCACGCGCGAGCGCCAGGCGGCCGGAGCCACCTCACCTCCGCAGCGCCATCGCCCAGGCCACGGCGAGCAGCCCCGCCAGGACGGCGAGCGCCCCCGTTCTCGAGGTCGATTCCGTCGAGCGGCGAGCTCTCCACCAAGAAGCCGTCGATCACGATGTCGCGGGGGAAGCTCGTGGCCTCGGTACTTCGATGGAGGATGGCGGCTGGGCGCGGCGCCTCGATCGCGGCGAAGCGCCGCGGCGGGGACCGCCAGACCGATCTCCGAGGCGAGGACCAGCCCCAGCACCCGGAGGCCGCGACGGCGGAAGACGGCTTCGGGCAACGGGACGAGGGCGAAGCGGGGATGGAGCCTCACAGCGGGCTTCCGGGTCGGTCGATCCTCGGTCTCTTCACGATCCGGTGGGGCGGAGCTGGTGGCGCGCCCCGCCTGTACCCCGGGTTCGCGCGAGAACCGCCGGGAGCTCCGCATGGGCCTCCATGCTCCTCCCCGACGAAGTGCCCGAATCGACAGAAACTGGCCCTTCCGGTAGAGTGGAAAAGATGGTCGACTACCGAGATCGCATCACGATCGAGCCTGGCAAGCGGGGCGGCAAGCCCTGCATCCGCGGGCTCCGAATCACGGTCTACGACGTTCTCGACTACCTCGCGTCGGGCATGACCGAAGCGGAGATCCTCTCCGACTTCCCCGATCTCGAGCCCGAGGACATCCGGGCGGTGCTCGCGTTCGCGGCCGATCGGGAGCGAAAGCTGGTTCAGGTCCCCGCGTGAGGCTTCTGTTCGACGAGAACCTTTCCGACAGGCTGGTGCC
>CAZPVG010000170.1:0-2584 GCA_964589945.1 uncultured bacterium
CAGGCCGCAGGAGTAGGCCAGCTCGAGCATCGCGCGATCCCGCAGCTCGAGCGGCGTGCGCGCCGGGATCCGCTCCAGCAGGGCGCGGACCTGCTCGCCGCTCAGCACCCGCGGCAACTTCTGCTCGCGCTTGGGGCTGGAGACGAGGTCGGCCGGGTTCTGCCCGACCCGCTCGCTGCGCACGAGGAAGTCGAACAGGCCGCGCACGGCAGCGAGCTTGCGCGCAACGGTCGCCGCCGAGGCGCCCCCGGAGGAGAGCCCGGCGCCGTAGCGCCGCACGTCGCGATGGCGCACCTCGCCCGGCTCCAGGCCCCGCCCCCCGGCCCACTCGACGAACTGCCCCAGGTCCACCCCGTAGGCCTTGCGCGTGCGCTCCGCCAGGTTGCGCGCCCGCATATCGCGATCGAACGCCGAAAGCGCCTCGTCCCAGGTCATATCGAATGATGTTCGGCGTTCTTCTCGATCGCCCTGCGAACGCCGCTCGTCAGCCTATGTAGATCGGCGTTCCTACTTCAACCCGGTCGTACAGTTCTTCCACGTCGGGAATCGCCATGCGCACGCAGCCATGCGAGGCTGCCGTTCCCAGCGATGAGGTCTCGTCGGTGCCGTGGATGCCGGCGCCTTCGTAGATACCCATCCAGCGGGCCTTGATCGGGTCGGCCGGGCCCGGCGGGATCACCGTTCCGGCGAGGTCCCCCGCCCAGGCCGAGTTCGGCACGTGCCAGGACGGGTTCACCTGCTTTTCCTGGATCGCGTAGAGGCCTTCGGGCGTTTCCAGGCCTTCCTGGCCGACGGCGACGGTGTAGGTCTTGGCCGGCTTGAGGTGTTCCCAGAGCCGCAGCGTGAAGGTGGCGCGGTCGAGCGTCAGGTAGGAGGGGTACTCGGCGGCGACTTCCTTCGCGGTCACCTGCGGCTTCACCGGGTGGGTGCGAGCGGCGATCGTGTGCTCGGCGCCGGCGTTGAGCACGGCGGCGCGCAGCTGCCGGGCGAGCAAATTGTCGCGCAGCTTGCGCCCGTATTTGGCGGGCGTCACTTCGAGCGAGCTGCCGCTCGCGCTGACGTCGGCGTTCTGCGCTTCGCGGTCGACTTCGTCGGCGACGTGACGGACGAAGCGGTTGACCGCCCGCTGCGAGTAGGCGATGCGGGCGGGGACGCTTTCGTCGACGCTGCCGCCGGTCACGTAGCGCACCAGCCGGCCGGGCAGGCCGCCGGAGCGGCTCTGGTCGAGCGCTTCTTCGACCGCGCGGCCGAGATTTGCGTGGACCTTCAGCGTCGCGCCGTCGAGCTTCCAGCTCTCGCCGTCGTAGGCGACCTTCAGGGAGTGGCGCAGGGGCGCCAGCAGCTGCCGCCGCACGGCCCGCTTTGCTTCGGCTTCGTCCATGCCACCGACGTCCACGCCGCCGATCGTCACCCCGTCGGCGATCGTGTCGCTCTGCGAGCTGTCATAGGCTAGGGCGACCCCCACGAAGACGAGCAGGACGAGAACTCCCGCTATCAGCGCGATTCGGGTTTTACGTCCCATCGTGAAATCTTAGGCACACGCGTCGGTCGCTCCACGGATATGTTTCGGCTTCGTGCGCTCGAAGGATGAGATCCGCAAGGAAGTTTGGAAGGCGATGGACCGCGAGGGAGTCTCTCGATTCCCCGGCGCGGAGGGTCGCATTCCCAACTTCGCCGGCGCCCGGCTGGCGGCCGAGAAGCTCGCCGGCCACCGGCTCTGGAAGCGGGCGCGCTCGATCAAGGCCAATCCCGACTCGCCGCAGACGCAGGCGCGCCGCATGGCGCTGGAGCAAGGCAAGACACTCGTGATGGCGGTGCCGCGGCTGCGTGACCCCCATCCCTTCCGGGTGCTCGAGCCGAAACGGCTCTCGAAGGCGGCGATCAAGGAGGCGGCGACGATCAAGGGCGCGCTCAAGCACGGCCGCGTCGTCGCCCTCGACGAGCTGCCGGCGATCGACTTCGTGCTCACCGGCTCGGTCGCCGTCAACCTCAGCGGCGCCCGGATCGGCAAGGGAGGCGGCTACAACGACCTCGAGTACGGGGTCCTGATCGACGCCGGCAAGATCGACGACCACACGACGATCGCCACCACCGTGCACCCGATCCAGATCCTGCGCAAGCACCTGCCGGTGATCTCGCACGACCTGCCGGTCGACCTGATCGCCACCCCGCGCGCCGTGATCGAGGTCGAGCGCCAGTACGAACGCCCGCGCGGCATCCTCTGGGACCACCTGCAGCCACCGCAGATACGCGAGATCCCGATCCTCGAACGGATGGGCTATGCCTGAGACCGTCCGCAGCGGCTCGGTCAAGTTCCCGGCCAGCGACTACGGCAACCCGGACCCCGAGTGGCTGAAGATCGACTGGCGCGAACACCTGCACCGGGTGCAGCTTCCCGGCGCTGAGGTCAACTACGCCGAAATCGGCGAGGGCGAGCCGATCCTCTTCGTCCACGGGCTCGGCGGCTGCTGGCGCAACTGGTTGGAGAACCTCCCCCACTTCGGGCGCACCCACCGCGCGATCGCCCTCGACCTGCCCGGCTTCGGCGACAGCCCGATGCCCTCCTGGCAAATCGACATGCCCG
>CAZPVG010000171.1:0-2578 GCA_964589945.1 uncultured bacterium
GCCGGCCGCCGGCGCGTCAACGAGCCCGCCCACGCCGGAATCGCCGTTTCAGGCCGTCTCCGAACAGCAATTGGAAATCCTTATCAAGTCCTTTATATCCAGTTATGAGGCCGGTGACCTGGATATATTTATGTCCCTGTTTTCGGAGGATGCCCATACCAAGGCCCAGAAGGACCGGGAGTCCATCCGTCAGGCCTATAACCAGTTTTTTCAGGGGACCAGGAACCGCCGCCTGAAACTCCTCCAGGGGCTTGAGTGGAAACGGGCCGACAAGGGTACGCTGGTGGGCCAGGCACCGTTTCAGTTAAGACTGAATACAGAAGATAAAAAAGCCGCCTTGCAGTATAGTGGGACCTTGATCTTCCACGTGGAGAACCGCAGCCCTCATTTATTGATTACGCAGTTTGACTATGAATATAAGAAGAAAAAGGAGTGATCCGCGCTTTAATGGACTTTAATGCACTTAAATAATGTTGAAACAATAATGAGTTTAAATCTTGTTGACGCAGATCAATGCCGCGTTCATCTATATGAGGCTAACTGCAATATACAGCTGTTGATCTCCAGGGAGGGTGTGAATAATTGTCATTCCGGGCGTAGCGTAGCGCAAACTTTGAATCCAGTGCTTTAAATACAGGGAGTTACTGGATTCCTACCGGCTGACGCCGGGAGCAGCCGGAGTGATAGCAAAAGAATTGTTCAGCCTTTTCCAAGTCGTTGATCCATATGTCGGAATTTTTTACACGCGCGCATTTAGTGCGTCGGTGACATCCGGATATTCACGCGTCATTGTTCAAATAAGTTTATATTAATCATTAAGTTACTAGTGGCGTTTATATAATATGCAAGTTTGGTACGGGATGTGCAAGACGGTTGAAAGCGAGAGCATCTTGGCGCGCGCCTTCGTAGGGGTGTCGCCGCCTGAGTTTACACAGCTTGGTTTTTTCAATCTTCATTTTAGGGCGCTTTTCCAATGTTGATGAAGGCTAGAGTGTTTCCGGCACTCAAGGGAAGGGGGCCGTATCACCAGATGCGGGATATGGTGGGACCGCCGCGGTCGAGAATCGCGATGCTTTCCAGGGTTATTGACAGCTTGCTGATTGTCGGGGGCCTTTGGCTGCTGATATTTGTCTACGCACAACGGTGGAATGAATACTACACCCAGGCGATGGTGTGGGCGGTGGGGCTGTTTTTCTTTTTCGCCCAGACCCAGGACCTGTACCGCTCATGGCGCGGCGCATCCATGCGGCAGGAGACGGTGCGCATCTGGGTGGCGTGGTTGACGGTGAGTCTGGGTCTGCTCTTTCTCGCCTTTGTGACTAAGAAAACGGGTGAATTTTCCCGCGAAGTGATATTGAGTTGGTTTGCCCTCGTGCCCCTGCTCCTTACCCTGTGGCGCGGCGTGATGCTGGTCCTGGTGGGGTATCTGCGGGAGCGGGACATTAATACCCGGACGGTGGCCATCGTCGGGGCGCGGGAATTGGGGGCCGATCTGGCGCGGACGATTCTCGAATCGCCGTGGATGGGCCTGCGCCCTATCGGGTTCTTTGATGACAGAGCGCGCACCGGTGCCCGCCCGCTGGTAGATGAGCCGGTCCAAGTGGTCGGAAACCTGAATCACCTGGTCAAGCTCGCCGGTGAGGGGAACATCGACCTGATCTACATCACCCTGCCGCTGCGGGCGGAGGAGAGAATCCGGGAGCTCATCGCCAAGCTGTCCGATACCACGGCCTCTGTCTATATGGTGCCTGACTGCTTCGTGTCGGACCTGATGGGTGCCACGTGGAGCAATGTGGGTGAACTGCCCACCGTGAGTGTCTTCGAGACCCCGTTCTACGGTGTCGACGGCTGGGTGAAGCGGGTCGAGGATTTTATCCTCGCCAGCCTCATCTTGCTTATCGCCGCCGTCCCCATGCTCCTTATCGCCCTCGGTATCAAGCTGACCTCGCCCGGACCGATCCTCTTTAAGCAATACCGCTATGGTCTGCGCGGCGACAAGTTTGAGGTATGGAAATTCCGTACCATGTCGGTATGCGAGGACGGTGACGATATCAAACAGGCCACCAAGTGCGACACCCGGGTCACGGGTTTCGGCGCCTTCCTGCGCAAGACGTCACTGGACGAACTGCCCCAATTCATCAATGTCCTCCAGGGCAGCATGTCCATCGTCGGTCCCCGGCCCCACGCGGTGGTGCACAACGAGCAGTACCGCAAGCTGATCAACGGCTACATGCTGCGCCACAAGGTCAAGCCGGGCATCACCGGGTTGGCCCAGATCAACGGGCTGCGGGGCGAGACGGATACCCTGGACAAAATGCAGCAACGCGTGGAGTGTGACCTGGCCTATATCCGCCACTGGTCATTGTGGCTGGATCTGAAGATCATCTTTATGACCACCGTCAAGGGTTTCATGGGGCATAACGCCTACTGACCGCGCCGTCTCGCGGGCGACAAGCTCTCAAGCCATGAGTCGCAGCGTCTTGCCGGGATGCTGCAACTCATGGCTTTCTTATTTATCCTTAGTCATTCTTTGATAGAGCAGCATGGTGATCTGCTCGGAGATCAGGCCGATCAGAAA
>CAZPVG010000172.1:0-2567 GCA_964589945.1 uncultured bacterium
GGTATTGCGGCCAGCGGTATGAGCCTGCAACACTGGGGTGAAACGATTGCCAATGTGCATACGCGTGAATATTGGTCTCCGGATTCATGGGGGCGATTTCTTTGGCGCGTGGCGGTGCAAAAGGGGCGCGGTTACACCGGGCTGAGCGGTACCGATGCCGCTGTGGAATTCTTGCGCCGGAATCTGGCGGTTCAGACATTCGAAGAATGTCCCATTCCCTTTTATGTGATTGCGATGAATCTCGGTCGCAGCGAGAAGGTGCTGTTTACGGAAGGTGAACTAGCGCCGCGCATCATGGCCAGTGCCGCCATGCCAGTGTTGTACCGCCCTGTAGAGATCGACGGTGAATTATTTACCGATGGGGCGGTGATTGAGCTGGCACCGACCGAGGCCATTTGTTGCCACCATAATCTGGATGCATTGCTCGTCCACCACACCGCCGTTCATCACGATGGATCCGCGGGGCTTAGTTATGCGTTAAGCCAGCCGTGGTCGCTGGTGGAGATCCTCTATTTATTGCTGTACCGGCAGCGGCCGTGGTATATGTCCGACGCGCCGCTGGTCTTCAACCGTTGTCCCGCGGGGTGCGGCGTTCCCATCATCGTGGTAAAGCCGGAACTCCCCAACCTGGTCTGGCCCTTGAGCGAGGGCGGTGTGAAGGTGCAGCGTTCGGCGATGGAGCAGACCGAAACCTTGCTGCGTCCTTATTGTGAGGTGTTACGCACGAATCCTGCTGAGTTGCTTGCACTGTTGGGGCAACAGGCCGGAAATGTATCACGCGCCGGGTCCCGGGAATAATCAGTGCAAGACTGCAAAACCTGGTAACACCAGGGCTGCATTAGGGATTCGCCATATACGGGGAATTATTATCGATTACGCGTGTCTCTTATATTGTGTCCTAAAAAGCATTACCGCCGATGTCACTCAGAGCATCTTATATAACATCATGGGCGTACAATCGACCAATCCGCCCGCGGCGGGTCGCGTTGCAATTTTCACCAGGTATCACAGACCGCATGCCATCGGGAAACCCATATTAAGTGGATTCCTGGTGCTATTGACATGGATACCCATGATCAACCATTTCCCTGGCTGTTATATGGATCGGAGTTGATCGGAACGGCGCTGCTGCTGGCGGTGGGGTTGTCCGTGGTGATTGTCAATTTCGGCCAGGGAAGCCCCGTCGCCGAGTTCATCCCATCCCCCGGGTTGCGGCGTCTGGTCACCGGTTTTCTCTTTGGCGCCACCGGTGCGCTCATCGCGCTGTCACCGCTGGGTAAGGAGAGCGGCGCGCATCTGAATCCCGCCGTAACCCTGGGATTCCTGCTGATGGGAAAACTCAGGGTGCGCCATGCGGCAGGGTATGCAGTTGCCCAATTCGCCGGGGCGGTCATTGGATCATTCCCGTTGCTCGCGTGGGGCGGTATGGGGCATAGCATTGAATTCGGCGCTACGTTCCCTGGTCCGGATTACGGTGACGCCTGGGCATTACTTGGTGAGGCCGCCACCACCTTCTGCCTCATCCTGGGATTGTTCTTTTTCCTCCAGCACCGTCGATTACGGGCCTTCACACCGGCCATCTTTCCCGTGCTGTATGCGCTCATGGTGTTCCTGGAAGCGCCCGTGTCGGGCACCAGTACCAACCCGGCGCGCAGTCTCGGCCCGGCGGTCATAGCTGATTACTGGCACGGGTGGTGGGTGTACTGGCTGGGTCCATTGCTAGGGACCCTGCTTGGGGTTGCGGCGTGTCGATTGACCACGCTGTGCCGGTGGGAAATTGAGGTGGCCAAGATCCACCACTTCAAACACGACCGCTACGGTGTATTTCGCAGTTGACTTCAACAATGGAATCCACCGGGCGGCACAATACAGGGAGTAAAGATGAAGGCACCGCAGGCAGCCAATCCATACCCGACTTGGGCTAACGCGGCAAAGGACATGGTAGGTACCAGCCTTGGGTCGTCACGGCTCTGGTTCACTGTCGCCGAGGGGATCGTCACTGAAGTTTATTATCCGCGCATCGATATCCCTCAGATCAAGGATATGGGATTTATCGTCGCGGACGACCAAGGGTTCTGGATCGAGCTGCGGCGCCACCGCGACTATGAAATAACCCTGCCAAAGCCCGGCGTACCCGCCGTAGAAATCATTCATCGGCATCCGCGCTTCACCTTTACACTGCAAATTTGTCCCTCCCAACGACGGGACGTTCTTCTGTTGCACTATCGGCTGGTGGGAGATCAGGGCCTGAGGCCGTATGTCCTGGTTTCGCCGCGCCTGGGGGAAGACGCGACAAACAACCAGGCCGCCGTGGAGAAATACAACGGTAAAACTGTCTTATGGGCGGAGCAGGGGCCCTTCGCCATGGCCCTGATGGCGGGTGGGGAGGGAAACGCGGATGCGTGGGGGCGCTGCTCCGTGGGTTGCCTCGAAGAAAGCGACGGGTGGCAGGACTTTCACAGTCATGGACGCATGACATGGGAGTACGACAGCGCGGGACCCGGGGCGGTGGCGATGATGGGGGAACTGCCGGGCCAGGCCACCCTTGCCCTCGGGTTCGCGACGAG
>CAZPVG010000173.1:0-2559 GCA_964589945.1 uncultured bacterium
CGCCGCGCTTGATATTGCTGGCGTCGGGAATGCCGGCGCCGAGCGCGTCGCTCAAGGTGGGACCGCGCGGGGGCGGTGGGTTGGCGGCCAGCTTGCAGACGCGGTTGCTCATCTGTGAGGCCCTTGAGTGCCCGAGCGCGATCTGTTTGACGATCTGCGGCGGGATTCCGCACCAGGTCGCGTTTTCCTTGGCATATTTCAGCATGTCGCCCTGCGCGGCCGCGAAGGCCTTGAGCAGCTTGCAGGCCACATTCGGCGACACCCTGTGTTTTTTCGCCGCCTCCAGGGCCTTGCCCCGCGCTTCGGCCTTGTCGCGCAGTGCCGCGAAGGCCTTGAAGCAGGGCGGCATCTGCTGCGACTGGGCGGCGGCCGGCCCGGCCGCGCTGGCGAGCGCGAACGCGATGATGATGAACAATGCCCGGCGCAAGTTCATGGCCGATATCCCCTCAAGATTCCCGACGCATTATACAGGCGGTCGGTCAACCCCGATACCAACCCGCCGATTGCGTCGGGAACGCGGCAAAACGCGCATGGAATTGGCCCTTTGGAACCCGGCCTCGCCAGGCCGCGATGGCTTCGCTAAACCCCCTCAGCCTCGATGGACGGGTTAATGGGCCCATGCCGGCTTACGAATTCCGCATGACTAGGCTCTATGTCGACGCCGCCCTCCCGGGGGACGGCGCGGCGCCGCTTACCCGCGACCAGACCAATTACCTGCTCAACGTGCTGCGGCTCAAGCGCGGCGACGAGCTGCTGCTGTTCAACGGTCGCGACGGCGAATGGCGGGCCCGGCTGGCGGGCGAGGGCAGGCGGGCGCTCACCGCCGAACCCGCCGCGCGCCTGCGTGACCAGCCGCCGCCGCCCGACCTGCATTTCCTGTTCGCCCCGCTCAAGCACGCCCGCCTCGACTATCTGGTGCAGAAGGCGGTGGAGATGGGCGTCTCGCGCCTGCAGCCGGTGATCACGCGCCACACCCAGGTCGCGCGCGTCAATCTCGCGCGCATGCGCGCCAATGTGGTCGAGGCCGCCCAGCAGTGCGGCGTGCTCAACCTGCCCGCGGTCGCCGAGCCCGCGGATTTCACGGCGGCGGTGGCGGACACGTCGCGCCTGCTGGTGTTCTGCGACGAGCGCGCCGCGGTGCAGGATCCGATCCGCGCGCTCGAGGCGGCGCCCAAGGGCTTGGCCGTGTCGCTGCTGATCGGGCCGGAAGGCGGCTTCGCCGAGGACGAGCGCGCGGCGCTCTTGCGGCGGGAAAACGTCGCGCGCATCGCGCTCGGACCCCGCATCCTGCGCGCCGATACCGCCGCGGTGGCGGCGCTGGCGCTGCTGCAGGCGAGCCTGGGCGATTGGCGGGGATGAGAAAAATTGCGGCGCGGTTGCCGGCCGACTGGGCCAGCAACCGACGCCGTTGACGCGACTTAAGCGACCGCTACGTGCAAGCAACTGACGAAACGCGCGGCCGCGGTAACTCCGGCCGGACGCGCGGCACTACTCCTCCTTGCGTCGGGCACGCATGAACCGGCCGGCGTGCGCAAACTCAAGACGACGCAACGCCGGCCAAGGCCCGATTCGCGAGCGAAATGATGCAGCGCCGCAGCCCGATTCTCCGAGTCGAAACCCGCGCAAAACTGTGCACGAATCGGCTGCCGCCCGGAAAATCCTGTGATAAAGTCGCCCGTGACCGGTTGGAGTATCTCAAGCCATGCGCGCGTCTTGCATCATTCGGGCGGCTGCGGCCGCCGTTCTCCTCGGCCTGGCGGCGCTGACGCCGGCCAAGGCCGCGGGCTGGCTGGAGAAATCCTTCTTCATGTCGGGGGCCAATTACAGCAACCAGCTGCCGGCCTGCGAGGCCGCGCTGGGCGCCATCTCCGCGCAATTCGCCGAGAAGGAAGGCCGCTTCTGGAATTCGTCGCTGCAGATCGTCAGTTTCGACCGGGTGCGCCAGGTCGCCTACAACGCCTGGGCGCCCGGCACCATTCCGCGCCGCTATTGCCGGGCGGTCGCCGAGGTCAGCGACGGCCGAAAACACCGGGTGAATTTCTGGATCGGCGAGGACACCAGCTTCCTCGGCTTTGCGCCGAGCGTGCGCTGGTGCGTGGTCGGGCTCGACCGCAACTGGGCCTATAGCCCGGCCTGCAAGATGGCGCAGCCCTGACCTTTGCCGCCGGCCGGCCCCGCGGGGTTAACCTTCATTAACCACGGACACGCGCGGCCAGCGCCGGTCACGCTCTATTGCCATTTTGTTCTTGCTATGTTCTAGATGGCACGGTATTCTCTTGTGGAACTATTGAGCTGGATCAATTTCCGATTTGTTCTGCCCGCGGTGCAGGGCCGCCTGCTGCAGGCGTCAGCGTCGGCCGCTGCCGGGCGATAAGGGGGGAACGTCCATGCTGCGTCATCGCGTCTACCGGGCGGCCCGGACCGCCGCCGTTGCCGCCAGCTTCATCTTCGTCTTCGCCGTCGTTGCCTTCGCGCAAACCGCCGAGCGGCCGCGCAACGTGCCCGGCAAGTTCGATTTCTACGTGCTGGCGCTGTCCTGGTCGCCGTCCTATTGCGCCG
>CAZPVG010000174.1:0-2520 GCA_964589945.1 uncultured bacterium
ACGACGCGGGGACGCGGACGATCACCTGGACGTTCGCCAACCTCGACGCGAGCGGCAGCGTGTCGTTCGTGACGACCGTGGACTCCGACGCGCCTGAGACGGGACCGATCGTCAACGTGGCGAGCATCGTCTCCGATCAGACGCCGAAGGACACGGGCACCGACCAGGTCCGCGTGACCTCGGGGCAGGTCGAGGCGGCGACGCCGACGCCCAGCGCATCGGTGCCGAACACCGCCCTGGTCCTGAGCCAGAACGGTGAGCCCATCCAGGTCCCCTTCGAGCTGCTGGTGCTCGTGCTCCTCGGCTCGCTGGGTACCCTGACACTGGTCAACGTTCGGGCGGTGCGCCGCCGACGGTAGTCAGTTCGTTCCGAGGGCCGGTCCCCGGACCGGTCCTCGGCATGGCACCAGCCCCCCTGGCAGGGACGGGGTAGAGGTTCGCCTCTACCCCGTCTTCTGTTGTGCCGGCCGCCGGCACATCCCCACGGCCTGTGAGCTGGCCCTGCCACCCGGCCGGGGCTGCCGCGGGGAGATCACCGGGCATCAGTGGGCTGCTGTCGCGTCAGTCGAGGGGCCGGCGTGACCAATGTCGGCGGACTGGGTGCCGCAGGATTCTAGGACTGCCCGGGAGGAGCGTGGCTGGGGTGCGGCGGCTGCGTTGGCTTGGTCGACGGTCGGGGAGATGGCGACGGCCTGGCATCTGAGCTCGGTGCCGTCGACGAGGGCGAGGCCTCAGGCTCGACCGATGCATTCCCGTTGCCATTGGCGTTCCCATTGCCGTTCTGCCCGCCTGTGCCAGCGTTCCCGCCGGTGGCTCCCGGCTGCGGGTTGCCGTGTGCCGCGGCAGCCGCGGAAGCGGCCTTGTTCGAAGCCAGCAGCGCATGCTGCAACCCCGGCTTCGCGGCGTCCGGCGCTCGCGCCAGCAGCGCGGTCAGGACCCGTGTGTGCCGCGCGAGGTCATCGGGTTGCCCCTGCGGGACCGATCCGGCAGTCGCGGCGAACGCGGCCTCGGCCGCATCGACGTCGGCCACGGCACCGGCCACCAGGTCCCAGCGACCGTCCCTCGCCAGCGCCTCGACCTCGGACAGGCGCGCGTCCAGCGCCAGTGCGACGAGCGTGGGCCGGACCCAGCTGGGGGCGATCTCCATGCGGACCTCCTCCAGCTGCCGCTTGACGGGGTACAGCGCATCACCGGGCAGCGAGCTCTGCGAGGCTGCGCCCACCGCGGTCACGGAGACGGCAAGGCCCAGGGACGCGTAGAGGACGGAGCGACCGATCCAGCCCATCTGCGGTCGGCGCGGCGCGGGCGTGGCCAGGCCCTCGCGAACGGCGACGTACTGGTTCATCAGGTGGCCGCGCAGCCGCCGCCGGTACCCCGGCGTCGGCCGCAGCCGAACGCTCGTCCGCGCCACCATTCGCGCCACCGGATCGTCCGGCCTGGCCGGATGGGAACGGCGCGCGATGACGCGGTCAAGAAGGGCGAGCGGAGCGTCCAGGATGCTCATGCCTCGGACCCACGCTCGTCCGCCATGAGCCGGCGCAGGGCGCCGATGGCCCGGAAGGTCAGCCCCCGGATCGTCCCTGCGCGGCGCCCCATGACGTGTGCCGCCTCCTCGGCCGACAGGCCGGCGACGAAGCGCAGGGTGAGGGCCTCGCGTTGATCGGGAGTGAGCAGCCCGATGGCCTGGCGCAGCTCGCGGATCTGCTCGCCCTTGAGACTGAGGGCCTCGACCTCCAGGCCGTCGGCGTGATCGTGATCGGGACCGAGCGGCTCGGTCGGCCGGTCGCGCCGAACGTGGTCGATCACCGCGTTGCGGGCGATCCGGAACGCCCAGGCAGTGAAGGGGCGCCCGTTCTGTCGATAGCGTGGCAGGCCCCCGACGATGCGCTCGAAGACGACCTGGGTCAGGTCCTCGGCATCCTCCCGCCGACGCACCCGCATGGCGATGTAGCGGTAGATCGGTCCCACCAGCTCGTCGTAGAGGAGTCCGACAGCGGTCACGTCGCCGGCCGCTGCCGCACGAGCAAGGGCATCGACGTCAGTGCGTGCCGGCCTCGCGTCGGGGGCAGCCTTCGTCGACGCGCGCCGCGGTGCGGCACGGGTCGCGGGTCGAGTCAGGATCAGGTCGAGTGGTCGCTCTCGCATCAGCCGGGACCAGGGCACCTCTGCTACGCGGGGCAGCGTCGCGCACGCGCGGCGCAACCGTACCATCCAGGCGGGGTCGCGACCAGTGGGACCGGTGCCGGAGGACAACAGTCCCTTTGGACTAGATGATCCCCAGCTCGCCGCCCACACGCTCGAACGCGTCCAGGCAGGTCTGCAGCTCATCGCGGCTGTGCTCGGCGGTGACGATGGTCCGGACCCGGCTCTTGTCCTCGGGGACGGTGGGGAAGCCGATCCCCTGTGCGAAGACGCCCTCCTCGAAGAGTCGGTCGGAGAGCTTCATGGCCAGCGCACCCTTGCCCACGATGACCGGCGTGATGGGCGTCTCCGAGTGGCCGGTGTCGAAGCCCAGCCGCT